>CALAOR010000023.1 GCA_937889595.1 uncultured bacterium
GCGTGACTGGAGTTCAGACGTGTGCTCTTCCGATCTATTCCTTCCATAGCCTGTTGATCATGACTATCCCGTACTGCTCCTGCAGAACATACAGCGGCCTGAAGCTGTCATAGTGGTGCCTGGTGGAGCTCCAGTGGAACATGGACGTTCCAATCCAGCGCGGCATGTCCCAGTTAAAACATGATTCCGTATATAACTGCGAACGCATATAGTTTGCGTGGGTCTCCCAGAAAAAACCGGCCGGGTCGTAATTTACAAATCCGCCGCCCGTGTTCGGGTTGTTTTTGTCTATGGAAATCATCTGCTGGAGCGAATGCGTAAACTCATGCGCTGTCGCGTATCCGTCGGCCATTGCCGCCGGGTTCACCCACATGGCTCCGATCGTGTTGTCGTACGCGCCGCCGAACGCCCATCCCGTAGGACCGTTGGGGCTGGAAAAAGTGTTGTTCATCATGATGATGCACTTGTACTGCCCGAGTTTTTTCGACGCGTCATCGGCGCAAAACTGTATATCCGTGATGTATTTTGCATATATGGTTTCCAGGGTATTGCAGACTAAAGCCGGGTCAAACCTCAAAGTCGTGTCCGCGCATATTGTCGGATCCGCTCCCGCGAGCGTTCCCCAGAAACAAATAAAATTATCGGTCTGATAAGACCTTGTCATGTCCCAGTCAAGACCGAGGGAGGCAAATTCTGTCGGTATAAAAACTGTTTTAGCGGCGAACACGCCTGAAGTAAAAATGACGAATAACAATACGGCGAAAATACCCGTTTTTTTCATCATCTGACATCTCCTTTATTTTGCAGGTAAACGTGTACCCAAATTTGCGTCCATTATAATTTTCGGTTTTTATATAATGGATTTTATGCTGTCTTTACTTCAATATGGTCATCACCTGCGGCTTTGATACTGCCTTGTCCCCGGTTTTTGACCTGCCTGTAATTACAACATAGTATGTGCCTGAGGCGAGCCTGTTTAGTTCCGCAGCCGGTATAACCAGCACGGTTTCCTTATTCTCAACGGCATTAAAGTCATGCTCCAATATTTTCCTGAAAGAAACCGAATATATCCTGACTTTTATGTCTCCCGCGGGCTGTGTAATATCTATTTTTATGTTCAAATCCCCGGCCAGATAAATATAAGGGTTCGGGTATACAAGCACGCCGGTAATCTCAAATTTGTCTCCCAAGAATATAGTGGCTGTGGCGGTCGGTGTCGGGCTTGGCAATGCTGTATTTGTTATTGTGATTGTCTGGCTTGGAACCCTTGTGTTTGTATTTGTCAATGTGGGGCTTGGTGTTATTGTGCGTGTAAAACTTGGTGTTGTTGTGTTTGCCGGCGTGCGCGTTGAACTTGGCGTTGTCGTGTTTGTTGCCGTAAACGTCGGGCTTATAACAGCTGTGTTTGTTATGGTCGGGGATTGTCTTTCGGTTTGCGTCACGGTTGATGTGAATGTCCCCGCGGCCGTGACAACAACAGTCGCGGTAATTGATCCTGTAGGCGAGCCTGTCGCTGCCGGTGTTGCAGTCAATGACGCAGTGAATGAAGGAGAACCTGTCCTGGTTTGTGTCGCTGTATTTGTGACGGTATTTACCGGCGTATTTGTCCCCGTCAATACGGATGACACAGTCGCGCTTGCGCCCGCCGTCACCGTGGACAAAGGCGTCCGGGTTAAAGTAAATGTCAGCGTTGTCGTCCTGGTTTGTGTCGCTGAATTTGTAAATGTATTTACCGCCGTATTTGTCCTTGTAAAAGAAGCCGTTGTTGTCCGCGTAGCCGTAAAAGTTTGTGTGAATGTCCTTGTAAAAGTGGAACTCGGGCTGTTCCCCGCAAGCGGTGTAAAAGTAACCGTAGGCGCGATCACCCCGGGGTAGATTATTGATTCCACAGGCTGCGCAGACGGCCCGTCGCCGAGATAAAAGTCAACGTGCGGCGGCTGGTTATACGCCACGTTCTGCCACGCGATTGAATCCCTGTACTCAAAATCATGCATCAAAGTATAAAAACGGTAATTGGTCGGGATCGTGGTTGTAAAGATCATTAATTGTGTACTGCCCGTATTCCTGTAAAGTACTTCCTCGCGCCAGTCCCCTAAAATATCTGCTGTCAGGCACGGATTTGCCTTTGTGCCGTTATTAGATGCCGCGCCGTTATTTTCGAATGAAACAAGCCTCGTTGTCCCGCTCCCGTTCCATTTGTCCAGATGTGTCCCGTCCAGTAATTCGTCCTGCAAATCGCCGTCCCAGTATATCCTGAAATTGTCGGACGCAGGCTGTACCGTTGAAATTTTTGTTCCGTTTTGATTGTAAAGACCGTTGGTTTGCCCGGACCACATTTCATATCCCCTGTAATTTGCGTCAATATCCCCGGCCATACCCCTGCCTGTATCAGCAGTGTTGGGGACTCCCCAGAGTATCTGCCCTGTAGCTGCATCATGCAGTTCCCCGCCGCCGTTCGTTTGCGGATAGGTTTCGTGTATGGCCCAGACCTGCAGCCCGGGCCTGTCAGGCACCAGCTTTCCCAGGTGTATTGCGTCGCCATGTCCGAGCATGGTGTCATACATGGCCTTTCCGTTGGAGTCTATGGCAATCGGCCCGTAAATTATCTCGTCTTTTCCGTCCCCGTTCACATCACCCACGCTTAAATTATGATTCCCCAATCCGTTCACATGCGCCGCATAGGGGCTGCCCGCCGTGTCCGAATCAAAGAACCAGCGTTGTGTCAGCGATGTTCCGTTCCAGTCCCATGCCGCAAGCGTTGTCCTCGTATAATATCCCCTGCACATTACTACGCTCGGATGCACGCCGTCCAGATATGCTATGCACGCTAGGAACCTGTCCACCCTGTTCCCGTAATTGTCGCCCCATGCCGAGACAGTCCCGCGCGGCGGGTTATAATTCACAGTAGCCATTTCACGCCCTGTCTGTCCGTTGAAAACCGTCAGATATTCCGGCCCTGTCAGGATGTAGCCGGCTGTGCTCCTGTAATCCGCGCTGTCGTCGTCGGTCGCGGCAGGGCCTTTGCTCAAATAACTTCCGGATGAATCCATGGTTCCGGGCGCTGTCTTGCAGACCACCTCGGCCTTGCCGTCGCTGTCAAGGTCGGCAACCATAAACTGTGTATAATGCGCACCGGCCCTGATGTTCCTGCCGAGGTCTATGCGCCACAGCCTTGTTCCGCTGAGCTTGTAAGCGTCCAAAAACACGTCGCCTGTATAACCCGATTGTGAATTGTCCTTTTGATTTGAAGGATCCCATTTCATTATTATTTCATACTCACCGTCGCCGTCCACATCCCCCACACTGCAGTCTCCCGCAGAGTATGTGCAGGTTGTCCCGTCGGGCATTGTCTCCGTAAGCGGCGGACTTAATGGTATTGTCAGGTACGGCTGTGCCAAAACTGTCGCTGTTTCCGAATCAGCCTGCTCCACACCGCCTATGACAGATCTTACTGTATAAGTCCCTGTTGCTGTTGTACTGTCCGTATAATTTGTGGATGTTGTAATCGGAGCTGCGTTGACTTTTACCCCGCTGCGGTAAACATTAAAGGATATTCCGGCCGGATCAGTACCGAACATTCTCCAGCCCACATAAACGGAACTTGCATTGACCCGCACTGCAACAACGCCGCGGTCCAACCTTTCCATATACCGCGCCGCAAATGATGCTGATGCCAGTGAAATCACCAGAAACAAGGCTATTAAAACCGCCTTAATTTCACGTGAACTCTTTTCATTAAGCCTGTAACAGTTCCTGTAATTCATTTTTGCCCCCCCAAATAATATTGATTATATTCTCAAAGTCGGCGTCCTGGTCAATCGATAAACTCTATCATTTATGCGGATAACCGGCAATAGAAATAAGTGCCTTGTTTCACGTGGCAATGAACCGTTTAACCAAAATCTGTTACCAAATTTTTTTGTTTTTATATTACCTGATTATGATCATGGACTCTATTTTCGAGGATGCGGTTTCGTTTTCCAAAGTTTTGCCTGTTATTATGTAATAGTAGATCCCGTTTGACAGCTGCTTAAAATTATCCGCCGCAACCGCAAACTGTGTGTCGCCGCTGAAGTTTCCCTGGAATGCCTTTTCAAACACGCGCCTGTATCCTGCGGTGTATACTTTTATTGTTATCGTGCCGCAGGCTTTGCTCAGCTTTATCTTTATCTTCAGTTCCGCCGCCGAATCGGGATTATACGGACATGGATAAACCACAGGGCCGGTGATTTCAAGGCGCCATGGTTCTTTTGTGGCCGTGGGCGTGACAGTCGGTGTAAAAATTACCGCTGTCAATGTAAGGGTGGCTGTGGGCATTTCCGTGTTTGTCAATGCCGGGGTTTCTGTGATGGTTGCTGTTCCTGTGTTTGTTGCGGTTGCCGTAAAAGTATTGGTTGCCGTATTGATCCGAGTATTTGTGGCAGTAAGCGTCACGCTTATGGTCGCGGTTTGCACAGACGTAAGTGTCGGCGTAAGTGTAAATGTCGGGGTCACAGTCAGCGTGGGCAGAGTCCCGGTGGGAGATATTGTCCTTGTCGGCGATAACGTATATGTCGGTGTAACGCTCGCCGTGGATGTAACTGTCAGTGTCGCTGTCGGCGTATTTGTTGCCGTATTAGACGCAGTATCTGTGTTTGTCAACGTCGCACTCGGGGTTACTGTATGCGAAGGCGGCGTACCCGTAGGCGATATGCTCCATGTCGGCGACACCGAGAATGTCATTGTTGCCGTATATGTGGGAGTAGCCGTATAAGTCTGCGTACCTGTCCCCGTTACGGTGGCAGTCGCGGTCCTCGTCGATGTGCCTGTGTTTGTCGGCGTGGCAGTCCTCGTCGGTGTCGCCGTAAATGATGGCGACCTTGTAGACGTCGGCAAAGGCATACCTGCAAACCTGATGTCGTCTATGTAGATTGGCGATGCTGTATTTGCACTGAACTGGAACGCCACATCGTTTATGCCCTGCAGGTCCATTATTTTATTTCCTGTCTGGCTCCCGGAAAATGGGTCAACCGACAGACTTGATAAAAGTATGGTCACCTCTGTCCAGACGTTCGCGGTTACAATCGTAATCGGCGCGGCCCTGTTTGACCAGTATTCGCCGTCCGCGCCGTTCAAGGCGGATTCCTGAACCTTGATGAACAGCTGTGTATTCGCGCTTGAAACCTTTATCCAGAAATCCAGGGCAGTGGCCCCGGCAAAACTCTTCCAGTAATCTGAATTTCCATGGTCGGGATGATAAGGCGACCCGATCGAAAATACCCCTCCCCAGTTTGTCGGCGGGGAGGAAAATGTTATCACGCAGTCCCTTGCGCCCGCGTACGGAAGCGTGTTCGTATTCACAACCGCCATAGTGTCTGTCCCGTCATTTGTCACAACAGGATTCAGCAGTACCCCCGTTTCAAAATCGTCGAATATGTCGGGAGGCATTGTGGATGTCATGGTCGGCGTATTTGTCGGCGATATGAACTGTGTATTTGTCGGTGTGCCTGTAAATGTCCGTGTATAAGTCATGGTCGAAGTAAAAGTATAAGTCGGGGTCGCGGTACGTGTGGGCGTGAAGGTAAAAGTAAATGTGCGCGTAATAGTGCCTGAAAACGTGGGCGATGCCGACAGTGTCGGGCTAAAAGTCGGCGAATAGTACGGTGTCTTTGTCCCGGTTGATGTGCGCGATGGGGTAAAAGTCGCGGAATAATACGGCGTAAAAGTCAAGGTAGCCGTCCTTGTAGGTGTAAATGTCGGCGAACCTGAAGGCGTCACTGTGCATGTCGAAGTCCCTGTGGGCGTACGCGTTGAAGTCGGCGCCGGTATGGTGAACATTATGTCGTCTATGTATATTGTTTTAACACCGGGGCTGTCCCACTGGAAAGTAACACTTTTTATGATATTCAGGTCCAGCACATTATCCCCGTCGCCTGTGGGTGAATACCCGTCCAGCGTCATGGATGACAGCGCTATTGACAGCATCTGCCAGCCTCCGGCCGCCGCTGTCCACACCGCCCCCCTGTTCGACCATTGCTGTCCGTTCGTCTCGGCTATTTTTACGAATACAGTTGTTCCTGCGGGCGCGTTCATCCAGAATGAAAATACGGTTGTGCCGGTAAAATTCCTGTATCCCAAACCGCCGTCATACGGCGAATCAATTGTCGCAACCGCCCAGCCGCCGGTCCCGCCTGTTGTGGCAGCCATGGACCGTGTTCCCGCGTGTTTGTCCGCTGCGGAATTCGCTGTGATGAGGGTGGCGCCTCCGCCTGTATCCGTTGTGACCGGGTTCTTCAACACGCCGGTTTCAAAGTCATCAAATATTCCCAAAGGAATGTTCGGCGTTATTGTCAGTGTAGGCGTTATTGAGTATGTTTGGGTGATGGTAGCGCTGATGAACAGCGTGGCAGTCATGGTAATTGTGTCCGTGGGTGTTATGGTCGGCGAATAATAAACCGTATTTGTGCCTGTCATCGTGTATGTGGGCGAGTTTGTCAGCGACCCTATGGGCGTTCTGGTGCGGGTAATTGACGGTGTTGCCGTGTATGCCGGGAAGTTGCCTGTAAATTTTATGTTATCCAGGTATATTGTCGCGGATGGAGCGTTGTCTGTCTGGATGGCGAATGTTTTAATATCTCCGAGGTTCAGCACATTATTCCCGTTCACAGGCGTGTACTGGTCCCTCGTAAGGCTTGAAAGAATTATAGTCTCATGCACCCATGTGTTTGCCGCAACCGCTATCTGGCTGCCCCTGTTTGAAAAGTCCTCGCCGTCGGCGCCGTTTATTACGCCCTCTGTAAGCTGTATAAAAAAAGTCGTGGCTGTTGTCGTGTATATGTCAAATTCCAGGGCAGTAGCCCCTGTATAATCGCCGCCCGCAGCGGGATGGTAAGGCGAATCAATTGAGAATGCCCCCCACCCGTTGTTCGTGCTTGTTATCTGGGCCGAACGCAGTCCCAAATCAGGCTTGGCTGCCGTATTTGCAACAGATGTAAAACCCGACTGGCCCGTTGGCATTATAAGATTGTCCAGGTTCCCTGTTTCAAAATCGTCGAACATCCCCCGTACAGGAGTCGGCGTGAAAGAAGGTGTGGGCGTAAGCACGTTCCATGTGTTAGTCGGCGTAGGCGAAGGGTAATTTCCTATGGGGTTTGGCATGTTGCCGGTCAGTATAAGAAGGTACTGCATTTTTAAAATATCACAAAAGTAATCCGTGCCCCAGTCGACGCCTGTGTTGGTAAGCTCCCCGGAACCTGTGCCCGCGTCCATGGTGACGAGGGTATAATAGCATTCGTTCAGCCAGTTCTGGTCGCCCTCTGCCATGGCAGCGATGGCCACAGCGCCCTCGGGCCCGGGAAGGTTTTTGACATCCTCGGTGCCAAGGTCGGGCGTCCTGTCGCCCCTGTTGTATGTTGTCTCTGTCCCGTCAAGTTTATAATGCGATTTTATCTGGCTTGCGTCGCCGTTGTATTTTGTCTGGAAAAAAGTCGAGAGCCTCACATTATTATCATAGGCAAGCTGGCCGTTCAGGGTCCCGTAAAGAAGATAATCATAACTTTGCCTCCATGCGTGGCGTATGGCGTCCCACCACCACGAGTTGTAATCCATGGACCACGACGAGCCGGGATCACTCGCCCCGCCTGCGTATGAGCACCAGTTCGGCTGCAATCCGGTCTTCATGCCGAGAGCTGCATTGGTTGTCTCTGGAGAATTGTAATAATAATTTACAAAAGTCTGGTACGATCTCTTTGCGATATCATACCACCTGGCGGTTCCCGTATAATCGCCGAACATCCTGTATTCATAGGGCGCGAAATACGAAGGGTTTGCGAAGCCGCCCCAGCCGTCGCCGGGTTTTACGTCGTTTGCCGCTTCAAACTCGCTGTTATTGGCTATTAACCTGCCTATGATGGTACCGGCCTCGTTATGGTAATTGATGGTTCCGGCCGAACCCCACTGTTTGTCCGCGGCCAAAAGCGCGAATGCCGTATCCTCATCAGCGTCTGTTGCCGACCCGCCGCTGCTGCAGTAAGGTATCTGCCAGTTCATTAGTCCTGCGCCGTCAAGATGGTCCTTGTAATATGTGTACATGCCGTCAAAATATTGCTTTGTGTTATTTGTGGATGAGGACATGAAAACCATTATGACCATGCCGTAACCTATGCCTTCGCTGACCGTATCATTCTCCTGAGGCGATGTCGCAAACCCATAACAACCGTTCGCTATGCCGTTCCCTGTCTCTGTCCGCTGCAGCCTCCACTCGGCGCCGGTGCAGTTGTTCTGCGTAACGTACTTTGCCCTCCACTTGTTGAACCAGTCAAGGCATTGCTGGTTCATCTGTGCCTGGGTGAAATTATTGGGTTTTATCCCGTATGGATATGAAACTGACTGTGGAAAAGGCAGGTTGCATGTGTCGGCATATAATAATATAGAAAGGAGGCAAAGATTTATTGCCAATAGAAAAGAGAATAATTTAATATGCCTTTTCATGAGTAAGAATCTCCAGTAATATAGTTAAAACGGTTAACCTAAGCATTATAAATATACCATATGCCTGTAGTTTTGACAATTTGTATTTGAATTTGTTTCGGGAATTTTTGTTTTAACGCTAAACAGAGCTGCTAAAACCGGTTTGAATTTTATGGGATATATGTAATATTGTACCCCTTACGGAACCAAACGACCCTTGTAGTGGCCGAATACGGCCACTACATTACGTTAAAACGGATCTTTAAGCCTTCCCGAATTTCTTGACATACAGTTTCTGCACAAAATATACCAGGAATAAGTACGCGGCAACCATGCCCTCGAGTATGATGAAATATTTTGCGGACGGCCTCACAAAACCAAACCAGGAAGCGATCGGCAGAAAAGGCAGAATAATACCGGTTAGTATGATCGCAATAGAGGTAAATACCAGGAAACTGCTCGGCCTGCTTTCAAAAATCGGGATCTTGGTGGTCCTTATCACGTATATTACCACGGTCTGTGTGACCAGAGATTCCACGAACCATCCCGTGTGGAACAACTCGGGCGAAGCCTTAAAAACAAATATCATCACCGCGAATGTCATAAAGTCAAATATGGAACTCACAGGGCCTATGAAAAACATATAGTTCTGTATTGATTTTACGTTCCATGGTTTCGGGGTCTGTATGTAATCTTCGTCCACGTCGTCCGTCGGGATGGCGGTCTGGGATATATCGTACAGAAAGTTATTTATAAGTATCTGTATGGGCGTCATGGGCAAAAAAGGCAGGAAAAGCGAGGCACCTGTCATGGAAAGCATGTTCCCGAAGTTAGAACTCGACGCCATTTTTATGTACTTGGTTATGTTCGAGAATGTCCTTCTTCCTTCTATGACCCCGTCTTCCAGCACGGACAGCTTTTTTTCAAGCAGGATTATATCGGCTGATTCTTTGGCTATATCCACCGCGTTATTGACCGATATGCCAACGTCCGAGGCCTTTAAGGCAAGCGCGTCGTTTATGCCGTCGCCTAAGAACCCCACTATGTGCTTGTTCGCGTGGAGCGCGTGTATTATGCGTTCTTTCTGCATGGGTGATAATCTCGCGAAAACATTTGTAGTCTCAACCGCCGCCTGCAATGACACGTCATCGAGTTTTTCCACGGCCTCGCCGGTCATCATGCCCTTGACATCAAGCCCGACTTCGCCGCATATTTTTTTCGTGACCAGTTCATTGTCGCCCGTGAGCACCTTAACCTGGACGCCGTAATGTTTGAGCATTTTTATGGCTTTTTCAGTGCTTGCCTTGGGCGGGTCGAGGAACGCCACGTAACCCTCAAGGATAAGCTCTGCTTCGTCGTCCTTTGTGAACCCGTCTTTTTTGTCCGCAAAGTCCCTGTAGGCCAGGGCTAAAACCCTGAACCCGTCGGCTGATAAGCGCTCATACTCCTCTTTTAGGTCGGCAAGTATGAGATACTCCATATCCAGTGTGTCGCCTTCGAGCTCATACTTTGTGCAGCGCTTGAATATCTCCTCGGGCGCCCCTTTTGATATGAGCCGTGTTTTCCCGTCCATCTCGACCACCACGGACATTATCCTGCGCGAGAAATCAAAAGGCATTTCGTCTATTTTTTTGTAGTTTGTTATGTCAAAGCCTTCCTGTTTGTTGGCATATTTTAATATGGCGCGGTCAAGGATGTTCTTCAGGCCCGTCTGGTAATAACTGTTAAGACAGGCGTATTTCAATACGTCCTTGTCCTCATTTGTCATGACATCGCAGTACTTTTCCAGCACCACCTTGTCCATGGTAAGCGTGCCTGTCTTATCCGTGCAGAGTATGTCCATGGCCCCGAAGTTCTGTATGGAATTAAGCCGTTTTACTATGACCTTTTTTTTGGCCATTTGTATGGCGCCTTTGGAAAGGTTTATGGTGATTATCAGGGGCAGCATCTCGGGGGTTAATCCCACGGCGACGGCAAGGGAGAAAAGGAGCGATTCGATGAGACTTTTTTTGAAAAACCAGTTTATTAAAAATATCGCTATGACCATCACGACCATGACCCTTATCATTACCCAGGTGAACTGGGTCACCCCCTTGTCAAAACTTGTCTGTACCTGCATGGTCGCGAGCCTCTTGGAGAGTTCGCCGAACTGGGTATACAAGCCTGTTTTTACCACAACGCCTATGCCGGTCCCGCTGACGACCGATGAACCCATAAAAGCTATATTGGTCATCTCGGTTATTGAACCCGGCTTTTTGCCAAGGGGTTTCGAGGTTTTTTCAAGCGGCATTGACTCGCCGGTTAAAGTTGCCTGGTTCAAGAAAAGATCCTTGCAGGAGATTATGCGCAGGTCCGCTGGTATCATGTCGCCCGCAAAAAGGTCGACCACATCGCCGGGCACGATCTCGCGTATGTTGATCTCCTTCGGCTTGCCGTTGCGGTAAACCGTGGTGGTTGTCTTGACCATTTCCATGAGTTTTTCGACTTCGCGGCCCGAGCGGTATTCCTGGAAATAACCCAGGAACACGCTTAATACGATCATGCCAAGCACAAGCACGGCGCTTATCATTTCCCCGAAAAACAGCGAGAATCCCCCTATGATAAAAAGGACTATGACAAGCGGGTTAAAGAACTTGACCAGTATCTGGGCCGCGATACCGAGCTCTTTCTTGCGCGCGGGTTCGTTATATCCGTATTCGTGAAGCCTGTCTTTTGCTTCCTTGTCAGTCAGGCCCTTGTCGGAAGTCTCGAGTTTTGTAAATATTGCGTTTGACTCGCACTCGGAACAGTCAAAATCGTATACTTGGGGTTTCGCGCTGGAAGTAAAACGCTCCTCTGCCTGCTTTGTTTTTACATTTTTTAACACACCCATAAAGACACCTCGGAAATTAGAAAATAAGATTTTGCGGCTGTTTTAAGGAGGATGGAGCGTTATTTTGCCGGTTGTTTGCCCGGCGAAATAATGCGGCGTCCTCTTCCTTTATTAAATACCGGTTCTTAATATATAAATAAATTTTACACCCTGGTTAAACATATTACAACCCTTTAATTGATAAAAATATGCCATAGTACCGCGATTAAACCGCCCCGCAGCAAGTTGACTTGCCTTACATACAAGAGCCGCAACCTTTATCCGTAACGCTTTGCTTATACGGACTATAGGGTTGCGGCCTTTGTTCTAACGCAGCAAGCTTCGGAGAATTTGACCCGCCGTCCATACGCGCGGCTTATTTTACGACGGGGGCCGCCTTTTTTTCTACCAGGTTTTCCGACCTGTCCGAGACTATGCCGTATCTTGCCAGTATACCCCCGGTGGCTGTCCTGCTTTTTCCGGTCTCTAAGACCACCTTGCTTAGATCTTCAAGTTCTATTTCTATAAAATCGCCCTTAAAGTTCTCGACCTTTTTTATCAGGTCCGAAATCCCGGATATTTTTTCGCCGTTGACGGAAACTACCGGCACATTTGCAAAGTTATGATATCCCTTGTTTGTCTCATCGGCTAAAACCTGTAAAAGCAGCACTATCTGCTGTTTTTCCGGCGTAGCGTTTTCATAAAGTATGCGCTCCAATATGCCGGGCCTGCCGCGGGACGAGTCCCAGATGCTGTAAATGTAATTGATCGTAAGCGGGGTAAATACAAGGCCCCCGTAAATATAGTAGGTGGGTTTGATGTCATACTCCGTCCTCGGCAGTATGGGCACGTAGTTATCCATCACTATGTTCAGTTTCACGGGTTTTTTATCCCTTAATATATCAATTTTGACCTTGTCTCCCACGTGTTTTAAGTCCGTGATAAATGACATGTCCAGCCTGCCCCTGCTGCCATAAGGCACAGTGGCGTCATTTTCTATCTTTACGCCGTCTATGGCAAGTATCACGTCCCCTGGTTTTATGATGTCGTAGGAACACGAGCCGAACTCAACCGCTTCGACGACCACGCCTGTCTGGTGTTTTGGCATCCCGAGTTTTTTCCTGTAAGACTCGTTTTCCAGGCTCTGCGTGTTTATGCCGAGCGTGGGGAAACCCTCGTACTTCTTGTTTTTTTTCAGGTCATTTAAAAAGTGCCTTATCATTACCGTGGGTATGGCATAACCTATGTTCTGCGCCTTATCCAGCCCCTGAAAAGCCACGCCTATTAACTTATTGTTTTTGATGACGGGCCCGCCGCTGTTTCCCGGGTTTATGGCCGCGTCTATCTGGATGGTTAAGAAACTGCGCAGGCTGTGCGAGTACTGGCCTATCTCTATCCTGGATACCACTCCTTCGGTCACGGACAGCTTATCCCCGCCGACCGGAAAACCGAACACCTTCACGGTATCGCCAGGTTCGGGAATATCGCCCAAAGACAAAGCCGCGCCCCCCCTGAAAAAATCCTTGTCGTCGACCGTAAGCAGGGCAAGGTCGCATTCATGGTCGACCGCCACTACACGCGCCACGTATTTCTGCGTCTCACCTGATTTATTGACCTGTATGAATGTATTATTGCTGACCACGTGCGCGTTGGTGAGTATCCTGTTCCCGTCGATTATACAGCCCGACCCGCTGGAGCTCTGCTGTCCCACCATCTGCCAGGGCTGGTAATAATCAGGGTTGTTTTCCACGGTAAATATCTTGACCATGGCCTTTTCTATGAACCCGTTATCCTGCGCGTATGCTGAAGCTGTAAAAACAAAACAAACAGATAAAACAAGAATCAAAAATTTTTTCATGCCGCCTCCTTTGTGTTTTGAGGAAGATCCACGTAGTGGCCGAATACGAAGTCCGGCAACACACAAAGTGTGTTGACAGGATTATTCGGCCATACGCGGCGTGCTTTCCCGCTAGTGGCCGCATAATATGCGGCCACTACAAAACCTTCGTCTTTGCCTTAATTAGTCATTTGTAATTTGTAATTAGTAATTATCTTTAAATCCGCCCCGCGTCCTTGTTTATGCGCGCGATTTTCGTATTTATATCCGCCTTTAAAAGCTCCTCCAGCGGTATGGGCATTACTATCGTCCAGTTTTTGTCGCCTGTGGTCCCGGGCGTATTCACGCGCAGGTCGTCGGGGTTCCATCTGTCAAAAAAATCGCCAAGCGACATCCAATCCTGCAGCAACTGTATGGAAAATACCGATCTTGTGGAGTTTATCACGCCCAGCGCGGCCGACACAAACTCCTTTGTCGGTTCCCCGGAATACGGGCCTTCCATACCTATCGCGTTCCAGAACTTCTGCTTTTCATCATAACTTTCCCTGTGCATGTCGTAGAACATCCATGCTTCCTGCCTGGATTTGTTGAGCCTTTTCAGGACTTCGTCCGCCGTATTTACTTCCTCTTTCCAGCGGAGCCTCAGCTTGTTTGAACGCGGCATGTCAAAAAGCATTGCCTGCACGTGCTGCAGGTCATAATCGTTTTCAGCGCATATTTTCTCCACGAGCACGGCATCCACGGTCGAGGCTTCGCCGACCCACCATAAAACCAGCGGCGACATGTCATGGCTCGATATTATTGATATGGAATTTTCCCTGTACCTGTCCGGGGCCTTAAAATCATATGTGGTGCCCCAGTCGCGCGTCCATCTCTGCACATCCATGCCTGGTATGCCGAATTCTTTCAGTGTCTCATAGGAACAAGCCGGCACCACACCCAGGTCCTCGGCGCATGGCAGCATGTCTGTATTATCAGTCATGGCTTTCAGGATCTTTTGCCCGTGTTCTTTCCATGTATCCGTGTTTTCAGGGTCAAAGTATCCTTTTAACCCGAACGTATCCACGGGTTCATCGAGTTTAATCGTCCATAACCTGAACAACCCCACAAAATGGTCTATACGGAACATGTCGTAAAAGTTCTGCGCATACTTTACTTTTTCATTAAGGTAATCATATCCCGCGCCCTCTATCCTGTCCCAGTTATAAGTGGGCATGCCCCAGCGCTGTCCCTTGGCAAAGTACATGTCAGGCGGCGCGCCGGAAGAAACATCGAGCTTGAAATATTTCTGGCTGCTCCATACGTCGGCCGAATCGCGGGCGACCAGGAAAGGAAGGTCGCCCTGTATGAAAACACCTTTTGTGCCCGCGTATTTCTTAACATCAACAAACTGCAGGAATATCTGCCACTGCATCCACTTGTGGAAATTCACCTGAGAGTCATTGGCTGCGGTAAATTCGCTTATGGCCCCGGCTTCCTTGAATTTATACTTTTCATCCCAGTCTTCCCATGATTCCTGGCCGTATTTATCCTTAAGCACTTTATAAACGGCGTAATCGTCAAGCCAGAACTTATTCTTCTTTTTGAAAGCTTCAAATTCCGTGTCATCCACATCAAGGCAGTCGAACATTTCCCATAAAACCTTAAGTTTCGATTTTTTGATCCTGTAATCGACCCTCTTTGAGCCTGCCCCGCATTTTGCTTTTATGGAGTTTATGCCGTGTTCATGGTCGGAAATGCACGAACCCTTGATATCCGAAAGCCTGAGGTACATGGGCTCCAGGGCAAATGTGGACTGGCAGGAATAAGGCGCAAAATCAAATCCTACATCGTTTAACGGGAGCAGCTGTATGATGGACATGCCGCACTTTACGCACCAGTCAGCCAGGAGTTTTAAGTCCGGGAACTCCCCGATGCCGGAGCTGCGTGTCGAATAAATTGAAAAAAGCGGCGCAAGCACACCCGACCGCCGCACAGCGCCGAATTTTTTCCACTGTTCGGCGGTTTTGGAAGTCAAAAAATAATCATATGTGTTTTCTGCCAAAATAAATACCTCTTTTCGTTTAAATGTTATGGATTTTAACAGTTATGATTATACAGGATAATCGGTGTTTTAGGAAATAAAACAATTGGAATTTTTTTATTTGCCGGCATTAAAACGCTTGTCCGGCGGCCGACCTTGCAGGAACAAACAGGAGTTTTGCTCCTGTCCGCAGGAATCAGTCTGGAACATTTTTTCTTGATTAAACCCTACTAATATGGTAGTATTATAAGGCAATCAAACTATTGGAGGTGTCACATGTCGGATAAAATCACGGTAAACGACAAAGGAGTCTTAACGGTACCTGTCAACCCGGTCATTTGTTTCATAGAAGGCGACGGCATAGGGCCCGATATATGGGCCGCGTCGCGGACCGTGTTTGACGGCGCAGTACACACAGCCTACAGGGGCACAAGACAGATAGCGTGGAAGGAAATATTTGCGGGCGAAAAGGCAAAAACAAAGACCGGCAATTACCTTCCGGACGAAACGCTTGAGGCCATAAAGGAATATATAGTCGCCATAAAGGGCCCGCTTACCACCCCCATCGGCGGCGGTATGAGGAGCTTAAATGTAACCCTGCGCCAGAAACTCGACCTTTACGCCTGCGTCAGGCCGGTCAGGTATTTTAGCGGTGTTCCCTCCCCTGTAAAGAGCCCGGAAAAACTCGACATAATAATATTCAGGGAAAACACGGAGGATGTGTATTCGGGCATAGAGTGGGAAGCCAACTCCCTTGAAGCGAAAAAATTGATCTCCTTTATCAATGATAATTTCAGCAAAACCATACCACTTGAAAGCGGCATAGGCATAAAGCCCATGAGCGAATTCGGTTCAAGGCGCCTTATGAAAATGGCGGTTGAATATGCGGTAAAACACGGCAAAAAATCCATAACCATAGTCCACAAAGGCAACATAATGAAATTCACGGAAGGCGCATTCGCAAAATGGTGTTATAAGGAAGCCGGGGAGAATTTCAAGGATATCACAATAAAAGAATCCGACATAAAGGGCCCTAAAGATTCGGAAGGCAAAATAATAATAAAAGACAGGATAGCGGACGCCATGTTCCAGCAGCTGCTGCTCCGGCCCGATGAATATGAAGTTATCGTCACGCCAAACTTAAACGGCGATTACCTCTCAGACGCGGCCGCAGCGCAGGTAGGCGGCTTGGGGTTGGCCCCGGGCGCGAACATAGGCAAATACGCGGTATTCGAAGCCACCCACGGCACGGCACCGAAATACGCGGGATTGGACAAGGTAAACCCGGGTTCGGTCATGCTGTCAGGGGTAATGATGCTGGAGCACCTGGGATGGGACGAAGCCGCGAAACTAATAATAAAAGGTATAGAAAAAACCATAGACCAGAAATACGTCACATATGACCTGGAGCGCCAGATGAAGGGCGCGACGCTGGCAAAGTGCTCGGAGTTCGGGAAGCGGATAGTCGAGAACATGAAGTAACAGTATCACGGATAACAGGGTGTACAAGCTGTGTGCGGAAAAGCAGTTTTGAAGGCAGTTTGAAGGCAGTTTTGAAAGTAGTTTTATTGTTTTGCCCTATTATAATATTGCAAGGGCCGAAGGCCCGCAGCAATAGACCATGATCAAATCTCGATTCTCGACTATCGAACGAATCCAATGAAGGATAACAGCCTTATGCCCTAAATCACCTCTCTCAAGCCCTTGCCCCTAAACGCACTCCGGCTTTGCTACTTTTCCTTTTCATTTACCTGTACTACGGTAAATCCTTTCGTTGTCTTTGCTATCTCAATACCCATGACAACATGTTCAAGGCCCTGGGGCATCGGGCCGTCGGAGCAGGGGTGCCCCAGGGTCACTATGATATTGTTGGGGTCCGAAGGGTCATTTCCGACCCCGGCCAGATAAGGCGGAATGCCCGCAAAATATCCGTCTATCAAAAGATATGTATTATCCGTAAGGTTCCAATCCGTTGGCAGGGCGCCGCCGGGGCAGCAGGAATTAAGGTCGCCTGCCGTATTGACCGTGCATGTGACATACGAGCTGTTCGAACAAGCCGGCGTATCCACGCTCTTGTAAGACACGTCGTTGGCCCCCGTTACCTTATAACATTGTTTTTTGCAGCCGCACAAAGCGAGTACCAGTATCAACGCAAGAACCGCTATCCTTCTCATTGTTACCTCCACATATGATTGCTATTTCTGGCCATACTTCCGGCAGGCAAATGCCGGCTTCCGGCCAACCGGAAATGACGTCCGGTTCTTACCTGATAACCGCGATCTCTGCTCATTTTATTTAAGACCATTTTATTGATTACTCAACTATCAACTCGCGGTCTGATACCCTCCCTACTTCACGCACGCCAGTTTTGACGTTGCAGATTCATATTCGCCCCTGTTTGTCCCCGCGGTTATTTTGTAAATAAAAACTCCTGACGCAACGCCTTCATTTTTTGTGTTGCGGCCGGCCCAATAAAAATTATTATATCCTGACATGCCTTTTATTCCTTTTTGTGCTAAGACTATTTCGCCGGAAATTGTAAAAATTTTTATGGTCACGTCCGCATCCACCGTTAGATGATATACAATATTTGTATCGTCTTTAAAAGGGTTTGGGAAATTATTTTTAAGCGTGAGATGTAATGGCTTGGGTGTGGGCGTGGCGGTCGGCGTCTGGGTTTTAGTCGCGGTTATGGTGGCTGTTGCAGTCGAAGTAAAGGTCGGTGGCGGTGTGCGTGACGGCGTTGAAGTAGGAGACGGAGTTGAAGTGACTGTCGATGTCGGGGAAAATGACGCAGTGGAAGTCAAGGTCCCGCTCGGTGTGTTTGTAGGTGTACGGCTTGGGGTGCATGTATTGCTGGCCGTGACGGTGTCTGTCGGTGTGCCGCAGGTACCGGAAATACTGGTGATTATGTCATTTGTAATAGAAGCCGGATATTCGCTGCAATATACAGCCGCGGTATTTGTTATGTTTGAAGCGCACTGTGATACCACAGCCTGGAATGTGTAAGACGTTATGGTATCAGGAACTATAGTGCCGGCGTTCCAGGTGATTATGCCTGATGATATGGATGCGGGCCCGGTCGCTGAACCGGCCACGTAATCTACGCCGGACGGCAGTGTGTCCGCAATGACTACGTTTGTGCAAGGGCCCGGAGAATTCGTTGAATTCAATGTTATGGTGTACGAAATAGTATCACCATAATTTGCGTTAAGCTTATCCGCTGTTTTATAAATAGTCAGCGGTGGCCCAAATTCATATATGCCGTTGCCATCCACGCTGTCTAGAAGGCAGCTTCCACTGATGACAGGAGAAATCATATCAAACCCCTGAAAGTCGCCGCTGGTAAGGGTATACTGCCAGAGTATTGTGCCGGCGTCAGCTCTGCCGGCTCCGCCGACTGCGTATATTTTTTTTGATCTGCCGGCATTTACAAATACAATATTATTGTCTGAAACTGAAGGGCATGAATATACCGCGTCTACAGTCACGCCGAGCTTGACGGGGAATCCCGGCTGTGGGGCTCCTGTATTAGTGTCAAAAGAATACAGATTTGAAAGTCCGTCCAGTGCGTAAATATAATTATCATAAATGCACATGCCGCCGTATGCGCTGTAATATCCGGAATTAATTTGACCGGCAGAAACAGGAAATCCGGATAGTGATAGTCCGGTGGCTATGTCATATGCGTAAATATTCAGGTTTGTGGCAGCGTCGGACCGCGCATAAACATATACTTTATTGTTTCTTATGGAGGGGATGGCACGGTTGTAATAGTTGCCCGACAGCGCCGGGAGGGATATGGGAAAACCTGGCAGTATGCTTCCGTCAGAAGCAAAACCATGCAACTGTGCGTCATTTATCCGGTATATGAAAATACGTTCGTTGTCTACGTTTATTCCTGGCGTATTGGGATTAAATGGCACCGGCAATAGTGCGGGAAAACCTGTTTTAATGCTGCCGGTTTCCTTATCAAAAACCCATATCCCATTCGTCGTAGTTGATGGGAGATATACATACACGTATTTCTTATCGCATACCGGCCCCATAAATTCTGAACTATTGCTAATAGTTCCGGGCATTGGATATGACCATAGAATAAGTCCGGTTGTCCTGTCCATACAGTATGTATAAGGTTTATAGAGTGAATCTATATGCAGCCCGTATATTTGCTCGCCGGAAATTGCGGGTGTGCTATTCTTTAAATATATATTTGGGTATACTGCAATTTGCGCTCCTGTTACAAAATCATATGCGGCTATACCGCCGGATACACTTGCCTGATAGACACTGCTTTCAGACGCGATTAGTCCATTTTCTTCAGTGGTGTGGCCGGCCGAAAACCATTTAAGTACAAGCGGCATTTGAATAGGGTTGCTGCTGCGCCCTGTAGCCTGCGTGTCGCCGCGGAAATTCGGCCAGTCCGCCCCAAAGGAAAAGGAGAAATTAAATAAAAAAAATAAACAAGCCAGCAGCGTAATTTGTAATTTTTTTATGTTTGTCATTTTTCCCCGTTTTCTCGTCATGAATACTAACCTGTATTATATTATATATCATAATCCGGTTTTTTATAGCGTTTACTTTTCCTTTATAAAATCCTTAAGCTCTATAAAGTACTCAGGCGTCTCCCCTCGCACAAAACCTATCCCGTCGGCAAACCAGTTGTCCTCTGTCCTTGTTTTATTATTTCCCTCGTCGCGCACCATCCTCACGTGGAAGACCTCGTATCCTTGCCCTTAAAAACAAACTTTTCCGAATCCATGACCGTGAATTTCACCTTTATTTCCTGGTTCATCTTGAACGGCGTCAGGTTAGCCTCGGCGTTTATTTTCTGCTCCCACGCGTCGCCCACCTTATACGGCAGTTTTATGAACTGTATTTCGGGGGTTAAGTAAACGTCCAGGGTCACGAATTTCAGCACGGGAAAAGGGTATTTCAGGACTTTCATATAACCAAAATTTTCGTCCAGCCTGACCAGAAAACGCACGTCCACGGACGGAGCCGAGTAGTAGTAATACTCCTGACCCGCTATCTTTTCTCTTTTTATTATGGAAGCCGTGACAACAAGCTTTTTTTGGGGCGTATTTTTCATGTAACCTTCGTATGTCCAGGTGTATCCGTCGCCAACGGGGAAAAAGTCGGATGAAAAGGCCGGGGCAAATGCAAAGAGGATGGTAATTGCCGCCATAACACTGATCGTTGCGGGGTGTTTTTTCATTTATGCCTCCATTTGATTGCTGAATAAACCAGCCCTCAGTAAACTGCCGGGGCATTACCAAATTATATCAATTTTTTTTATACTTCACAATATTTTTATTGATTACATGATACTGTCCGAAACCCTATAAATCCATGTAATTCTTTCTATCATTAAGGATTTTTCCGACAGTATCTACATGCCACTGCTCCGCCCACAAAAACAAAAAAGACGGAAGAATAATTACTTCCGTCTTTTTGCTTTAAACTTTTATGAAAATTTAGGCTACTTATATCTTTCCTGTCAGTTTTGACATGAATGACTTTCCCCTGAGCTTTAATATCGCGTTTGTCGGGTCTATGTCCTTCGGGCATACCTGCTGGCAGTTGAATATGGTGTGGCACCTGAAAATACCCTCGTCGTTCGCCACTATTGCAAGCCTTTCCTGCGTTTTGCCGTCCCTTGAATCATTGATGAACCTTAATGCCGCCACGAGCGCCTGGGGGCCCAGATATTTCGGGTTTGTGGACGCCACCGGGCACGAGCCGTAACAGGCCGCGCACAGGATGCAGTCCACGAGCTTGTCTATTTTACCGCGTTCTTTTTCCGACTGCGTGAATTCTTTCGCGGGCTCGGCTTTTTCCGGCTGCAAATACGGCTCTATCTTTTTGTAATTGTCGAAGAAAGGCTTTAAATCCACCACAAGGTCCTTAAGTATCGTGAGGTGTGAGAGCGGCCTTACAGTTATTAAATCCGAATTAAGGGCCGATACCTGCGTGCGGCAGGCAAGCCTGTACTGTCCGTTAATGTGCATGGCGCATGAACCGCATATGGCTGCCCTGCATGAAGAACGGAACGCCAGCGTGGCGTCGAGGTTTTCCAGTATGTAGTAAAGCCCCTCGAGCACTGTCAGTCCTTTTTCATACGGGACCTTATAGTCCTGAAAATGCGCTTCCTGGTCCTTTTCCGGGTCATACCTGAGTATCCTGAATGTTTTTTCCATTAGTATTTCCTTTCTACCGGCTGATATTTTGTCACCACAACCGGTTTGTAAGTAATTACCGGTGCTTTGTCGTTAAATACGGCCACAGTGTGTTTCATCCAGTTATCATCGTCCCTTTTGGCGAAATCCGTCCTTGAGTGCGAGCCCCTGCTTTCTTTTCTCGCCAGCGCGCCGGCTGCTATTACCACGGCTATGTCTATGGAGCCTTTCATTTCCAGGTACCACAAAAGGTCGTAATTGTATATTTTGCCGCTTTTAACCGGCCTTGAATCCCGGTTATACCTTATCCGCAGTTCCTTTATCTCATCGACTGCTTTTTTCATGTTAGTTTCTTCCCTGAAAATACCGACCTTGTCGTCCATTACCGTAGAAACCTGTTTTTTAATTTCATACGGGTTTTCTTTGCCGCCGTTCTTAAAAAGGCCTTCCACGTATTTTACCTGTTCTTTTTTCGCTTTTTCCGCTATCCGGGTGTTTTTTTCTTTTTCCGCCTTTAAGTTCTTCGCGGCGTGTTCCCCGGCGCGCCTGCCGAATACTATGGTTTCCAAAAGCGAATTCCCGCCGAGCCTGTTCGCGCCGTGCACGCTTACGCAAGCCGCCTCGCCCGCAGCATAAAAATTCCTGACGCTTGTCGCGCCGTCGAAATTCGTGTCAATGCCGCCCATGGTGTAGTGCATGACCGGATGTATGGGGATAGGCTGTTTTATCGGGTCCACACCGAGGAAATCTATGCAGATATCCCTGATGCCCGGGAGCCTTTCCATGATCTTCTTTTTGCCCAGGTGCCGCAGGTCAAGGTACACGTACTTGCCTCCGTTAATTCCCCTGCCCTGGTTTATTTCCGTCTGGATGCAGCGCGACGTGATGTCCCGGGGCGCCAGCTCCATTATCTTTTCCGACACGTAATTTTTCATGAACCGCTCGCCTGCGTTGTTCAAAAGATACCCGCCCTCGCCGCGGCAGCCTTCGGTCATGAGTATGTATTTGCCTATTATACCCGTCGGGTGGAACTGTATGAATTCCATATCCTTTATAGCCACGCCTTCCCAGAAAGGTATGGCAACTCCCAGTCCCGTGGAAACATGCGCGTTCGTAGTCTTTCCGTATATCCTTCCCGAGCCGCCTGTGGCGAATATGACCGAAGACGAGGCAAACGAAACTATGTCGCCTGTGCCTAGATTCAATGCCACCACACCCCGCGCCTGGTTGTCTTCCACTACAAGTTTCATGACAAAAAATTCCTCGTAAAACTTTATGTTGCGTTTAACGCACTGCTGGTAAAGCGCGTGCAGCATGAAATGCCCTGTTTTATCCGTGCCATAGCAGGTCCTGGGATAAGCGGCCCCGCCAAACGGCCTCTGCGCTATGGTCCCGTCCTTAAAACGCGAGAACGGACAGCCCCAGTGTTCAAGCTCATATATGCGCGCGGGCGCCTCGTTTGTCATTACATCTACAGCGTCCTGGTCGGCCAGGAAGTCGCTGCCTTTTACCGTGTCATACGCGTGCTTGTCCGGCGTATCGTCGCGTCCGTCAGGGTTGTTCGCGAGCGCAGCGTTGACCCCACCCTGTGCGGCCCCCGAATGAGACCGTAAAGGGTGGACTTTTGTTATAACAGCCACGTCTTTTCCAAGGTCGCTGGCCTCAATTGCCGCGCGCAGACCCGCGAGCCCCGCACCTACTATGATTATGTCATGATATATCATTTTAAACTCCCTCCTGCCTCGGAAAGGACATTCGTTAATATCATCCTAGCCGTATAAGCCATGAAAACCACAAGCGCAGCCATGAATATCCAGAACAGTACCTTATGCGCTTTTGAAAGACCGGTCAAGTCGATTATCAGGAGCCTGACGCCGTTTATAAGGTGGAAAAATATCACGCCGATAAGCCCTATTTCCAGGATATGAAAGAACGGGGTCTGCACCTTTGCCAGCGCAGTGTCGAAATTTACGTGGCCGTGCACGGCGGAGCCTATCACAAAAGCATGCATTAAAAAATAAACCAGTAAAAGCACGCCTGTAACCCTGTGAAGCAGCCAGGCTATAGTGCCGGTATTAAAATTAAGCGTGAAATCATCGTACAGTTTTACAAGCTGATTTTTTTTGCGCATTATTTTACACCCCCCAGCAGCGAATTGACGGCGATAATTCCCAGAACTGTCAAAGATATCCCGATTACCCAAAATACGGCGCCGGTTATTTTCCTGGCTTTTTCCGGCGGGTTGTAATCCACAAACACGGACCATGCCCCGTTAAAAGCGTGGAACAAAAGCGCGGGTATAAAAATGAAATAAAACACCTTGTAAAAAACCGGGTTTGCCGCGAATTTTTCCGCGACCGACGCGAATGTGATCGTTCCCTTCCTGATAAAGTGCAGGATCACAATGTGCATGCCGAGAAAATACACAAGCAGCAAAGCGGTGACGCGCTGGAAAAACCATAAAAATTCTCCTCTTGCCTTTACATGTGCGGACATTTATTTACCTCCATAAAATATTTATATACGGTTAAAACCGTTTGTTATTTTACAGCGTAGAGCTTCCTGCCCTGTTCGTACAGGTCGTTGCCGTAGATATCGTTGATGACAACTGCTGGAAAATCCTTAACTTCTATCCTTCTTATGGCCTCGGGCCCCAGGTCTTCGTACGCGATAACCTCGGAACTTACTATCCGTTTGGATATCAGGGCCCCTGCCCCGCCTATTGCCGCAAAATACACGGCCTTAAAGTCCATCATTGCTTTTTTTACCTTTTCATCCCGCGCGCCCTTGCCTATCATGCCTAAAAGGCCTTTTTCCATGAGCGCAGGCGCGTACGCGTCCATTCTCCCGCTCGTGGTCGGACCTGCGGACCCGATTATTTCCCCGGGCTTGGGCGGCGTAGGCCCCACATAGTAAATGAACTGCCCGCTTATTTCCACCGGAAGGGGCTTGCCCTGCTGTATAAGTTCAAAAAGCCTTTTATGGGCAGCGTCCCTGCCTGTGAGCATACTGCCGGAAATCAGCACCCTGTCCCCGGCTTTGAGTTTTTCAATAACGCTCCTGTCTGCCGGTACCTTAATGTGAATGATTTTTTCTTCCATTTTATTCAGCCTTCTTTTTCAGTTTTCATTGAAATTACCGGGTCCATAACCGTACAGGCAAAGCCGTCGAAGGTTGCGCCTGCAAAAACTAAACCCTGCAGCGCGTATATTTTTTACAACATCACGGATTTGTGCCTTGACGCGTGGCACTGTATGTTCACGGCCACGGGCAGGGACGCTATGTGGCACGGGTATGTTTCCACGTTTACCTGCATTGCCGTTATCCTGCCGCCGAAACCCGCGGGTCCTATGCCTGTTTTATTTATAAGCACCAGAAGTTCGTTTTCAAGCGCTGCTTTTTTTTCATCAGGATTGCTTTTACCGAACGGCCTTAACACGGCTTTTTTTGAAAGCAGGGCCGCCTTTTCAAACGTGCCGCCTATGCCTACACCCACTATGATGGGAGGGCACGGGTTTGGCCCGGCCTTTAGCACGGTGTCAACCACAAATTCTTTCACGCCTTCAATGCCCTGCGAGGGTTTGAGCATTTTTATCGCGCTCATATTCTCGCTGCCGCCGCCTTTTGGCGCGACCTCGATGAGCAAGGCATCCCCGGGAACTATCTCATAATAAATAACAGCGGGGGTGTTATCATTGGTATTTTTGCGTTCGATCGGGTCGGAGAGCACTGATTTCCGCAGATATCCTTCTTTGTATCCCTGCCTGACGCCTTCGTTTATGGCGTCTTCAATGCCTCCGCCGATAACATGCGCGTCCTGCCCGATCTTTACGAATACTATCGTGATGCCCGTATCCTGGCACACGGGCATTTTTTCCCGCTCGGCTATCGCTGCGTTTTCCTCAAGTATATGGAAGACTTCCCTGCCTGCCCCGGATTCCTCCAGGCCCGCGAACTTGTGAAAAGCGGCTTTTAACGGCTCTTCAAGGTATATGTTCGCTTCAATGCAGAGTTTTTTTACGCTGTCGGTTATTTGATCGGCCTTTATTTCCCTTGCCATTTTTAGCCACTGCCTTTTTTCCTGATGTAATTACAATAAATAGCTTAAAAAACATGCCCTGTTTTTTCGGGTTTGTTCCTGGTGTGCAGACCTAAGGAAGATATGGGAATGAAAACTACGCCTGCTTTTTTTCAGCCATACCTTAAGTGCATATCGGCAATTTTATTATTGGGTCATTATTCGGCTGCATTATCTCATACATGTCATGCCCCGTAAATACTTTTTATCCCGCTTTTTACGGATTCCACGGATTTTGCGAGCGCTGCTTTTTCATCAGTTGAAAGTTCCACTTCTATTATCTTTTCAACGCCGTTTTTTCCGAGTATGACAGGCACGCCGCAGTAAACATCTTTTGCGCCGTATTCGCCGTTTAAATAAACAGCCGCTGTTAAGAGCCTTTTTTCATCCTTTGCTATGGCTTCGGCCATAAGCACTGCGGAAGCCGCCGGTGCATAGAAAGCCGAGCCTGTTTTCAAAAGCGCCACGATCTCGCCGCCGCCTTTTCTTGTGCGGTCTATAAGCGCGTTTATTTTTTCATCGGGCATAAGTTCCGAAAGCGGTATACCGGAAACCGACGCGAACCTTTTTACCGGCACCATGTCGTCCCCGTGCCCGCCGAGCACCAGCGCGCTCACGTCCTTCATGGATACATCCAAAGCCTCGGCTATAAAGGCCCTGAACCTGGTGGAATCCAGCACTCCGGCCATCCCGATCACTTTTTTATTGTTAAAACCCGTGGCCTTAAACATCGCGTACGCCATTACGTCAAGCGGGTTTGTAACGACTATAACTACCGCGTTTGGAGCGTATTTTTTTATGCTCCCCGCCGCGTTCTCGACTATTTCCTTGTTCTTTAAAAGCAGGTCCATCCTGTCCATGCCGGGTTTCCTGGGTAATCCCGCGGTCATTATGACTATGTCGGACCCTGTTATGTCCGCGTAATTATTGCTGCCTTTTGTGAACGTGCTATAATGCTCAACCGGACCCGCCTGCAGCATGTCAAGCATCTTTCCCTGCGGCATTCCCTCCACAATATCTACGACCGCTATTTCCCTGGCTATTTCTTTTTCCGCGAGGAACAGCGCTGTCGAAGCCCCTACGTTGCCCGAACCGATTACGCTTATTTTCATCCTGCCGCTCCCACGGTTAATTTATGCGCAAGAAGTTCCGCTATGCCCTGCGGAGTGTTGGCCACTTCCACACCCGCGTCATTTAACGCCCTTATCTTTGCCTCGGCTGTACCGCTCGTTCCCGAGATAATAGCGCCGGCATGGCCCATGCGTTTTCCCGGAGGCGCAGTCCTGCCCGCTATGAATGAAACTACGGGCTTTTTCATGGTAGCTATGAATTTCGCCGCTTCTTCCTCGTCTGATCCGCCTATCTCGCCTATCATGGCGACTGCGGTTGTTTCCGGGTCCTTTTCAAAAAGTGTCAGCGCGTCTATAAAACTCGTGCCGACTATGGGGTCTCCGCCTATACCGATGCAGGTGGACTGGCCTATGCCCGCTTTGGTCATGTTGTAAACTACTTCGTACGTTAAAGTGCCGCTCCTTGATACTACGCCGACTCCGCCTTTTAAGTGTATGTCCGCGGACATTATGCCCACTTTTGATTTTCCCGGCGATATCAGACCCGGACAGTTGGGGCCTATGTACCTGATGTTTTTCGACCGTAAATACCTGTCGATCTTAAGCATGTCGTGCACAGGCAGCCCTTCGGTTACTATTATTATGAGTGCTACCCCCGAATCCGCCGCCTCGTAAACAGCGTCCGCTGCAAAAACCGGCGGCACAAATATTATCGACGTGTTGGCTCCGGTTGCCTTTACCGCTTCAGCCATGCCGTCATAGACCGGTATATCGTGTTCCTTGTGCCCGCCCTTTCCAGGCGTGACGCCGGCCACAACTTTGGTGCCGTACTCAAGCATTTTTTTCGCATGAAAACTTCCGTCCCTGCCTGTTATTCCCTGTACAATTACTTTTGTTGATTCATCAATTAGTATGCTCATCTCGCCACCAACCCCACTGCTTTTTTTGCGGCTCCGATCATTGTTTCCTCAAAGATCAGTTCGGAACCTTTTAGTATTTCCTTTGCTTCAACTGAATTCGTGCCTGTAAGCCTGACCACTATCGGAAACGGCACCTTAAGCTCTGATATGGCGCTTATCAGGCCCCTTGCCACGTCGTCGCACCTTGTTATGCCGCCGAATATGTTGAAAAGAGCCACTTTTACGTTCTTATCGCTCATTAAAAGCTGCATGGCATACTTTACTTTTTCAGGGTTCGAACTCCCGCCTATGTCCAGAAAGTTTGCCGGCTCGCCGCCGTAAAGCTTTATTATGTCCATGGTCGCCATTGACAGTCCCGCGCCGTTCACTATGCATCCGATGTTGCCCTCCATCTTGATGTATGAAAGGCCTTTTTGTTTTGCCTGGTGCTCGGGCTGCTTTTCAAGCTCTTCCTTTAGCATCGCGTATATTTCCTGCTGCCTGTACATGGCGTTGTCGTCTATATCCATTTTTGCGTCCGCAGCTATTACTTTTTTGTCCTTTGTAATAACGAGCGGGTTTATCTCCACGAGGTTTGCGTCGGTTTCAAGGAATATTTTGTAAAGGTTCCTGATTATCTTTGTTGCATCCGCGCATGCTTCCTTTTCCAGGCCCGCCTGCTTTAAAAACGGCCTGATGTGAAAATCCTTCAGGTCCATAAAGGGGTCTATGTAGGATTTGTTTATGCTTTCAGGGGACTTTTTTGCCACTTCCTCTATGTCCACGCCGCCCATCACGCTTGATATGAAAACAGCCATATGTTTTGCCCTGTCCATGGCAAAACTTATGTAATATTCCTTGTCTATGTCTATTGCTTTTTCCACCAGCACCTTTTCAACGGTTAAGCCCTTTAGGTCCATCCCAAGTATCGCAGCCGCGGTTTTTTCAGCCTCCGCCTTCCCCTCGGCCAGTTTTACACCGCCTGCTTTTCCCCTGCCGCCCACATGCACCTGGGCCTTTATGACGACTTTTCCCGTAAAACCTGCGGCTATCTCAGCCGCTCTTTCAGCCGTAAGGGCCACTTCCCCGTCTGGAACGGGTATTCCGTATTTCCTGAATATTGACTTTGCCTGGTATTCGTGCAGTTTCATTTTAACGCCCCCTGCAATGTTTTTTCTTTTAATTCAATTGCCGCTTTATAGCCTTCCTCAAGCGCCTTTAAGTTCATATCCTCCGTACCTTTAGGAGCCCTTTCGAGCACAGCCTTTTTCATGGCTTCCATGGACACCACATTGGTCAGTGCCACTATCGCGCCAAGGGACACGACGTTCGCGACTATTTTCTTTCCGCCCTTTTCAATCGCGATCTTAGTCAGCTCCATGGAATAAACTTTGCCCGCCCTCGGCTTGATCTTGGTCACGAAAAAAGAATCCGTTAAAAGGATGCCGTCTTCTTTTAAACCGGGAATATATTTATCGTACGACTCCTGCGTCATGGACAGCATGAAGTCTGCGTTCCTTACTTTGGGGAAATCTATTGGTTTATCGCTTATTATGACCTCGCTCCTGCTTGCGCCCCCGCGCGCCTCGGGGCCGTATGACTGCGACTGTGTTGCTTCCTTGCCGTCATATATGGAGGCTGCCTCTCCGAGCATTATGCCCGCAAGTATAAGCCCCTGTCCTCCAGATCCGCTCAACCTTAACTCATACTTTTGCAAGGTCTGCACCCGCCTTTTCTTTTAGTCTTTCAATGAGTTTTGTGTATTCCGCGGTCAACTCGGGTTTTTCCCTGTTCACAAATTCGCCTACGACGAATTTTCCCGCGAGTTCCTGCTCGCTCATTGATTCCGCCTGCTTTTTATTTACGGAATTGTCCCTTATCCATTTCATCATATCGGCCGGAGCCGACATTTTATTTCTCCTGCCGAAGTAAGTCGGGCACTGCGCTATGACATCCACAAATGAAAAACCCTTTTTTAAAAGTGCGTTCTTTACAAGGATGGGTATCATTTTCGCGAGGTAGGTGGTGGTCCTGGCCACATATGTGGCGCCTGCGGCTTCAACAAGCTTGCACAGGTCGAACGGGCTTTCCATGAAGCCGTACATGGAGGTTGCCGTGATGGAACCCGTAGGCGTGGTCGGTGAGTATTGTCCGTTTGTCATCCCGTAAGTTGAATTGTTATAACATATGACGGTCAAATCTATATTGCGCCTTGCCGCGTGTATCAGGTGGTTGCCGCCTATGGCTGAGCAGTCACCGTCGCCGGTTAAAACCACTACATTCAGTTCGGGCCGCGACTGCTTTATGCCCGTTGCAAAGGCTATGGCCCTTCCGTGGGTCGTATGTATGGTGTCAAAGTCAAGGTATAAAGCCGAACGCGACGAGCAGCCTATCCCCGACACTATAACGGTATTTTTCCGGTCCAAACCGGAATTTTTAAAAGCTTCGATAAAACCGTTTAAGACTATTCCATTACCGCAGCCCGGGCACCATATGGTCGGCAGTTTGTCCATCCTGTAATAATCCTCGTATATTTTGTTCATTTTACAGCCTCCCTGATGCGGTTAAGTATCAATTCCGGTTTGATCAGCTCGCCATTGGCCTGAAACACCGTGAGTAATCTGGATTTTCCTTTCATCGAACGTTCCACTTCATATACCATCTGGCCCATATTCATTTCAGCCACCACAAAAGCCTTCACCTTTGACGCGTATTGCGTGATGATCTTTTCCGGGAACGGCCAAAGTGTCTCGGGAACTATAAGCCCCGCCTTTATCCCGTTGGACCTCGCCTCTACAATGGCTGCCATAGCCGAGCGCGCGGTGGAGCCGTAGGCGAAAACCGCGACTTCAGCATCGTCCATATTATATGTTTTCACGCTTACGATCTTTTCCAGGTTCTTCTCTATTTTGTCCCTGAGCCTGTCCTGGAGTTTCTGGCACTTTATCGGGTCGCTTGTGGGGAACCCTTCGGTGTCGTGCATCAAACCAGTCGTATTAAACCTGTAGCCATCCCCGAATTTTGCCATTGGCGGCACCAGGCCCTCGCTGTCGTCATAAGGCTTGAATTCCCCGGGTTTTTTTGTGGTATATTTTCTCTGAACGGGTTTTATATCGTCCCTTATTTCTATTCTTTCCCTCATATGCGCTATAACCTCGTCTGCCGCCAGTATTACAGGCACCCTGAATTCCTCGGACAGTTCAAAGGCTCTTATGGTCAGATCGTACATTGACTTTACCGAATCCGGGCAAAGCACTATGATCGGATGGTCCCCGTGGGTGCCCCATTTCGCCTGCATCACGTCGGACTGGGCCGGGGATGTCGGCAGACCGGTTGACGGCCCGCCCCGCATTACGTTGACTATCACGCACGGCGCTTCCACAAAAGACGCGTACCCCAGGTTTTCCTGTTTCAGGGAAAATCCCGGCCCGCTTGTCGCCGTCATTGACATCACTCCCGCAAAAGAAGCGCCTATTACGGCACCCATGCTTGCTATTTCATCTTCCATCTGTATGAACCTGCCGCCGATCAGCGGCAGTTTCTCCGCGCACAGTTCGGCCAGCTCGGTCGAAGGCGTGATCGGGTATCCCGCATAGAACTTCAGTCCCGCTGATAAAGCAGCCTCGACGCACGCTGCGTTTCCCTGCATGAATTTATTTTCGCCCATCTTCATCATCCTTTTGTTAAGGTTTTTTTTCTGTTTCCTTTATCACTTCAATTGCAAGGTCCGGGCACCTGTCCACGCAGAGGTTGCACGCGGTGCAGGTTTCAATGTCTAATACTATAGGGTACCCGAGTTCGTCTGTGCCGAGCGTTTTTGCGGGGCAAAAAGCCACGCATATTCCGCAGGCCTTGCAGGCGTCCCTGTAAATGATAACCTCTCTGGCTTTCCTCTTATTTTTAATTTCCGGCATGTTGGCCACAACTTTCTTTTGGATTTTTTACCGCTTTTCTATGGGTACATACTCCGCAAGCATGGGGCCGGTGTAAACCGCCCTTGGCCTGAAAAGCCTGTTGTCTTTCAGATACTCAAGCACCCTTCCGCCCCAGCCCGATATCCTCGAGACCGCGAAAATAACCGAGAACATAGGTATCTCTATCCCCATCGCCTTATAGACAAGGCCGGAATAGAAATCAACGTTCGGGAAGATCTTTTTCTCCTTGCCAAGCTCCGCGCAAACAAGATTATTGAGCTTGTTGGCGATATCATAAAGCCTTTTAATTTCCGGATCGGATGTAAAAACATCCACAAGGGGCCCGAGTATCCTTGCCCTGGGGTCGTATGATTTATAGACCCTGTGCCCGAAACCCATGACCTTCTTTTTTGCCTCGCGCGCCTTCCTGTACCAGGGCTCCACATTTTCCAGGCTGCCTATCTCCTCCAGCTGGTAAACAACCTGTTCGTTCGCTCCCCCGTGCAGCGGCCCCTTAAGGGTGCCAATGCCGGTCACTATGGATGAGTACATGTCGGAGAGCGTTGAGTTGGTAACCATCGTGGCGAAAGTTGAGGCGTTCATGCCGTGGTCCGCGTGCAAAATCAGGCATATATCCATTACGCGCTCCGCGCCTTTGTCAGGTCTCTCGCCGTTGAGCATGTAAATGAAATTGGCCGCGTGGCTTAAAGACGGGTCCGGTTCTATGGGTTCCTTGCCCGCCCTTATCCTGGCAACAGCCGCAGCGAGAGTAGCCATCTGGGCTATTAGTTTTATCGCCACTTCCGTCTCTGCTTCCACGGTAAGTGTCTCTGTTGTCTTGTCAAATGTCGAAAGCAGGGATACGCCGATTGAAAGCGAGATCATCGGGTGAGTGTCCAATATGGGGTACTGCTTCATTATACTGATTATCTTGGAGGGTATGCTTCTGTTTGCGGCAAGTTTTTTCTTAAAATCAGCCAGCTGGTTTACCGTAGGCATTGCCCCGAAAAGGAGCGCGTACGAAGTTTCCTCGAACGTTGAGTAAAGCGAAAGGTTGAATACGTCGTATCCGCGGTAATTAAGCCAGCCTTTTGCGCCGTTGACATAACCGACTTTTGTCTCGTTGGTCACGGCATTTTCAAGCCCCCTGCCTATCTCCGCAGTTACGGGCCATTTTACCTCGCCTGTAAGTTTTGGCTCGGGTTCATTTGCAGTTTCTTCAAAAGCCTTTTTCTTTGCCTGTTCCAGGATTTCGTTGATCTGTGAAGGGGCTACTTTGCTCACGGCTGAAGTACTCATAAAATACCTCCTGATTTTGTTTCAATCCTTGAATCCCACTAATACCATGGTTTTAGTAGTATTATACCAGAAAAGCAGCGTTTGTCAAATATATTTTTTGCTAAAATGAAACCCTGTTCTGTTTAAACCCGGAAAATGCCTATCAGGCCTCAATTTATGGCAATTGGCTTAATAAGGGGTATAATGAACGGCGTAATAAACAAGGATTGAATTGACAAAGTTTTTTTGAATGGGCTGCGGGTTATGCAGCGCTTGATACTGCCTGAAACCCCCCGAAATAATGCCGTGTTTTTTCCCGTGTCCGCTGCATGGCAGTTTTCTTTATGGCCTACCTTAATATAATACAAGAACAACAATCGGCTATGTCATCCAAAGCAATTGCAGCGGCCGACCGTAATGGGCCGATATTTGCAACTGGCTTTTAAGCAGCCTTTAAACTTGCTTTTTATGCAAAATAAATATTTTTTTTGGATAATTTACCGTCAAAATAAAACTTCCAAGAAAACTTTTTACTCCCAGGAGCGAAACATGCAGATTCGGCATAAAATCTATAAGCACATTTGAAATAGTTAACCCCTCTATTTTTATATCAACGGTGTGGGAATATGATTCCGCTATGCCGCTTCCAGTCCTGATTTGCTTGCGCTTTCCTTTTGTGAGATCATGTCCGAGCATACCCGCCAATTCCGCGGGCATGGCGCACTCATCCGCTCCGGTGTCTATGAGCGCAAGCACAGAAACAAATCTGTCCGTATGAGGGTTTATTAATTCGATTTCAAGGCATGGTCTGGCAATTTGTCCCGGGGAGAGCGTTCTAAACGGCCTTTGTAGCCGCCACATCAGTAAATATGAACCGTGTCCTTTTCAGGGACATATATAAGCAAGGGGTTTTCAAGACCTTTTTTAACAGCCTTTTGAAAAGTTATTTTAAGGGTTCTACCCGAAGCGATAACCTTGGTGTCTTCCATGTTCTTTACCGCCACATATTGACCTTGATACTTTTTTTCCTTGATTAACACCTGTTCCATCTGAATCCTCCTTCGATTGCTTACAATCTCTATTTATTATAATCCTAAAAACCGCAATGTCAATAAACCTTTTTCTCAGCAGGATAAACACACTTGTCAAGGCGAGGCGACCATTTACTATGTTGTTGAACAAAGCTGCGGGGTTATTTGTGGATTTGTACTGCCGTAACTCCATCAAAATAATGTTTCATTTTCCTTTGTGTCCGCTTTATAACAGCACCGGTTTAAATTAAATCCAGCATCCTGTCAACATCAACATAGGAAGAAACTATATCCACGATTTTTTCTATCTTTTTCGTGTCTTTGGGCCGGATCTTTACCATCAGATCATGTATCTGGGAGGCTGCCGAATACGTGTCCTGTTTGACAAGATACGTGGGTATCTGGGTTTTTTCAATTAATTTCATTATCGAGGGGTGCGGCGGGGTCCCTCCGGTCAATATCATGCCCGCGATCTCGCCTTTTTGCTCGCCTAAAGTGTATGAACTCATGAGCGCCAGTATGATGTCGTCCCTGGAGCCCGGCGTTATGATAAGCACCCTTTCGCCGAAATAATTCAAGGCCTCGTGCGCCGGCATGGCCCCTACTACGATGCTTTTAACCAGCAGGTCCAGCTTGTCTTTGCCCGCGAGCAACTCGCCTTCGATGCTGTCTATTATAAGTTCCATGGTCAGATATGAAAGCATAGGCACGTAAGGTATAACTCCCAGGGTTTCGATCCCCTTTCTTTTTAAACCCTTCCTGACCGTATTATTTATCCTGTCGAACTTTTCCATTTCAATCTTGTTCACTACCGCTCCTATGGTTGCAACTCCCTGCACGTCAAAAAAAGTCTTGTTAAGCATTATTTCGTCTATTGGCCCGCCCACGCCGCCGGCTGAAACCAACAGGGCTTTTGTATCGAGAAGTTTTGCAACGTCCGCGTTTGAAAGGTCAAAAACAGATCCTACGCCGCTGTGGCCCGTGCCTTCGATCACGACCACGTCTTTTCCTTTTGATACGATCTCGAACGACTGCATTATCTGGTCCACGAACTGCTGTCCGCCTTCAATCTTCCCTTCTATGTAATTTGTCGTAAAACCCTGGTTTATGGCGATCGGGCTGGTGTGTTTTATCGGGCAGTCGCACCCGAAAATATTTTCCACAAGCACCGCGTCCTCATCTATCATATCGCCTTTTACGTCTATATAGCGCTGTCCCACCGGTTTTATGAACCCGACTTTCATGTTGCGTTTTATGAAAGCGTTGATCAGGCCGAGGGAAAGCGTGGTTTTTCCCCTGTTCTGCCTTGTCGCGCCTACAAATATTTTTTTCATCCTATTTTCCTTTTCCGCCTTTTTTTTCAAGCAATGCCGATATGGCCATTATGATATGCGCAGGCTGGTCTGTCTTGTCAAAAAAAGCGTCCACAGGCAGCCAGTCCGCCTGCCCGGCGTCCTGTTTGAAATCCAGGCCTGTTTTCTCCCCCACCGAGGTGAGCATCACAGCGGGTATGTGTTTTGTTTCCGGGTTCCTTTTGATCTTTCTTGCCAGGTCAAAACCCGAGTTTTCCTTTTCCAGCATGACATCTATTATTATCAGGTCGGGTTTTTCGCTTAAAACCGCCTCATATCCGTCCGCGGAATTATGCCTGGATATCACGGTATGCCCCTTGTTTTCAAACAGCACGCTGTAAGCCGCAATTATATCCTTGTCGTCCTCAACAAAAAGTATTTTTGCCATTTCACACCTCTTAAATTTTAGGGGTTTTTTCCGCCGCAGTATTTTTTTACAAGGTCTTCAAGGGTCGCCTTGCTGAAGATATCATGGATTATTTTTGAGTAATCGTCCCACAATTTTTTCGCCCTGCATTTGCCGCTCCTGTCGCACGAGTCGGGATTATCAACGCAGTCAACCAGGGTAAGCGGGCCCTCCGCGGCCTCCAGGATATCGCTGAACAGTATTTCCGACGGCTTTTTCGCCAGTGCCATGCCTCCGCCTTTTCCCTTGTAACTGCTGACCAGCCCGTATGAAACCAGCATCCTCATTATCGACTCAAGATATTTTATGGAAATATCCTGGTCATCGGAAATTTCTTTCAGGATGACCATGTCCTTCCTGTCATTGTTTGCGGCAAGGTACATCATGGCCCTTAACGCGTACCTGCCTCTTGTGGATACCTTCATTTTTAACTCCTCTGCCTTTACTGTAAATCACGCGCATATTTCTTATGACGATATCATTTATTCCAACTTATTATATAGTATATTAAGTATGACGGTTTGTCAATATTTTGAATTTTTCTGAAAATTCTTTTAATTTATTGATCCAAGAAACTGGAGTTGAATATTTAATCCAACAACGCCCCAAATTATTTAAAAACTTCCCCGGTTTCTTTGGCCCAGAGTATCAGGTCCAGCGCTGCCATAGGGATTTTCGATTTTTTGGCGAATTTTTTCATATCCTGCTCTATCTTATAATATAGCTTTGGTGTTATGGACTTTGGGACGCTTTTTATCACGCCTATCTTCGCCAGATTACGGAGTATGTGGCGGTCCAGTATGGCTATGTCACTACCGAAACCCACGTTGCGCATGAAGTGGCCCGTTTCTTTTAAGCCATAGCCTTTGATGTTCTTATGGAACCAGTCCCTCATCTCATACACATCCTTGAACGTCCTCATGAAAGCCTTTATGTTTGCCCTGCCGTTTTTCACGAACTTGTCGCGCGCTTCCACAAAATATTTTGCCTTTTTGTATTTAAAACGCGGGTATTTGAGTTCGGCAAGTATCTGCTTTTCATTGCCGGTTAAAAGCAGGCCCTTGTCTATTATGGATACCATACACGACCAGCAGCCTTTGGCTTTTGACTGCGGCGTTAATATGCAGAACAGCAGTTCGGCCAGCACGTCTTCTTCCGAACCCGTCTCCCACTTAGCGCGGTAGCTTTTCAAAGCGCGTTGTATGTCTTCGTATTTGTCTTTGTAAACCTGTCTAATTTCTTTTAATGTTTCGTTTTTCATTGCTTATCCTTTTCATATGCATTAGTCTCATATATCGATACTGCCGGAAAAGTCCACAAGGGGCGGGCAGCATGATATGCTGCCCCTACAAATACAGGCAGCTAATTGAGATTATTGAGACTGAAGTACTTCGTTTACTGTGTTAAGCACAGCCCAAAGATAACTCCCGCTGCTTTTCAAGCCCGCTTTTTCGAATTCACTCGGTTTTTCCACGGGCCACATACCGTGCGCCTGCTTTAGGTCCTCCAAATTAATATCCCACTTGCTGCCCGGGATTGTAAGGTTGTTTTCATTTACCCTGTACCTGAAACTTTTCCCGGTCTTGGTGATTATATCACGGCCCTCGAATTCTTCCACTCTTTTCATAAAAGCGGAAAATCCATCCTGCCCTTCCTTTGCAGCAGGTATAATATCCGTGGCAGCGGACTCTCCTGAAAAATCCCTGATAATACCCAAAAATATTTCACCATAACGTTTTAACTTCATCTCACCTATGCCCTGTATGTCCAGCATTTCCTCCCTGGTGCGCGGCCGCTTTGCCGCCAGTTGGAGCAGTACAGCGTCGGTAAATACCAAATACGCGGGCACGTCCTGCTCGTCCGCGAGCTGCCTGCGTTTTTGCTTCAGGATTGCAAGCAGGTTGTCGTCTGATCTGCCGTAAACCTTTATTGCAGATGTATCCACTATTACGCGGATTTTTTCCTCCGCGTGCGTTTGAACTGTGATTATATCCTTGAGTTTATGCTCACCGCAGATGTCGCACGGCCCGCCGCAGTTTTCTATGTGATCGCCAAAATACCATATCACAGACCTGTGCCTGCATGTTTTGCTTTCAGCCAGCCTGAAAAGCTGGACTGTTTTTTGCTGCATGGCCCGCGCAAGCTCCGGATTCTGGTGGTCGCTCAAAAACCTCTCGTAGTTCATGACATCGGCCCAGGAGTAAAACAGTATGCACCTGCTGTCCAGCCCGTCGCGGCCGGCCCTGCCTATTTCCTGGTAATAACTTTCTATGGTACGCGGCATATCGCAGTGGATCACAAACCGCACGTCCGGCTTGTTAATTCCCATGCCAAAGGCGATGGTTGCCACGACCACATCCACATTACCCCTGATGAAAGCTTCCTGATTGTTTGTCCTCTCATCTTTGGTCAACCCGGCATGATACGCCAAAGCTGATATTTTCTTTGATCTTAAAAACGCGACCATACCCTCCACATTACGGCGGCTCCAACAATAAATGATGCCGCTTTGCGATTTGTTCTGGCGGATGAATTTAAGTATGGTTTCCCTCATATTAACGCCTTCGCCTTTTTTCTGGAACGTAAGCAGAAGGTTTGACCTGTAAAACGAACCCCTGTAAATCTCAGGCGAGGCCATCCCGAGCTGATTTATGATATCATCCATGACCTGCTTTGTGGCTGTCGCGGTCAGGGCAAGCACGGGGATATTGCCGAGGTGTGATTTTAACCCCTGCAGTTTCCTGTAAGCGGGCCTGAAATCATGCCCCCACTGGCTGATGCAATGCGCTTCGTCCACGACAACTATACTGACGGAACAGGATTTTATGAAGTTGCTCAGCGAGCCTTCGAGGGCCTCGGGCGCCAGATAAACAAGCTCGTATTTCCCCAGCCGGAAATTTTCAAGCCGTTTTTCGCGTTCAACAGGGGTGATCGTGGAGTTGATGACAACAGCCTTAAATCCAAGCGCATGCAAAGAATCAACCTGATCTTTCATAAGTGAGATCAAAGGGGAAATAACAAGCACCGTGCCGGGTAATAACCTGGCCGGTATCTGAAATGTAAGCGACTTTCCGGCGCCGGTCGGCATGATACCGAGGCAGTCGCGCCCGCCAAGTACGGCATTGATGATCTGCTCCTGGCCCGGCCTGAATTCCCGGTAGCCGAATGTGTTTTGCAGGACCTCTATTGGTTTCATGATATCTGTTGCCCTCCAGTGTATAATTTTCCTGACAAAATTATACACTGTGTATGCTTTTGTGTCAAAGGTTATTTACGCGGGATTGATTTGGCAGGTGTTCTAAATCCACTCTCTTCCGTCGCGCTTTATGAACTCATCGGCTTCTTTCGGGCCGTCTGTGCCGGCTGCGTAAAAATGCATCTGCCTGCTTTTTTCATTGAGCGGGCATGTTTCCCATTTTTTCAGTATAGGGGTTAAAAGTTTCCACGACGCTTCAATCCCGTCCTTCCTCCAGAAAAGCGTCTGGTCCCCTAGCAGGCAGTCCAGGATGATGGTCCCGTAATCGTCAGCTATGTCGGAGCCGAACTTATCCTTGTAATTAAAATCCATGTCAAGCGGCGATAAACACATTTTAGAACCCGGGACTTTTACCATGAATTTGATTGAAACCCCCTGCTGCGGCTGTATGGAAAAGGTCAGGGTATTGGGCCGGTGCTCCATGCCTATGTCCCGGAAAATATTGTCTTTAACCGGCTTAAAAACAACCGTTATCCTTGAAGCCTTTTCTTTCATGCGTTTCCCCGACCGTATGTAAAAAGGCGCGCCTTTCCATTTTTTATTGTCTATAAAAAGCTTGGCCGCGAAAAATGTCTCGGTGCAGGACTTATCCGCCACGCCCAGTTCCGCGGCATAAGCCCCGGCTTTCAGCGCGCCTGCAAACCCTTCCGTGTATTGTCCGCGTATGACCTGCTCATTTATTTTATTAAGGTCAAACGGCCTTATAGAGCCGATAACATCCGCTTTTTTATCCCTGATCTCCTCGGAATCAAGAGAAACCGGCCTTTCCATGGCAACCAGGGAAACAAGCTGTAATATATGGTTCTGCAGCATGTCGCGTATCATGCCGGCCTGTTCAAAGTATCCGGCCCTGCCTTCGATCCCGGCCTCTTCAGCCACTGTGATCTGCACGTGGTCTATATATCGGCTGTTCCATATTGGTTCAAACAAGGCGTTTGCGAACCTGAAAACAAGTATGTTCTGTACCGTATTTTTTCCGAGATAATGATCGACCCTGTATAACTGGGTGTCGTCTATATACTTCAATATTTCCCTGTTTAATTCCACTGCGCTGTCAATATCCCTGCCAAAAGGCTTTTCCACCATGAGCCTGTGAAATGGCTCCCGGGTCCTGCCTTTTTCCATAAGCAGACTTTTCCCCAGATGTGTGGCAACTGTTTTATACAGGGACGGCGGTATGGCCAGGATAAACACCCTGTTGCCGCGGGTGGAATATTTTTTTTCAAGTTCATCAAGTCTTTTCCTTATACCTACGTATTCATCCGGGTCGTCATAATCGCCGGTCATGTAAAAACATTTGGAACAGAAATTATCGGTCAAACTCCCTGTTTTTTCCCCGGAATTCACAAGCGCCTGCCTTATTTTCAGCCTGAAAGAAGCCTCATCCATGTCCGTGCGGCCGACCCCGAGGATAAAGAAATTATCGGGTATGCTCCCGTGCCTGACAAGGTTAAAAAATGAAGGTATGAGCCTTTTTCCCGCAAGATCCCCGGATGCGCCGAATATAACCACGCCTGCGGGACCCGCCTTGGCCAGTTCGCAGACGCCGGTAAGTTTCAGGTCAATAGATGGTTTGAATTCCATTTTTTATTTTTCCCTGTCAAACTTGGCGTGCCTGATGTGCCCCGACCCCGCCGAGTACGTTTTTACATTTTCGCCTTCCCTTGCCATGGCGTGCCCGCCGAAACTGTTCCTTAAAGCCGCTATGATTTTATTTGAGTATGCGTCTTTTTGCCTGGAATTAAATCTTTTATAAAGCGAAGCGGTGATAACATCCGCAGCCACGCCTGTGTCCAGTGCTTCTTTTACGGCCCAGCGCGCCTCGCCAGAATCCTCGACATATCCCTGTATCCTTTCAAGTTCCTGCGGGTTTTTAAAAACATCTATAAGAAGCTCCAGGAGCCAGGACTTTACCACGGAGCCCGCGTTCCACATTTCAGCCACTTGGCTTAAATCCAAAGATGCGCCGTACTGTGAGGCTTTTAAAATTTCAAAACCTTCGCCATAAGCTTCCATCAGCCCGTATTCTATCGCGTTATGGGTCATTTTTACAAAATGTCCGGCGCCTGATCTGCCGCAGTACATATAGCCGCCCGCGGGTGCCAGGGATTTAAATACGGGTTCAGCGTATTTAAATACTGCTTCGTCCCCGCCCACCATGGTTGCGTACCCGTTCTTAAGCCCCCATATGCCTCCTGATATGCCCGCGTCCAGATAGGATATTCCTTTTGTTTTTAGTTCATCGAAACGCTTTATGTCGTCTTTATAATTGCTGTTCCCGCCTTCTATTAAAATATCGCCTTTTTCAAGCAGGGGGGCAAGCGCGCTGATTTGATTTTGAGTAACTTCTCCCGCAGGCAGCATGAGCCATATAAGACGAGGGACTTTCATGGATTTTATCAGGTCATTTAATGTAAGCGCTGCTTTGGCGCCTTCTTTTTCAAGTTCTTTGATTTTGTCAATTGAACGGTTATGAACAAAAACTTCATGTTTGTCATTGATGAGCCTGCGGGCCATGTTGGCGCCCATGCGGCCCAGTCCGATTATTCCGATCTGCATTTTATAACCCTCCTGATATGATTTGCATTAAACCCTACCTGCCCAGCACTACCATTGCTTTTGCCAGTACATTATCAACGGTAAACCCGTATTTTTCCATTACGATCTTCCCCGGCGCAGACGCGCCGAACGTGTCGACGCCGACTACATCGCCTGAATCACCGGCCAATCCCCTCCAGAACGGGGTGGAACCTGCTTCTATGATAAGCCTCTTTTTAACGTTTGCAGGTATTATGGATTCCCTGTACTGCGCGGGCTGGGCCATAAATATTTCATACGAAGGCATGGAAACCACCCTTGCCTTTATTCCCCTTGCCAATAATTTTTCATGGACCCCCATGGCAAGCTGTACTTCCGAGCCCGTGGCAATAAGAAGTATCTCGGGCTTACCCGTGCAGTCATTGAGCGTATAACCGCCCTTTTGAGTATTCTCTATCACGTTATATTTTTTCTCGTCAATTATCGGAAGGTCCTGCCTGGTGAAAACAAGTACGATCGGTTTTTTTGTGACTATCGCGTAGTACCATGCTCCCACAGTTTCATTTGCGTCAGCGGGCCTGATTATAGTCAGATCTGGGATCAGCCTGAGCGATGATAAATGCTCCACGGGCTGGTGTGTGGGCCCGTCCTCGCCTAATCCTATGGAGTCATGTGTGAATATGAATATTGAATGCGTCTGCATTATGGCGGCCAGCCTGAGCGCCGGCCGCATGTAATCCGAAAAAGATAAAAATGTGGCCGAGTAAGGGATCAGGCCTTTATGAAGCGCCATGCCGTTTACTATGGCCCCCATTGCGTGCTCACGCACTCCAAAATGCAGGTTGCGCTCGCACATGCCCGCTATGCCGAAACTTCCGTGGCCGTTCAGCATGGTCTTTGTGGAAGGAGCCAGGTCGGCTGAACCGCCGATGAATTCCGTCATGTATAATTCTATCTGGTTCATGACCTTGCCCGACGCGGTCCTCGTGGCCATGGGGCCGTCTTCGATCTTAAAAGGAAGAAGGTTTTCCTTTAAATTCCTGTTAATATGGCCGACTATGTATTTTTCAAGGAGTTTGGCTTCCTTTGGATAAGCTTTTTTATATGATTCAAAAAACTTGTTCCATGCAGCCTCTTCAGTTGCCCACTTTTTCTTCATTTTTTCAAAATTATTCGTTACTTCCTGGGGCACATAAAAACTCTTATCAGGGTCAAATCCAAAAAACTCCTTTGTCTTCCTTGCGGCATCCCAGCCCAAGGGCTCCCCGTGCACCGAAGGGTCCCCCTGTTTTGGCGATCCATACCCTATGTTCGTCCTTATTATTATCAGGGACGGCCTGTGCCTATGTTCCCTTGCTTTTGTTATTGCCTCTTCCACAGCTGAAGTATTATTGCCGTCCTTTATCACCTGTGTGTTCCAGCCATAGGAATCAAACCTTTCTTTAACATTTTCTGTGAATGCCAGGGATGACTTTCCCTCTATGGAAATATCATTGTCATCGTACAGATATATGAGTTTTCCAAGTTTGAGCGTTCCGGCGAGAGACGCGGCCTCGGATGCTATGCCTTCCATAAGGTCCCCGTCTGACACAACGACGTATGTATAATGGTCTATTATGTTATATCCGGGTTTATTAAAACAGCCTGCCATGGCGCGCTCGGCTATAGCCATGCCCACTCCCATGGCAAATCCCTGCCCTAAGGGCCCTGTTGTCGCGTCAATTCCCGCGGTCACTCCGTATTCAGGATGTCCGGGGGTTTTAGAACCCCACTGCCTGAATGCTTTCAAGTCATCCATAGTGAGCCCCGAACCCGACAAGAAAAGCAGCGAGTATAAAAGTGCGCAGCCATGGCCCGCGGACAATATGAACCTGTCACGGTTATACCATCTGGGACTTTGCGGGTTATGCTTTAGGAACTTGCCCCAGAGCGTATAGACAAAAGGCGCGGCGCCAAGCGGCATCCCCGGATGGCCTGATTTCGCCTTTTCCACCATGTCAACAGATAATAAACGCAGCGTGTCAATGGAAAGCTGGTCAATGCTGGTCTTTTTTTTGGATTTCATCATTTCCTCTGTTAAATTATTTGGGTGCGGGCGAAAAACCTTATAAAACCATGAAATTCTTTATAGAACAGTTTAAAATGCAATAAGCCTCATTACCGTCAATCCTATGTATGCATCCTGGGTTTTAACCCCCAGCAACATCCTGCGTGTACCCACATCAACGGAATTGCCGGCCTTTAATATAAACTGATGCCCGAAAGTATCAAATTTTACGCCGAAACTGTAACATCCCGTATTTCCCATATCCGGGCTTGTGCCTGAGTCTTTTAAAAGCGGATAATACTCGGCGAGCAGCCTAAAATGGTTTATTATTTCATAACTTAATCCCAAACCCAGCCCTATGTGGCTGTTATAACCGTCATAGCCCAGATCCACCGAGGCTGTTATCCTGTCCTCATAAAATGGAACTGACTGAAGCGACAGAAGATAGAACAAATTCTGGGCATATTCCGGCTGCGTTTGGTTCTTATAGGAAAAAAACTGCACGTCGAGCTGCGAATTAAAGAAAAATTTCTGGGCGTAAAACGCATAACTTAATCCCGCGAATTGTTCCCTGTTATTTGTTATGTATCCCGCTTTTGCCTCTATCCCAAATTCCGCCATATACCTGAAATTAATCCCAAAATTTACGCCATTATCCAAAAGAGCGAACAAATCCCCCTTTGGGTAGCCGTTGAGTGACTGTGAAAACCTGCCGTCAAGCGTCAAATACGCCTGGCCGTCATCCAGGCCCGACGGCACTGTCATGTTCAGCATGGGGCTCTCAAACTGCTCCGCGCGCGCGGCTGTAACGGAAAAAAATACAACCGCGATCAATAAAAATTTCCTCATTTCCATCCCCTCCGTTTTATCGACCGTTTCTATTTATCCAGTTCTGCGCTAAAAGTGTCTATGGAATATATCTCTCCCAGTTTCCTGCGGGGCGGCCGTTCCTTTTCCTGCTCCGCCTGTTTTTCGTTTAAGACCGGATTTATCTTATCCGATTTTTTGCCTACATTTATCAAAGTGATAAGCATGTTATCCGCCGGTATGCCGAGTATTTCCTTGGCTTTCTCCGGGGAATATCCCGCGATCGGGTGGGCCACGAGCCCCATCTCCGTGGCGCGCAGGATCATGGCTGACGCAGCCATGCCGATATCAAAAAGGTAGTATTCCCTTTCTTGTATGTTGCAGTCCTTTTCCTTTTTACCGAAAACCGCTATTATGAGTGAGTCCTCATAAGCCCATGAGTTCCCCTTACTGAAAACCTCGCGCATTTTTAAAAGCTGCTCTTTGGAGCGCACGAACACAAACCTCCAAGGCTGGTTGTTAAAACATGACGCAGTGAGCTGCGCCGCCGTACCGAGCTCTTTTAACATTTCATCGGTTATTTCAATTGGCTCAAAGGACCTGTAGGCCCTTCTTTTTTCTATGGCTTCTTTTACATCCATGCTACTTCGCCTTTTTGCTGTTTTTTGCCGCGGGTTTTGCAGGCGTTGTTTCTTTTACCGTTGCTTCTTTTGTAAGGTCCCCGTATTTTATGCAGTCGGCGTCAATTGACACCACATCGCCAATCTTTAAACCGGGTATTACGTAAATCACGGTCTGGGCCTCGTTGCTTGTCTGCGTGGAAGCCATCTGGGTTATTATTTTTTTGCCGTTTAACTTTACTATTATCTGGTTTATGTAGTGATCCAAAACATCTTTTACCTCGTGCATAATATTTGCCGTAACCGTCTTATTTGCCAGGTCAAAAGTAATAATAATGTCGCTCGGTGGCGTGGCAGTAAGCGAAACTGAAACCAGGAACAGGAACACAAGCAGTGCTGCAATTTTTTTCATGATATTTCTCCTTTTGGTATTTTGTACCTTAAATTTATAATTTTCTCACCCTTTTTTCAGGAACGCCACAAGTTCTTTTACATCAGGCAGTTCCTTCATGGGGTAAACTTTTACAAATATCGCCTTTCTCTGTTCGTCAAGTATTATATTTGCCCGCTCTGAAAACCCGAATTTTTCAATAAATATCCCGAGTTTCGACGCGATAGCGCCGTGCGGCCAAAAGTCAGCGAGCAGGTCGAGTTCTTCTATGCCAAGACTTTCGGCCCACGCTTTTTTTGAAGGCGCCGTATCGATCGATATCCCCAGTGGTACCGTGTTTAACTCTTCAAAAACCTCGTAATAATCCTCAAGCGACTGCATCTGTTTGGCGCAGACGGATGTCCAGGCCATGGGGTGGAAAGAAAGCAGTATCTTTTTGTCTTCAAACCCCTCGGTGTTAATTCCCAGGTCCTGCTGATTTTTCAGCATAAAGTTCCCGAACTTTTCTCCAACCTTTATCCTTGCCATTTTTCCTCCTTTAAAAATATTATATTACCGGATTTAAACGCCCTACTTTTTTGCCTCAAGCAGTTCATTTATCTTCGCCATGTCCCTGGTTCTTTTGTATAAAGGCTCTTTGCCCGCCCTGTGCGCCGCCAGATTATCCTCAAATACGGTTTTATTTTCATTTATGTAAAATATGCCGAGCGGCATGCGGTCTTCCTCAAGCGCGCGTTTAAAAGCGGTATTTTTATCCTTGGGGTCGTAATTATCTTCGAGAAAATACGTATGTTCCTTGAACCATTTATGGGTGTTTACCTTGTTGAAGGAAACACATGCCTGGAAAATATCTACAAGCGCAAAGCCTTTATGGTTTATCGCCTTTTTTATGATTTCCTTTGTCTTTTCAGGCTCTCCGACAGTGCCGCGCGCAACAAAAGACGCATCCAATGATATGGCCAGAGCAAGCGGGTTGATGGGTGTTTCTGATACGCCGTTCACCTGAATCGGGGTTTTAAACCCGATACGCGAAGTGGGGGACGCCTGCCCTTTTGTCAGGCCGTAAACCATGTTATTGTGGACTATTACAGTTATATTGGGATTCCTGCGGATGGCGTGGATGAAATGATTTCCGCCCTCGCCGTACATGTCGCCGTCACCGCTTTCTATGATCACGTTCAGGTTCGGATTTGCAGCTTTGATCCCAGCTGCCGGCGGCAAAGACCTGCCATGCAGGCCGTTAAAATAACTTACATTATAATATTGAGGGGCCTTGGCTGCCTGGCCTATGCCTGATAAATATACCACTTCCTCGCGCTTAAGATTAAGTTCCGCCAAAGCATTCAGCACTATATTGCGTATGCCGAAATTACCGCAGCCCGGGCACCAGGCTGTTTCGCCTTTACGGTCAAAAATATTGTCCATAAATCCTCCATCATATAGTGTGCAATTTAAGTTGTTTACTAACTTATCGCCTTGGTTATCTCTTCCACAGAAAATGGCATTCCATTATACTTCAGCACCCTATTTTTTATATCTATCCCTGTTTCCAGTTTTATCAGATCCCCGAACTGGCCTGTCTGGTTATTTTCTATGAGGATCAATTTCTTTGCTTTTTTCAGGTAAGCTGCTGTTTCTTTCGGCAAAGGATAAACCTGCGGGAAGTGCAGGAACGCAATGTCTTTTTTACCTGATATTTTCATCGCTTCAATGACAGTGTTATAATTGGAGCCCCAGCTCACAATAAGTGTTTTGTATTTCCCGGGACCGGTCAATACCGGCTTTATAACATCTTTTTTAACCAGATTAAATTTTTTCATCCTCTTGTCCGCCATTGCCAGCCTTACCCCGTCCAAATCTTCCGTTATCCTGCCTTCTTCGTCATGTTCATCGGAATCAACACAGACTGTCCCGGTCCCGAACCCAGGCACGCCTCTTGGCGATATGCCGTCTTTGGTCAGGGCATATCTTTTATAGGTTTCATTTGTTTCAATGATATATTTTTCCGCCGCCAGCCCGTCTGTTTTGATCTGCGGCAAATTGTAATATGAATCCGTAAAATACTGGTCCGTCATGATAAATACAGGCACCTGATACTTATCCGCCAGGTTAAAAGCCTTCTGCGTAAGAAAAAACGCTTCTTTGACGTCGCCCGGGGACAATATTATCCTCGGGAAAAAACCGTGTCCCGCGTATAAAGCCAGGTTTAGATCACCCTGTTCTGTCCTTGTTGGCAGTCCCGTCGCCGGCCCCGGCCTTTGCGCCAGGTGCACCACTATGGGCGACTCAATCGCGCCCGCAAGCGATAAGCCTTCTGTCATGAGCGCGAACCCGCCGCCCGAAGTTGAAACCAATGCCCTGCCTCCCGCGTACCAGGCTCCGAGCGCCATGTTCATGACGCCTATCTCGTCCTCCACCTGTTCCACAACAAGTCCCATTTTATCCGAATACCCGGCCAGCGCGGTAAATACACCCGTACCCGGCGTCATGGGATAGGCAAACACACTGTCGCAGCCGCCTGCCAAAGCACCGAGCGCCACCGCTTCGGAACCGTTTAAAAGTATCTCGTCTTTTATTGAAGGGTCCTTTGTGATGCCGAATTTTATTATCTTATTTTTATAAAGTTCCCTTCCTATTGCGTACCCGCTTTTCGCGGCGTCAATATTTTTTGATGCTACTTCTTCCCCTTTTGAAATAAATTTCGCCCTGATATCCGCATACAGCTTTTCCTCTGATACGGCAAGTATCCCGCATATGGTCCCGATCGCCACTGAATTTGAATAAATAGGATTGCCAAACTCGGATGCTATGCGCTGAAAAGGTATGTTCATTAATTTATTATCATGCACCTGCGTACTGTCGCCGATTATGACGGTCGCCGGGCCGATCCTTTTGGTAAGATGCACTATGGATTCGTCATTTAAGGGTATCAATAAGTCTATCCTGTCCGTATGCGACCTGACCCGGGCGGAAGAGATCCTTATTTCCGTCGAGTTGACCCCTCCCCTGACGCGGGACATATACTCTTTTGTGGCAAAAACATTAAAACCGTCATTTTTTATCGCCTTGACCAGTATGGATTCTATGGACTGTATACCCTGGCCCGCTTCCCCGGCCAATACTATGATAAGTTCATTGGCCGGTACGGTTTCTTTTTTTACCCTGCTTTTTTGCTTTAAGCCTCTTTTTGCCATAATCCACCTTTTACACGGGTTAAACTTTAATCCCGCGGTTAGTAATTTTCAGCCTTGATTTCAAAGTACGCCTTGGGGTGCAGGCAGGTAGGGCATTTTTCAAGGGCATCCGTGCCTTCATGCACATATCCGCAGTTCCTGCATACCCACCTTACTTTTGTTTCCTTGGAGAATACCCGGTTGTTTTCAATATTACCGGCGAGCTTTAGATATCTTTTTTCGTGTTCAACTTCCACTTTGGTTATATTCCTGAATGCCGAGGCCACGTCCATAAATCCCTCTTTTTCAGCAATGCTGCCCGCTTCAGGATACAGTTTGGTGTTTTCTTCATGTTCCCCGGCAGCCGCAGCCTTCAGGTTTTCCAGCGTGCTCCCTATGGTCCCGGCCGGGAAAGAAGCTGTGAACTCCACTGTGCCGCCTTCCAAAAACTTAAAGAACCTTTTTGCGTGTTCCATTTCATTCTCGGCGGTTTCCAAAAATAATGCCGAGACCTGCTCATATCCCTCTTTTTTTGCGGCCGAAGCAAAGTATGTGTAGCGGTTCCTTGCCTGCGACTCGCCCGCAAATGACGCGAGCAGGTTTTTCTCAGTACGGGTGCCTTTTAATGATGCCATTTTTATTCCTCCTGAAGTTTTTTTAATTTGTGATTTATTTGGACCACAACCCGTGTTTATTGCACAACGACCTGACCTGCAATACTTCCCCGGGCTTGATGCTGAAATATGCTTCGGGTTTTTCTCCGGGATTTAAGTCCTGCCTCCCCGTTTTGCCGTCTTTTCTTACGACTTCTATGAACTGTATCCAGTGGTCCGGGTCCATGGGATGGGCGATTGACCCGACTTTTACCAGGATCCCGCCTCCCTGCGGCACGATCACAGGCAGGTGTTTTTCCCCCGCGCCTTCCCCGCTTTTTTCATCAAGCAGCTTCATTGGTTCCCCGCAGCACACCAGTTCGCCGTCTCCTCCGACAAAAACCTCCACAACATTACCGCACTTGTCGCATTTGTAAATCTCAAGTTTTTTTGCCACGCAAAAAACCCCCATTTTAAAATATTATATTGATACTGTCGGAAAACCCTATAAAACCATGAAATTCTTACTCGCTGCCGGGGCAAACAATTTTTTCATATGGCCTGTGCGCTACTAAAACCCTATATAATACAGGCGCACAATCCATATGAAAAAATTGTTTGCCCCGGCAGCGACCTATCATAAAGGTCTTTTCCGACAGTCTCATATTATTTCAAAACTCCTATTTCCCTGTGTTTTGCCGCTATATCGTTGGCCAGCCTGTCAAGTTCCTTAAACTCGGCTTCCTTAGGCGACCCTTTTGATATTACCGGCGCAAGAACCTCTGCTTTAAAGTTAGACAGGCCCGCCTTTATGACTTCGCTTGCGCGCTCGCCCCAGCTGAAAGAAGTGATGAAGGTGACAAATTTTGTCTTTGGCCTTAACGCATTCGCTATATACACCAGGTTCGCGGCAACGGGATGCAGCCCTGCAAGCACGGTGGCCCCCCCTATGATGACTGTCGCCGAATCTATGAGAGCCATGGCTATTTCGCCCAGGTCGGAAACAGGTATATCAAAATAATTTACTGTTATTCCTTTTTCTTCAAGCGCGTCCCTTAGATACTCGGCCATTTTCTTCGTGCTGTCGTGCATGGAAACATACGCGAGGGTAACCTCGTTTTTTACGTCATCAGTTGACCATTCTTTATACGCGTTGATGATGCCCTGCGGGTTTAAATGAATATAACCGTGCGAAGGGGCTATGATCTTTATGCCGAACTTTTCGATTTTTTGGATATTAGTACGCACGTTATTCCTGAAAGGGGACATGATCTCGGCAAAATACCTCTTTGCGGGCATGTAAAAATGTTCGCCTGCCAGGATGTCGGCGGGAGAGAAATGTGAACCAAAAAAATCGCAGGAAAAAAGTATGCCGTCTTCCTTAAGGTACGTAACCATGGTTTCAGGCCAGTGTACCCATGGGGTCATGGAAAATTCAAGCGTTTTACCCCCGAGGTCAAGCGTGTCGTTGTCCTTGATTATCATAAGCTTATCGGAGGATACAAGGGAAAAATCATTAAGCATATTGGCGCACTTTTCATTTGTGACAACCTTTGCACCCGGATACGCGTGCAGTATATATGGTATGGAACCCGTATGGTCCTGCTCGGCATGGTTGGATATCACATAGTCGATTTTTTCCACTTTAAGCCTTTTTAAATTGTTAAACAGCTGTTCCCTGACCAGGGGGTCCACAGTATCTATGAGCGCTGTTTTAGAGCTTCCAATGACAAGATATGAATTGTACGTTGTCCCGTCCGGAAGCGGCACTAACTCGTCAAAAACCCTCCGCTCGGGATGTTTTGCGCCCACGGAATAAACATTCTCAGCAAGTTTCTTGGTCGACATGGCTTCCTCCGTTATTTATTGATCTCGTTTATTTTAGCCATTACTTCTTTTGCGTGCCCTTCGGGCCTTACTTTTTCCCACACATACTCTATCTTCCCGCCGCGCCCTATCAGGAACGTAGTGCGCGCTATGCCCATTAACTCACGGCCCATGAACTGTTTTTTCTGCCAGACACCGTAAGCCTTGATGACTTTTTTATCAGGGTCGCTTAACAGCGTGATTTTCAGGTTTTGTTTTTTGATGAAGCTCTTGTGGCTGCCGCAGTCATCGGCCGACACGCCCAGAATAACCGCGTCAAGCCCCTCAAAATCCGGGTTTTCCTTTGTAAATTCCTTTGCCTCTATGGTGCATCCAGGGGTATCATCCTTGGGATAAAAATACAGCACAACAATTTTACCCTTAAGATCCTTCAGACAGACATTTTTTTCATCCTCATTGTTCAGGCAAAAATCCGGAGCTTTATTTCCTTTTATTGCTTTTTTTTGCATCTTTTTATCCCCAATTGCCGCACGCGGCGCAAATCACTTTTAAATACACGGACTATTCCGTCAAAACGCCGCCTCCAAAGCAGCTCCCCGGACAAAGACTTCAGGCCGGGTATTGGCCCGGCCTGAAACCTGTTGTATTATTTTAATCAGCTTTCCTTTTCCCGAGCTTATGGTCGAGCTGGTACAAGCTTCCTTTTGATTCCCCGATAAGCGTTAAAATTCCCAGAATTTCCGAGGTATTTGCCTCTTCTTCCACCTGCTCGTCTATGAACCACTTTAGCATAGATTCCGCGGCATAGTCTTTTTCGTCCCTGGCAATTTCCACCAGTTTATATATCAGTCCTGTTACCTTTTGTTCGTGTTCGTAAGCGTCCGTAAAAGCGGCCAGGGCGTTCTTCCACTCGGTTTTCGGCGCTTCTATGGCTTCAAGTTTGACCCTGCCCCCTCTTTCTATTATGTGGTTATAAAACCTCATTGCGTGGCCGTACTCTTCATGGGCCTGTACTTCAAGCCATCCTGCAAAACCCTTGAAGTTCTGTGATTTAAAATCAGCCGCCATTGACAAATACAAAAACGATGAATAAAACTCCGCGTTGATCTGTTTGTTGATCGCGGCTTCCATTTTTTTTCCGATCATGCCGTTCCCTCCTGAATTCGATTTGTTATTTCAAAAAAATCCCGGCATTTTCTTTTATTTTAACAATTTTATAATGAATGCAATTTTATAATGACGCTGCAAATTTGTCAATATTCAATAATTGCAAACATTACAATGCCGGAATATTTCCATATATGCTGATAATACATAGTGATTTGGATTTTTGTTATATCTTTTTTCCACTTTATATTGACTTTTTTTCAGGAGAAAAACAGGTTGTGGATTTCAGGGAAATTGGATACTGCGGCTTTAAATATCTATTAGTCATTACCCGACTTTGGAAAATTTACCTGAACAGATAAAGTCCAACAATCCCAATCCTCGTTATATCATTTTGAAATGAAATACCCCGCAGCAAGCTGCGGGGTATTGTACCTGCGTATTATTAAACCGCGATAAAAATATCAGTTTTTGCTTTGAGCCCCATGGCAATTTTGCCGATTGTGTCAACTGTGATATTCTGTTCTCCGTTTTCAATTCTTGATACTTCCCCTTGGCTCATGTGAAGCAATTTTGCCAATCCCTTTTGAGAAATATGCCTTTTCTTTCTTGCTATCTGAACCTGCGCTCCAATCTTGTTTCTTAACTCCTCAACTTTATACTCTGCGTTAAACTCCTTATTTTTCATCTGAGTTTCAAGCCAATTATCAAAATATACCGCCTTTTTACCATGGGTCATTGTTTTAGTTTTCATAATATTATCTCTCCTTTTTGAATTCTGTTGTTAAAATCATTCCTGCGCGCTTTTGCTGTTTCTATATCATTTCTATCTAGATCATTACGTTTCTTTTTGAAAGCACTCAGTAAAACTATCTTATTTTTGATACAAAAATAGTACAAAATTCTGAAATTATTTGGACTAAATTCTACTCTCATTTCATAAATGCCGTCTTCTATCTTTGCTGCTTTTGGCCTGTGCAATTGAAAACCTAATGTTTCCAATTCACTAATAGACCTGGCAATTTTTGCCCTTGTTTTTATGTCCTGTTCCATTAAAAAATCTTCAACATAACTTTGACCGCTTTTTGTCGTGTAAAAAATTGCTTTAAACATCTATCCTCCACCCTTCTATTTAGATTATATACCATATATGGTATACTGTCAAGTTCTTGTTGGCTGATATCATTTAATTACTCGACTTTGGCAAATTTGCCTGAACGGATAAAATGCAGTAATCCTAACCCTCATTATATTATTTTGTACTCAAAAAAAATGCCCTGCGGGCTTTGCCTTCGGCAGCCACGCAGGGCAAAAATATACACACAAACGAACACACAAAAAAAACATTTCAAAATGTAAAAAGGTAAAAATCCAAAATGTTAATACGTCCTCGCAAAGCGGAAGCCGCTGTAGTAGAACGAACTATACGGGATGTCGTTGAAGCGGATGCCCACCTTCAGGTAGTACGCGTAGTCGTAGGAGCTACCGCCCCGCAACACGCGTCTGGAGCCGCTTGCAGGTCCTCTATAGTCTGTAGATATACCTGGATAGGTTCCATACCAATCCCAACACCACTCCGCTACATTGCCCGACATATCATAAAGACCCAGCGCATTTGCTGTTTTTCCGCCTACTGCATGTGGACTACTACAATTTGCATTATACCACGCTACAAGTCCGGTTGCCGTTGCGTTGGTATAGTCCGCTGTCGCGCCGCTGGCATAGTTATACGGCGTCCAGCTTGACCCGTTTATATAACTTGTCGCGTACTGGTATTCACCTTCTGAAGGCAATCTGTATCCGTTATTTGTCCATGCACAAACCGCGTTATCACAAGCTGTCGCATTGGTTGAATCCTTTATCACTGCGCTTAAATAGGTATAGCAGGGTGTCAACCCGGTCTTTTCACTATATGCATTACACCACACTATAACATCCCGCCAGCTCACATATGTTACCGGCTGATATTTTGCAGTGGTCGGTGCGGCACTACCTACTGTTTCGTAAATTCCCTCTGCGCCTACATTTTGAAAAGTATAACCGTTGGCAACAGCCCAATGATACACTATATACCACAAATTATACGTCACTTGATATTTTCCCATTTTAAAAGCAGATATTGTATGGCTGAAACCACCTGTTCCACTATCATCTGTCTGCGTAAATGTGCCGCCGGGAACTGATACAATAACCGAAGAATCAAATAAGGTTTCCGCAGCCACAGCGGTCTGAACTACGGCCACCACTACTGCGGTTTGCGTTGCGTTCACCACTACTGCGGTTTGCGTTGCCATCGCTACTACAGTTTGCGTGGAAGCGGTTATCGCCGTCTGCGTAGAATTGATGGTTGGAGTACTGGTGGCGCCCGGCCCCGAAGGTTGCGATTTCTTACAACCGATTGCGGCAAATACTGCAACGACACACAAAACGATAAGTACTGATATTTTTGTTTTCATTTGAAACCTCCCTTTAGATTCGGTTGAGTTGATTATAACCCTCCCCATTATTTTGTAAAGTTTTTACATTTGCAGAATAAATTTTTTAAAGTCGAGTAATTAGTCATTTGTAATTAGTAATTTACTTAGACAAGCCCTTCAGGATTTAAAACAGTCCCGCCTGTTTTCATGACTTCCTGCAATTTCTGATAGTCCACCGTATCGCCGAGAAGAATTGCTCCGCTGAGTTTCCCATCTTTTATGAATACCCGCTTGAAAACCCCGCCTTCGTGTTTTGTAAATACCCTGGTGTCAGCGTCTGCCTCGATATTTCCCATGGAGCCCAGGTCTATGCCCGCGACTTTGAGCTTTGCGGATAAAACGCTCCCTTTATATTCTGTTTTTTCCCCAGCCGCGTTCAAACCCGCCGCAGTGCCCTGTTCTTTCGCGGCCGGCCATATGCCATATACCATGCCGTTGTACTCGGTTACGTCGCCGCAGGCATAGATGCCGGGTATATTTGTTTCCATAAAATTATTCACTTTTATCCCCTTATCCGCCGCGATATCCGTTCCTTCTATGATCTTCAGGTTACTCCGGATTCCGCTGGAAAACAGTATGAGTCCGGCCGTAAGGTTTGTGCCGTCCTTGAAATTCACGGTCAATTCATTTCCCGCGGCTGAAATTGTTTGCGCTTGTTTAGGAAGCATGAATTTAAGGCCTTTTGTCTCGAGCATGGCCCGCAGGATCGCTGCGCCGTCCATGTCAAGTTGCCGCGGGAGCAGTCTGTCAAAAAACTCGACTATCGTTGTCTGCAATCCCCTCGTGACAAGCGATACAGCGGCTTCTATGCCCAAAAGCCCTCCGCCGATAACTGCCGCTGTTTTTTTATCTTTTGAATAATTAATGACGGCGTTGGCGTCGTCTATGGTGCGCAGCGTAAAAACCCCGGGATTTTTCGAACCTTCAACCGGAGGTATGAAGGAATAAGCCCCGGCCGCTATTATTAACTTGTCATAGTTTTCTTTTGCCCCGTTTTCCAGGATAACTGCCCTGCCACCCGCATCGATTGATCTTACATTAACCGGGTATATAAGATTGATCCCGTTTATATCGTAAAATTCCTTTTTCTTTATTATTATCTGTTCCTGCGTCACCCTGCCTGACAAAAGTTCAATGACACGCGGCCTTGAATAATGCGTGTACTTCTCGTCGCTTATCATGGTTACCGCTATTGAAGGGTCTTTTCTTCTGATACCCTCGGCCGCCGCTATTGCAGCCGCGCCGTTACCTATGATCACTATTTTCATGAACCCTCCTGGTTTTCATCATTCACCTTTTTAAAACGGAAATGCCTTTATTTGTTTTACGTTCTGCTTCGTCCTGTCCGGTTTTTTTGCGATCCCGTGAATCGTTTTTGCCTGTACAGTTATAGCCTTTTTCGGCCTGGCCGGGCATACATGCTCGCATGCGCCGCAGCCTATGCACAGGTTATCTATCATTTTTGGTATTTCAAGGCCTTTTTTGCCGTAAGGCACCATGGAGCACGCTTTTGTGGGGCAGTATTCATTGCATATGGTGCACTGCACGCTTTTTGTCTTGACCACGCACTTGCTCTCCTCGAATTTTGCCAGGCCTATGGACGTGATCTTTTTCTCTTCAACAGTCAGCGGTTCTATGGCGCTTGTCGGGCATATATGGCTGCATATATTGCAGCTGTAATTGCAGTATGACGCGTCATAATCCATCCTGGGCTGCATGACGCCGTCAATGCCGCTTTGTGACGACGCAGGGGTTAAGACTTTTGTCGGGCAGTTTGACACGCACATGTGGCAGCCTATGCACCTGGACATGAAACGTTTTACGTTCTTTGACCCCGGAGGCGCTATGATATTATCCAGGCTGAGCGCGGTCAATCCCGAATCGATCTTTGCGAATAATTTTGAGACTCCAGCCGTGTACAGGAGGGCGGCGCCAGTTCCGGCTGTTATTACGGCAATGGCATGCCTTCTTGTCTTTGCAAAATTTTCAGAATGAACGGGCACTGATTTCCGGGCATATTTAATTGCCCCAAATTTGCATGCGTCGACGCAGTTATAACAGCCCACGCACCTGGAAAAATCAAGTTCATGGTTTTTATAGTCTATGCACTGCGACTTGCATGTTTTTTCGCACAACCCGCAGTTGGTACAGCTGTCCTTTATGATTTTCAATTTGTAAACCGAAATTGCGGCAAAAAGGCTTAATATGCCGCCAACAGGGCATAAGGTATTGCAGTAAATCCTTCCCTTCCACATTGACATCAATAATATCGCGGCAAAGAACCCGGCAATGCCAAAAATAATCCCCAAACTTATGTAATGCATATTCATGGGCCTTACAAAGAAAATATCAAAAGTATTAAGTGCGTAAGCAGTGATGTTATTCAGGTAAACATAAGCGGGCCTGATCAGATCAACGGTTATTCTGCCAAAGTTTGCGAAGGGATCGGACATATTAAGCAAAACCATACTGCCGGTTATCATAAGTACAATAACAGACGCAAGCATGACGTACTTGATAATGTTCAGCGGTTTATCAAATAAAAAAGGTCTCTTTAAAACCCCGGTCCTGTACTTTATGGCGCAGTCCTGCAGCGTTCCCAAAGGGCACAGGAACGAGCAGTAGGCCCTTCCGTATATGAGCGTGATAATTGATATCAAAATAAAACCCGCGCCGCCGCCCGCCAGAAAAGTCGCGGAAAATTCCAGGAATGAAGGGAAAAACTGGAAAGCTGTTATGATATGCGTGAAGTATTCATTCTGTTTTGTTAAAGCCATAAAGGCCCACAGGAACATGGACAAAAACACCAGCGATGTGATCACCCTTATAGCCTTGAGTTTTTTCATGCCCGGCTACATGTATATCTTTTTGATATTTAATTCGGACAGGTTCATGTTCCCTATCCCTTTTTCATGCGCGAGCCTTATATAGCCTATGTCTTTGGGCTCCACACCGAAAATCTTCGCCGCCGCCGCATCCGCGGCCACCGGGTCGCGGGATAATATCTGGCTGCCCATCTCCACCACATCCTCAGGGGAAACCCCCCTGGGCCCGTTGCGGGTCATGACCCTGTACGCATCGACGACGGTAAGGTCGGGCTTCCTGAAAGCCGCAAAATCCGCTATACACTGGTGTATGTTGTTTGTGTGCCAGGCCGCGCGGTTCCATATGATGCCCATGTTGTTTTTCATCCCTATGGTAACTTTGGTCGAACCATGGTTTTTTAAGACCGGGACATTTATGAACACATCGCAGTCGGTTATAAGTTCATGCACTTCCGCGGTGGTGATTGCTTTGCCTCCCGGTATGATCTGCTTTTTATAATTTTCTTTCTTGTCTCCCGGAGCCATGATGCCGCCCGCGGATTTAACAGCCGCTTCAATACCGGAAGTTTTATATGTGTCCGTCCAGTTATCGCAGGTGTGATCAAAAACAAAAACTTTCTTTGCGCCTGCCGCGTAACATTCCTTTATGATTGCCGTAACAAGACCGGGGTTCGTGTTTGCCGCGCCTTCCGGTGCGACATCCCAGCCTATGTTGGGCTTTACGACCACAGTCTGGCCCGGTTTCACAAAAGCTTTCATTCCGCCAAGGGCTTTTATGCCCGCGCTGAACATAGCAACAGGCAGGCCCCCCTTGACAGCCACTAATTCAGGGACATCGGCCAGGGACGGCTCTTTCTTTATCGCCGCAAAAACCTTTTCAAACCCGCCAAACAATGATGCTGTGGCTGCAACAATACCGAACTGGATCGCTTTTTCGAAAAATTCCCTGCGGTTCATGAAACACCTCCGTTTATTTACCTGAATACCAGGATGATAACAAAATAAAATACCATAAGGCTTAAACCAAACAACACCCCTGCTTTTGCCCATTCCGAACTTTTTATCTTTAACTTATTAGCCGCTATTATATTCGGTATGTTGCCCGGGATCAAAAGGCCGCCTGCTATGATCAAACCCATGAGCGCTGATTTTACCTGCGTAATATCCATACGCGGCCCCACTTCCGCCGCGGTTAATGTCGCGTTGTCAAGAGCGGCTGATATGATGTTCATCCAGTACAGCGCGTAAAACGGGATCTTTGATATGTACCCGTCTATGATCGGCTTAAAACCCGCGCCCAAAAGCACAAGAGCCATGACAAAAATATATACCTTGCCCGTTCTTATGAATATACCGCTGATTTTTTCATCTTCTTTTTCCTTTAACCCTTCGGCATGGCTGACCTTTTTAACCAGCAAAGCCGCCGTTATGCCGGTTATCAAAATACCGGGGATTATGTAAATCCACAGGTTTTTAAACAGGAACCAGAATCCCGCGAAATAAGGCGCCCCGCTTAACTTGGCAACCGCGATAGTCCCCAAAGGCTCGCCCATGGGCGTCAAAGCCGCGCCCATGCCTATGGAAAAACAGGAAAAAACAACCATCAGTATTTCATTCTTTTTGTCGAGCTTTAAATGCCCCACTATCTCAACCAGCACAAGCGCGGCTATGATCGCGGTTATCACGCTGGAAAAAAGGCCGAGTAAAACAACAACAAGAAAAATAAACCATCTTACCCCGGTTGCCTTTAAAATATTATTCACATGGCCGTCGATTGAGCTTTTAAGAACCCTGAACAACAGCCCGGCAACCAGTACAGCAGCGGTTATTTTTATGGGGTCCGCCAGTGCTTCCGCAACCAGACTTAAACTCCACTGGCCTGTAAAAGTTACCGCTAACAGGCCCATGATGAACAGAAATATTTCAAGCTCCTTTTCGACAACATGAACGGCAAAAGGGAGGACTAGGACAAGCAAAAGAATTATGAACAAACCTGTTATTACCATAAAAACTCCCGTCTTGCAATTTTTTTGCATTTCGTAGAGATGGGCTCTTGTCCGCCAAAGCTTCAGCGGAGGCGGGTACTCCCTCTCACCACGGCTTTGAAAAGCCCTGTTCACAACAACGTCTTTTGCCAAACCTCTGCGATGAGAGGGGGCAAGCCCCCTCTCTACATGTTTTTTTAAGCTTTTTGAAAATTTACCCGCACACAAACTTGCGCCACAAGTACCCTGTGTAATTTCAAAAATTCCTTTTCAAATGGAAAATGAGAGGTTCAGACGGTTCCTGCCTTTTATAAGGGATAAGACCGCCAGAATGATGTTAACTATGGCCGCTGCAGCTATCAGGTAATATATCATAGGTAAATTTTACGCTTTGGGGGGTAAAAGGTCAAACGGTTTTTAAGACTATGTGTACCCTTGACTTGTTGATTATAACCCCTGCCTTGCAGAGTACGCCGAACATACCGCCTATTATCACGTCATAAAAACCGCCCGCTAATAACCTGAAATAAAAAGGCTTGGCCGGTATGGTCATGCCAAACTCGATTTCCGGCATCAGGTCATAAAGGCCGAATGACCATGAGGAGTCAAAATCGGCTTGGTAATTAGTAATTTGAATTAAAGTCCTACTTCACAACCGCCGCCTTCATAACCCCTGACGCGTGTTCCCCGCGGCTTGTTGATGCCTCAATCCTGTATATGAAAACACCGGATGCAACGGGCTTTACTGCCCTGTTCTTTCCATCCCAATAAATGCTGTTATATCCTGCTTTACCGGCTATATCTTCCTGCCACCTTACAATCTCCCCTGATACGTCAAATATTTTTATCTTAACATCCGCATCCACTGAAAGTTTATAAACTATCTGGGTGTCGCGGATAAAAGGATTGGGGAAATTGCCCTTTAACTCCAGTATAAGAGGAAGCGGAGTTGCGGTAAAAGTCGGGGTCATGGTCTGCGTTGCCGTAATGGTGGGCGTGATTGTCGCGGTATAAGTGTCGGTAAAAGTCTGCGTTACGGTAAAGGTCGGCGTGTCCGTGAAAGTTGGTGTCACTGTGAACGTCGGTGTTACAGACGGTGTGGCGGAAAAAGTCGATGTTCCCGTAAATGTCGGAGTGGACGTATTGGTCCAGGTCACAGTGGGAGTGTCGGAAAAAGTCATGGTTCCCGTAAATGTCGGAGTGGACGTAATGGACGGTGTTATAGTGAACGTAGAACTGAAAGTATACGTCGGTGTAATTGTCGGCGATATAGTGACGGTTTCCGTTATAGTATGCGTCGCGGTGATAGTGCCTGTCGGTGTCATGGTTGAAGTCGGGGCGACTGTCATGGTAAAAGTCGGGGTGGTTAAAAGCGCCTGTCTGTTCAGCCCGTAATAAGTCACAAACGAAATACTCTGCCCGGGGTTGAGTGGGAATCCGGGCGAGGTTTCGTTCCCGTTGCACCACCATAAAACCACGGCGCTGTCATTCCCGATCACACCGGCCGGAGACAAGGACCACTGGCCCGGTGCGGCAACCCCCACCCAGTTCGCTATCTCCATTATATCCGGTTCCGTCGCAGGCTCATCATATGGATTGTTTTTTGTGTACCCTCTTCCCACAAGCGTCGGGGTGCCGGGCGGCGGAATATCATAATCCCACCAGTCCGGCTTTATCTGGTTTAACGATTTATAATAAACTGTATTTGTTGTGATAAAGTTAAAGCCGTTGTCCACAGAAATATTTGCACCGTCGTTGGTGAGCACTTGCGTATCCAGTTCCAGCCTGAGAGCTACAGTACTTGTAACGGCTGTTGTGTTTTTCAGGGTATATTTGATCTTGGCCGTATCCTGGGGTGAGCCGGCAGGATTATTTACAATTTCCCAGTCTGAACTGACATCTATACCCGCATAATCCAATTTGGCGTTTACGGTCAAAACCTTCCCCATAAAACAAAACCTCGCGTCAAGCTCAAGCATAAACCACTTTACCCTCTCCACCAGCCGTTTTTCAAGCTTCCTTTCAAGAACAGATTTAGTGAATACCAAGAAAACCCAGATTATAAACACTCTTCATGGACTCATCAACCTGTTTCGCCAGATGCATAGGCATAGCCTTTGCATAATTGTTGGATTTTTTATCCTTTTTTACGTGCGTATAAGCGTCGGTGGTCATCTATGCCTCCTCAAAATGAATTAGCCTAGATTTTACCACCTTTTGAACAGATAATTATAATTGTCGTTTTCGGGAGTTTTAATTGTCATCAATCAGACATAGGCCACAAACAAAATAGGTTCGTTGATAACCCCAGATTTCCTGCGCAGGTTCCTTACCGAAATGGTCTTTGGATTTTATTTACATATAATCATTATGTTGTTGTATTTGGTTATATGACTACGAGTTTACTCTTGCCTAAGGCGTCTGCGTTGGCACAGGCGTACAGGAACCGCAATTTTCGTTATACCGCCACAATGTCATATCATAACCATTTGTAACTCCAAATATCACTAAGCCGCCCGTTGTCACGATCTTGCCGTAATTCGCCCCGCTGCCCGGATAATTATTGTAAACTGCGGACTTCATCGAATGATCCATCGCACCCGCCGCGGTTGTATAAGACACTATATTGGTTCCATTGCCAAATGACAAATCCGGCGTGCCGTCCGCGAAGTACCTAGCCATGAACATTATGGGCAGATATGACGCATCGAACGCGTACCCGGTTGCCACCACCCTGCCGCATGTATCTATCAATATCCCGGCTCCGTCTTCATATGATCCGTTCGAATATATCTTGGGAGAGACCCATGACTGGTTGCCGTTTTGATCAAATTTGTATATCACCATGTCATCGTCAACGCCATTACTCATGCTTCCTGCTACGTAAATATAATCATTTTTGTCGATTGCAACGGCATTACCGTAAGCATATCCCGAATTGTTTACGGTTTTTGGCCATCCGGATTGCAGCGTCCCCGTTTCGCTAAGTTTCCATAAAGCAATTTCGTAACCGGAGCCGCCATATATATAACCCGCAATATATATCTTCCCAGTCGAATCCACAGCTATGCCGCCCGGCGTAGGATAGGTGGACGACACGACTACTACCACGCCATTTGTTCCAAAAGTTGTGTCAACCGACATCGTAACCAGGTCATACCTGATGACAAATAAACTTGTGCCGCCCCCGCTGATATTGCTTGTCCCGGTAATCAGGATTTTTTCATGCCCGTCTGAAGACGCCGTGTAGGAAAATATTCCCGTAACCACGTCTGTGTTATTGGCGTGGTCGTTTATGAGGTCATCCATGTTCAACACCAGCGTGCCCCCGGTACCGGGGACATACTTCCAGAGCGCCAGATTTGCACTATAATTCGGGTATGCCGGCCATATGATTCCCACGACCCATATATTTCCCGACAGATCTTTTGTAATATCAACACCCCTGCTGCTGTCGCATGTATATGGCACAGTCACATTGCCGGAATTATCGGTTTTCCATAACGCCATCTTGTTCATCGGATATTGACCGCTTATGGCTGTGGAACCGGTTACATATATGTTATTATCACTTCCTATGACAACACTGCTCCCTTTGTCCTGCGTGTAGCCTGCCCCGCCCGCGCCGTCATTGTTCACATAGCCATTTGACCCAAATCCGGCGTCAAGCGAAACACAATTGGTAACCATTGTAGGGGTGATAGTCGGGGTCGGTAGAACGTTTATAGTCAAGTCTAAATTATATTGTTCAATAATATCACTTGAATTAAAAGGAGTTACTAAAACATAATAAACACCTGCATCTAAAGTCACAGATATTTTGGAATAGTAATTAGCACCACCATCATCGTCAGTTATTATTGGATCACCCGACATATTATTACCGGAATAAAGCGTTAGTACCGTATCATCATCACCTGTTCCCGAAGTTTCCAGTACAACGTCTGAACGGTAAGTTAATTCAAATTTAACCCAGTCATGATCACCGGCGGGCATTATACTATGCACCTGGCGCGTGCCGCCTGTAATAGTACTGGCGTTCAAATATGAACCGTCATCCTCATAAGCATCAAGTACAAGAGTAGGTGTGGTTGTAAATGTCGGGGTTGATGTCAGGAAAGGTGTTGTTGTGTATGTGCATGTCGGTGATATAATAAGTGTATTTGTGTACGTGGGTGTAGCAGTATCCACAAATGTAGCCGAATCGGTTATAGTAGATGAATATACAGGTGTTTGCGTCAGAGTTAGTGTTTCTGTTCCCGTATTTGTTAAAGTTGGAGTAATAGATGGAGTAATATCAAAAAACTCCACCTTGTCAACCCATCCACTGTCATCAAGATCGCTGTCGCTTTCATCTTTGGCATATTCCCATCTTAAAGTATGTAATCCGGGCTTAAGCACAAATTGCATATTTTCCCAGTCAATTGAACCGCTTATTTCACCCAGATTTTCATCATCAACATAAAATAATAAGTAGTCATATGCTGCTTCCGACGCAACCTTCCAATAGAAACTCAATATTTTGTAATTATTAAAATTTACGGTTGTTTGCATAAATGTATTATCGTTATCTCCGATTCTCCCGCTTACAGCCGAAGTCCCGCCAAAATATGCTGTAAATGTGTCAACTGTCCATTCCATACTTCCACCTGTATACCAGTCCGAGCCGGTATATTCAACCGCCGCGCCAAGTCCATATGCCGCAGTTGAAGTCTGTGTAACTGTAAAAGTAGGTGTTATTGTAGTTGTAAAAGTATTTGTGACTGTAAACGAATAAGTTTGTGTCGAAGAATAAGTAGCAGTAAGGGTAACGGATACCGTGGATGTGAGTGTCCTACTTGGTGTAATCGTCGGCGTGAAAGATATGAATATTGTTTTTGTGTATGTTGGAGTATAGGTTAGTGAAATCGTAAATGTTTTTGTTATAGTTGTTGTTGGTGTAGACGTTTGAGTCCGTGTTCTGGTTGGAGACGCCGTAAAAGTTTTTGTCTTTGTCCCCGTTGGCGTGATAGTGGAAGTCCTGGTTCGCGTAGGTGTCACTGTCATTGACTTCGTCCTTGAACCGGTTGGTGTTATGGTGGGAGTTTTCGTCTTTGTCCACGTCGGTGTAATTGAAGACGTACGCGTAAAGGTGTTGGTAACAGTTCTCGAAAGTGTTGGTGTGCAGGTAGATGTTGACTGCGGTGACTTCGTGATTGTTGAGGTTGCCGTAAATGTCTGTGTAAAAGTTCCGGTATTGGTAATTGTGCTTGTTCTGGTTGCAGTCAAAGTTAGTGTACTTGTATATGTTGAAGATAAAGTATGCGTATTTGTAGCAGTTAAAGTTTGTGTAAGACTTGATGTTGTGGTATAAGACGCAGTTGATGACAAAGTAGCGGTAAATGTAAGAGTCGGAGTGAGCGTATAAACCGTCCCTAAAATCACTTTGTTTTCATAAGTATATGCATATCCCGTATTATTAACATTATCAATCGCTCTATATTCGATATAAAAGTATCCTTTTGCTGTTTCGTATGAGTTATCGGCAGGATTCAAAGCGAATTGTGGGTTTAAAACACTCACATCCCGCCAGTCACTCCACAGGGGTAAATCCGCACCCACTCTATATTGAAATTTTTGTATCCCACTTCCGGTTCCATTATCGTCATCCCCGTCTCTGTAGCCAACAAATGAAAAAAGAGTTTCAGGAACTACATTGAGTATCTTTCCTGAAAGTTGCGATTTATCCGGATCTGCTTTTAAACCTGCAATAAATGGAGCTGCGCTGTCGTGGCGTACGTAAAAAGTTGTACTTGCCGATGCAGAATACTCGCTATCATCAAACTGGGAAATATTCATAAAAGCAGTATGCAATCCTTTGTCGGCAGCATCGGATGATGTCTTAAAAGGTGAATAATTCACGTTAAAAGCGCATCCCGTATTGCTTGATGATACAATCACCTGTTGAAGAGGATTAATAATATTGCCATTACAAAAGTCTTTAATGTAAAAATTGCCGCCTGGCGCGGTTGTTTCTATTTGAATCGTATTTATCCCATTTGGGAAATAGTTCTTAGTTACCGGGTTTATCCAAAATGTATCGTTTAAAAATCCAATTTTTTTTATTGTTACGCCCAGATTATAAAGACTTACATTGTCGTTTCCTACAGTCGCAGCCAGACCTTTTGTTGTCCAAACTCCGTTAACCTTGCTGTTGCATATACCTATACCCGGCCCATAGGAAGTAGATGTGGTCGGGTATGATTCTATGACCTGGTTCAAGTTGCTGTTAAAAACCGTTATATGGTCATTACTTGAGCCTTCCCTGCTGGATGCATAAATATTGTTGTTTTTATCCAGGTCTATTTTAAAATAATAATTCTTCACACTGTCGCTTGTCTGCGCCATGTAATCACCATTTGACGCTAATTTATATATGATTTCGGCGCCTTTGTCGCACACATATATGGTACCGGAATCAAAATATGAAACCGCAATATCTGTTACTAAATTAAGTGGCAATGATCCGCTTGGATTTATCACGCTTCTCGGAGTTCCATCAGGATTTAATGACTGAATCCTATGATTATCGGCATCAGCAACCCATATATTTCCACTGCCATCATAACAGACTCCATATGGTTTTTTAAATTGCCCCGGCTGGTTCCCCGCCGTACCGATGATCTTCGGGTTATTCAAATTAATGCCATTGCTCAATATTACAATATCAAACTCTACCAGCCTGTCATTATATGTATCCGCAACTATTACTTTATTAACACCATTTGTAGCAATGCCCATTGGATTATTGAATTTTTTCTCCGCAGTATAAAACGTCACATATTTATCCGTTGGGTCCAGGACATTCCATATAATTCTTCCAAAAAGCCTGTCAAGTGCAAAGACAGTCGGTAATTTTTTAAAATCATCCGCTACGGCATCGGCAGGATCCCCGTTAACTTTCAATAAAGCGACATCAACAAGATCGCCAAATAAAACAGAGTGGTCGTGAGAATAGTCAAATTGATATTTTGCATTATCAATATAAGTAGCCAATTGAAATCCCGCGAACGAATAAGCACGAGACAACATGATCACAAAAAACAAAATAAACCCTTTTGTTATTTTCTTTTTTTCTTTCATTAAAACACCTCTCAAACCGGTTAAATAAAATAAATATTTCTTTTTTAAAATTTTACTTGTGTTCATGGGGGGATCTTGGTTTTTTCTGTATGCGAACAGCAACATTTGATACATAAGTTACAGGCGCGGCTGTATTATTTTCTAAAGACGCGTTAGGCAGCACTTGCGGTTCAAGCATTTCAACAGTTTCATTCTGAAGCACTTCTGTCTGCCTATTAAATCTAAACGTCGTTCTCATTTTAGAGTTATTATGAATATGTGTAAAATATAACCTGTCATTATTTTCGTCCATTTTCACCTCTAGAACCGATTCATCGGCCACGCCTTTAATTTCTTTCGGCTTATTTTTTCCAGAAATAATCAAATATTTATTTCCCCTTTGATACGCCAACAATTCCACATCATTATCCATTACCCGGAAAGCCAACAAATATCCCCCCCCGGAAGGGATGTCTATCTTTTTTGAGCTTATATTGCCATTCCCGTCCATAATATAAAATCTTTGCTCGCTTTGCATTAATAAATGAGTCTTTGAATTATCGGTTTGTAGATTAAAATAATCATCCCTACCCAAAGGAGTGTTATCTAAATCGGCTATTTTGCCTGACGCCTGGTAGGCCCCTGCTTCTATTTGATATAAAGAATAATATTTTTTAACCATTTTTAGGGAGCCATTACTCAATGAAAATATCATGATTAAATTACCGCAATTAAAATCCTTACCCTCTTCCATATAGGTAAGATTGCCATATATTATTAATCTTTTACCGTAATCAGTATTTAATGTCACATAATGAAACAAATAGGCCGTTATTTCACTTCCGATTTCCGCATTTTTATCCGCATTAATTTGTATATAATTATCACCTTCTTTATGGAATATTGTCAGAAAATCATTTGGTTTTTTCAAAGTTGATACCAGCTCCGTATTGCCGTCGCCGTCAATATCCTCCTCCATTACTATGTTGTAATTATTTTTTATCGTTTGCAGATCAACCCCGGCGCATGCAATAGCGGCAAATATAAGCAAAAACACAACCAAAAAGACATTAACTTTATAAACATTTATTTTCATTGAAACCTCCCAAATTCGGCATTTTGAAATAACAATTCCGGATAATACGAATAAAAATCAAAATAACCATCGAAAGCACCTGCACCACGCGTAGGATAACTTGTCAAATTATCAAAAATATTGAAAACATACTCATAAGCCTGATAATTAATGGCTGAAGAATCGACATTATTATAATAATCGTAAATCAAATCTTCAATCTGGTAATTATATTTTGACTTAAAATTACTCGGTAATCCAGAAGTTCTATTTATATAGATATCATTGACTTTGCTTGCTCCAAGATTATATGAAGCTGCTGCAATCTTAAATCTTTCAAGAACAGAAAGAGCTATCGTCGCCTTATATAACTTGTCAGGGAAATAAGTAAAAGTTCTATTATACAAAACGGTTAAATATCTGGCAACGAATTCAAGATTCTTTTTAGACTCATAGGCTCCGTTTATGCCTCCCAAAAAGGTAGGAAAAGTAACGCCATCTCCCAATGGCGGCGCTACTTCACCAAAACATATCGACGTAATCTGCCCATATCCTTTGGCGTGTGTATACGAGAACGCGATTTCGCCAACGCTTCTCATGTGTATCATGCATGATTCCTGCTGAACCAACGCCATACAAAATGCCGTAAATGAATTTCCGTCAAAATCATAATAGGCATGATCAACGAACTCGGTTGGTATGCCTGGAGGCCAATCCGCTGGTCTGATGTTCGTTTCATCATATCCAAAATTATAAAAATTATGATATAAACTGTTTGCAGTATCATTATTACTATATGGAATTAAATTATCGTATAATCTTGCTTTGGTATATATCCATTGTAATAGTTTGTTATCTGCTATATACTCCCTGTCTGAGTTTGCGGGTAATAACGGATTGTCCGGTTGTAAGTTGGCATACTTAACCATCGTTGAATCAGTAGAGCTATATAAGTTGTTTAGGTCCAGAGCGTACGCAGTATTCAATGTAACCATAGCCTGCGACAACTGGCTACCCCACCAACCGTCCAATTGCATTCTTATATACGGGTAAATTATAGTGCCGTAATATGAAGCTATGTTCTGGTTGGTGGTCATAATAATATTCACCATCCTTTGAAGCTGCTGCACCGCATATGAACCAACTGCACCCGCAGAATAACCATTAGTATCATAATACAAAATATTGTCTGTTGAGATTCCGTTGTTTGCAGGATCAAATACCAGTTCATTATTATCACTCATATAGATACGATTTATTGTGCATGGGTAATATATATTACCGTCTGACGCGCGAAATCCTCCATAATAACCAGCGGCGCCTCCGGCAGTAGCTACACTTGGTTCAATATTTGCCGCCGTAGAACAAGGAATTACAGTTGCAAAAGGAAAAACAGTTGTATCTTGTGACCTGGCTCCTCCGTCATATGACACTGCCATTTTTGAATTATTTACACTGGATATTTTGCTGGGTGAATTACTATCCTGATCCTTCCATGGATAACCGTTAACATTAAATTGCAGAGTGTAATCCCACGGAAGAACTCGTGTGCCTAAATTATTTGTAAAATTCCAGGTAAAACTTTGACCATTCGCAACCGTCACACCAAAAGTTGTGTTATACACCGCATTGCTATTTTTATCTTTCACAACAATATTCACAGTGCCTGGCTGAATCATATCATAGCCCAAACGTACATACTTGCTGGAATTGGAATAGATATTTTCTACATTATATGTCCCTGGTGTTGGGGTAACTGTAAATGTTATAGTAATTGTTGATGTTGGAGTATTTGTTGGGGAAATAAATGTAGGTGTTTTCGTATTTGTTGCCGTGTAAGTAAATGTAATTGTAACTGTTCTTGTATAGGTAAAAGTCGGCGATATACTATATGTGGGTGAAATTGTTTGGGTCAGGGTCATTGTTCTGGTCGGCGTCACGGTAAAAGTGGGCGTAATCGAAAATGTTTTGGTTATTGTCGGCGATGCTGTGTTTGTTGGTGAAAATGAAAATGTTGGAGTTACAGTAGGTGTGGAAGTCTTTGTCGCCGTAGCTGTAAATGTAGGCGTTGAAGTCGCAGTCCAACACGGCCCGCCACCGATGGCATATAGTGATGTGTAACCCTGAACATATAGAGTTCCATCATGAGAAAGTGCTGCGCCAAAATTAAAAGTTCCAGTTTGAATACGCCACATTACATTTCCGGCGGCATCAACAGCGTGTATATTACCATCTGACGACACATATACATTACCAATTGCATCAACCGCATTACAAACAGAATATTTCAAATCGGCACCATACTGACTTCCAGGTAATACTGTATCCCATGCAAGTGCCGGAGTCGATGTTCCATTTGGAACTAGTTTATCGAGCCGTAGAACTCCGCCTTGTGCGCAATAAACAAAGTACACACCTCCGTCGGGAGATAAAGCAATATGTTTGTTTACATTTGTTATGCTTGGCACCATGTAGCTCCACTGTTGAATCCCAAATTTACTTAAACATTTAACCACTGTGCCATTATTATAATCAAAATTTCCAATATAAATATTTTCTGATGGATCTATAGAAATTCCATTATTGCCCGCACTTCCATAATTCACTGTCCAATTTGGCGTTGTACTTGGCGGTGTATAACTGTATAAAATCCCACTATCGCTTATAAAATACACATTACCGCTTTTAGCTACCGCACCTTCGGCATGTCCTGTATCAGGCGCAACTGACCAAACTACAGAACCGTTGCCATCAACCTCTTCAGCTTGGACACTTCCACCAGTATACCCTCTGAACATATATATATTGCCGTCCTGTACAAGCGAGCCAACATTTGGTTGTTGTTGTGCATAACCATCATCAGCATAATTCTTTACAGGTGTTCCATTTTGCGAATTATAGAACTGTAATAAATAATGCGGTTGAAGATTAGTTCTGTGATAAAATTTTAAAACTTCATTATTATTCATGACAACCGCTGACCGAGGTTCGGCATCTGATGGATCAACAGGATTGTTCCATAATGGATTTCCAAACGCGTCATATGCAAATATAGCATTGGTACTTCCGGAAAATACTCTACCCATTCCATCAACAACACCTCCACCAAAACCATACTGAACAGATGCCTGCCAGCGTATGTCCGCTGTTGTCGGCCCAATAGCGGAACCAATACAGCTGTACTGTGCGTCTTTTCCGGCCATAGGCCAACCCGGCCCCTGTAATGGAGAACACGGAGGCGTTTGTGTTACCGTGGGTGTGACTGTGCTTGTAGGCGTTATTGTGTGGGTGAAAGTAATTGTACCCGTTTTTGTGACTGTGAACGTATTCGTAAATGTGGGCGAAACTGTATATGTCAAAGTCACAGTTGGCGCGTTACTTTGACCACACCAAGAAGGAAAATGGGGGCCATATGCCGACTTATCAGTTGTATAATGCAATACATACTTTTTTTCTTCATAATAATATTTGTATATATTTCCGTTTTGCGAAATCTCAAAACATGTCCTAATCAGCAATGGAAAATCACCATTTGCATTAAAATTTCCCGGCGGAAAAGGTATGCTTGTTGTCCAATCTGGATCAGTATCTTTTCCTGTATCAGTGTTATACGCAGAATATTCAAGATTAGTACATTGTGGCCATGGGTCACTCCCACAATCATGCCAGGGTGCGCACGACGGTACCTCCACAGGATCTAAGAATACATCAAACCTAAACCCATATTTCGAAGTATTCAATTCGTTCCATGGATTTGCATCATCATGCTTAAAAAATATCTTTCCAATCCATTGGTAAGGACGATTAGGTGCCCCCTTTGAATCATAAGGATACTTATCCGTATTATAAACACAAAGAACATCCTTTAAGACCGATGGATTTGCCCATATTTTGAAGCCAACCTGTAAAGAACTCGATGAAGAAACATTATACTTTCCGTTTGAAAACGCATTCAGTTCACTACATACACCACCACTCGTGCAATTAATATCATGCCTAAAAAAATAACATCCATTTATTATGCCGTTATAAATGTTTTGTGGTGCCGGTGTAAAAAGATATTCAGGCATAGGCGTCGGAGTTGGCGCGGGGGACGCCTTCTTGCAGCTAAAAGTGGTAAGTGTATATAAAATCATTAAAATCAAACAGAAAACTATTATCCCGATTCTTACAAAAAAACCTCGTGTTTTTTCCATATTGTTGAATTACACCCCATCATTTAACAATCCCTTTTTCATTTTCAGCACAAGAATAACCCTCAAAAATATTTTTCTATTTTAACGGAATTCAACCCTGCTATATTTTTATATGACCAAACAGTAACACTATTTTAATACTTTGTCAATAAAAGAATATATGAACAAACGTATATCCTTAAAATAAACCGAGAAATAACATAATGGACAGCTGATGGAAATAACGTTTACTATTCAAGCAGGTTGATCAACACTCAAAACATCCGTTGCGTTTAAAAGACCTCAGTGCCTTCCCAGCGCTTCAATGCGGGCTTTTTCGATCTTGGGGTGAATCCGGGGTCAGTAAAGTAGAACACAGGCGCAGTTTCAGGGCTGTTCCCGGACTTTAGCCGCACGCGGCTCATTCATCCCACAACAGTTGCATTATTTCCTGCAGCCTCTCATCAAACCGTACTTGAGGTTTTCCATCATACGGCTTTCCGGTAGCGATTCACCTAAAGCCCTTCGAAAGATTCTCAGCCTCTCAGGTATTCTATCTTTAGCGGTTTTACCAAACCAAAAATTTCGATTACGATTTTGTCTGCCGAACATGCCGCCTATTATCACGTCATAAAAACCGCCTGCTGATAACCTGAAATCAAAAGGCTTGGCCGGTATGGTCATGCCAAACTCGATTTCCGGCATCAGGTCATAAAGGCCGAATGACTAGGAGGCGTCAAAGTCGCCTAGGGACTTTTTGCTTATAACCTCATACGCCACGTACACCAGTGGCAGGGTGAATGATGATGAAATTTTAAGGACGTTGCTGGAAGGACAGAGGCAAGGCAATTACAAATTACTAATTGCTAAGTGTAATTAAACCAAACTGACACAACTAAGAACGCTATCTGCTTTTTGCATTAATTAGTAATTGGTCATTAGTAATTTGAATTGAGACCCTACTTCACAACCGCCGCCTTCATAACCCCTGACGCGTGTTCCCCGCGGCTTGT
>CALAOR010000024.1 GCA_937889595.1 uncultured bacterium
CAGTGACGCAGACAGTGACGCAGACAGTGACGCAGACAGTGACGCAGACAGTGACGCAGACTGTGACGCAGACTGTGACGCAGACAGTAACGCAGACAGTAACGCAGACAGTAACGCAGACAGTAACGCAGACGGTAACACAGACGGTAACACAGACGGTAACACAGACGGTAACTCAAACGGTGACGCAGACAGTAACGCAGACTATTACCCAAACTATAACACAGACAGTGACTAAAACAGTGACGCAGACCATAACACAGACCATGACGCAGACAGTAACACAAACAGTGACTCAAACAGTTACTCAAACTATTACTCAAACAATAACGCAGACTGTGACGCAAACAGCGACGCAAACAGCGACGCAAACAGTAACGCAGACTGTGACTGAAACCGTGACCCAGGCCGTGACTCAAACAGTAACTGAAACCATAACTCAGACAGTGACCCAGATGGTCACGCAAACAGCAATGCAGACCGTGACTCAGACCGTAACTCAGACCGTAACTCAGACCGTGACTCAGACCGTGACTCAGACCGTGACTCAGACCGTGACTCAGACCGTAACACAGACCGTAACGCAGACCGTAACGCAGACCGTAACGCAGACCGTGACTCAGACTGTTACGCAGACATATATGCCTACATCGACTGAAACATCGACTGGTACGGCTACAGCAAGCGTGACACCGACTGATACAATGACCCTTACTAAAACAGCAACACCTGCTGGGACAGTGATATGGACACCAACAATAACAGCGACAGGCACACCAGCAGCCATGCTGACGGCTACGCCTGTAACATATGACGGCGGTATAGCCTACCCGAATCCGGCAAAGCAGGACGGGGAAATAACCATGACATACCACCTGAAATCCGGCGCCACAGTTGACAAGGCGGAAGTTGTAATATACGCGATCAACGGAGACAAGGTGTTGTCGGTAATCGAACAGACAAACAGGAACGGGTTTATCAAATTTCAGCTTGCAAACCTGGCTCCAGGTGTGTATTTATACAGGGTTACAGTGACGTATACGGATGGCTCAAAGGAAAGCTTCAAAATTAAAAAACTCGCAGTTATAAAATCGGGGGTTAGATAATGAAAAAACTGCTTATAAGTGAAATGTTCAAAAGCGGGCGGTTTATTTGCGGCCAAATCCCGGGAAAATGTTTAAAAACAGTTTCATAAACCGGATTTTTTGTTGTATAATACAACAAAAGCAAATGACAGGCTGGGTCGGTCAAAAAAACAGTGCTATAATAATTTGGAGGATAAATGAAAAAAATACCCGCAGTTGTGTTCCTGCTCCTGTTCCCGTTAATTCTATGCGCGGATGACGCAGCTAATTTAACGCCTGCGGTTAATTTAACGCCTGCTGCAATAGCGCCTGCAGCCATTCTGACGCCCTCAGTCATTTTAACTCCAGTAAAAGAAGCCAACGCCGCTGCGGATAATAATTTCAAGGAAGCAGTGTTATTGGGCTCGGATGTTGTGCTTTCCGCGGTCGCGGTGCTTGCCTGCATGGATTATTCAGGCAGTTTAACCGCTTACGAAAAACTCTACGCGTCCCTGAATGAAACCGATATGTCAAACTACGATATACTTGTCTATGATAAAAAGCAGGTGGAACAAAAGGGGACGTACATGGCGGTATTGACCTCTATCGCGGGGTTGGCTGTGCTATACACGCTATCGGATCTGTTTTATTTCCACAATGTCTTTGAAGCTCCAGTCCGGTTAAGCGTAAACCCGGCAAGACAATACGCGGGTTTGTCGAAAGAATGGAGGTTTTAAATGAAAAGAACACTTTTTATAATGGCCGTTTGTTTTGTCCTGGCGGCAGGCTGCGGGAAAATAAGCACGCCTCAGGCGCCTAATACGGCGAGCGCAACTTCCACGCCTCTTTCAGGCGCGCAACTTACCCAGACAGCCGTAATGATCATAAATTCATCCCCGACAAATACTCCTACGGATGTTCCCGTTGCTCCATTATATATATTGGGCGGCAGTGACGGCGGCGCGGGCCAGTTTAGTGATCCCCAAGGAGTGGCTGTAGACGCAGGTGGGAACCTTTATGTCCTGGATACAAGTAATAACAGGGTCCAAAAATTCAGCGGCGCGGGAGTATTTATAACCAAGTGGGGCAGCTATGGAAGCAGCGACGGGCAGTTTTCTAATCCTGCCGGAATAGCCGTGGACAGCAGCGGATATGTTTATGTCGCGGACGAGGCCAATTACAGGATACAAAAATTTGACGGCTCGGGCGCATACATAACACAATGGGGAAGCCAGGGAAGCGGCGACATGCAGTTTTCTTATCCTAACGGAGTAGCCGCGGACAATAGCGGAAACGTTTTTGTTGTGGACTTGAATAACAGCAGGGTGCAAAAATTTGACAGTTCGGGCACATACATAACACAATGGGGCGCCAGCGGAAACAACAACGGGGAGTTTTATTTTCCTGGTGGAGTTGCGGTTGATACAAATGGAAACGTTTATGTCGCGGACTCGGGGAATAACAGGATACAGAAATTCAGCAATACAGGAGCATATATGTCCCAATTTGGTGTTTTAGGAAGCGCCAACGGACAGTTTTCTTATCCTGTCGGAGCGGCGGTGGATAGCGGCGGAAACGTATATGTGGCGGACAAAAGCAACAGCAGGGTCCAGAAATTAAGCAATACGGGCACTTATATATCCAAATGGGGTTGTTCCGGGCCCGGCAACTCGGGAAACACCGCCGGGCAGTTTTCTTATCCTGCCGGAGTGGCTGTGGACGCCAGTGGAAACATTTATGTCGCAGACTCGGGTAATAACAGGGTGCAGAAATTCAAGCCGTAATTTGGCAATATTAGTTTCTACTTCCCCGGGTTTGTTGTGATAGGACAAAGGCCGCAACACCATAAGCCCGCATAATCAAAGTGTTACGGATAAAGTCTGCTGTTTTTGTATTTATGGCAAGGGCGGCCTATTTTGACAAAATTCCAATGATAAATAACCGTAAACAGCCTATCCGCTTATGATTAAACCTGCAATAATGCGTTTTTTAGCCTTCCATTTTCCGCCTGTTTTCTTCCGCCGAATAAAGTCGATAAAAAGCGGAATCCCGGCATACTCAATCCACAGTCCGTGAGGTACTATTTATCTATAACGCTGTGTGTTTGGAGCGCGTGGCGGATAATTATATCGGCTGATTTCCCATGTAAAGGCAGTGAAAAGCGGAGATCCGGAACCGGATTGTTTCAGTGTCAGGCAGCTTGAGGAACAAATTGAATCAGGGAGACTAAAAATATGTTCTGGAATAAAACATTGACAAAATCACAGGAATACGCCGAGAGCATCATCGACACGGTGCGTGAACCGTTGATTGCCCTTGACCAGGATTTAAGGGTGGTTTCAGTCAGTCGTTCATTTTATGACGTTTTTAAGGTAAAACCTGCCGAGACTTTGGGACAGCTTATATATGACCTGGGAAATAAGCAGTGGGATATACCCAAGCTGCGGGAACTCCTCGAAACGATTCTTCCCCTGAAAGCTACTTTTGATAATTATGAGGTTGAACACGATTTTGCCGGCATAGGCAGGCGCATAATGCTTTTGAATGCGCGTCAGATTAACAGGGGGTTTGGAAAAGAGCGTATCATCCTCCTGGCCATTGAAGATATTACCGAGCGCAAGCAGACGGAAGAAGCAGTAAAGGTGAGCGAAGAGCGGTTAAAGATAATGTTCAATGAAGCGCCAATCGGCATTGCTACAATTGATTCCCTGACGGGACATGTCTATGAAGTAAATCCCATGTTTGCCCAGATTGTCGGCCGGACCAAGCAACAAATGGAAAATACCGACTGGATGAGCATCACGCATCCCGACGATATACAGAAAGATAAGGATAATATGGCGTTAATGAATTCCGGTAAGATACAGGGATTTCATATGGAAAAACGTTTTCTTCATCCCGACGGCACTGTTGTTTGGATAAATATGACGATAGAGCCGCTGAAAACCGGGGATAAAACCCAGGTGCGGCACCTATGCATGATCGAGGATATAACCGAGCGCAAGCGCATGGAAAAAGCCCGTAATGAACTTGAGGAAATTAAAAAATCCGAAGATGAAGCCCGCGAATACTCGGAGAGCATCATAAATACCGTGCGTGAACCGTTGATAGCTCTGGACCAGGATTTAAGGGTGGTCTCAGTCAGCC
>CALAOR010000025.1 GCA_937889595.1 uncultured bacterium
CCCTTCCCCTGACCCCTTCCCTTAGAGGGAAGGGGGATGATTATAGGTTTTCGAAATTCCTCCTCTCCCTCCAAGGGAGAGGACTGAGGAGAGGGTGACGCAGAGGGGCTTACACCCTTCCGGTCTTTATGTAGTTGTTTAGCTGCTTTAGGCTGGGCGATTTTGTCACACCCGGGCCGCTCATGCACACCATTGCCGCGAGCATGCCCGCGAATACAACGGTTTTATCGTCATCCCAGTTGTAAAGCAGTCCAAAGGCAATGCCGGCCCTGAAAGTATCCCCCGCGCCGAGCGTGTCGACTGCTTCTATCTTTGCGGGTTTAAATACCTTTTTGCCTGTCCGTATACTGCCGTAAGTGATTTTATCGGCTCCTGACGTGAACACGACCAGGCCTTTGCATTTCTTTGTGTATTCCCGGAAGAGTTTGTCGATGTCTGCCCCGGGATACTCCCTTTGAATGAACTCATTGGAAATTACAACCGCATCTGAGTTTTTAATGATATAACGCCCGGGCTTTTCATCTATTGTGACATACTTCTTTTTATATTTCACGCAAAGCCGCGCTGCTTCATCCGACTCATCAAACATAAAAGGGTCCAGGCACGCCACCCGGCAGTTCTTAATATCAGCTTGTTTTGGTTTTGACCACTTCCTGCCCTGGGACCACAGCTTGCCAAACCATCCGAAAACAGTTCGGCCGTCTTCACTGACAAATACCAGATCGCGCGGCCCCGTGTACTTTGTTTTTAGTTCCAGCGAGGAAGTATCCACATTTTCCCTGTCAAAATATATTTTAACCTTGTGGTATACGTCCTCCCCGAGCCAGGTGCCGGCTATCTTAGTCTTAAGTCCGAGCCTGCTTAAAACCACGGCCGCATTCGTGGCTTCGCCCCCTGGGACTTCCATGACACGCTCAACTTCCTTATAAGAGTCGGCGGAAGGGAACTTACCGGATAAGGTGTATATACTGCTTAATTCAACCAGTCCGTAACAGTAGACGTCTTTCATGATTTTCTCCTTGGCATTGGGGTAATATAAGCCGTCTTTATTATAATATAAACGGGCAGGGAATCAAGTGGTTGCGTTACAGGATTATATCCCGCAAATCAAGCAAAATTTCAGGCATAAAACATAATTGACAATATTTTTCATTCATGATAAAACTATTACTCACTTGCTTAATGATAAAAATGCGTTCCCCGGTAGCTCAGTCGGTAGAGCATGTGACTGTTAATCACATTGTCGCAGGTTCGAGTCCTGCCCGGGGAGCCAAATTTTCTGGTGAAAATTTGGAAGGATTAAGAGTTAAGGGTTGAGGATTAAGGAGAGCGGTCGATTACCACTCAAACCATCAGAAAATTTCCTAAATTCTTAACCCTTAATCCTAAACCCTTAAGACGCAGGGCAGTAGAATTAAAAAAATATAGAATAGAGGCTATATTTTATGGAATTTGATTTTATAAAAACGCAAATTTACAAAGACGCCAAGGCATACAACAAAACCATCAAGCAAATCATAATAGAACGTAAGCCTGACCATATCCTGGCAGACCAATTAAAACGTGCCGCCTTGTCTATACTGTTAAATTTTTCCGAAGGTTACGGCCGTTTCCACAAAGCCGAGAAGCGACATATGTACATGACCGCCCGCGCCTCCGTCAACGAATGCGTCGCCTGCCTTGACGTGCTCTACGACTCCGGCATTCCTGACGAACTGCTAAAACAATCTGAAACAATAGCGAAAATGCTGTCGGGGTTGATAAACAGGTTTAAAGACTAATCTAACATAAGAAGATTTAAAGGCTCGGCCCATAGGTTGACGGCATAGCGCATGCATGATACACTTAAAAAAAAAGATACAGGGGGGGGTAACAATGACACTAACTGCGACCGCAGCTATTACAACAATATTCGGTTTACCGCCGGATGTAATTAACGCTTATTCAACGTTTGCCATGGCTGTATTTAGCTTTTTCCTTCTTTTTTCGGTTGTTTTTGCAGGTTATCAGTTATACCAAACAGAAAGGTGGAACAAACTCAACGCAGTCCATGCTTATTATCCGGTTGAAAAAATTACAGGCATATTTCGCTCGTTAATCGATTTGTATAAAGTTTCAGGCGTTATTGCGAATGGAACAGGCGCTATTAGCGAAGAAAGTATTCAAAAAGTACTAGCTAATGACAACTTATTAAGCGCCACTAACGATCTTTTATCTTTGTACGAGGAATATGCTTTGGCTATCAAGTATAAGGTCTTAAACGAACAATATGTATATGATTTTAGATATCCAGAAACAATCGAATTGTATAATATAATACTACCTTATATAAAAAAAAGACAAACTGAACCTGGAAATGAACATGCCCTTGAGGAATTCGTGGCTTTAGGTAAACGTTGGGTAGAAAGAAGAGAGAATGAAAAAATAGAGGGCGTTTTAAAAAGGTGCAAAAGGGGGTTTTTGCCAAAAATTCCAGATAAATTCTGGATTTTGATTGAAAGTACAAATAAGGCGCAAGTAATTATGCAACCTCGTACAGGCTCGTATTCGGTTCAGGCATTTATTTACAAAAGGGATGCTGAAGCTTTGGGAAATCATCGTAATTGTGCTTTAAGGGAAGTCTTAAGAAAAGAGCTCAGGGCGTTACTCGAAGAAGTTAAAAAAAGTTACGTGATGAAAGATTTACGTCTTGATATTATTAAGTCCGTAACAATAGATGACCCAAGATCAGGAGGTACAGTTACTATACAAAGGGTATAATAGGTAATTAGCAACCTTTGTCAAATACAAGTTTCTGAAATAATAAGTTGTTTATTAGATTGACTTTGACAGGAACAAAAAAACACTATGCTTTTTTTCGTTTCATACTAAATAATGTGTTATAATTTATCAAAATCAAACGAAGGAGGGTTTATGAAAAAAATAGCTTTACTTATTATTTTGTTATTTATATATAATTTTTCTTTTGCTGAACTTAATAAATACGTAAAGGCGGATATATCATCATCTCTGCCTAGTTCGAAGCCTGTAAAAAGGACTAAAAAGATATATTCTGCTTTTACTGATATAAAGGCTCAATATACTACTATCGATACTCTTAAGTCTGATTTATTTATCTATGATTACGAACAAAAAGAACTAAAAGATTTGGAAATTAAAGACATTGCCTATATTAAATATGACCACAATTGTTACGTTTGTTGTGAAAGTAGTGGTAGTTGTGAAGACGATGTTGGTAATTACATATTGTATACGGCTAAAATTGATAATTTGACTAATAAATCTATACGTATAAATCTTTTTGTACAATATATTGATGAGAATTTAACCGAAATTGTAAACAGAGAAGTTGTTTGCGTATTGGCACCCTATGAAGTAAGCGATGTTAATGTATTTTTAAAGAATATTTATGATAATAAAATAAAATATGTCAATGCGAAATTATTTAAGTTTGATTATGATGCTAAAATAAAAGAGCTCAAAGAAATACTAGATTACAAATTAAAAATAAATAAGCCAAAGTAATTTTCTAATAGCGTTTTTGATTTTTGGCTCTTAAGCCAGTTGCGGATATTGTCCTTTTGGGGGGGCTAAATTTGCTGGTGAAAATTTAGGAGGATTAAGAGTTAAGGGTTGAGAATTAAGGGGGACGGCGAAAAAGGCCGGTATTATCTAATAATTCATAATGATTATTATTTGAATAATACTAAATAAAAAAGAGGGTTGTGCATGACCTCAAGTTTATAGTGGATAAAAGAATCAAAACGCTGCAGGCATGTTTGCTACCCACGGACCTATAGTTATGGTTTCCGTCCATGCGTTTTCGCCCGTCGGACTATACCTCGTTTGCGGTTGAATTGTGGATTTGCAGTGTTTGAGTAAGTTTGCATTGAAGTTGTGGATTTGCATTGACAAAGACTGCTTAACCGGATATAATGGCTGTATGGAATATATAAAAAGGACAATTGAAACAGTAATAAAAGACTATACAGGCATGTTTGCAGTCACTGCGGTGACCGGGGCAAGGCAGTCGGGGAAATCAACAACAATAAAGAAAATATTCGGGGGTAAATACCGTTACTTCAGCATGGATGATCCGGGAATAAGGGCTGCCGCCGCCAAAAACCCCGTGGAGTTCATAAAAGGAATAGATGGCCACTGTATTATTGACGAAGCACAGTATGTGCCGGATATATTTTCAGCGATAAAAATAGCCGTGGATGAAAACCCATCCCTAAAGGGCAGGTTTATAATATCAGGGTCCCAGCAGTATCTTTTGATGAAATCTGTTACAGAAAGCCTGGCAGGAAGGGTCGGGCTTATAGATATGTTCCCATTATCCGCGGAGGAAGTGCGCAAAGCTGGCAAGTATGATAATTATGCGCATGTTTTTTATGACATGTGCCTGAAGGGCGGGTATCCCGCCCCTTACCTGGCTTCAAAAAAAGAATCCGTGGAATGGTATGAGTCCTATCTAAGGTCGTATGTTGAGAGGGATGTAAGGACGCTGTATAATATCGGTAAACTCAATGAATTTGATTCTTTTATAAGCATACTGGCCGCCAGGGCGGGCCAGATACTGAACTTAAGCTCAATATCAACGGATTTAGGGACTGCGGTCAATACGTTAAAAAGCTGGATAACCATTCTTCAGGCAAGCGGCATAATATACCTGCTGCACCCATATCATGACAATGCATCAAAAAGGCTGACGAAAAGCCCGAAGGTTATTTTTGTGGATACGGGGCTTTTATGCCATTTGAATAAGTTGCCGGCAAAAAATGACCTTTTGGAAAGCAGGATTTTTGGATCTGTCTTTGAAAATTTTTGCGTTGCCGAGACGCTTAAATTCTTCAAAAATAGAAAAGGAAGGGCGGAACTGTATTTCCTCAGGAATCAGCACGGTCTTGAAGTTGACCTGCTTATAGAAATCAACAAAAAACTGGTGCCTGTCGAGATAAAGTCTTCTGCAAAAGTTACCATAGGGGACGCGGCGTCCATTGAAAAAGCCGCGATGCTGTACAGGGACATGTCCATAGACAAGGGATACCTGCTGAACCTAAGCGGAAAAACCGGGAGATTAAGCGAATTTGCGGCATTTGCGGGCCTGGATGAATATTTTGACAGGATACTGCCGGGGATGATTTCCGCCATCTTGTAGGAATAGGGTAAAGTTATTAACTATTAACTGCTTATTACGGTTTTATCAGCCAAAACGCCCCGGCAACCACCGTCAGTATGCCGAATATTATTTTCGCGTTATATGCATAGCAGTTGATCGTCTCCCCCTCGCATTCCATTTCTTTGATCTCAATGTATGGCACGGGCGACCTTCTGTACCAGCCTTTGATCTTTACTTCCTTGCCCTGGTACTTCGCACTGCGCAGCAACCCGAAAAAAAAGTTCCAAATAGCGAGCGGCTGGTTATAGTCCAGGTATATTATGCCGCTCTTATCCTGCAGGACAAAGTCCTCGCTCCATATCAGGCCCGGGACGCCCCGGCCTATGATCGTCCCGCTTATATCGCAGGGCACCGGCCTGATTGCTGACACTTTGATCTTTTTGAGGAGGGACGCGATATTCATCTGTGCGAAAAAGGATGAGTTGTAGGAAAAAAATGTCCTTGCAAGATAGCTTAAGCCGAAAACCATTACCGTGAGCTTCAGTATATATTGCTGTTTTCCTGCAAGAAAATACGCGCCAATGCACGCGGCTGTGGCGAAGAACGGCAGCCAGCTGATGAAAAGGTCCTCAAAAAATTCGTCCCAGTAACTTTCGGGTTTTTGTTCGTTAAAAACTATAAACGGCTCTTTGCCCATTATCTGGGACTGCCTGCTTAGCGCTATCAGTCTTTTGGCTATCAGGGGGTGTGTGGAGGATAATTCATAAAAGGCGGCCCAGGGGTTCCACAGGTCCCACTTCATGGAGTTTTTCAGCAGATCCTTATCTATGGCGCCGCCCATGGAGCCGGGACTGTATGTTGTGACCGCAAGCGACCTGGCTGACGCCGAGTCAAAGATGCCGAGGGCTTTTAATGATTCCGAGTTGGATTCCCTGGAAACGGTTTCTTCTTTGGTCCTGCCCGTGAGGCCGTAACCGATCTTGACAAGGGCGGACGCGAGAAGGGAGGGGTCCTTGGTGGAAGCGCCCGAGAACCTGTCCGCGTAAAACTCCCTGACGCGCGAGAAAAAGAGTACGATATATTCCGATATCAAATACAGGAGATATGACGTGAACGCTATAATCGCGGTATAGCCCGATGATTTGCTGTTCTTGCCTGATTTAACCCTGATCAATACCCTGTAAACATAATAAAGCAGGAGCGGAACTATGTATGCGACCGTCATTACTAGGAAATCCCAATGCACTATATGGCCTATTTCATGCCCTGCGACCGCGCTTGCCTCGTCAGGTTCAAGCAGGTTTAAGATACCCTGGGTTATCACTATCCTGGCGTTATTTGGGGTGTGGCCGTATGTGAAGGCATTTGGCGCGCCGTCCGGTATTATGCCGATCTTCGGCAATTTTATTCCTTCTTTTCCGCACGTTCTTGTTATGAAAGCTGAAAGCCCTTCCGGAAGCATGGAATACTCAACCCACTGGATCTTGTAGAACCAGCGCAGGTTAAGGTCCAGGATGAAAGGCGAGAATATAAATTGCAGCGCGGCAATTGCAAACCCGATTATCAGGGCTGTTTGCGCGCCTATTACCCTGAAGTAAATCATCATATATAAAACCGCGGTGAGCATGGCGTAAAGCGTGAACAGGGTCATGCCTGAAACAAGGGCCAGGTTTGGGAGGAAAAACTGCGGCATAAGAGCCGGTGCTGTCTTATTTTCTTCCTGCGTTTTTTGTCCCGTTATTGCGTTCTCGGCGTAAACCGACACCGGGTCCAAAACCATAGACAGACCCGAACCGGTGATCCCCGCGACGACTTTAAGCTCGCCCGCATCAAGCCATATGCCGCCTGTTGCCACGCAGTAATCTATGACGAGTTTGTCATCGAACAGGGAAAGCTCGACTAATGGGGCCATGGTTTTCGGATTAAGCCTTACCGAAGGTTTGGACCGGGAAAACGCGGTCTGTATTTCTTTTTTCAATATATCCGGTTTTGAGGTAAAAAAGTATATCTCCCCTTTGTCGAGCCACACGCCCTTGCAATGCGGGCAGTAATCAACACGGACCCCTTGTTTTGTCATTATTTCCTTTAATTCTGATTTTTTGCAGGCTGTACAGCGCATGCGTTACCTCCATATTAAATCGTGAGACGGCATAAAACCCATATATTATTATATACCAATCGAATAAAAAAACAAATTAAAAAACTTTCATTTTGGGGGCTAAAATGATATTATTCATTGTGAACCAAATAAATTATCCGGAGGCTTTAAATGGCACAGGCAAAAAAAGGCGATAATGTAAAAGTAAATTATAAAGGCACGCTTGACGACGGGAGTGTTTTTGATTCTTCGGAGGGGAAGGAACCTTTGGAGTTCAATATCGGGGAAGGCATGCTTATCCCGGCGTTTGAAACAGCCGTTACCGGGCTTAATCCAGGGGAAAAAATTACGGTAAAAATATTGCCGGCGGAAGCATACGGGCCCAGGATGGATGAAGCCCTTATTGTTGTTCCGCGTATTGACATCCCGGAACATATAAAGCCCGAGGTCGGGCTGCAGCTTCAGCTCATGGGGCCGGACGGGAACGCGGTATTTGCGCAGGTCACGGCAATGACGGAAACAGAAGTTACCCTTGACGGGAACCATCCGCTTGCGGGTAAGGACCTTACTTTTGAGATAGAACTCGTTTCAATAACATGATAATTGAAAATGGGGGGATAAATGGCATGCGTTAAATTTATCGAGCTTAAAGGCAGGCGGATACTTTTTATTGATTTTGCCTTTTCAAGCATGAAAGATATAATCAGCACAATAGAGGAAGCATCTTTGATCATAGAAAAACAGTCTCCCTTATCCGTACTATGCCTGGTTGATGTAAGAGAAAGCTCTTATGACAATACGATCTCCGAAAAATTAAAGATATTCACGTCGCACAACATGCCTTATATGAAAGTGACCGCGATTGCCGGCGTGGAAAAAACAAAGAAAGTCATATATCAGGCTGTTACAGCCTTTACCGGAAGGAAAAACCTGATATTAAAAGATACCGTGGAAGAGGGCGCAAATTGGCTCGCTGCGCAATAAATACAGCATCGCCGGGGAAGCGTCATGGAAGATAAGATCATCATAATAAACGCAAGGATATTTGACGGTGAAAATTTTATCAAAACCGGCCGGGTCAGGATTGTTGGCGGTATTATAAGGGAAGTAACCGGCAATAACACAGGGCTCCCTGCCGGATACAGGGTAATAGATATAAACAACAGGATATTAAGCCCGGGTTTTATCGACATCCATACTCACGGCGCGGGCGGGATCGATTCCATGGAAGTCTCATCTTTAAAGCGCGCCCAAAATATGTCAAAAGCTTATGCCTTAACCGGAGTTACTTCATTTCTTCTTGCCTGTTTTTTTGAAAATAATAATAACAGCTCACTTGCCGTGTCGTATTTCGGAAAGATCAAACCGGCCGGTGCGCGTTTTCTCGGGCACTATCTGGAAGGGCCGTTTATAAATCCCGTTAAAAGGGGCATGATACCCGGCAGGTTCATGCTGAACCCGGGGCTTGACATGAAAAAAACCATGGCGCATGTCCTGAAAAGATACGGAAGCCTGAAGGTGATGACGCTGGCGCCTGAACTGAAGGATTTTGGGGAAGCCGTGGGATTAATCCGGAAAAAACAGATCATACCGGCATTCGGACACAGTGCCGCGGGTTACGATGAAACAAAAAGGGCGTTAAAATCGGGCATACGCCACGTGACGCATTTATTCAATGCCATGGAAGGTTTTCACCACAGGAATCCCGGGCCGTTCCCGGCCATAGCCGAGGATCCAAAAGTAACCGCGGAGATCATAGCAGACGGCGCGCACGTGCATCCGTCGGTGGTTAAGGCTGCGGTCAGGCTGCTTGGGCATGAGAGGGTAATATTGATCACAGATTCCACCGCAATGCTCGGGCATAAAGACGGAAAATACTATCTCGGCAGCACCGGGGCCTTTACGGTTAAGTCGGGAGCCGCATACCTTAAAGACAACACTCTAATAGGAAGCTGCACCACGCTTCTTCAAATGGCAATAAACGTCAAGAAGTGGTGCATGCTCAAGAACGAGGAAGTGCTGAGAATGGTGACTTATAATCCGGCAAAACTGCTCGGATTTCCGCGGGTAGGCAGGATAACAGCCGGTTTTTTTGCGGATCTTAATGTATTGGACGATAACTTAAAGCTATATCAGGTTTTCACGGGAGGCAGGCGGGTTTTGCAGGCGTAAAAAAAACAGGAGGCACAGAATGGAAAAGATGACGGTAAAAGTAATAATTCCGGCGACAGCTGAAAAGATCTATAACGCGTGGCTGGAAGGCAGAAAGCACGGCGAAATGACAGGTTCAAAAGCAACAGGTTATGCCAAAGTAGGGAAGGCTTTTACGGCCTGGGACGGGTATATTTCCGGAAAAAATATTGAACTGGTAAATGACAAAAGGATCGTCCAGGCATGGAGGTCCACCGAGTTTGATGAAAACGCGCCCGACTCGAAGCTTGAGGTTATACTGAAAAAAGTGAAAGGCGGGACAGAGGTCACGTTAAATCACTCTGAAATACCCGAAGGCCAGGCAGCGGGTTATAAAAAAAGATGGATCGATTTTTATTTCAAGCCAATGACGAAGTATTTCGAGGAAAAGGCAAAATCCAGATAAAACTTGCGGTTTTATTGGCAAACGGAGCATGATTATTTTACACAAGGAGTAATGATGGTTATAATTGAAAAAGTCAGGGAAACAGCGCGGATTATCCATGCGTCTTCAAAAGGCTCGCATGACTGGGAGCATACGTTGCGCGTATATAAGCTCGCGGTTCACATAGCAAAGGCGGAAGAAGCGGGTTTATTGGTTGTAAAACTGGCATCCCTGTTGCACGATATAGCAAGAGGCGAAGAGGACAAATCAGGCGGGAAAATAGATCATGCAACGGCAGGGGCAAGGCAGGCTTTTGGGATCCTAAAAAGTTTGGGCGTCTCCGACGACACGGCGGCAAGAGCGGTTCATTGCATAGAAACCCACAGGTTCAGGGGCGGCGCAAAACCCCTGTCAAAGGAAGCAAAAGTCCTTTTTGACGCAGACAAGCTTGATTCCATAGGCGCCGTAGGCATTGGCAGGGCGTTTTTATTTGCGGGCGAGGTCGGTGCAAAACTGCACAATAAACGGAAAGATATTCTTGGGACAAAGGCATATACGGAAGAAGACACGGCTTACAGGGAATATATGGTGAAGTTAAGGCACGTAAAAAGCAGGATGCTGACTAAAACCGGAAAAAGGCTGGCTGTCAAAAGGCATAAGTTTATGGAGAGTTTTTTTTGCCGATTGAACAGCGAAGTTGACGGTAAAATTTAACGGAAGTATTTTATGAAACCCGGACAGATATTAAAAAAACTGCCGGAACTTAAGGCAAAAAGGTTGATATTGAGGAACGTCAGGCTATCAGACGCCGCCGATATATTTGAATACGCGTCCCTGCCGCAAATGACGGGTAAAAAATCAGCTTATAATTAGCAAAGACGCCCCGCATATGGTATAATAAATTTTATTCCGGTTCAAGGAGAGATCAATGGCGGATATAAGCATGTTTTTCAGCCTGGATGACAGGATGGAGCTTGAAAGCGCCATTTTGAACGCTTCATACAAGACCACGGGCGAAATAAGGATCAGAGTGGAAAAAAAAGCAGGCAGGGACCCTCTGGGCGCGGCAAGGCGCGCTTTTGCCGCGACAGGATTGAAAAACAAGGCTGCAAGAAACAGCGTGCTTTTCTATATATCTGTTTTTGACAGGAAATTTGCTGTTTTCGGCGACGATGAAATAAACAAAAGAGTAAGTCCGGAGTTCTGGGAAACGGTAAAAAACGCGGTCATAGCCAAATTTTCAGAAAGGGAATTTAAGATAGGCTTATTAGGCGGTATCACAATAGTGGCTGAAAAACTGGCGGGATACTTTCCCGATGAAAAAATAGATTTAAAGGAAAATCCTGAATCCGTAACTTTTGAAGGGTAAACAATGGGAAAAACAGCGGTTTTATTGATCGTGACACTGGCACTTTTATCAGCTGCCTTTATGTCCAGGGCTGAAGTCCTTATACCACAGCCCGCTGATGAATACATTAATGATTTTGCAGGGGTTATCACCGCCACTGATAAGTCATCCATTTCCGCCATGTTAAGGCAGGTTTCCCAAAAAACAGGGGTTTTCGCCGCCGTGGTAACGGTAAAAAGTGTTGAAGAATATGCGCCGGGATTGGACCCGGAAACTTTTGCCGTTGACATTTTCAACACTTGGAAACTTGAGGAAAAAACCGGAAAAGCCATGCTGATATTTGTTTCTATCAAGGACAGGCAGGTTACCATGGAACTAGGGAGCGCGAAGCCGGGTTTTTATGACACCATTATGCAAAAGGTGGTAAAGGCCCGCATGCTGCCAAACTTTAAGGAAGGGGATTATGGCAGGGGAATATACGACGGCGTAAGAACGCTTTCAAAAATACTGCTGAATCAGGCCGACTTTATGGATTATTCCAATAAGTACCTGCCGATCGCGGGCCCGGCCCTTGTCCTGCTCCTGATCATTATTATAGCAGTTGTTATACCGAAGAAAAATAATAAGTCCGGACAAAACAAACCCGGGGACAAACCTGAAAAAAAACAGCCCAGGCAAAAAAAGGAAACGCAGGATATTTTCGGCGGGGGCGCCGCGGGGGGCTGGTAAACGACGCGGAATGGGAGTTCGGAATTCGGAGTTCGGAGTTCGGAGTGGCGAAGCAGCTCCCGCTTGCACCTTATTCCTTACCCTTACTCCTTACCCTCATATGCTGTGTCTTTATAGGATTCAACAGGTGCGGGGAATTTAAGGCCGGGTAAAGAAAACGGAATTGCGGGAAAAAAGAAAAATTCTTTACAATAAAAAAAAGCCGGTATATAATTGTAAATTACGCCCGGTGTTTAAAGAGGTTTATTATCTTTCCCAAAAGGGAGAAAAGCATTTGAAGCCTTTTTCCAAATCTTTAAAAAAGGCACATCCTGAAAAAGAGGTCTTTAACGGAAATTCCGCCGGCAATCCGGGAATATTGAACAGTTACCTGAATATTTCCACTTCCATCATAGTGGCGCTTGATAAAAAAGGCAATGTCACTTATATAAATAAAAAGGGCGAAAAGATCCTGGGGCGCCCGCTGGCCGGGATCGCCGGAAAGAACTGGTTTGAAAGTTTTATTCCCGAAGAAGCAGCAGCCGTAAGACGGAGTTTTAAACAAATTATTTCCGGTAAAACGCGGTCTTTTGAATATTTTGATAATTATGTGTCAGGCGCAACAGGGCAAAAGAGGCTGATCGCATGGCATAATTCCGCGGTTTACGATGCTGCGGGAAAGATCGCCGGCACGTTAAGCTCAGGCGATGACATTACGGAACTCAAAGAATGCAATGAAAGCTTAAAACAGAGCGATGACCGGTATAAGGTTACCATGGAAACAACTACAAGCGCGATCGCGTCTGTCGACGCTTTTGGCAGGATATTGGAGTATAACAGGGCGGCGGCTGAAATTTTCGGGCTGAATAGGACTGAAATGCTCGGCAAATCCCTCACTTCAATAATGACCCCCGAATCCGCGGAAACAGCAATGTCAAAACTTAAAATAGTGCAAAACAAGGGGCACTCGTACGGCGGCGAATACCGGATCAGGACAAAAAACGGGGAATTAAAGGATGTCATAATAAGTTCCGCGGCCATCAGGACAAAAGACGGGAAATTCGTAAAGACAATTTCCGTCCTGGAAGATATAACCCAGCGCAAGTATTTTGAGGGTGTGCTGAGGGACAGCGAAGAAAAATACAGGACAATGTTTAATTCGGTAAGCGACGCGGTATTTGTGCATGAGCTGAGCGACAACGCCGAAAAAAGCAGGTTTATCGCGGTAAATGAAATTGCGTGTTCCAGGATGGGGTATAGCAGGGATGAACTGCTTAAAATGGGGGTTTTCGACATAACCGACCCGGAAAAGGCTGTATTTGTAAAGGCTGCCATGGAAAAATTGATAAAGGAAGGACATCTTACCGGCGAGGCGCTCCACATAACAAAGGACGGACGAAAGATACCTGTTGATGTGACCGCAAATGTGTTTAAGCTGGGTGGAAAACTTACCGCGATATCCACGGCAAGGGATATAACCGACAGGAAGATAAATGAAGGGTTGGCTGCCGAACAGGCGGTATTTATGGAATTGCGCGCGAATTTATGGAAGCTTGCCGCGGACAAGTTAATTTCAGAGAAACATTTGATACAGGGTTTGCTTGACGCGGTCGGTACGGCGTTTAAGTGTAAAAGGGCGATTTACAGCATTATCGGTGATGACGGCCTTAAAGCTGTCATGGAATGGAAAGACAAGAACGAAAAATATTCCGCTGTCGGTGTGAGCGTATCAAGAAATATCATAGAGTCACTGGATCTTGGGCGGCAGCAGGTGATAGACAGGGAAACCATGCTCAGGCTGACGCCGCCGATTGCCGGGCGGGCCGTGAAAATAATAATGAATAAGCTGGTGAAAAAATTCGGGGGTGCACCCACCATAACTACCCCGTATTTTGTAAATGGCAGGTGGGAAGGCTGTATAGGCTGCACTTCATCCGGCCTTTACAGCGTAAAAGACTGGTCGACGGAAAAAAGGGAGCTCCTGACAGAGGCGGCATTGATAGTGTCAATTGCCATTGAATCAAGGCGGTTGGAGGAAACGATTGAAAAACAGATTGCATACCAGGAATTAAGGGCCCGGTTGTGGAAGCTGGCGGCTGATAAGGCCGTGCCTGAAGAAAAGTTAATACAGTCCCTGCTTGATAAAACCGGCAGGGTCATAGGCGCGGAAAGAGTGTTCTACGGGAAGCCCGATTCCGATAAGCTCAGGATAAAGCTTGAGTGGAAAGATAAAAAGCTGAAGAAATCCTTCCTGGGGGTATCGTTTCCCCTGGAGATATATAATAAGTTCCAGTTCCTTGACCAAAAAGTCTATAATTCAAAAACGCTTGTTGAAGATTCGCCAAAGGCCTTTAGGCCGCTCGTATTGGCGGCGATGAACTTCATCAAAAAGATCCGTAGCGACAGGCCTTCACTTGTGACGCCTTATCTTATCGGCGGTAAAAGGGAAGGTGTTATTATATGCACACCCGAGGATGGTAAGACCGAATGGACCGCCGGTGAAAAACTTATCATGAAGGAAGCGGCCCAGATAGTGTCCAATATAATACAGCAGAAGCGCGCGGAAAAAAAGCTGGAAGACAGCGAAAGGTTATACAGGGAAGTTTTCAATAACGCCAATGACGCGATAGTGATGCTGGAACTTATCACGAATCCGGGAGAGGAACCAAAGTTTCATCTGCTGGATTTTAATGACATGACATGCAGGATATTTGAATTGAACAGGAAAGAAATGGAAGAGATAAAGATTCGGGAACTTGTGGACACAAACGGGATGGAACGCGTCAGAAAAACCGTCGCGGCGGTGTACGGCGGAGCTGTTACGGATGAAGTTATGACCATGATAACCGGAAAAAACAGGAAAATAACGGTCGAGATCAGGGCAAAAACATTCGATTTTGGCGGAACAAAAATAATTTTAGCCGTGGTCAGAGATATTACGGAAAAGAAAAAAGCGGAAACCGCTCTTAAGGAAAGCGAGGAAAAGTACAGGGAGCTGTTCAATAACGCGAACGACGGCATATACATGAATGAGCTTGATAAGCGCGGCAGGGTCGGCGGATTCATTGAAATGAACGATATGGCCTGTAAAATAACGGGTTACGAACGGCGGGAATTCGCGAAAATGACGCCCAGGGATATTGTTTCAAAGGAGTCCCTGGAAACGTTTCCCGGTATAGGAAAGACGCTGGCGCGCACAGGCAGGGCGACTTACGAGCAGAAATTGATCAGGAAGGACGGGAAGATCGTCATTGTCGAAAATAATACCCACAAATTCACGCTTAGGGGAAAACCCATAGTGCTCACCGTCATGAGGGACATAACCGAAAGGATAAAGATTTCCAATGCGCTTAAGGAGTCGGAGGAATTATACCGCACTCTAATAAATACTTCTCCGGATGCGGTTATCATGTCGGACTTAAAAGGCAGGTTGATCTTTGCATCCGAAAGGATGGCAAATCTGCACGGTTATAGGTCCGCAGAAGAGCTTATAGGCCGGAGTATTTTTGATTTTGTGGATATACAGTCAAAAAACGGCTTGATAAAGGAATTCAGGGAATTCATATCCGAAGGCAGGCAGGCATCCATACAATACAGGGGCAGGAGGAAAAACGGCTCCACTTTTACAGGGGAAATAAATGCGTCGATCCTTAAAGGGCCTGACGGGCTGCCCAAAAGTGCAATAGCTACAATAAGGGACGTAAGCGAAAGGCTGATAGCTGTCGAAGCGCTGAGGGTGTCGGAGGAAAAATACAGGAGCGTCATAAGCAGGACAGGGCAGATCGTTTATGATTATGACGTAAATAACGGGATAATCACATGGGGGGGCGCGGTTGAGGAAATTACCGGTTATACCGAGGAAGAATATAATAAGGAAGTCAGTATAGACTTCTGGAGCCAGATGATACATCCCGACGACAGGGAATATGTGCTGGATGAGTTTGAGGCGGCGCAGAAGGCATGCGGAAAATACCACAGTGAGTACAGGTACAGGATCAAGAACGGCGCGTATATATATATAGAGGACGATGCTGTTTTCCTGCCTGATGAAGACGGGAAACCGTGCAAAATGCTGGGTGTTATGAAGAATATAACCCACCGCAAAGCGGCTGAAACGGCGCTCAAAGAATCAGAGGAAAAGTTCAGGAACCTGTCGGAACAGTCAATGCTTGGCATCGCGATAATGCAGGATGGTGTTTTTAAATACTCCAATAATGCATTTGCGAAATGGTGCGGTTACGATACCGGTGAGATCATGAAATGGACGGAGAAAGATTTTTATGACCTGATCCATCCTGATGACGTGACTGCAGTCATGGAACGCATGAAAAAAAGGCTGGTTGGGGATGGCGGATTGTCCCACAACTATCAATTCAGGATATACGCCAAAGATAAGCGGATCAAATGGTTCGACATATACGCTTCAAGAATGTTGTTCCATGGCCGTCCATCGATCTTCATCACCGGGGCCGACATAACCGCCCTAAAAGACGCGGAAAACAAGCTAAAACTTACCATAGAAGAACTGACCCATTCAAATTCCGAACTCGAGCAGTTTGCTTATGTCGCATCGCATGACATGCAGGAACCCCTCAGGATGGTTTCAAGCTATGTGCAGCTTTTAAAGAAGCGCTATGGGGGCAGGCTCGGGCAGGACGCGGATGATTTCATAGGTTTTGCTGTTGACGGCTCCGACAGGATGCAGAGGCTCATCAAGGACCTGCTGGCGTATTCCAGGGTCGGCACCCATAAAAAAGAACATACTCCGGTGGAGCTCAATAAAGTCGTTGAAACGGTCCTGCTGAATTTAGACCCTGTAATAAAGGAAACAGGGGCCGTCATAACATACGCGGGCCTGCCAATTGTTTTTGCTGACGAGGAGCAGATGGTCCAGCTGATACAGAACCTGCTGAGTAATTCTATAAAATTCCGCAAGGCCGGACAAAAACCGGAGCTTGAAATAACAGCCGAAATAAAAGGCGCGGAGTGCACGATATCGGTCAGGGACGACGGTATAGGCATTGACAGGCAGTATTTCGAAAAAATATTCGTTATATTCCAGAGGCTGCACGGCAAAGGAGATTATCCCGGCACAGGCATAGGGCTTTCCATATGCAAAAAAATAGTGGAGTCATACGGCGGCAGGATATGGCTGGAGTCAGAAGAGGGAAAAGGCGCCACATTTTATTTCACTGTTCCCCTAGTGAAAAAATAAAAGGAGAATAATATGATGGAAACGATCGAGGGCACAAAAGCAGTTGAAATATTACTGGTCGAGGATAATCCGGCTGATGTGCGGTTGATCAGGGAAACTTTTAAGGATTTTAAGATACGGAATAATCTAAGCGTGGCAAAAGACGGGGTTGAAGCAATGGCCTTCATAAAAAAAGAGGGCGCCTTTTTTTCCGCGCCGAGGCCGGACGTGATACTTATGGACCTTAATTTACCCAAAAAAAGCGGTTTTGACGTCCTTGCGGAAATAAGGCAGATCCCGGAATTAAAAAAAATACCCGTGGTGATCTTAAGCACGTCGGATTCCGAGAGGGACATATTAAGATCATACGACCTGCACGCGAATTGTTTTGTCACAAAACCCGTGGGCCTTGATGAATTCATAAAGATAGTGATGTCAATCGAGAATTTCTGGCTTTCCATAGTAAAACTGCCGAAAGAATGAATATATCCGCCGGAGTTATGGTATAATTTATTATAATTGAACCGGGAGGTTCTAATGCTTAATTCGTCCTCTGAAAAGTTCGAAGTTTTGCTGGTGGAAGACAACCCCGGCGATGTCAGGCTCATAGTTGAGACCTTCAAGGAAGGAAGACGTGAATACAATATAGCCGTGGTAAAAGACGGTGAAGAAGCCCTGTTGTACCTGGAAAAAAGAGGGCCATTTGCAGCCGCAAAAAGACCTGATATCATATTGCTTGATTTAAAACTCCCCAGGAAAAGCGGACTTGAAGTCCTAAAGGAGGCAAAAAGCAGGGATGACCTAAAGGCGATACCCATAATAGTCCTGACTTCTTCCTCCGCCGAAGACGACATGACAAATGCCTATAAGAACCACGCGAATTGTTACATAACAAAACCCATTGACCTGGATAAGTTTGTGGTCACCATACAGTCCATAGAGGATTTCTGGTTCACAATAATTAAAAAATCAAAATGAGGGTATATGGCGTCCAATCACATCAAAGTTTTGCTCATAGAGGATAATCCGGGGGATGTCAGGCTCATCTGGGAGATACTGTCAGAGGTAAGAAATTCCCCGTTTTACTTAAGCGTTTCCGACTCGCTCCTGAACGGCCTGAAAGAAATCGAGAAGGAAAAACCCGATATTATACTGCTCGACTTAAGCCTGGGGGACTCCAACGGTATTTACACCTTAAACAGGGTCAGGGACAAAGCCAAGAACGTTCCCATAGTGATATTGACCGGCATGGATGATGAAGTGACGGCCATCAGGTCCTTAAAGGAAGGCGCGCAGGATTACCTGGTAAAAGGAAGGACGGACTCGGACCTCTTAAAGAGAGCCATAATATACTCCATAGAGCGCTTCAGGCTGATCTCGGAACTTGAAGAGAAGCAGGCAAAGCTGGAAGAACAGGACAAGGTCAAGTATAATTTCACACAGATGGTATTTCATGAACTGCTCATACCGGCAACTTCCATTAAAAGCGCCGTTAATTTAATTGAAAGAAACCGCGGGGAAAACGGAGCTTCGGCATACTTCGCCATAATAAAAAACAACACCCAGAATATATTTGCGCTGCTGGATGACCTGATCAATACCTCCGAGATAGAAGCGGGGACATTCGCGGTAAAAAAGGAACTTGTGAATATCGGTGAGATAATCAGGAAAGATGCGGACGAGATAAGCGCGTATGCGTTGGACAAAAAAATATCAATATCACTTGACATACCCACTGACCTGCCTTCGGCGAGGCTGGACGTGCGCAGGATGAAGCAGGTTTTGAACAACCTGATAATAAATTCCGTCAGGTTCTCAAATGAGGATTCGGTTGTCACGGTTTCTGTCCGCGAAAAGGGAATGCAGGAAATTTCCGCCCCCGGATATGTAAGACAGCTGTGTGCCGATATAAAAAAGTACCAGGTTTTGTCCGTGAAAGACAACGGCTCGGGCATATCACAGAAGAACCGCACCGGCATATTCGATACTTTTTTTTCTTCATCCAAGACCGTTCCAAAGACCCATAAAGGCATAGGCATAGGCCTTGTCATAGCCAAAAACATAGTAAGCGCCCACGGCGGCTGCATATGGGTGGAATCCGAAGGCGAAGGCAAAGGTTCGGTTTTTAACGTCATAATCCCTGTGGAATAGCTGTCATTTTAATAATACGCGGGTTCAATTCCACGTTGCTTGCGGCGTTAGAACAAAGGCCGCAACCCTATCGTCCGTAACGCTTTGCGTCTACGGACAGGTGGGTTGCGGATTTTGTATGCAAGGAAGCTTGAACGGTCGGATTCAAAATCAGCCAGGTGAATAGTCAAAGACGCTGTCAGGGAACTGATTTCGGAAATGATTACAAACAGGATAAAGATGAAAGAACAAAAGAAGAATAAACAGGTAAAGGTGAAGTAATTTGGCGTTAAAAAAGAAAGACATCATTGAAACCATAAAAAAAACAGGCCTTGAAAAAAAATGCGTCTGTCTTCACTCGTCATTTAAATCTTTCGGCCCGGTGGACGGCGGTCCTGAAACCGTGATCGAGGCGTTCCTGGAATCCGGCTGCACCCTGATAACCCCGTCATTTTCTTTTGGTTACATAGTATTTCCGCCTGAAAATTTAAGGCCAAAACGCAACGGCGCTGACTACGGCCGCATGCCGTGGCTGACGCCGGGTTTAAACACCATATATAACCCCGCTTCAAATGAAATTGACATAAAAGAGATGGGGATAATACCGGAGACATTGCTCGGAACAAAAGGAAGGGTTAGGGGCAATCATCCCCTTTGTTCATTTACCGCGTACGGCCCTTACGCCTCTGAAATAATAAAGGCACAGGAACCGCTTGATGTCCTGGCCCCCTTAAGGGAACTGGCGCTTTTTGAAGGTTTTGTAGTGATTGCCGGTGTCGGAATAAACAAAATGACGGCCCTGCATCTGGCCGAGCAGATGGCCGGCAGGAAAATGTTCCTAAGATGGGCAAATGGCCCGGATAAAAAGCCGATGTACGCGGAAGCCGGCGGCTGTTCCGAGGGTTTATTAAACCTGGACCCGTACATCAACCACCTGGATAAAAAGGAAAAATGCGGGGAAAGTCCGTGGAGGATATTCCCGATAAATAAACTGCTGAAACAGGCGGCAAGAGTGATCCAGCTGAAGCCGGAAATAACGCACTGTAAGGACGAAAAGTGCCTCCGCTGCAACGATGCAGCGGCCGGCGGGCCGGAGATTTAGCCCAAGGTTCGAGCCTTGTTTGAAACGGGGCTTTTAGCCTTTTCGTTTCGTTCGAGATTTGAAATTCGAGATTTGATCAGCAAGCTGGGAGATTTAATTATAATTGGGACGAAGTGCATGTTTTCCCTATCAACAGATTTTATTTTTAGTTATGTAGTTTTTTCCGCACTAGAACTTGTAGAGAGGGGGCTTGCCCCCTCTAAATTGGGAAGGGCGGGCAAGGATGGAACTGCTTGGTGTTGATGGGGAACCTGATTGTCGCAAAACAGCGGGGGATTATGGCATGTTTTTTGTTCTTTTAAAGTCGGATGGAATATTTGCTGACAACAAAAGGTGAGGAACCGGCGGGCAGCGGATGAAATTTAATAAGTTCTAAATATATTATCAACGCTGTAAGAAAGATCTTACCCCAGATTAACCGTCTGACCCCAGACTAACTCCAGACTAACTTTTGAATTTAATTCTTGTTTTTGTGCTTTTGGGTGATAAAATAGTGCTAATAAGGCAAATTGGAAAAGATTAAAATCAACGGTGAAAGGGGGGGTGGAAATTGAAAACATTGATAAAAATATTCTTCATGCAATTAACGCTCCTGTTCCTTGTTTTTTCTTCCGCTTATGCCAATACGGACTCGGCAAACGCAACTTATATACCGTGGGAAGAATGGTCCGGGGTCCCATACGGGCAGTTTTATATTTTTGCGGTTCAGCCAAATACCCACGTTACCGCCTATTATACGGATACGCCCGGGACTATAATTCAAAATCCGACTATAATAACAAATTACAGCCTGGCGTTAAAAGGTCAGCCTATTGACTGGGTAAGCGTTTCCGGAACGACTTTTTACAGGAAATTTTTCAAGATAACGTCAGATCACCCGGTAATCTGGGAAGCGACCAACAGAAAAAGGAAGACAGACGGCGATTATGAAACTGCGCTCATTTCAACAACCGGAAGCTATAAGGGAAATGAATTCTTTACATACATGGATTATATGACGGACAGCGATACAACCGCCAGTGGGGATACAATTACAGTAATAAATCCGGACGCAACCCCGAAGACCATAAATATAAGCAAGTGGGGCGGCGCGGGATACACGATTTTATCCGCGACATTTACGGTGCCGGGAACAGGCGCGTATATTTACGGCGGCACCAGTTCTTTAACGGCCGGGTTTTACATGGTTTCCTGTACTGACGGAGAAGTGTTGGCATTAAAGGGCGATTCCTCTACCAGCGATAATAACAATGAATTTGAATATGGCGCGGACTGGAACAACGGCAGGAAAATCGGTAGCATGATATACGGCAAATTCGGAGGGATGCTGGATAGAATTATAATAACCGGTATAAGAGGCACGTCCAATTATACGGTATATACCATGCCTTTTCCTGCGCTTATGAATTCGGTAAGTACGTGGACGCTTTTTACCAGCGGAACGGTCGTTACCGGTCAGGCAGATTACTTAAACCCCGCGTTAGCGGGCGGTATTTTCAGGGTGGAGGTCTCCGGGACAGGCAATGAAGTTTCGGCGGCCGGCGGGGCAAATATTGCATTCATAAACGCGTCTGACGGAGACTATGTGCCCGGAGTAAACACACGGACGCCGCTGGACAGGGAATTTTATTTTACCATG
>CALAOR010000026.1 GCA_937889595.1 uncultured bacterium
ATTGGTAAAGATGAGTATTGATGCTTCAAGATTATCTGCAAAAGGTTTTGGAGATTCCAAACCCATTAGCGACAATACAAGCCTTGAAGGAAAAGCTAATAACAGAAGAGTTGAATTTGTAAAAATATAGTTTTATTAACAACTACAATTTAATATGACGAGATATAAATTTTTACTAACGATCTGTTTTATCTCCCTGTTCTGTTTTTGTAACGCACAAACAAAAACCGCGGTAAAAACCGGAGAAAATATTATTTTACTTGACGGGGAAAGTTTTCACAATGCGAATATATTGCTCAAGCCAAATGCCTCGGGTTATGATAATTTATGGTTTGACAGCGGCACGCAAAAATTTACAGATATTAACCTGCTGGGTAAGTACGACGGCCGTACTGTAAATTTTCAACTGCGTTTTCCCGGACAGTTAGGTACATACACTATCGAAGATAACAGGAATTCAACAGGTTCGCAAACCAATGATAATAGTTGCTACCTGATGGTGGGCGATAAAGACACTTATGGTGACGGTTTCGAGGGGCAGACCGGGTTAGTCAAAGTAATTATTACACGTTATGATAATGTGGGAGGCTTAATAGAAGGCAGTTTTACAGGTGCTTTAATTACCGGGACAAGAAGTAATAACACTATCAATATTTCGGGCAATTTTTCTTTTGTTCGTGGAAAAAACAAAAAGAGTTTTTGACTGAATAATCAATCATATATTTTGAACCCAAATTAACATGACAAAGAGCATTTTATGGCTGTTCATAATCATCCTGATTTTTTCTTTTAGCCCTTCCTTCGGTCAAGCGCTAACCCCGGAACAAAGAGCAGAAATGGCAAGGCGCATTAGGACCATGACCCCACAACAGATCATGAAATTCAGGGACTCATTAATGAAAGCCATGACGCAGCACCAGGCCCGGGTAATGCCAAACGGTAATCAATTATTGCTAACACATCATTATGATACAACTTATACTACCGTTAGCTTTAATTATATTAAAAAAACCACTAAAAACTGGAATGGAATCTCAGGTACGTCCACGGAGGTAGTCATTGGAAAATCGTTGAAGGCGCCTATGATCTATGAGGCCAACGGGCATGTTTCTGTACAATGCAGTTTAAATCCCATCGGAGGCAATACCTCAATATTAGACCGGGAAGCAACGGCGATAAACAATGGCGTTAAGTATATGACGCCGGAACAGGCAGCTGCATCAACAAATACCGCCAGGCAAATGTCTTACGCATCAATATCTTCAAATGATCATTCTTTATCCGGCAGCGCCAATGAAACTTCAGATTTTGGCGGTCAATATACACACACTTCAATCAGAACCACTTCGCTAACCAACATGGGGTTTGCATTTACGTATGATCCTGTACAAAATATTTCGTTTGTGGGCACCAGCGCAGACATTAATATACATAGTGTTTTTACCGGCAAAGAAAGTACCAGCCAAAGGGATGAGTCCACATTTGTTGGCGTAAGCGCCGGGACCGATCCATCCGTAGCAAAGATGTTAGGCGCGGGCCCTATCAGCAGTAACCCTAACGAAACCTATGCCGTGGTTACAAAAACACCCAGGGGCTATAAGATAAGCTATACAAGGCTTCAACATCTGAATAGTTCAGGTACAGAAATAACGGAAACACTTACAGCAATTATCGGAGCGCCGGAACAGAAAATCGAGGCTTTTATTGTACCTGCAGCAAGTGTGGACGACTATCATAAGTGGCTGCCGGAAGGGCCGGATCCAAAGGATGAAAAAACTACGGGCA
>CALAOR010000027.1 GCA_937889595.1 uncultured bacterium
TTTATACTGCCGTTTGGACTGGCTCAAGGAACAGCTTGAAAGTAACACGGTTGAACTGGAAGAAGCAAAAGATACAATCAAAATGTTACAAATTTTCATATCGGGTATTAAGGATAAAGACATAGGAGGTTAATAAGGGCATGGAGGGCGTCGGCGCGTAACCAGCGCCGAGCCATGCCCGGCCCTGGACAAAGGGCGTGTCCGCGCCTGTCATGGCTGCTTACACCGGCGCACATCAGCACCGGCATCAAGTCGTGCCGGTAATTCAGCGCGCCGCTGTTTTGGGGCATAGAGCATAAACAAGGTGTCTATATGGTCTTATGAAGGCTGTATTTCTTAAGGGGAAGCCTTTCCCCTTAAGGAATCCCGGCCAAAGGGCCGAGGGCCCTTTGGAATCCCGGCTTTGCCATGGTTAAGACCGATTTTATGATCTAAGCCAGGTCAAAGGCACAGCCGGCGAAAAAAATTCTGATACCCTCATCATCCCGGAAAAGCGACGGTTGCGGCGTTCCGCAAAAACCCCTCTCCGGAGGGGTTTTTGCTGTCACTTAAAAGCCTGATCATACTTTTCCGCTCGGTTGATGAGGTCTTGAAGTAAGGATATAAAAATATTCCGCTTGTCACTACGCTCACCTGTTCGCTCCGCGCCAGTAAACCAGCTTCATATTTTTATACCTTACCTGGAAATATATAATTTTTTCCGCCGGCTGTTATGGCATGACCTCGCCCAACCCTGCCAAGTGAATTGTCAGGGATTGGGTCGAGGTCACTGGCAAGGTTTAAAACAAAAAAGCGGAGGTTTAAAGATGTTGAAAGAAGCGGTAAAGGGAAAAGACATTCACGAGATGATTAAAATGCTGGCGAAGTTGGAAAAAAAGGCACAGAAAAAAGCACAGGGAGGCAAATAACATGGACAGGAACGAAAAGCACAGGTTACATGCCGTAAAGAAAAGAATCTTTGATTTATTTACAGGTATTCATTATGAAGCCGCAGACAATGGGGAAAGCGAAATATTGACGGCCATGAACAAAGAACTTGAAACAGTCAACACCTTCAAAGACTTAAGGTTATTTGTTATTAAATACAAAATAAAGAAACTATTCAGATTTTTCAATGAAGGAGCATTTATATGGTTGAAAAACAATTGAATAAATCCCAAGGAGAAAAGCAAATGACCATACAGGAAAAAATGGAACAGGCACAGGAAAGAATCAAAGCTTCACAGTTGAAAGACGAATTAAAATATCAATCAACTTATGACAAAAATTTTCACGATGCTTTATATATTGCCCTGCATATGGAAATTGGAAAGGAATACACGTTTTTAAACTCAGACAATTGGTATCAGCCATACACAATAACCAAAATAAAAAAAAAGGATTTTTATAGCGAAAATCCAAGAGGGTTTTATCATATTGAACTTGAAACAGGCAATAAATTATATCAAAGGGGGAAGGCCGGTAATTGAGGGGGAATTGTTCAGTACAAACAGAGAACAGGACATCAACATGATGTTATTCAATTACAATCGTTACAGGGGTAAATATAAAGGGCTTGAAATAAACGATTGCGGAGTAGTAATCCGAGGAGCAAAAACAGTAAGGCGTTATTTTGGAAAGGAAAGTTATACGTCAATATCGT
>CALAOR010000028.1 GCA_937889595.1 uncultured bacterium
TCTTCATGCCTTTCTTTGTGTATATCTCAGCCATTATTTCATGAAGCTCCACATTCTCGGTTTCCACATTCATGACCTTGTTTGCCATCATTATGGCCTCGTCAAGCGACCCATTTGCTTTCAATATCTTAAGGGCCCTTAAATAATACTCGGCCGCCTGTCTGTATTCTCTCATTTTCAGGAGGGAATCGCCTATGACCTCAAGTATTTCCATGTTTTCATTCACTATGGAAGGCTCCAGCGACATCATTATGGATTTTGCCTTGTCATACTCGCCTCCCTTGAAATATATCTTGCCCAGCAGCACTTTTTCTTCGATCGAGAGGTTCTCCACTGCCTCAAGGATTTTCTTTGCCTCATCGATCTTGTTTTCCTTGAATAAAAAATAAGCGTAGAATTGTTTCCCGTATTCCACGTTTAAGTCCATGGCGCGTTTTGCTATATCCCGGCCCTCCGCTGTTTTTTCTTTTTCCGCAAGCGTGATCAGCAGGTCCTTGAATATTTCCTCCGCTTTTTCCTTGTTGCCCCTTGATAATAGATCATCGGCTATCATGGCCATGGCGTCCGTATTGTCCTTATCCAGGGTTAAAATTTTCTTAGCGATAATTATAGCCTCGTCTTTTTTTCCCTTTTCCACAAGTATCCTGATGGCTTTTGTGTAGGCCTCGGCAGCGTCGCCTATCATGTCTTTTTTTTCGCTTGCATCGGCTATCCTTATATAAATATCCGCGTTGTTCTTGTCCATCTTTTCAGCTTCCCTGAGCGCCGGCAGGGCATTGTCATGGTCCTGGGCGTCGGACAGCGTGATGGCATTTACTATCTTTGATATTTTTTCATGGAGCGCTTTTCCTTCAAGGTCAAACTTTCTGGGGTCAAGTTTTGATATTTTTTTATACATGAACATTATTTTGGAGTCATTTCCCTTGGACTGGTAATCCTCAAGGACTTTTTTGAAATAATCAAAAGCTTTCCTGTTCTCGCCGACCTTTGAATACGCTTCTCCTATGGAATTGTACAGGTTCAGGTCGTTCGGGTCCATGGCAAGCAGTTTTTCATATTCCTTGATGACCTTGGGCCATTCCCCGGACTGTGCATACCTTGTGAGTGTCTTTAGTATGTCTTTTTTGTCTTCCATTATCTCTCCGATCCTTCTTTAAATCAAAACGGTCACAGGCTCATACACTTTAACCGGTTCTTTCTTTCCTTTCACCATTACGGATTCAAGCTGATCGTACTGTATCTTGTCTTTTGTTTCAAGATAAGTCGACTCGCTGACGAATATCCTGCCGGCCGGCGCGTTTGCCTCAAGCCTTGACGCAAGGTTCACATTGTCTCCGATTACGGTGTAATCCATCTTCTGCGGGGAACCCATATTACCCGAAACAACATCCCCGGTATTTATGCCGATCCCTATGCCGACTGTCCTTAAACCCCTGCGTTCCCTGATGGCGTTAAGTTTTACAAGCCCTTCCCTGATGTCCATGGCGGTCCTGACCGCCCTGTATGCGTCATCTTCCTTGGCAAAAGGAACACCGTATACAGCCATGACGCAGTCGCCTATAAATTTATCGAGCAGTCCCTGCCATTTGATCACTTTATCCGTCTGCAGGGTAAGATACTCGTTGATTATCGAAACAACTTCAACAGGGTCCAGGGTCTCGGACATGGAAGTAAATCCCCTGATGTCGGTAAATAACATGGTAGCTTTCAGTTTTTTTCCGTGAAGGGAAAGTTTTGCCGGGTCCTTCAGTATTTCTTCCATGAGCGCGCCGGATACATAAGTGGAGAACGCGCCTTTAAGCAGTTCCTTTTCCTTTAAGCTCTTTGCCGTGGAGTTAAACGCGTCGGTAAGTTCTCCGAGCTCATCCCGTGTTTTTATCTTGATTTGAATGTCAAAATTCCCGTTTCCCATCGCACGCACCCCGGCAACCAGCGACTTGATGGGGTTGGTCATGACCGTCACGAGTATTATTGAAACTAATATTCCTATAAAAAGCGCCGCTAAAGTGATCAGAACTATTTTTACCGTAGCCGAAGTTACCACCTTTGTGATCAAATCCTGTGAAACTTTCAGGTGAACTTCCCCGAGAACTTTGTCGCCAATGCTGGTTATAGGTACGGCAATATCAAAATAATTTTTCCCGTTTTCCGCATATTCCTGGATCAGGACGTCTTCACCCGCGTTAAGCGGCCTTATGCCGCCCGGAAGTTTATAATCGTCGCCTTTTCTCTTAACGTCGCTTGATGAAACTATCTTACCCTGTTTATTTATCACAAGGGCGTCAAGTATGCCGTCATTTTTTATTGGTTTTTCTTCCTTTTTCAAACCGAACATGTCATCCTTAATATTGGATAAAATACCGGTCCAGAAATCGCCAGTCTGCTTATCGGCGGTCATAGGTTCCTGCACGGCCTGTCTTGCAAGGACAAAAAGCGTAAGCTCTTCATTTGTGGTTAACGCCTCTTCCGCGTTATTGGCAAGATTTTTCGCTATGGCGGAACCGCGCTTTTTAACCTCAAATGATAAAGCAGTCTTTTCCTGATTATATATGAAGACAGTCAAAGCTGCCATTATACACGTCAGCAGAAGGCCGACAAAAAAGCTGAATTTAAAACTCAGCGGGATCCGCATGCCTTTATGTTTGTTCTGTTTTTTTGCCATTCCTTACACGCTCCCCCTGTTTAAAATCTCCACAAAAATTTCCGTTATGGAAGGGTCAAACTGTTTTCCCTTATTGTTCCTTAATTCGTACACAGCTTCCTCCCTGCCCACTGCCTTCCGGTGCCCGCGCTCGGTTATCATGGCGTCATACGCGTCCGCGATAGCCAGTATCTTCGCCTCTGTCATAATCTGGCTGCCGCGCAATCCTGAAGGATATCCCATGCCGTCATATCTCTCATGATGCTGGAGTATTATGGGCACCACATCCTTTAAAGCCGGGATGTTTTTCAGTATCTTTGCGCCTATCTCAGGGTGTTCCTGTATCTGTACGAAATCCTCAGGCGTCAGTATTTCTATTTTATTCAGAACACTGTCCCTGACGCCAATGTTCCCTATGTCCATGAGTATGCTTGCTATCCTTATATTCTCAACCTGATGTGCCTGCAGTTTCATGCTTTTGCCGATTGCCGTTGCTATCCTGGAAACCTTAAGCGAGTGGCTCGGGGTGTACTTATTTTTTGAATCCACGGCTATCGTGAAGGCGTTAAGTATGCCTTCGTAATAATCGTCAAGCCTTCCTGTCATGTCGTTAAATGAATTTGCAAGCGCCTGAAACTCGTTTTTCACTTTTACTTTTATTTTATACTTCATGTCTCCCGACGCTATCCTGCGTGTTCCGTCCATAAGCTGGTTTAGGGGATTTATTATCCTTCCGATTAAAAATAGCGTGAGCATCAAAGCAACCGCCATAACCGCGGCCGCTATAATGCCGCCCTTGATATAAATCGAAATCACCCTTGAATCGATTACGTTGCGGTCAAAACCTATGTATGTTTTTCCAATATCAAGTTTTTTCTCCCGGGCTTTCATGATTAAATTCCCGGAAAAATTAATCACCTTGCGTTCTTCCCCCCCGTAAAGCATGGTTCCTATGTCTCCGGATTGTTTTATTTTCGGATATATCCGGGCCGTTTCCCTGCCCATGTCATTTAAATTGTTGGTGCCGACTATTGAGTCAAACCTGTCTGTTACTATGATGTAAATTATACCGGGTGTCGCGGCTGCTTCTTTGATATAGTAATTAAGCGAGAGCACGTCTTTTTTTACAAAAGACTCGACAGCAACGCCTTTGATGGAATTCATCATCAGCTGGGCCTTATCCCTGATTTCCTGCTGAAGAACGCCCCTCATGTCAATGACCATGACATATGACATCAGCGCCGTGGATAATATGATGATAAAAATTATACTTGCCAAAAACTGCGTTTTTATTTTCAAGCAGCCCTCCGGCGAACTTAAAGCCCGATAATCTCTTTTAATAATATAGATAATAATATCATAATAAGCAATACAGGGCAATCATAAATCCCCGGGCTGGAAAATATTTTTGCGGTTTTTCCGTTTTATAAAATCACGGTAAGTGGGTGCTTATGTATCTGCTTTTTAAGGAACACCGGGAACAATAATACATAAAAAGGAGAGTTACTGGGTGGAATTCATAACAACAGCATGAGACTGCCGGAAAACCTTATAAAACTATGCAGTTCTTTATCGTGTACGGTGCTGATTAATTATTTCTATGGCCTTGGCGAAACTTATACTCTATATAATATAGGTACCCAATCCATAAAGAATAATTATCCTTGCCTGAAGAGACCTGTCATAAAAAACTTTTCCGACAGTATCATGTTAAAACGTCCTTGCTAAACGGAAACCAAAGAAACTGTCTGCGTAATACGGAGCATATAGGAAATTGTAGTAGCGATAACCCACCTGCAGGCTGTATGCGCTGTAGTTACAGCTTCCTCCGCGTATCACGCGGTAGGAACCGCTTGCCGGCCCTCTATAATCTACAACTGCGCCGGGATAAATCCCATACCAATCCCAGCACCATTCCCACACATTTCCCGACATATCATAGATACCCAGTGCATTCGCTGTTTTACCGCCCACATTTTGCGCAACACTTCCGGAATTCGCGCTATACCACGCTACAAGCCCGGTTACTGCCGCGTCGCTATAGTCCACTGCCGCGCCGCTGGCATAGTTATACGGCGTCCAGATTGACCCATCCCTGTAACTTGCCGCGTACTGCCACTCGCCTTCTGTCGGCAGCCTGTATCCGTATGCGCTCCAGTTTACGTATGGATTATCATAACTTCCTGCTGTTGTATTTATACTGCTGCCAAACGCCCCGTTTGTAGAATCCTTAATTGAAGTGGTAAGGCCTGCGTCCGAACAATACACAGGTGTTATCCCGGATTTCTGGCTGTATGCATTACACCATACTATTACATCCCGCCAGTTCACAGTTGTTACCGGATCATACTTTGCGGCGGTCGGCGCTGATCCGATTGTCCCGTTAGAACCCTCCCTGCCGGCATTGGCAAAAGTGTAACCGTTGCTGACGGCCCACTGATACACCGTGTACCACAGGTCATACGTCACTTCATACTTACCCAACTTAAAAGCGGAAATTGTATGGCTAAAACTGTTTGTTCCGTCAGTCTGTGTAAATGTACCGGCCGGTACTGATATAAGAACCGCAGAATCAATTGTAATCGCGGTTGGAAGCGCAGTCGGCGTTGCTGTCGCCGTCGCTGTCTGGTTAGACGTTGCTGTTGCCGTCGGAGTTGAAGTTCGTGATAATATAGCGACTGCATTCTCAGTTTGTTGAATGTTTGCAATTATTGTGCCTATAGCCGCGGCGGTTTCTGTCTGGTTGGGAGTGGGTATGCTTGTGGCTGTGGGGGTTGCAGTAAACGTTTCCGTAACAGTCATTGTCGCGGCATATGTAACCGTACAAGTAGGCGTAAAAAACCCGGCAAGCGCGGTCTGGGTCAGTAATGCCTGCGCGGTTTGAGTGGCATATACCCGCCCAATCTGCGCAACAAGCGTTTCTACAGCCTGAAACGTTGCCGTAAGGTCGGGAGACGGCGTATTTGTCTGCGCCCCTTGCGTACCTGTTGCGGTTGCGTCAGCCGGCATTGTGGGAGGGATTGATTTTTTACAGGCGGTTAAAAATATTATCAAAACAGATAAAATCAAGATTATCTTTTTCATTTAAAACCACCGCTCTTTTTTTCCCCGCGTATTGCTTCGCGGGGTTTATGCTTATAACCGGTTTCACTTCAAAGCATAATAGAGCAGTCACTGAAGAACAAGGCTGTTATTCGTTTTTATTCCGACTTTTTTCCCGTCAATAAAAATCAATTTAATCATAAGTTTTAAAAATACTAATACTTATTGCTTTGTTAGCTATAACTAACTTATATCACTTTCCCGCCTGATATTTTAAACTCTTTTGCGGCTTCAAATCCCCTAAGGTTTTCTTTATAAGTTGTCGTGATCAGTATCTGTTTGAAAAGGGAAAAGGTTTTTCCTATAAAGCTCCTGTTCGGGTCGTCAAGTTCGGATGAAAAATCATCAAGCAGGACGACAGGATAACTTCCTCTTTTTCTTTTGATAAGCAATCCTTCAGAGAGTTTCATAAGTATGGTTGTTATCCTCTGCTGTCCTTCCGATGCATAACTTTTAGCGGACTGGCCGTTGTACAATATTTCAAGGTCATCCCTGTGGGGCCCTATCAAGGTTATGCTTCTTATTATTTCATCCTCAACTTTTGCTTTAAAAAAATCCTGGTAACTTGATTTTAAATCCGCCGGAGAGTAAGAGGAATAATTTTTTGAAATATAACCAAGATTGACCTCAAATTTTCCTTCTGTCAGTTCCTTTTTCAGTATTACATTGAGTTCTTCCACTGCCGCATGCCGCGCCATGAGAAGCTTTGTGCCGCTTTCCATTATCTGATTGTTCCAGATATCCAGGTTTTCCCTTTTTACCCGGCCTTCCCTGATCCCCCGAAGCAGATAATTGCGGTGAGACACCTCTTTATTGTACTTAACAAGCGTCATGAAGTACTCATTGTCCAGCTGTGAAAGCAGGTCATCAAGAAAACGCCGCCTTAAAGACGGTTCTCCTTTAACTATCATTATATTTTCCGGTGAAAACAGCACTATGGGTAACATTCCTACTATCATAGAGGACCTTGATAACCTGTTTCCGTTCACTTTGAGGTTCTTTTTTCTGTTTGCGCAGTCATAATCAATCATAAAAGTCTTTTCTATATCATTGTCAACTGCGTCTATGGTTATCTGCGTGTTTTGCCTGCCCTGTTTTACCAGTATGGCATCCTCTGAAGTCCTAAATGACCGGGCCATGGCGGTCCAGTATATGGATTCCAGGATATTTGTCTTCCCTGTGCCATTTTCTCCGAAGAAAACATTGATACCGGGAGTGAATACGAGCTTTTGAGAGTCGTAATTCCTAAAATTCTTAAGTTCCAGCCTTTTTATATACATTGATGCTCCTGTTTTGTGATATTTATACTTTAAAACAAGTCCACCCGGTTTTCAACTTATAATTTGTCTAATAAGCGTCCTTAATTTTCTGCCTTCAAATGTTCCACGTGGAACATTCCACCCGGAATATCCAAATAACCGTTTTTTAAGCGCCATTGTTCCACGTGGAACATTTTGAAAATCCACTGTGCCTCTTATCAGCTTTAAAAGTAATTAACATATCCGGTGAGATGGCTGTAATTTATGCGGGGACGGCTGCGCTCTTAAAGAGCCTTTATAACGGCTTTTTCTTCATGGCGCCATACGCCCTTGGATATTTGAAAGGTGTTTTCCACAGTTTGTTAACAGAAATTATTGTGTGGTTTCCCATGTCTTCAGGCAGGACATAGTCATACTTGCCGGCAAGAGCGCATCCTAATTCTTTAAAACATTTCATGTCGTTGGTTATTTCCGCAGCCTGTTTTAAGCTGGCATAGTACATGACCTGCCCGCCTGGTTTTACCAGGCCCGAGGACAGTTCCAGCGCGATGGGAAACGCGGCAAGCGCCCTCATTACAGCAAGATCAAATGATTCCCTTAACTGTTTGCTGTTACTTAAGTCTTCAGACCTGCCGTGAAGTATTGTCACATTTTTTAAGCCTAGAGATTCCCTTACATGCTTTAGAAAGGTTACTTTTTTAGCGTTAGCATCGCTTAAAAATAACTGTTTTTCCGGAAAAATTATGGCCAAAGGCAGTCCTGGAAAGCCCGCGCCTGTGCCTATATCTATTATAGTTTGCCAAGACTGACTTTTGTTTGGCTTAACTAACACTATGGAATCAATAAAATGCTTTATTATGACTTCCCTGTCATCGGTTATGGCGGTTAGGTTGAACTTTTCATTCCACTCCTTTAACAGGTCTAAAAGCGCCGCGAACTTAAGCGCCAGTTCATCTGTCCCCAGCTGGCCGTCTGCCTGTACCAGGTAATTTTTTATCATTGTTATGTCTGCCATAATTGGATTATTACACGCCTTATCTTTTACTTCAAGTTAAAAAGACTTGCCCTATTTCAAGCTCTGGGATAATATAAAACAAAAACCGGACGGTATTATGAAATTCGGATCGCGGATTGCATCAAAGGAGAACTTAAAATGAACGATGAAATTTATAACCTTAAAAACTACGACTATTCCTTTCCAAAGGAACTAATAGCACAGGAGCCTCTTCCCGACAGGTCTTCTTCAAGGCTCATGGTTTTAAACAGGACAACAGGCGCCATAAAACATGCTGTTTTTACTTCCATAACAGATTACATGGATCCCGGGGATTGCCTTGTGGTCAATGACACCAAGGTCATCCCGGCAAATCTTGAGGGAAAAACAGAAAAAAACGGATCCTCCATAAGTATACTCGTACTTGACAATCTGGAAGGCAATGTCTGGGACGTCCTTATGAAAAACTCCCGCAGGGTCGATGAAGACGGCTGTGTCCTGTTTCCGGAAGGCATAAGGTTAAAAGTAATCAAAAAAAAAGGAAAGCTGGTTGAGGTCGAGTTTAATTACGACCCGAAAGAGCTTATTGAAAAACTTTTGCGGGCAGGTTCCATGCCTCTTCCGCCGTACATAAAAGAGGACATAAAAAATGAAAAACACCGGGAAAGGTATCAGACCGTTTATGCGGCAAATCAGGGCGCTGTAGCCGCCCCTACTGCCGGGCTTCATTTTACGGACGCAGTTTTGTCCGGACTTTCAGCTAAAGGCGTAAAAATAGCCCCTGTTACACTACACGTGGGCCTGGGTACATTTGAATCAATAAGTGAAAATGACATAAGGCTGCACAAAATGCATTCTGAAAATTATGAAGTAAGCGCCGCTTCAGCCGCAATCATCAACGCCGCTAAAAAATGCGGTAAAAAAATAATCGCTGTAGGCACTACCTCCATGAGGGTGCTGGAATCCGCCTCCCTAGCCGACGGAAAATTAATGCCACAACAAGGCTCTACTTCCATATATATATATCCCGGATATGCTTTCAGGATCGTAGACCGCCTGATCACAAACTTCCATCTGCCTAAGACCTCACTTTTATCGCTTGTTTCA
>CALAOR010000029.1 GCA_937889595.1 uncultured bacterium
TGGCTGGTTAAATTTTTTCTTTTCATGACATCCGCCTGCATGACCGCGGCATTGTTTGCCTCACAGACACGCGGTGCATATATTGGGTTCATGATTTCCATAGTGGTTTTGTTTATTCTCACGGCTTCTTTTTTAAAGGAAGAGTTCGGGAAAAATAAGAAGATTATAATAGCGCTTGCTGTTATCATAGTTGTTTTAATCGGCGGATTCTTTCTCACCAAAAAAGACGCAGTGCAACGGATTGCGGACATCATATCATTGAAAGACGATTCGGCGCGCATCAGGGCCGCGCTTTGGAAGAATACGTTTTATTTGATAAAGGACAATCCTGTGTTCGGGACGGGCGCCGGTAATTTTTATATCAAATACCCTTTTTACCAGGCAAAATCCCTTGCGCCGGACCAGTTTAAGCAGAACGAATATTACAAATCCGGCCACGCGCACAATGATTTCATCCAGTTCGCGGCCGAATACGGCATACCGGGCGCCGGCGCCATGCTGTTATTTTTCGGGCTTATATTCTATTCCGGTATCAGGTATTTAAAACGGCCGGAAAAAGACGGCATGCTTATTGCCGGTATTTTATCCGCGTTTGCCGGGCTCATGGTTCACGCGTTCTTTAATTTCCCGTTTCAGATCATCCCTACCGCCGCGCTTTTTTACGCACTCGCGGCAGCAGCCTGTTTTGCTCAGGGCGGACTTGCTTTAAAACCTGTGAAAATCAATATGGCTGTTGCTGCGCTCCTTGCAATCCTGGCGGCCGGGTTTATAACAGAGGCTGCCTTGTCAGCCAGGGTGCTTACGGCGGATGTATGCTTAAGGAAGGCAAAAGAAAGCGAGCATTTTAACAGGATGTATGAATCCGTAACTTACGCTTCCGACGCGGCTGACCTTAATCCATGGAACGACGAGAATGTCTATTACTATGCGCAGGTCCTTGAAAAAACAGGGAATCATGAAAAATCATTCGACACATACAGGGCCGTGTACGCTTTAAACCCGGCGCACTGGGAAACATTGAACGCATTATTCGATTTCTATGCCATGAAAAATGACGGGAAGGGCCGCACTGAGATTGCGGATAAACTGTACAGGATATCGCCGTATTCGGAAAAGGCGGTAAGTTCCGAGGGTTATGCCTTATACGCTTCCGGAAAATTTGACGAAGCTATCGGGATATATGAAGAAGCAATAAAAAATACCGGGGAAACCGCTTCGCTTTTGAGCCAGTTATCCGCGTGTTACGGCGCGCTTGGAAATGTCCAGAAAACCCTGGAATACGCGGACAGGGCCATAGCGCTTAATCCCACCTTTATAGACGCGTATTTTAACAGGGCAGTGGCTTATTACAGGATGAAGAATTTCAAGGCGGCAAAGGAAAACCTCAATAAGGTACTCAGCATATCCCCGGATGATGATAAGGCAAAAGGGCTGTTAAAGGTGATGAATGATGCGGGAAAGAAGTAAATTCTTCATACCGGCATTTATTTTTATTGCCGTATTTTTTGTCTATGTTCGGACATTAAACCCCGTGTTCCACGCGGACGACTCACCGGAAACCATAGCCTGCGCCTATACACTCGGCATACAGCATCCACCCGGATACCCTCTCCCAACACTCACGGGAAAAATATTTTCTTTTGTGGACGCGGGCAATATCGGCTTCAGGGTTAACCTGCAGTCAGCCGTGTTTGGGGCCCTGCTTTGCATGATGGTTTACCTCATCGTCATGGATACGCTGCGCAAAAAAGACGGCTCTGCAGTATTTGCCGTTGTTTCATCGGCGGTTGCTGCCCTTGCGCTCGCGTTTTCATATACTTTGTGGAACCAGTCTTTATCGGCCAAAGGCGGCATATATGCCTTAAACGGGCTGCTTCTGGCGCTTATAATATTTTTTCTTTTCAAATGGGAGCGGACCAAAAAATATAATTTTTTTTATACGGCCGTTTTTATCTATGGATTGTCCCTCGGCAACCACTGGGAAAGCATGGCAGTAGCTTTTCCCGCACTTATTACTTTTGTGGTTCTGGTATTTATAAAAGACAATAATTACAAAAGCATAACCTTGTCAAGGTTCTTTACGGCGCTGGTTTTTGGGTTGATGGGCCCGGCCATATACATGTATCTTTTGATCAGGGCGCGGGGAGGGGCTTTTTTAAACTGGGGGGACCCGGTTGATTTAAAGCAGCTTTTATGGGTAGTAACCCGCGCGGAGTATTCGGCTACGGAAACGGCAAGGAATATTCAGGTCATAATAAAACAGGTTCTCAGGGTGGCGCAGCTTGTGACATTTGAGTTCACGCTGGCCGGTCTTGTTATTTTCCTTGCCGGTATTAAAGGGTTCTTGAAAACAAACAGGGTGCAGCGTTTCATCATGTTTGCCGTGCTTTTTCTGACCATAGTCGGAGGGCTGTCTTTTTATTTTAACTTAAAGGAAGACATGATATGGATTATGGATGTTTTTATAATACCGGTTTACATGACCATGGCTGTATTTCTGGGGCTTGGGATTAATTACCTCTATAACGCCGGACTTAAAAACGGGTTCCTGAATAAGGCCGCCAAAACAGCCGCTGTGTTATCCTGCGCGCTCCCGCTTTATTTGTTCGCGTCAAACTTCAATAATGCCGACCAGTCAAAATATTTTTACTCCTACGATTACGGCATGAACATGATAAAATCCATGGACAAACCCGGCGTTGCCATGCTTGAAGGCGACTATGCGGTGATGCCGCAGATGTATTTCAAGTACGTGGAAAAGAAGGGGAATTTCTGCCCGGTTACCACCATATTTCTTTACGTGCCATGGAGCGTGAAAAACCTCAAGAATGAGTGCCCTGATGTCAGGATCACAGTGGGAGAAAATGCTTCGCTGCCGGATAAGATAAGAAATGTCGTGGAAAGCAATTACACGGACAAAGCCATATATACCTCTGTATTCAGGAAAGCTTTTGAGGAATATTATCCGCAGGGCAACGCGGCGCTTGTGCCGTATGGCGCCGTCATGAAGCTTACCCTGGATAAAGCAGCGGCTTTAAAGGAAGCCTCGAAAAAACTGAAGATGCTTACGTACCGCGGGTTGCTTGAGGATAGATCATACATGAACATAACAACGAGGCTCGGTCTGTCCAATTATTCGAGCCTGTACATGGAAACGGGCAACGCATATTCTTCCCTGAATAACAACACTTTTGCCATGGGATACATGCAAAGGGCGCTGGCCCTGTCAAACGACCGTACCAGGGCCATATGCCTGACCCATATAGGCGTGCTTTATTCAAAAACAGGACACAATGACAAGGCTTTAAGTTCCTACGAAGAGGCTGTCAATATAAATCCCGATATGGTCGAGGCTTATTCAAACATGGCCGGAATTTACAATAATAACAAGGAATACGACAAGGCGGTTGCTGCCTGTGAAAAAGCCATAAAAGCAAACCCTGCTTTTTCCGAGGCGTATAATAACATGGCAATAGCTTATTACAGCAAAGGCATGAAAGTTAAGGCCGTGGAAATGATGGAAAAAGCCGTGTCCTTAAGCCCGGGCAATGAAATGGCAAAAAGAAACCTGCTTATATTAAAAGGGGTCATAAAGTGAGGATACTTGTATTGTCCCCGGTTTTTCCATATCCGCCCTTTGACGGCGACAGGATAAGGATATTTAACATCATCAAACAGCTTAAAAATGCGGGCAGGCATAAACTGCACCTGGTCACGTTCTGCCGCGCTGATGAAGAAAGCCTGAAACCGCGGTTAAAAAAATATTTTGACACTGTGGATACGGTTATCCTTGATAAAAAAGAAATAATTTCAGGCGCGCTTAAGGGCATCTTCTCCGACAAGCCCTTAAATGCGGCGGCCTATGAAAATACAAAAATGAAGGAATTGGTCAGGTCGGCTGTTGATAAATACCGGCCCGGGCTTATTTTTACCTACAGGCTGAGGATGGCCCAGTACGCTCAAGGGTACGCCGTACCAAAGGTCATAGATTATGTGGATTCACTCGCGCTTTTCATGAAAAGAAGCGCGGTTTTTGAAAGTTCGGTATTCAAAAAACTTTATTATATTTTTGACGCTCCCAGGGTTGAAAAATACGAGCGGAAAATAGCGGCGGACTTTGAGAGCGTTTTCATAAACTCGGAGGAAGACGCGCAATATCTCGGCAATAAAAATATTATAACGGCGCCTAACGGGGCCATAAAGGCCGGCAGATCCGCCCCCAAAAACAGAAAAGGCATCTTTACCGCGGGCTTCATGGGCAACATGCCGTACGGGCCGAACCGCGATGCGGTGCTGTACTTTATAAAAAATGTGTGGAAAAAAACTTTTAATAATGATAAAAATATCAGGCTGGTAATTGCCGGAGCCGGCTCTGAAATGTTTGCCGGATTGACCGGAGGCGGCAATGTGGAACTTAAAGGGAACGTGAAGAACGTAGAAGAAGAAATATCATCATGGGATATGAGCGTGGTGCCGGTGCGTTACGGGGCGGGGCGGCAGAATAAAGTCATGGACTGCTGGGCCTGCGGGGTGCCTGTGGTTGCCGCGCCTTTTGCCGCAAAAGGCGTATACGGCAGGGACGGTTATAATCTGCTGATCGCGGAAAATGCGGACGCATACGCGGGAAAGATAATGCTGCTGAGAAACAAGCCGGCTTTAGGCAGAAAAATAGCTTCCAACGCAAAGCGGACGCTTGACAAATATTTTGACTGGGAAAAGACGGGAAAAATAATTAATAACGCCGTGATGAAAGCGGCCAAATAAAGGAAGCAGAGGATATCATGAAAAAACAAACGGTAATTATCCTGTTGTCAGTGGTTTTTATCTTTACAGCGTGCCAGACCCTGAAAAAAGAACGGATAGTGGATGTCCCAAAGACCGTAAACGAGCAGACGAAAATGGAAACAAACGCCAGGGAAGCCTATGACAGCGGCGATTATATGGAAACGCTCAGCCAGTTAAAAGCGCTTCTCAAAAAGAACCCGAACAGCCCGGTTTACTGGGGACAGCTGGGCAGCTGTTACGCGCAGTTAAACGAGTTTAATTATTCCATATTCGCCTATCAGAACGCCATCAAGAATGACCCGAGAAACGTGAAGGCCATGTATAATTTAAGCGTTGTATATTCCGAGAAGGGAAGTTCAAAGGAGGCCACGCAGGTCCTTAATAAGGCTTTAAAACTCGACCCTAAAAATCCGCTTTTACAGGCCAGCCTGGGGAATGTGTTCATAGACGAACAGAAACTGGACAAAGCAAAGGTCCTGTATGAACGCATAGTCGAGGTTAAGCCTGATTTTGACATAGCCCAATTTAACCTTGGGGTCATAAATTACCAGCAGCGGAATATTGATGAAGCCGAGAAAAACTACCTTCAGGTTCTCAGGATAAATCCCGCGGATTTTGAGGCAAAACAGAACCTTTCCGCCATAAACATAGTAAAGCAGAACTATGCGGCGGCAGTGGGTTACCTTAAGGAAGTTATAGCCGCAAACCCGGCAGATGACATCACGCTTGAAAACGCCTATTATAACCTCGGGGTGGCTTACCTTAGGATGAAAAAGTATAAGGAATCTTTGGAATCTTTTGAAACCGCAATATCCATAGAACCATGGGATATGGCGGCGTATGTAAACTCGGCGATATTATCGGAACAGCTCGGTTTGAAAGCCAAGGCCATAAAATACTGGAAAAAGTACGACCATTTGCTGCCTGTGAATAAGCGCAAAAAAGAAATGAAAAAGAGGCTTGAAAAAATGGGTGTGAAGGACGAAGACAACGTCACTGAAGAGATACCCGCCGCTGATGAAATAAATACTTCCAACGCGTCAGCCGCCGCGGGGGAAGCGGCTGGAAACACAACAAACACGCCTTACAAGAAAGTAAAATAAGGAATGAATAGTAAAATATTAACGGCGTTAATGCTTGCATTTCCGGCTTTGGTATCGGCCGGTTATGAAGAATCTGCGGCTTTAGGCATGCAGCTTATGGACAAAGGCTCTTATGCGGAGGCCGTGGGATACCTGCAACAGGCGGAAGCAACCGCACCTGAATCAAAGATCATGAAAATATATATTGATCTGGGCGTATGCTACAGAAAAATGAATGATTATGACAGTGCCATAGATTATTACAAAAAGGCATCGGCGCTTTCGCCGGGAATGGCGGATATCTACTATAACATAGGCTTGGCATACTATTATAAAGGCAGCTTAAAGCAGGCAATAAAGTTTTACAAACAGGCCATAATTGTTTCGCCGAATTATTCCGAAGCATACGGCGCGCAGGCAATGGCATACAGGGATATGGGATTTACCGATACGGCCATAGAAATCATTAATGAGGGCTTAAAGCAGAACCCGGACTACCCCGGAGGCTATTGCATACTGGCCAATTGTCTTTGCGACAAGGGCCGTCTGACAGAGGCCATAGAAATGTATAAACGCGCCATAGCGCTCAGGCCGGATTATACTTCGGCTTTTTATAACCTGGGCGTGGTGTATGATGAATTAAAACAGTATACGAGTGCCATAGACGCTTACAGGCAGGCGTTAAAGCTTAACAACAATGACCAGGACATCCACTATAATCTCGGCATAAGCCTCATGAACCAGGGGGATTATGAGGCGGCGCAGGATTGTTTTAAGCAGGCTATCAAATTAAACAGCGAGCATAAAAGTTCCTATGACAACCTCGTCGAGTGCTTAAAGCAAAGCGGGATGTCGAGGGAGGCGGAGCAATGGGAAGAAATAAGGGACTCAAAATTCGGAGATTAAAATGAGCGGCATCATAATATCTGTATTTCTCCTGGCCGCGTATCTGTCTTTCGGTAGGAAGCTATATTATCTGATCGGGCTTAAGAAAATAACCGGACTGGTTTACCCTGCCTCGTTCGCGCTTGCCATGGGTTTTGCGGGAACATTCATGGTAGTTGCCGGTTTCTTAAAACTATACAATCAATACACAGCTTATTTGCTGGTGGTTTTAATGTGCGTTGTTTCATATAAGGAGATCAAAGAGATCTATTCAGAGATCAGGGAGGCAGTTTCCGGCCTTGGACATAAGGACCCTGCATCATCCATGGCAATTGCCGCTGCTTTAGTATGGTGTATTTACCTGTTTTTAACCGCGTTAACCCCACCAATATATTATGATTCACTTACATATCATCTTGGAACGGCATCGCAGTATATTGCCTTGGGCGGGATTAAAGATATTCCGGGCAACATATTTTCCTATTTCCCCCAGATTATTACCATGAATTATCTTTTATGCCTTTTATTGTCGGGCGCCGGGTGCGCAAAGGTTTTTCAGTTTTACACGGCGGTCATGGCAATTATCAGCGTGTACGGGATCACCAGGCAATATAACGGTTCATCTTTTATCTCGGCCGTCTTACTGCTTACTTCGCCTCTTTTTGTTTTAAATTCAACACGGGCCGGGGTGGAAGTTCCTGTTATGTTCTTTTCCATGCTCCTGCTTTTATTTGTCATGATGAAAAGCGAAGAGATGTTAAACCTGTCCGATAATATTTTTATAGGCTTGATACTTGGCCTGGCAATATCCGCGAAATATACCGCCGTGATAATATACGCATTTTTTCTGATATACCTGGTTTACAAATTTGTAAAAAAGAAGGAGCCACTTGCAGGCCTGTTTGCAGCGGGAATTATTCCGGTTCTAGTCATGAGCCCTTACCTCATTAAAAACCTGGTCTATACAGGCAATCCTGTTTATCCGTTCTTAAGCGGTTTGTTCCGGGGAAATCCGTTGCTTGCATCTGAAGCCGCGGCTTATGTATCCCATGTTTCCGGGTTCGGCCCGGGCATGAACATGATCGAATTCATAAAATCTCCCTGGACCATGACAATTAACCCCATGCTATTCGGGGGGGACGCTGTGGCCGGTCTGATGCTTGTGACAATAGCCCTTATCCTGACCGGCGCGGCCAAACGCGTGAAAA
>CALAOR010000030.1 GCA_937889595.1 uncultured bacterium
GCCGCGTAATCACCCGGAGGAAAAAGCGCGCCTGAAGACGCGAGATTTACAAACTCCCTGTTCCCGCTTATGTCGCTGGCTAACGCCGGAACTCCAGCCGCCGCCGCCTGCACCAGTGTGCACGCCAGGCCCTCCCAAAGGGAAGTAAGAAGGAACAGATCAATACATTTTAAAAATTTTTCAGGTTCTTTTATCCATCCCAACAGCTTTACCTTATCCGCCAGCTTATAACGCGCAATAAGTTCCCGTGCTTCTTCCTTAAGCGGCCCGTCGCCGGCGAATATGAACTGAAGGCTGCCGTCCTTTTTGATTGCCAGCCTTGCTGTTTCTATGAACCCAAGCGGATTCTTCTGTTTTTTAAGGTTGCCTATCATGCCGACCGTGAAAATCCCGGGATTTAAACCCAGGCCCCCAAGGTACTTTTTCCTGTCCGCCTTTGCCTTCTTAAACGATCCAATATCAACAGCCGCCCTTATGACCGCGTATTTATCCGCAAACCCCACACCGTTCTTTATCCCGTACTCAACAACATCAGCGCCCACAGCAATGAACTTTTTTGTAAACTGCCCGGCAAACCTCTCCAGCATAACATACATAAAATGCGAGACCGGATTCTGGTATTTATGAAAAGGAAACCCATGCACAGTATGAAAAATAGCCGGTTTGTTTTTCGCCGAAGCCGCGGCAAGCCTGCCTAACAACCCGGCTTTTGAGGAATGCGTGTGCACAATGTCTATCTGGTTCTTTTCAAAATATTTGATAAGCATTATATAAGCTATCAGGTCGATAATAGGATGTATGGGATGAATAAGTTCCTGCATAAAAACAAGGTTTATGTTCTTGATGCCTTTAGCCTCATCATCAAGCATCCCGCCCGGCCCGCAAATAAGGTGGACATTGAACTTCTTTTTATCCAGCCCCGCAGCAAGCTCAAGCGCGACTTTCTGCGCGCCGCCAAGGTCAAGCCGCGTTATTACGATGGCAATGTTTTTTTTCATTTTCACATCCAATTTTTATTTATTAAACAGCCAACAACTCGCATTTGGTGCCTTCTTTAATATGCCAGTCCTTTTTATTCTTCTTACAGAATGTAACAACTTTGTCAGACAGCTCATTGTAATATTCTATTCTGTCCTTGTATGCCGAAACAAGTTTATTATAATTTAACCTTCCAAATATAATTTTATCTACAAACCCTATTGATTCCAGTATCTCATCAAAATCCTGATCTATAATATTAGGCGTCGGGTACGGTTCTATACTAACCCA
>CALAOR010000031.1 GCA_937889595.1 uncultured bacterium
CAGTACCAACAGCGGTAGGAACAGCAGTGCCGACAGCGGTTAATACAGCAGTGCCGACAGCGGTTAATACAGCAGTGCCGACAGCAGTAAATACAGCAATACCAACGGCGGTTGATACAGCAGTACCTACAGTGGTAGGAACAGCAGTGCCAACAGTAGTGGACACAGCAGTGCCTACAGCAGTAAATACCGCGGTTCCAACAGCGGTTGATACAGCAGTGCCGACAGCGGTTGATACAGCAGTGCCGACAGCGGTTAATACAGCAGTGCCGACAGCAGTAAATACCGCAATACCAACGGCGGTTGATACAGCAGTACCAACAGCGGTAGACACAGCAGTGCCGACGGCAGTGGACACGGCAATACCAACGGCTGTGCCAACTGCTATACCTACAGCAATATCTACTTTGGTTTCTCAAGTTGATATTGGAACTTCGGGTACATACGGTGTTCTTTCAAGCACCCTTACATGCAACGGGGCGTCATCATCTATTACAGGAGACGCCGGATATACAAGTTTATCAGGGTCACATACGGTCAGCGGAACAAACTATGTACCCGCGCCTGCCCAGGCAGGCCAGGACCAGGCCGCTGCTCTTGCTTTGATGAATGGGCAGGCATGTTCCTATACTTTCCCGATCGGGGCTATTGACCTGGAATCCGATACAACCCACGGGACAACAGGGGTTTATACTCCCGGAGTGTATTGTATCACGGGCGCGATGAGCATAGGCGGAGGCGGAACAATAACTTTAAACGGCAAGGGAATTTATATTTTCAGGTCTACGGGCGCCCTTACAACAACGGATAATTCACAGGTTGTATTAACAGGCGGGGCAGATGACTGTGATGTGTTTTGGACCCCGGGCGCGGCCACAACACTTGGCGCTAATACAACATTCATAGGGACCGTCATTGATGATGCTGGTATTACAGCCGGTACTACGACCTCATGGACAGGAAGGGCATTGGCCTTTGGCGGAGTAGTCACTTTGGACACGGATACCATTGCGGTACCTGCTTGCGGGTCCGTTAATACCGCGACCTTTACCCCAACAGCGACTGAAACGGTAACTCCAACCTGTACGGAGACGCCGGCGGACACGGATACGCAAACGCCTACATATACACCTACAGCGGTCAATACCTCGACGCAGACCGCCACTATTACCGCCACAACAACACCGACATCCACTCCGATACCACTGCCTCCGGATAAGACCATATTTCCGAACCCTGTTAATCCCTATACGCAAAACCTGAATCTTGTCACTGATTATACTGTAAACATGAGCGAAGTCAGGCTTGAAATATTTACTTCCGGATACAGGAAAGCAAGGGAGATTGTAACAGGCCCCGTGCTTTCAGGAAAAAGAATTGTCGTCATTCCCGCGGATAAATTAAAGGATCTGTCGAGAGGGACCTATTTCATGAAAATAACAGCGAAAGACATCAATGGAAGATCCGACAAAGGATATATAAACAGGTTAGTGATCCTTTATTAAAAAGCGGATTATTCTGCCGTAGAACAGGGCGATTTTTAACGCAGTTTAAAATGTATTTTTGTGTGTCTAAAGACGCCGCCTAATACCATTAGTTATGCGTTGTATAATGTTCTTTGCATGTCAAAAAAGAATATGACCGCAAGTCTGGAACCGTGCTATTATGTATTCACAATAGTACATACGATTTTGCTTGAAAAAGCGCGGATTTTCTGTATAATGACACGGCATTTGGATACTGTCGGAAAAGCATGGTTTTATAGGGTTTCCCGGCAGTATTATTGACCTGCAAATTTGGAAAATATTGAGGGGTGTTTATGGCTGTTACTATAAAGGATATCGCAAAGGTGGTCGGCGTAACCCCGACCACGGTTTCTATGGTTGTGCGCGGGGACAAAAGAATAAGCATTGCTACAACTGAAAAAGTGCAAAAAGTCATTAAAGAAATGAATTACAGGCCGAATTATATAGGACGGAGCCTGGTTAAGGGCCGGACAAATGTAATTGCCATCGCATCGGGGTTCTTCTCAAACATGTTCACCGTTGAGATCATGCGCGGCATGGAATCCAAACTGATACCCACAAATTACCGGATAAACCAGTATGCGACCCGCGGCATCATGGAAAAAGAAGATGACATGTTCAGGGAAATATTGTATGGCGCAAGGCCCGAAGCGCTGATATGCGTGAGTTTAAAACCATCACCGGAAATAATAGCGGAATATAACAAAGAAGGGCTTCCTGTAATATCGGTTGAAGAGAGTGCCGGAGGTATTTCAACCGTTAAAACCGACAATGAAAAGGGAGCCTTTATGGCAGTGGATTATCTTGTTAAAAAAGGCAGAAATAAAATAGGGATCGTGGCCGGGAAGTCTGCAGGCAGCCCTGGAAGCGCAAACTCCTATGAAAGGCTGAAGGGCTACAAAGATGCCCTGACCATGCACGGCATCAGCTTTAATCCTGAACGCGTCGTGGAAGTCGCTGACTATACGTTTGAAGAGGGCCTTGAAGGGTTTAACAGGATGCTCAGGCGGGATGCGCTATTTGACGCTGTATTCTGCGCCGCGGGAGACATGACAGCGGCGGGCATCATAAGAAGGGCCGAAGAAAAAGGCATTAAGATCCCTGAGGATTTGTCGGTCATAGGCTACGACAATATGGTTATCGCATCCATAGTCAAGCCGGCTTTAACAACAGTCAACCAGCCTATATTTGAGATGGGAAGGTCTTCGATTGACCTGGCCATGGACTTAATAAATAAAAAGGAAACGGTTAAAACCATCACGTTCCAGCCAACGCTTGTTTTCAGAGCCAGCGCGTAGGGTTAAAAATAATTACTAATTACCAATCACCAATGACTAATTACTAATTACTAATGACTAATGACTAATTAAGACTTTAAATCCTGAGGTTTAATTAGTAATTAGTCATTAGTAATTATTCATTGATAATTTGCCCCATCCCGCATTTTTCATTAACAAAACACGGCGTATTATGTTATAATTTTTTTAAATAAAACGGAGGTGTTGTGCATATGAAAAAAATATTTGACTACAAAACCGAATGGAGCGGCCTTAAGAACAGGATGGCCCAGATGTTCAACCCGTCTTCAGGCAGGACCGTACTGCTTGCTGTGGACCACGGGTATTTCCAGGGAGCGCCCGCCGGGCTCGAGGATTTAAGGAAGACGATAGAACCGCTGCTGCCTTTCTGCGACGCGGTAAGCCCGACAATAGGCGGGTTAAAATCAAGTTTTAACCCATGGATAAAAACGCCGATAATACTCAGGGCCACCGGCGGTAACAGTATGCGCAAGCCAGCCGAGCTGGACGACGAGATAGTTACTGTTTCCGTTCAGGAAATATTAAATCTGAACGCGATCGGGTTTACGACATCCTGCTATATAGGCCTGCCTCACCAGCTTGAATCCATAGGTAATCTTACCTCCCTGACAGACGAGGCGCACAGATACGGCCTTATTTCCATCGGCATTACAGCGGTGGGCAGCGACCCTGTGCTGGGTAAGTTTGTGAAAGGCGAGAGGGAAGACGGCGGGGAACTCTCCGCGGAAGATAAAAAAGACGCCCTCAAATATCTGAAGCACGCGTGCCGCGTGGTTTCCGAGAACGGGGCCGATATAGTAAAAACATACTACTGCGACGGCTTTGAGGAAGTGGTCGCGTCATGCCTTTCGCCCATAGTGATCGCGGGCGGCACAAAAAGGCCAACAAAGGAGGCCCTTGAATTCACATATAACGCGGTAAAAGCCGGGGCAATAGGCGTGGACATGGGCAGGAATATTTTCCAGAATGAGTTTCCCGTGGCCATGATACAGGCGGTCAGGGCCGTTGTGCATGATAATAAAACTGCGGCGCAGGCTTTGGACCTGTACAACAGCCTAAAGGATAAAAAATGAAAGTAGGGATGTATTACAATAATTCGGACGTCAAGGTGGAGCTCCAGCCAATCCCGGAAATAGGCGCGTCCGACATACTGGTTAAGACCGTAGCCTGCGGCATATGCGGCAGCGATGTGCTTGAATGGTACAGGATAAAAAAGGCCCCGCTTGTCTTGGGGCATGAGTACGCTGGGGTAATTTCAGCAACCGGCACGGATGTCAAAAATTTTAAAATCGGGATGAGGGTTTTTGCGACCCATCATGTTCCTTGCGGGGAATGTTATTACTGTAAAAGCGGGCATGAAACAGCCTGTGTTGTTTTTCAGTCAAAAAATAATTTTGCGCCCGGAGGTTTTTCCGAGTACCTTAAGGTCTCGGGCAAAAGCGTTGAAACAGGTGTTATGACGCTTCCGGAAAATATGTCTTTTGAGCAGGCAACATTCATAGAGCCTTTGGGGACTGTAGCCCGCGGGCAAAGGGCGCTTCATATAAAGAAAGGCGATTGCGTGCTGGTGCTTGGATGCGGCATTGCCGGATTGCTCCATGTTAAGCTGGCAAAAGCCAAAGGCGCGGGTGTGATAATAGCGACGGATACAAACCAATACAGGCTTGATGCCGCAAAAAAATTCGGGGCTCACAGCGTTGTAATGGCGGGACAGGACCCCGCGGAAGCGGTGAAAAAGGCCAATAACGGCAGGCTGGCCGATAAAGTCATCATATGCACGGGCGCCAAATCAGCCGCGGAACAGGGATTGCAGGCAGTGGACAAGGGCGGTTGCGTCCTATTTTTTGCCGTGCCAAAGCCGGGCGAGACCATTGCCATGGATTTTAACCCGTACTGGAGGGACGACATAAGCATAAAGACCAGCTATGGAGCGGCGCCGCGTGATAATAAGGAAGCTATTGAACTGATAAGCTCGGGTTTGGTACGCGTGGACGACATGATAACCCATACTCTTGGGATTGATGAAATAGCAAAAGGATTTAAGCTTGCCGCTGAAGGAAAGGAATGTCTGAAGGTGGTTATAAAGGAGTGAAAAATTCGGAGTTCGGGGTTCGGAATTCGGAATTAGGTAGTTAATTATAAAACTCCGGCTTCAATTGGCCGCAGTTCAAAATAGCACCAAAAAGATTCTAACTATGCTGTTTTTATTAGAAAAATCTTTACAAACCATTTTCTTTATGTGAAAATAAGAACATCGTTTTTCGGAATTATGAAATAAACTATACTTATCTCAAGGAGGTATTAGCAAATGACAGACACAGCAGCAGCAGTAGCAGTACAGCAGGCTGTCCAGGTCGCGGCAACAGTTGTTCAGAAGTCGGCAGAGCACATCAAACTTGCTCCGCTGTCACATTCTGAACAGACATGGATCTGGATAGTCTGGGCAACATCAATACTTGCCCTCGTTTACGGCGTTTACCTGATGTTTGAGATCCTCTCGAAGTCAAGGGGAACGCAGAAGATGATCGAGATCAATGCCGAGATCAAGAAGGGCGCGAAAGCGTATCTTGTGAGGCAGTTTTCAACAATCATCTGGCTGGTTCTCGGATTAATGGTTGTATTGTTCTTTAGCACGGTTGTTGATGCGTCGCTTGGATATTCGGCGGAGCAGGTAATGAAGATAAAAATAGGAAGATCGCTCGCGTTCTTCCTGGGCGCACTGGCTTCTGGACTTACAGGAACCATAGGGATGCTCCTGGCTGTCGAAGGCAATGTAAGGGTCGCGGCAGGCGCGGTGGACAAAGGAAAGAAGGAAGCTATAACAATCGCTTTCAGGACCGGCTCGATCGCGGGAATGTTCACGATCGGACTTGGGCTTCTCGGCGCGACATCGATATTTTTAATATTCCAAGCTGAAGCATCGGCTATATCCGATGTGTTGGTCGGATTCGGGTTCGGCGGATGCCTGCTCGCTCTCTTTATGAGGGTCGGCGGCGGAATATTCACAAAGGCGGCGGATGTAGGAGCCGACCTGGTTGGTAAAGTGGAAAAGAACATACCTGAAGATGATCCGAGGAACGCCGCAACAATAGCCGACAATGTCGGGGACAATGTGGGCGACTGCGCGGGGATGGCAGCGGACATTTTCGAGTCATATGAAGTGACGCTTGTCGCGGCCATGATACTCGGCGCGACAGTTTTTGGGAACATGGGTGTCATATTCCCGCTTTTTGTGCGCGCCGTCGGGGTCATAGCTTCGATCATCGGCACGTACGCTGTAGCTTCAAAAAGTGAGACCGAACACGCCATGAAGCCGATACAGAGAGGGTTCATGCTTGCTTCAGTATTATCCATAATCGGATTTGCGATCATCACATGGAAGTACCTTGTTCCCGCAATCACCGAATGGATGGGCAAAAAACCCGAGCTGTTCGTGGGCGCGCCGGCAAACGGAGCCACAATACTCGGCTGGAAACTTTTCATTATTACCACAGTCGGTATATGCCTCTCGTTCGTCATCTCGCAGATGACGGAACATTTTACGACCACTGAGGCAAAACCGGTTAAAGACATAGTAAAATCAACGCTCACGGGTCCTGCGACTGTTATACTCGCGGGAACAGCGGAAGGTATGGAGTCCTCGGTTTGGGCCATCCTATCCATTGCCATATCGCTCGCGGTATCGATCCTTGTATTCGGGATAATGCCGGTAGGCACTGCGGCTGCTGTAGGCATGCAGACCCTGTACGGCATAGCTTTGATCGGCCTCGGGATGCTCACGGTTACAGGCATCATCGTGTCTGAAGACACGTTCGGCCCTGTATCCGACAACGCGCAGGGGATCGGCGAAATGGCCAAGCTACCGGAAAAAGGAAGAAAAGTACTGGACGAACTCGACGCGGTTGGAAATTCGACAAAAGCAATCACCAAAGGATTCGCGATCGCAACGGCTGTTATTGCCGCTGTATCGCTTTTCTCTTCATTTAATGAAGTGACAGGAGTAGGCTGCATAAACCTTTCGAGCCCGATAGTATTCATCGGACTCCTGATCGGCGGCGCGGTACCGTTCCTTTTCTCCTCTTTGCTCATCAGGGCAGTGGGAAGAGCGGCGTTCCTGGTTGTTAACGAAGTAAGAAGGCAGTTCAAGGAAATCAAGGGCCTGATGTCCGGAAAGGCAAAACCTGAGTCGGCAAAAGTCGTGGACATATGCACCAGGGCGGCCTTAAAGGAACTCGTAAGCCCGGCTCTTCTGGCTATACTGATGCCGGTTGCCATGGGCTTCCTGTTTAAAGCGGAAGGCCTGGCCGGATACCTCGCGGGCGTAATTCTCGTGGGTCAGCTGATGGCGGTATATCTTTCAAACGCGGGCGGCGCGTGGGATAATGCCAAAAAATCAGTGGAGCAGATGGGCTTTAAAGGCACAGACAGGCATAAAGCAGCGGTCATCGGCGACACAGTCGGCGACCCGTTCAAAGACACGGCAGGACCTGCGTTAAACCCGCTTATCAAGGTCATGAACCTTGTAGCGCTTTTGATCGCGCCGATCATCATAAGGTTCCCGGGTTATGACTGGGTCACGATCACTGTGGTAGTCGTTTGCCTTGGTATAGTAGGAACAGGATTGTTGTTCTCCAAGCGGGACGATGAGACAGTGGAAAAGATCGCGGCGGAAGTCATCGCGAGGACGTCCAAAGGCAGGAAGTAAAAAACGCACGGCGCAAGCCGTGAATGTAATATGAACAAAGGGCCGGTGATGAACCGGCCCTTTGTCTTTTGTATGTTAGCTTTGAGGAGCTTGCGCGACGAAAAGCTTACATACAAATGTACCCGCTCAAGTCGAGGAGCTATTGCGACGAGACAAGAGGTACTTTTTGTATGTTAGCTTTGAGGAGCTTGCGCGACGAAAAGCTTACATACAAATGTACCCGCTCAAGTCGAGGAGCTATTGCGACGAGACAAGAGGTACTTTTTGTATGTTAGCTTTGAGGAGCTTGCGCGACGAAAAGCTTACATACAAATGTACCCGCTCAAGTCGAGGAGCTATTGCGACGAGACAAGAGGTACTTTTTAGATCAAAACATCCGGAGAGCAGATAGTAGAAAAGTGAAAATATATATATAGGGGCAACGGAATCGTGTGTTGGAAAACAAAACTCCATATTGACAGAAAACAGAACATTTGTTATAATTGATTTGAAAGGTGGTGCCGGATGACTACGCAATCATTAATTAAAAAAATCAGGGGAAGCAGAAATCTTTCCCAACAGGAACTGGCCGATATGGTTGGTATTTCCAGATCGGCTTTGGTACAGATTGAGAACGGAAACCGCAGGATTTGCGCAGAAGAATTGAAAAAGTTATCAGAAATTTTTGAGGTGAGCGCGGATTACCTGCTGGGAGAACGGGATGACACGAAAATATCGCTGGAGTCTGATAAAAAAAATAAAATAAAAGAAGAAATAAGGATATCTGTGCCCGCCATCAAAAAAAATAAGTTCAAGCAGGTATTGTTATATCTGCTTGAAAAATGCGCAGGTAAACCGAACGTGGGGCAGACTGTGATATATAAACTGCTTTATTTTGCGGATTTTAATTTTTACGAACTTTACGAGGAACAAATGACGGGAGTTACTTACAGGAAACAAAAATTCGGCCCTGTGCCATTAGAGTTCCCGGATATCATAAAAAGCATGGAGAAAGACGGCGAGATAAAGGAAATCGAGGACAAATATTATGATTACCCCCAAAAGAGATATATTCCGCTTGTAAAGGCGGATCTAAACCAGCTTAAAGCAAGCGAAAAAGACATAATAGATAAGGTGATTGACCAGTTATCAGATAAATCAGCTGCTGATATCAGCGCGTACTCGCATGAAGATGTACCGTGGAAGGCTACAAACGACAAGGAAATAATTGATTATGAACTTGTTTTTTACAGGACTATGCCCTATACGGTGAGGGTATATAAGGAAGACAGGGAAGAATAGGTGGATTTTAACACTTTGCCGGAATTTGACAGGGACTTGAAAAAGCTGTCCAAACGTTTTAGAAGTTTAGAACAGGATATTGAAGTGCTTAAGAAAGTACTTTCAGTAATGCCGGAGGCCGCGCCGCCGCGCAGTTTCCGCATAGCGGGAACGCATTCCGGCACGCCGATAATTAAGGTCAAGAAATTCGCGTGCAAATCACTGAAAGGATCCGGAGCAAACAGCGGGATCAGGGCTATATATGCGTATTGTCAGGAAAGATGTGAGATAAAATTTCTGGAGATATATTTTAAAGGCGATAAGGAATTAGAGGATAAGAACAGATTTAAATTGGATAAGTGATAAAAAATATTTAAATCGCTTGAAAACAGAAACTTAAATAACTTTATTATAACTGGAGGTTTTACATGGAGGTAGGAATTGTAGGTTTGCCAAACGTGGGTAAGTCGACCACTTTTAATGTTTTAACAAAAACGGCGGGGGCGCAGGTGGCAAACTACGAATTTTGCACCATTGAGCCCAACGTCGGCATAGTCGCCGTCCCCGACCCGCGCCTTGATTTTTTGTTCAAGGTCTACAACGACGGCAAAACGACCTACGTGCCCGCCACATTCAAGTTCGTTGACATAGCGGGCCTGGTCAAAGGCGCAAGCAAGGGTGAGGGTCTTGGAAACAAGTTCCTGGCTACGATAAGGGAGGTAGACACCATAGCGCATGTAGTGCGCGTGTTTACCGACGCCAATGTCATCAGGACCAAGGGAAAGCTCGACCCTATCGGCGACATAGAAACCATAGAAACTGAACTCATGCTTGCCGACCTGGAAGTTGTTTCCAAAGGTTTCACCAAAATTGAAAGAACAGCAAAATCCGGGAATGACAAGGAAGCGCTGATTAAGTATGATGTGTTGAAAAAAGTTAAAGACGCACTTGAAAAAGGCCTGCCTGCCAACGCGGCAGGTTTAACCAAGGAAGAAAAGCCGCTGGTTAAAGAACTGGGGCTTATGACCTTAAAACCAATGCTTTATGTTTTGAATACCGACGAGGATAAGATACAGGATTTTGACACGCACTTTCCCGAGTTGGTGGCATACATTAAAAAACGCAATGCCGAGTATGTGGTTATATCCGCCAAGATCGAAGGCGAGATGATGGAACTGGGCGAAGAAGAAAGAAAGGATTACTTAAAGGAACTTGGTTTTGAATATAAGGGTTTTGACGAGTTCATACAGCACGCGTACAGGCTGTTAGATTTGATAACGTTTTTGACCGCAGGCGCGCAGGAAGTCAGGGCCTGGCCCATAAGGCGCGGCTCGACAGCCGTGGAAGCCGCGGGCAAGATACACTCGGACATCCAGCGTGGTTTCATCAAGGCGGACATAATGAAGTTCGAGGAGTTCAAGAACGTAAAAGACGAGGTTAAGATGAAGGACATGGGGCTCCTGCGCAGCGAGGGCAGGGAGTATATAATGCAGGACGGGGATATGGTGCACTTTAAGTTCAATGTTTAGAGGAAGAGTTTGAGAGACTGGAGTCTAAAGTGTTGCCAAATTCCGGAGGATTATGAATGCTGACTTTTGCTATGATTTTTGGCAATGTTTTAATAATTGGCTTTTATTTGCTGTTTCTTTGGAATTTATTCAGCGCTAAAAGTCTGACTTGGATAGGCAGAACCGTTTATGTTATTTTGGCTGTTGCTGGAGGGGCAATAGGATTTATCTTTTTTAATTTCGTTTTCCTAATGTGTTCTGAGCAGCCCTACAGATCGTTTTGGGAGGTTCTATCTTATTGGTCGTTTTCATTGGTTCCCGCGTTGCTTCCTTTTGGCATTATTTTTTTTATAAAATGGATCCATATGGCTCTCAAATAAAAAAATAAAAGCAGGTTACGCATTTATCGTTCCGTTATGGTTGGCGTGCAGCCCAATGGCGCAAATATCAATGATATCTTATTAAAACCGAACTTTTCCATTATTTCAAACGTCTAACACTGTGAAAGTTAACAAAATTCACCATGTTATGTTAACTATCTTTATATATTATTATTGTAGACAGGCTGACGGTATTGATTATTGTTTTTTTTTCTGATATCATTATCAGGTTGTTAAAAACTCATCAAAGGCGGTATTGATCATGAAGAAGTTGTCAATTGCATTTATTTTTTTGTTGTTTGTCCCTGTTCTTATGGCTGAAGGCGTGACGAACACTCCCTTGGCTTATACGGATTGTTATAAGATCGCGCTGGCAAATTCCGACGCGGTGAAGATACAATCCGAGCGGCTCACCCAGGCCAACGCGGCTAAGATCAAGTCTTTCGGCGCGCTGCTCCCGACAGTAACGCTCGACCACGAGCGCGATTTCGGCATAAACGGCAGCCTATATTTCGACAAGGGCTGGGTCAGTTCCATAACCGCGACACAGCCTGTATTTCACGGACTTGAAAAGATAAACGCGATCTCCGTATTTGACAGGGAAGCTTATAAGGAAGAACTTAACCTCATATCCGCAAAAAGGTCCCTGGCGCAAAACACTGCGGCGGCATTCTACGCGCTTGCGTCCGCGCAGGCCGATATGCTCAACCTTCAGGACGGCTTGTCTTTATTGCTTGAAAGAGTAACCCAGTTAAAGCAGTGGCTGGGTATAGGCAAGTCAAGGCTAAGCGAGGTTTACGCTACTGAATCAACTGCGGCGCTGCTCGCGTCCCAGCTTGAACAGGCAAAGGCGCAGGTTGACGGATATTCAGACGCCCTGTCAAGGGTATTGGGAATTGAATATCAGGTAACCGTCATACAGCCGGCAGAGAGTACTGACGGCGCGGCAGATATTAATGTAACGTTCACGGCTCAAAACCGTTCGGACGTGCTCGCGCAAAAAGCTGAATTGGAAGCATCTGATAAAAGAATAGCCGCGGGGCTGGGCACATTGCTTCCGCAGGTTGACTTATCCGTCACAAAGCCGCTCGGCGGCTCGGCATATCTCGGCACAACGGCTTATAAGGACACGGGCTGGCAGTTCATGCTTTTGGCCCAGTGGCCGTTATTTGAGGGCGGCTCCAGGGTGTTCGACAGTATTTCCGCTTTTTCGCAGAGGGAAGCCGCTTACCGGCAGTACATTTCAACATTACTGGATGTAAAATATGAGGTGAAGTCAAGGGTCCGGGATTATGCCGCGTCCGCAAAAATAGTCGCGGTTATGAAGGACGCCTTTTCAAAGGCATCGCAGTCTTTAAAGGCCCAGCAGGCTGATTATAAATTCGGGCTTGTGACGAATGTGGACGTCCTGCAGGCCATGTCAAACAACACGTCGGTCAAGCAGTCGCTGGACAGGGCCATAGTGCAAAGGGAACTGTATAAAAAATCGCTGGAAATATCCTCGGAGGTTGTAAAATGACACTATCAGAACAATCCATAAAAAATCCGGTCATGGCGTGGATGATAATGATCGGCATAGTCGTATTCGGCGCCATTTCGTATATGGGCCTCGGAGTCTCGCTTATGCCTGACGTGGATTTCCCCGTGCTGACCGTCAGCTTATCATGGCCGGGCGCGGCCCCGGAAGTTGTGGAAAACGAAGTAACCGACATGGTCGAGCAGTCAATAATGGGGGTGCAGGGAGTTACCGAATTAACATCTTCATCTTCCAGGGGCAGGGCAAACATAACCGTTACTTTCAATCTGGATAAGAATATTGACGTCGCGTTCCAGGAAGTGCAGAGTAAGATTTCCCGCATACAGAGGGATCTGCCGCTTGATCTGCTTCCCATAGAGATTAGCAAGAGCAACCCCGACGATTCGCCGATTGTTTGGATAACCCTTTCGGGCAATAAGCCCGTGCAGGAACTTATGGAATACACAAAGGACCACCTTCAGGACCAGTTTACGCCCATACCGGGAGTTTCAGAGGTTATGCTGGGCGGATACCTCGACCCGGCGCTCAGGGTATGGCTCGATCCTGACAGGATGCGCGCGAAAGAAATAACCCCGGATGATATAATAGGCGCGATACAGTCCGGCCATCAGGAAGTGCCGGCGGGTTATATTTCCAACCCGCAGAGGGAAATATCGATGCGCGTGATTGGAGAGGCCGGCAATGTCAAGGAGTTTTCCGATATAATCATACCGGCAAGGAGCGGCGCGACCATCTGGAATACCCTGAGGATAAAAGACGTTGCCGACGTGGAAGAGGGAACGGAAGATGACAGGTTCAGGTCAAGGACACCCGAAGGCAGGGCCGTCGGCCTGGGTATAAAAAAACAGCCGGGTTCGAACTCGGTGGATGTCGCGCACAGGATAAAGGCAAAGATTGAGGAGGTGCGGAAATATCTGCCGCAGGGCATGAGCCTGGCAATAAGGTTTGATTCCACAAAATTCATAGAGGATTCCTCAAAGGAAATGAATTTCATAATATTGCTTTCCGTCATCCTCACTTCGCTCGTGTGCTGGCTCTTTCTCGGGTCTTTCGGGACGGCCGTGAATGTATTTTTGTCCATACCCATGTCCATTTTCGGCGCGTTCTTTGTTATTAAGGCGTTCGGGTTTACCCTGAATACCTTTACGTTCCTCGGGCTTTCCCTTGTCATAGGCATAGTTGTAGACGACGCTATCATGATGGTGGAGAACATTTCCCGCCACAGGGAAGAGGGGCAGTCAAAGATCAAGGCCGCCATTAAAGGCTCGCACGAAATAACATTCGCCGCCATTGCCGCGACAATAGCCATACTTGCCATATTCCTGCCCGTTATTTTCATGCAGGGCGTGATCGGCAGGTATTTCTTCCAGTTCGGCATCACCATATCGGCGGCGGTCATGATATCGCTTCTGGCGGCTTTGACGCTTACGCCCATGTACGCTGCCCAGTTCCTTTCAGACACGCACGTCAGCGCGAAGTCCAAGCCCTTTATGGAAGTTTTCATGAATAATTTCAGGGAGTGGTATTCGAAAGTATTGAAGGTTTGCCTTGATAACCGGTGGAAAGTGGTCCTTGTTTCTGTGGCTTTTTTCATGCTGTCAATGGTATTATTTGTTTTTATTAAAAAGGAATTTGTGCCTTCGCAGGACCAGGGCAGGATAACCGTCAATATAAACGCTCCTCCCGGCGCTTCGGTTGATTTTACCAACGATATTATGCTGCAGGCCGAGAAAATAGTGTCGTCGCGGCCGGACGTGGAAGCCTATTTTTCCAACGTGAGGCCCGGCGCCGGCGGGTTATTCGTGACGCTTTATGACAAAAATAAAAGGCCGGTTGACCCGGATACGAAAAGGCGCATGAAACAGCAGGAAATCATAGACGCGCTGAGGAAACAGATAAAGAAAATCCCGGGTGTCGCGACCGTAAATATACAGGACATGTCACTCATGGGATTCACCGCCAAGCGCGGCTATCCCGTGGAATTCATGATCATGGGGCCGGACTGGGACAAGCTCGCGGAACTGTCGGTTTTAATGACGGCGGAGATGGAAAAGACCGGCATCATGGTCGACGCGGATTCCGATTACAAGACGGGCGTAACCGAACTGATTGTCATGCCTGACAGGAAAAAGGCCGCCGCGCGGCAGGTGTCCATGGAAACCATAGGCAATGCGTTAAACACTCTTTTCGGGGGCGTGCGCACCGGCAAATATTCAAAAGGCGGAAAACGGTATGATATTATACTTGAGCTCAAACTCGCGGACAGGAATGACGCCAAGAATGTGGAGAAAGTGCTTGTCAGGAATAACAGGGGGGAACTGATAAAGCTTTCCGATGTGGTATCCATCGCGGAAAAGCCCACGGTTATGTCGATCACAAGGGAAAACCGTGAAAGGGCTATAAGGATGTTCTCGAACGTCGCGACAGGCAAATCTCAGGGCGAGGCGATGAAAGCCGTGCAGGATATCGGAAAAAAATTATTGCCCGAAGGATACAGGATATTCTTCACTGGAAGCTCGCAGACTTATAAGGATTCTTTCACGGGCCTTTATATCGCGCTCGCGCTTGGTATATTTGTGGCTTACATGGTGCTCGGCACCCAGTTCAACAGCTTTGTCCACCCGTTATCGGTGCTGCTCGCACTGCCGTTTTCGCTCACAGGCGCTTTTATAGCCCTGTGGCTGAGCGGGAATTCGCTCAATATATACAGCGCCATAGGGGTTATACTCCTTATGGGAATAGTGAAAAAGAACTCGATACTTCTTGTTGATTTTACCAACCAGCGCAGGCTGCAGGGGATGAGCGTCAAAGAGGCCCTGATTTCCGCCTGCCCGGTGCGTTTAAGGCCAATTATCATGACCTCCGCCGCCACCATAGCGGCCGCCATACCGTCTGCGCTTTCCGTAGGACCTGGCGCTGAGACGCGCACGCCAATGTCCCTGGTCATAATAGGCGGCGTCATATTTTCCACAGCTTTCACGCTTTTCGTGGTGCCGTGCGCTTACAGCCTGATGTCAGCCTGGGAAAACAAGAAACACGTAAATGCAGTGCATGAGGCTATGAAGGAACTTGGCGAGGACGTTGAAAACGCTGAGGCCGTTAAGCCGAAAAAACGGGCAAAATAAAATTTTGTAAAATAACATACAGGGTTCCGTAGAGAAGAGGGGGATTGCCCCCCTCTCTAACGGCTTGTTTTTGTTTAATAATCAAAACGCCTTTCTCCTTACCCTTAATCCTTATCCTTAGACACTCCCCTAAAGCGGATTAAACATAAAAATATGCTTCATGTAACCCCTTACTTCTGATACAATTAATCAAATGATATAAAAAGGAGGCCCCATGCTAAGTTTAAAGAACGACAAATTCAGGAACCTGCTTATACAAAAAAATGTATTCACAGCCGACACGATAAAACGCTATATGGACGACGGCAAAGATCTTATAGAAGGGCTTATGCTCAAATACAAGGTGGAAGAGGAGCCTGTGCTTAGGGCCGAAGCCGAAGCCATAAATATTCCCTATATAGACCTTCGCGAAAAAAATCCGGAACCGGAAGTTGTAACTTTAGTCACGCAGGAAATATGCATGAAAAAGGACCTGATCGTCTTCGGGAATTCAGGAGAAGTCCTTGACGTGGCAATGGCAAACCCCAATGACGTGGTAACCATAGACCAGCTTGAGAAAAGCACTGGCCTTAAAATAAGGCCCCACCTGGCCTCGCGCGGTGCAATATCGCGGAAAATAAACGAATACGCCGACCATTTCAAGTCCGACATGGTGAAAAAACTCCTGCAGAGCATAAGCGACGACACTTACCAGCTGACAAAAAAGCTGGGGTTTGAAATACGGGGGATCGAGGAGCTTACCGAACAGGCGCCGATTGTAAAAGCCGTCAACCTTATCATACTCGGGGCTTTTTTAAAAAGAGCGAGCGACATACACCTGCTGCCCACAAGGGAAAAACTCAAATGCCTGTACAGGGTTGACGGGCTCCTGATGGAGGACCAGATGTTCCCGGGAACTATGGCGCCGGCCATCATATCGCGGCTGAAAATAATGGCAAAGCTGAACATTACCGAGAAGCGCATGCCCCAGGACGGCAGTTTCCATATAGTTATAGAGGGAAGGGAAATTGATTTCAGGATGGCGGTAACGCCGACAATACACGGCGAAAAAGCGGTACTAAGGATACTCGACAAAAGCGCCATAATACTAGGGCTGGAACACCTGGGGATAAATGAGGACAATTTAAGGGTCTTATTGGAAGTCATACAGAAACCGAACGGGATCATCCTGATCTCGGGCCCGACAGGTTCGGGAAAAACCACAACGCTTTACTCGGCCCTTGACGCCATAAATAACGGAGAAAAGAATATCACAACGGTTGAGGACCCCGTGGAATATGAAATAGAGGGCATAACCCAGATACAGGTGCACGCCGAAATAGGGCTGACTTTTTCCCATGTGTTAAGGTCGATCTTAAGGCAGGACCCGGACGTAGTTTTAATAGGTGAGATCAGGGACCTTGAGACTACCGAGATTGCGTTAAGGGCGTCGCTCACGGGCCACCTTGTATTCGCCACTGTCCACACAAATGACGCGCCGAGCGCGGTAACCAGGCTCTTTGAAATGGGGGCCGAACCATACCTGATAGCCTCATCTCTGCGGGCTGTCATGTCCCAACGGCTTGTCAGGACAATCTGCGTTAAATGCAGGGAAGAGTACCCGATATCAAAAGAAATGGCGCAGAAATATTTCAAGGATGAAAAAGTGACGAAACTTTACAAAGGCAAAGGCTGCGTGTACTGTTTTAACACGGGCTACAGGGGCAGGACCGTTATATCCGAGATCTTTGAGGTAAAAGATTACATAAGGGCGCTGATAATCGAAAAAGCGACTTCCGTGGCAATAAAGGAAAAAGCAATGGCGAACGGCTTTAAGGCAATGTTTACCGACGGCATGGACAAGATAAAGCGCGGGATAACAACGTTAGAAGAGGTAGTAAAAGTGACGGAAGACGCCGAGTAAACCATAAAACTTGGAGCCATCTTCGTGGTATTTATTGGGATGGCGCTTATAACGCCCAATCCCTTATAAGGTCGTGTTTTGTCATGTGCATAGTTCCGTAAAGGTTTTGTAACGCGAGATTTGGCCTTGTTTAAAATTGACAAACCCGCCCCATCGCAGTATAATTCATTCTATTATCACGCTAAAAGCAGGGAACTGCGGGTTTTGCTTTTGATACGGGTCGAAAACCCGGTGGACAATATGCTAAAACGGCTTGTAAAGGAGATTGGATGAGGGATTGTCTTAATAATGAAGGATTTTACATACTAAACCGGAATTGGGACTTTTTATGGAACTGACTGTTAAGGACGTTGTGAAACTGCTGATTATACCGCAGCCCGAGCTTAACAAGCTCGTCCAGAAGAAAGAAATACCATTCCAGAAGATACGGGATGTCCTTTACTTCAATAAACAGCAGGTTGTGGACTGGGCCTTGGGCCGCAACATGCCCATCAATATATCTAATCACACAAAAATGAGCGATTACCATATAGAATCCCTCAAACCCCTGCTTTCTGCGGACTCTTTTTATTATTCCTGCGACTTAACCGAGGCCGACTACATAGAAAAAATGACCAAACTCATCAAACTTGAAAAGACCGTGGATACCGATATCATAGCCCAGCTTTTAAAGAGCAGGGAAGAGCTCATGAGTACCGCCATCGGCAACGGCATCAGCATACCCCATCCGCGCGTGCCTTTGATGCTCGGCAGCGACAAGCCTTTGATCAACTTTTTCTTCCCTGTAAAGCCGCTTCAACTCAAATCGCTCGACGGAAAGCCCGTGCATACGATCATCCTTCTTATATCGCAGACCATAAAACAGCACTTGAGCCTGCTGGCGCATATCAGTTTCCTGCTTTCCAAAAAGGAGTTCCAGCAGGCCCTGGAAAAGCGGCTGCCATATGGTCAAATAACGGATCTTATAGGCACCATAGAAAACGGCAGAAATGTTTAGCTTGAGGGATATGTTTTTTATTTCCATGCTCATACAGGCCGCCTCAATACTCGCACCTGTTTTTATCGGCGGCCAGCGAAGGGCTTCCGCTCTGGCCCACATCACCCTTGTTGCCGGCCTCATCACCGGTTTTATATCCTCGTTCCTTGCCGTGTTTTTTCCCATGGCACACACTGTGGGAACGGGATTTTTCGGATTGCCGCCGGAGTATTTCAGGTTTGACCCGCTGGCTTTGTATTTCCTTTGCGTTGTCCAGGCTGTGGCCATACCCACCGCCGTATTCAGTTACTCGTACCTGGAGCATTATATCGGCGAAGGCAGGTCCGTGAAGAGCCTTTATGTTTTCTTTGCCGGCATGCTCATTGCCACCCAGATGGTCGTGACAATCAACCACGCCATTGTATTCCTGGTATTCTGGGAAGCCACATCCATGTCGGCTTACCTGGGTATGATATTTGAAAAGGAAAAGAAAGAGGTGCAGAAGGGGAGTTTTTATTATTTTGTAATGAACCATGTCGTGATATTTCTGCTTTACATATTTTTCTTCATCCTGCACCGGCAAACCGGCTCATGGCTTTTGAGCGATTTCCGAGTTGTCACCGGCAATTCGGGTTTGACCGCGCTTTTATTCCTGCTCGCGCTTGCTGCTTTCGGGATGAAAGCGGGCTTTATGCCGTTCCACTTTTGGCTGCCGCGGGCGCACCCAATCGCGCCATCGACGATAAGCGCTTTTCTTTCAGGCATCATAATCAAGCTCGGCATTTACGGGCTGTTCAGGGCCTTTCAGATACTCAGCCCCGCGCCTTTATGGATAGGGTGGCTCGTGCTGGTTGTATCCATGATAACGGCCATATTCGGAGTGTGGTACGCGCTGGCCCAGCATGACATAAAGAAGCTTCTCGCTTACCATTCGGTCGAGAATATAGGCATCATCGGCATCGGGATGGGCATAGGCTTCATAGGTTCGGCTTATGCCAATATACCCATGCAGATTCTCGGGTTTGGCGGGGCGCTCCTTCACGTTCTGAACCATGCGGTTTTCAAAAGCCTTTTATTTTTGGGCAGCGGCGTGATCAACAACAACCTCGGCACACGCAATATAGAGCTCATGGGCGGAATAGTGCACAAGGCCGGTTTTTTTGTTTTCCTTTTCCTCACAGGTTCTGTGGCCATATGCGGAATACCGCCGCTGAATGGTTTTGTATCTGAATTCATAATATTCAACAGTTTTTTCACGGCTGCGCGGGAGCTGAAGGAATATTACCCGCTTATGATGCTGGTCTCGGCAGTGGGCCTGGCTTTTGTCGGCGGGCTGGCAGTGGCTTGTTTTACCAAAATAAACGCCATAATGTTCCTGGGTACGCAGCGCGGCGAAACAAAACCTTTTCATGTCTCAGCCTATGATTATATATCGCTCGGCGTGCTGGCGCTTTTGTGCGTGGTCATCGGCTTCTGTCCGGTTCCATTCATCAATGCCGTGAATAATGTGGTATCGGGGATTGTGCCGCAGGGCGGGGCCGAACTCCTGAACATAAACTGGCTTTATATAACCGTCATCTTTACGTTATTCTCCGCGGTTGCTTTGGCAATGTACTTTATAAGCAAAGCCATGCGGAAAAAGTTCGGCTTCAGGGAGTCTGACGCCTGGTGTTGCGGCTATAACAGGCTGGGACCGCGCATGCAGTACACAGCCTCGTCTTTCGCGGACCAGATAAACGACATAGCGCGCGCCCCGCTGGGCTACCATAAAAAGGGCAGGGCGGGCGAGGGCATCTTTCCGCCTTCATCGGGTTTTGAAAGCCACTCAGCGGACCTTGTGGACAACAGGATAATAGTGCCCGGTTACAAAAAATTCATAAGCCTTATGTCCGCGATAAGGCTGCCGGGCAATACCGACATAAGGTATTATGTCGCGTATATACTCATCATGATAATCGTTTACTCGGTGGTGGGGTTCCTATGGCATTGATGAACATATTCGAGGGCCTGGCCTCGCTTTTCTTCGTGCTGCTGTTCGCGCCGCTTTTTGCCGGGCTGGTGAACAAACAGAAGGCCATGATGACAGGACGCGTGGGAGCGCCCGTTTGGCAGCCTTATTACGACCTTTTCAAACTGTTCCGCAAGGAAACCATAAGAGCAAAAAGCGCCTCCTTTATAAGCGGTCTCTCGCCCGCGATAAACTTTGCTGCAGTAATCATAGCGGCGTCAATGCTGCCGGTGTGCAACGCGCACCCGCTTATCAGTTTCAAAGGTGACATCATACTTTTCGCTTACATACTCGGTACGGCCAGGTTCTTCCAGATACTCGCGGCAATGGACATAGGCTCCTCATTCGAGGGGATGGGCGCGTCCAGGGAGGCTTCATTCGCGATATTTGTGGAGCCCATATTCTTTTTCACGCTTGGTTCGATCGCCTTTATAACCGGGTTCACCTCCATCAGCGACATTTACCGCTCCATCGCCATGGACAGGATGTCTTACACCGTTTTTATAGTGGTATGTTCCATATCTTTTTTCATACTCGCGGTGACAGAGTGCTCGCGAATGCCTGTGGACGACCCGAACACGCACCTGGAGCTGACCATGATACACGAGGTCATGATACTGGATAATTCCGGACAGGACCTGTTTTTTTACCAGTACTCGGGCAATATCAAGCTGCTTATATATATCGTGCTTGAGACGGCGTTTTATTACCCCCTCGGCGCGGGATTGACGGCGGTCGGGGTCACTATTTTCGCGCTGAACATATTATTTGTTTCCTTTGTGCTGGCCGGGGTGGAGACCGTGACCAGCCGTTTCAAACTGAAAGACATGCCGCATTACCTTTTATTCGCGGCCGCCATAGGCATATTAAATCTGCTGATATTTACCTTCAACAAGTGAGGGCCCTATAATGGAAAATGTGCTGAGCATCCTGTTCTGCCTGTCCCTGCTTTACCTGGCGCTTACATCCAGGGTCAAGCACTGCGTCAATGTGCTGCAGGCGCAGGGGATAATACTTGCTGTGATAAACACCTTGCCGCTTTTTCACCATTTCACTCTTGGGGAGATTATCCTTCCCGCGGCTTTGCTGGGGATAAAGGGCGTGCTCATACCGTTCTACATAAGGAAGATAATCACGGACCTGGATATTAAGGATCCTATAGAACCGACCATACAGCAGTTTACTTTCATCATGCTCGTTATAACCCTCATGTCCGCCGTATTTGTGGCCTCTGGCATACTGGCGAAAAGCACGGAAATAAACATAATACCTTTTGCCAGCGGCTTCTCGGCCATAATAACCGGCATACTTGTCATAATCTTCAGGAAAAAACTGTTGGTCCATGTCATGGGATTTTTAGCCATGGAAAACGGCATATTCCTTTTTGGCTCGGCGATCGCTTTCAAGCTGCCCGTCATAATAGAACTTGGCATGCTGCTGGATATATTTGTGGTGGTGTTCCTGATGGGTATCGCCCTGAATAAAATAAGCACGACCCTTTCGGGTTTTGAAGCCGCGCAGTTAAGGAGGCTTAAGGACTGATGGCGATAATCTTTTCACTTACTGGGCTAATACTTGCCTCGGGGGCGGCCTGCTGGTTCGTCAAAGACCTGAAAGCGCAGTATTTCATATCCCTGTTCGCGGCAGGGGCCCACTTGTTGTTTTCCTTCGCCCTTTTCACTGGCATTTGCGCGCCGCAGCTTGCTTTTTTGAGCCTGGACCCTTTAAGCCGGTTGTTCCTCATAGTGGTTTCAAACGTCTACTTTTGGGTTGTGCTGGTATCTTACCAGTATCTAAAGCAGTCAACGGCAAAAGGCTCCGGTAAGAAGTACTACTTCATATTCTTAAACGTATACCTACTGGCCAACAGCGCGGCCATACTTTCCAATAATTTCGCCATGTACTGGGTGGTCTCCGAAATGACGACGCTTTCCGTGGCGCCGCTCATATACTACCTGCGCGACGAGGAGTCGCTCGAAGCCATGTGGAAATACCTGTTCCTGGTATCTGTCGGCATAGCCGCCGTTTTCATAGGCATCATATTCCTGGCGCTCTCCGCGACGGGCACGGTTGTGGAAGGCAAGCAGCTTTTCTTCACGGATTTCATAAGGCACGCGGCGCTTTTAAACCCGGTGTGGCTCAAGGCGAGTTTCATATTTATTTTCGTGGGAATGAGCACGAAGATAGGCATAGCGCCCATGCATTCGGCCGACGTGGACGCCACAAGCACGTCGCCCGGACCGATCGCGGCCCTTATGTCCGGCTCATTGCGCGTTACCGCGCTTGTGGGATTGATGAGGATACTTCAGATAGTCAGGGGTACTTCGGTATATGAGTTCGCGCGGTTCATCATGATAATAGGGGGGCTGCTTTCCATATTTACGGCTTTTGTTTTTATATTCAGGGTGAGAAATTACAAGAGGCTGTTCGCTTACTCCAGTGTGGAACATCTGGGGCTGATTGTCCTGGGTGTGGCGACCGGCGGGCTGGCTTTTATAGGGGCCATGTACCACATAGTCTACAATTCGATCAATAAGGTTGTGATATTCTTTTGCGCCGGTTCCATAAACCAAAAATACGGTACGGTTGACTCGGAAAAGGTAAGCTCGCTGCTGGAAAACATGCCCTGGACAGGATGGATATTCATGTTCTCGTTCCTGGCAATCTCTGCTGTCCCGCCATTCGGCATATTTTTCAGCGAGCTTAAGGTTTTCGAGGGCATGCTTTTTTCCAACAGGCCCTGGGTGCTTTTTGCCGTGCTCTTCTTCATGCTTTTTATATTCATAAACATGGGCCGCGTGGTGCTCCAGATGCTCTATAAAAAGGACGAGAATTCAAAGGTGGTAAAAGAGAGGGAAAGGGTCAATATCACGCACGCAGTCTCGCTTATACTGCTTGTGATGCTCATCGCGCTGGCGCTGTTTACGCCAAACGTTTTAAAGTCCACCATTATTGATATCGCGAAAGACTTTGGTGCAGCCTCATGAACACATTACAAGTATCCAACGGACAGGCGTACCTGTTGAAAGATATACCCGTTGTTAAAAAGGACATTTTCTTCGGTGATATAATTGCCGGGCTGAATAAGGGTATGAAAATAAGCGCGCTTTTTCCGGCAGACAGGCGGGATAAGTCGGCCCTGATCTGCGTGCTCGCGGACCCGGCGTCGAGTTCATTCCGCCTTTCAAAGTGTGTTTTTGAAAGAGGCAAACTTTCATTTGAAAGCCTGGCAAACGCTTTCCCGCAGGCGGCCGGGCTGGAAAACGAGCTTGCCGAGGATAGCGGGTATGTGCCGCTTAACCACCCGTGGCCGCGGCCGGTAAGGAAACAAGATATAATGCCGGACGGCTCAACGTATAATTTTTATAAGCTCCTGGGCGACGAGGTGCACGAAGTAGCTGTCGGCCCCATACACGCAGGCGTCATAGAACCGGGGCATTTCAGGTTCCAGTGCCACGGCGAATATATATTCAACCTTGAAATAAGCCTTGGCTACCAGAAACGCGGGGTGGAAGAACTTATGATAAGTTCCGGGCCGGGCAGGAGGATCGTCCTGGCCGAATCAGCCGCGGGCGATACGGTTATGGGCCACGCGCTCGCGAACGCCGGGGTAGTGGAAGCTTTATCAGGCGCAAATGTCCCGTTACGCGCGCAGGTCATAAGGGCCATGGCCGAGGAACTTGAAAGGATAGCCATGCACTTAAGCGGCCTGGGAGGTGTGGCAAACGACATTGGTTTCGCCATAGCCGCGTCCTCGTACGGCAGGTTAAGGACGTTGATGATCAATTCGCTCGGCGCGCTCTCAGGCTCAAGGTTCGGCAGGGGCCTGACCGCGTACGGCGGTGTGAATTTTGATTTTGACCGGGATGTCATAAATATTATACTTGCAAACCTGGAAACCGTAAGCCGGGATGTCGCGGCCATAAACAAATGCCTGTTCTCATCCGGGGGCTCCATGCAGAGGTTTGAAAAAACAGGCATAGTGCCGAAGCACGCGGCCAGGGACCTTGCGTTTTCCGGGCTAACGGCGCGCGCATGCGGCATAGAAACGGACACCAGGATAGATTTCCCGTACGGCGCTTACAAATATTATCCGGTCTCGCTCATGACCATGCCCGAAGGCGATGTCTTTGCCAGGACAAAACTGCGCACACTGGAAATAGAGGAATCATTGCGTTTCCTTTTCGAACAGATAGAAACGGTGCCGGGTGGGGAATTAAAGTCAAAATGCGGCCCCATGGCCGGCAGCAGCGGAGTGGTCTCGGTTGTGGAAGGCTGGAGGGGAGAGATACTCCACATAGCCCTGACAGATGAAAAAGGCGAACTAAGCCAGTACAAGATAAAGGATCCGTCATTTAACAATTGGTACGCGCTGAGTATGGCGGTGAGGAACGCGGCGATCTCGGACTTCCCGCTGTGCAATAAAAGCTTTGACCTGTCGTATGCGGGGCATGATCTGTAGGAACTTAAGGCTGTTCGTGGGTTGTAATGTTCGAGATTTGAAAGTCGAGATTTGATCAGCAAGCTTGGAAGGTATTATAGAAGGGATGCCGGGCCGGTTTTTGTCCTTGTAGGGGCGGACTCACGCTACGCGTGACTTCGCTATGTGTCCGCCCGCTGAGGGCTTTTGATTTTGAACTGTCTTTGTTTGCAAAGTTGGATTTTTAAATTTGTAGAGAGGGGGCTTGCCCCCTCTCACAGCAGGATCTTAAGGATGTTGGTGGGTCGTAATGTTCGAGATTCGAAAGTCGAGAGTTGATCAGCACGCTTGGAAGGTATTATATTAGAACACTTGGAGGTTTTAGTTTGTCCATATTTGATTCAATTAAGCTTAGGATCCTACAGGGAGACCCGATCGTCCACGACGTCCGCGGCGCAAAACCGCCGGCGCGTTTCCGCGCTTTCCCCGAGGTGGACCCAAAGGCCTGCGCGCAGGGGTGCGACGCCTGCGTTAAGGTTTGCCCCACTAACGCTATTACCCTAAACCCGCTTAAAATAGACCTTGGCAAATGCGTTTTCTGCCCGGCATGCGAAATTGCGTGCCCAAAAAAAGCAATTCATTTTACGAATAATTACATAATGGCCTCCACGCGCAGGGAAGATCTGTTAGTCCCCGGCTTCGCGCAATCAATAACACCTGAAAAAGCCTCAGAAAAAATCCGTAATTATTTCGGCCGTTCCCTTAAGTTAAGGCAAGTCTCCGCAGGAGGCTGCAACGGCTGCGAACTGGAACTTAACGCCTTAAACAACGTAAACTTCGACATGGGCCGCTTCGGCATAGAATTCACCGCGAGCCCAAGGCACGCCGACGGCATAGTGATAACAGGCCCGATAACAAAGGCCATGAAAAACGCGCTTGATATCTGCTATGAAGCCGTTCCAAACCCGAAGATAGTTATCCTGACAGGAAGCTGCGCCATTTCGGGCGGAGTGTTCCAGGAGTCAAAGGAAACAGACAGGAAGTTCATGGAAGAGAACAAGGTTGACCTGTACGTCCCGGGCTGCCCGCCGCATCCGCTGACGTTTATTTGCGGGGTTTTGGATTTTCTGGGGAGAAAAGGATGATAGCGCGTATAATACTTTCCAAGCTTGGTTCACACGCCAAAGCTTCAGCGACGGCGTGCTGATCAAATCTCGACTTTCGAATCTCGAAGGTCACGAGTTGGCAAACAGCTTTAAATGTTCTGCGGGCGGTCTTTTAGTTGAGGGTGGCAAATCCGCATCTAGGCGCAGGCCGGTGGGTCGCAGGCCTGCGACTACACGAACAAACTTTTAATAAGCGTATTAGATTTCAATGTCTCGTTGACCCCGCGTCCCTTATTTTTTCTCCGCCGCCTTGACAAAACTTCCACCAAGTTGTATTATAACGTTCATGTACGATTGGTTTTTTTATTCCGCTCACATATATCAGACGAAGAAAGCAGACAAAAGCGATGGAACTCAAAATGAAAGATGTCATGGATATTTTTGAATTACCTGAGAAGGAAATAGTGCGGTTCATAAAATCCAAAGCCTTCCCTGTACACACAATCAACCATCAAAACCTGTTCAACAAGGAAGAGATCCAGGAATGGGCGATCAAAAACAACATAACCCTGTCCGAAAAACTCCTTTCTTTGGCCGGATCCGAGCTTCCTGTAAGCTTATCCGGGCTTATACAGAAGGGTGGGATCATTTACGGCGTGCGCGGTAAGGATTCCAGGGAACTTCTTACTGAGGCAGTCGGGCGGATGAACCTGCCTCCGGAACTCACCGTTGAGGACGTCCTGGCTTCGCTGATCGAGCGAGAGGAAATGATGCCGACCGGGGTGGGAAGGGGCATCGCCATACCGCACCCCCGCACCCCCATAATCGCCGATGTGGACCATGAATCCATCACCGTGTGCTCCGTGGCCGGTACCGTTGACTATCACTCAGTGGACGGCAGGAATGTCCATACTTTATTTATCATACTCAGCGCCAACGCGAAAAGGCACCTTGAAATATTGTCAAAACTCCTGTTCCTGTGCCAGCAGCCCAAATTTGTCAACATGCTCGCTTTTGGCACACCGTTTAAGGATGTTATGGATTATATTGTCTCCGCGGAGAAGAATATGCCGGTGCGCGGCAGATGAATATCTTCTTCCTCGGGGTGGTGGTCATCCTTGGGGGGGGAGCACTGTCGTTGTGTTTTTGTGAAAGGAATAAGGCTTCCGTTGTTATTATTTTTACCGCTTTAGGGGCGGGTTTGACCTCGTTTTTCTCGCTTAATATACTTGCCACGGGCATAGCCCGGGAATTGACCGTAAATTTCAGCGCGCCCATTGGCACGGCTGTTTTCAGGGCTGATGCCCTGTCGGCATTCTTCATCCTTATAATTTCTGTCATGGGGTTTCTTACAACCATCTACGCCAAGGGGTATATGTCCGCTTACCTCGGGCAGGGGCGCGCTTTTGGGGCCCACTTTCTTTTCCTTCCTATACTTATCCTTTCCATGATGATGGTGGCTGTATCTTCGCATGTCATAGTGTTCCTTATCATGTGGGAAATAATGTCGCTCTCGTCGTTTTTTCTTATGACTTTTGAGAACGAGAAAAAGGACGTGCTTGAGGCGGGGATATACTACATAACGGCCATGCACATATGCGTGGCTTTGCTGGTGGCTGGATTTTCCGTGCTTTCGCTTTTGTCCGGCAGCCTTGATTTTGCCTCCTTTAAACCCGCGCTTTCCGCGGCCAAACCGCTTGCGGCTATTGCCGTGTTCGCCGCGCTTTTTATCGGGTTCGCTATAAAGGCCGGGCTCATGCCTTTTCATACCTGGCTGCCTTTGGCGCACCCGGCAGCGCCGAGCCATGTTTCGGCCATTATGTCCGGGGTAATGATAAAGCTCGGGATTTACGGGATTTTGCGGCTCATTACTTTTTACACCTTCATAGACTCCCGCGTCTCTTTCGCGGTTTTGGCTTTCGGCCTTATTACCGGGCTGTTCGGCATATATTTTGCCATGGCCCAGCGGGATATAAAGCGGCTGCTGGCTTACAGCAGTATTGAGAATATAGGCATCATGACCACGGGCATCGGGCTGGGGCTTATAGGCTTGAGCTTCGGGAATAATTACATGGCTTATCTTGGTTTCGCGGGCGCGTTCCTGCACCTGCTTAACCACTCGATATTCAAGGAACTCATGTTCTTCGGCGCGGGGAGCGTGTACCTGAAAACCCACACCCGGGATATGGAGCATCTTGGAGGGCTCGCAAAGCAGATGCCTTATACAGCCGCATTTTTTTTCGTGGGTTCGGCCGCCATATCCGCGCTTCCGCCTTTGAACGGGTTTATAGGGGAGCTGGTGCTTTACCTTGCCATGTTCTCGGGCATTACCCTGAAATTCGTACCTGCCGTAATGTCTGGCGTTTTTTCCGTAGCTGTCTTAAGCTTTACAGGCGCCATGGCTGTTGTGGTTTTTACAAAGATGTACAGCACCGTGTTTTCCGGGACACCGAGGAACAACAGCATTACGATAAAGACGGGTGAGTATAAATTCATGACCTTTGCCATGGCCGCGGCCGTTTTGTTCTGCGTTGTTATCGGCGTATTACCGCAGTATTTTTTCCGCCTGGCGTCAATCCCAGCCTCTTTGATGATGGCGCTCTCTGCCGCGGCTGTGCCTGATACATCCGGGGTTGTGAACGCGCTTCAGATATTGTCGGTATTATTCATTTCCGCAGTCATTGCCGCGGCTGCGCTTTACCTTGTAAAAAAAGCCCTGTTAAAGGACAAAACCGCGAAAGCTTCCACCTGGGGCTGCGGCTATCAGGCGCCCTCAAGCAGGATACAGTACACCAGCTCGTCATTCGCGGCCACGTTCCTGAAACCCATAGGGCCGTTCATGCGTCTTGAAGAGGATACAGTGAACCCGGAAGGGTTGTTCCCGCGCAGAGCCTCATACGCGTCAAAATCCCGCGACTTGATAGCGGCATTCGCCATCAAGCCCGCCTTAAGGCTGATTGGTTTTTGCATGAGGGCTTTCTCGTGGATACAAAACGGGAACACACAGCAGTATATATTGTACGGGCTCGTATTCCTGATCATTTCGATAGTATGGGCAATGGGGGCGAAATGACAACCATAACAGCCAACATACTGTTCATCCTCATCATGCCGTTCCTTTTTATCGGTGTTATCAACCGCGTCAAGTCTTTTTGGGCCGGCAGGCAGGGGCCTTCCGTTATACAGCCTTTCTTTGATTTTTTCCGTCTCCTGAAAAAGGGCGTTGTGTTAAGCCGGGCAACCACCGCGCTTTTCTATTGGGCGCCCATTGCCGCGTTCATTGCTGTGCTGGCGGCCGCTTTTATCGCACCCATGGCAGGGGGCCGTTCCATACTTGCTTTTCAGGGCGACATGATAGTTTTCATATATTTGCTCGGGGCCGCCAAGTTTGTCAATATAGCCTCGGCAATGGAGACCGGGTCCAGTTTTGAGGGAATGGGGGCGGCGCGTGAGGCTGCTTTCACATCGCTCATCGAACCGGCATTCTTTATAATAATGGGGGCCTCTGCCGCAGCTTCCGGTGTGATGGATTTTTCCGGGATAAGGGCCATGGCCGCCAACCATGAGGCCTCCGGGGTGCTTGCCGCCGTATTGTGCGGCTCCGCGCTTTTTATTATGCTGCTCACCGAAGGCTCGCGCGTGCCGGTGGACGACCCGAACACCCACCTGGAGCTTACAATGATACACGAGGTCATGGTGCTTGACAATTCCGGGCCGGATCTGGCGCTCATAAATTATTCGTCAGCCCTGAAGATGTTCGTTATCGCGTCTGTCATGGCAAATTTTCTGATTCCGGCCGGATTAAATCCGGCTTTGGCCGGCGCCCTTTTTGCCGCTGTCATTCTGCTCTCGGCCGTCATAGCCGGGTGCGTCGAGTCCCTTATGGCGCGCCTGCGCATGTCCCACGTGCCGCAATTTGTATTTTTCACCGTTTCCATCGCCATAGTTGCTTTTTCCATCGTGCTCCTGAAGATGAGCGGGGGGCTGAAATGACGGAGGTTCTCATAGCCATATTCGGGATAACCATGCTTTATGTTTCATCCACATCCAGGGTGGAAGCATACATCAGAGTGCTCGCCGTGCAGGGCGTGATATTATTTCTGATGGTACTGCTCGACCACGCCCATCTGGAAGTTTTAAACCTCGTGTTCCTCGGCGCCGAGACGCTGCTTTTTAAGGCGATAATCATTCCGGTGTTCCTCATGTTCACCGTGAGGAAAAATAACATACAAAGGGAAGCGGAGCCTTTCATGCCGAGTTTTTACTCCGTACTTATCACCACAGCCATATTCGCCTTTGGTTTTCTCATAGCGTTCTGGGCGTCTTCGAACGCCTCCAATGTCAGGCCGCTGTATTTCGGCGTCTCAATCGCTACCATAATAACGGGGCTATTCATAATCATAAGCCGCAAGAAAATAATAACCCATGTCATGGGTTATATAATGATAGAGAACGGTATTTTCATGCTGGCCATGTCCGTGGTAGGCGAGATGCCAATGATAGTCAACCTCGGAGTGCTTCTGGATCTTTTCGCGGCCATATACCTGCTCGGTCTTTTTGTGACAAAAATAAACTCCACCTTTGACGAACTGCACATAGATTCGTTAACTAATCTGAGGGATTGAACCATGATACCCATAATACTTTTCCTCGCGCCGGCCCTGGCCATGGCGCTTTTTATATTCAGGTCAAAAAAGTTGAACGCCGTGGTTATTTGCCTTTACTCGTTCACTCACCTGGCGTGTTCGGTCACGCTGCTTGTGCACCCCGCGTCATATGGCCGGTATTTCCAGGTTGAGCCTTTAAACCTGTTTTTCCTTGTGGTGTTGAGCGTTGTGCTGGCCGGCATTTCCGTATACAATGCGGATTTTACCCTTAAATCCGCTGTCCCGGCCCGGAAATCCACTTATTATTCGGCTGCAGTATTGGTGTTCTCGGCCGCTATCAGCGGAGTTGTGCTCGGCGCGAATCTGGGCATGATGTGGGTCTGCCTGGAAACCACCACTATAACCGGCGCGTATCTCATCTATTATAAAACAGGGAAAGAGCCGCTTGAGGCGGCGTGGAAATACATGTTCATCTGCTCCATAGGCATCGCTTTCGCTTTTGTGGGATTGATATTCCTGTCGCTGGCTTTTACCGGCAGCCAGCCATCGTTGTTTTTTACGGACATAAACGCGCACGCCCCGGTATTCAATAAATTCTGGCTGAAAATGTCCTTTGTTTTCATGGCCATAGGTTTCGGCACAAAGGCGGGACTCGCGCCGGTACATACCTGGCTGCCCGATGCCTATTCCGAGGCGCCGTCGCCTGTATCGGCACTGCTCTCGGCCGCGCTTTTAAATTCGGAACTGCTGATAATAATCAGGATATTGAAGATAATGAAGATAGCCGATCTTGGCGGGTTTGCCTCGGCGTTCCTTATAACCATGGGAGTCCTGTCAGTTTTTGTGGCGGCAGTTTATATAATAAGGGTGGGCAATTATAAGAGGATGCTGGCGTATTCGTCCATAGAGAACATGGGGCTTATAACCATAAGCGCGGCAATAGGCGGCCCGGCCGCATTCGCCGCGGTGCTGCATATAGCCGCGCACGCTTTTTCAAAAGCGTCGCTTTTTATGACGTCGGGCAACATACTCAAAAGGTATTATACAAGGGAAATAAACGGCGTGACAGGCCTGCTCAAAGCCGACCCCAAGGCGGGATGGTCGTGGATAGCGGGTTTTATCCTGCTGTGCGGCATACCGCCGTCGCCGATATTTTTAAGCGAATTCATAATGATAAGGACCATGTTCGGGCGCGGAATGTGGTGGCTGGCAGTGCCGGTAATGCTTCTGGTCACGATAGTGATCTACGGCATGGCGTCAACGATGTTTAAAATGAGTTTCGGCAACCCGCAAAAGGGCATATCGCAGGAAAGGTTCAATATACTCAACTACGCGGGCCAGTTTGTTTTTATAGCGGTACTTTGTCTGCTGGGCATTTACATGCCGAAGGCGATAAGCGATTTGATAACCGCGGCGGCTTCGTTAATGTAGGAAATGTTTTACCTTCGTAATTTGTAGAGAGGGGGCTTGCCCCCTCTCACCGCCAGCTTTATATGCGGGCCCTGCGATTAAGGCCCGCTGGGAGAGGGGGACAAGCCCCCTCTCTACAGGTTTTTGTTTTTTTTGTTACATAGAACATATTTTGGTTAAGGAGCACTAATGGGCTTTAAGGTCATCAAAAACAACAGGACAGTCAAACTAAAAGACATGGCTGAAATGCCTTTGGATACTCTTCGGCATCGTATTATATCCTCATGCCTTAAAGGCCGGCGGCTTATCGGTTTTTTTGCCGGGCCTCACGAAAAACTTTACGTCATGCTCGCGGACGACGCGGGTTCCACCATACTTACGGCCTGCGCCCCGCTTAACTCTATAAAACACTACAGGTCGCTTACGCCTGACCTGCCGCAGGCTCATATGTTTGAGCGCGAATTTTACGAGGAAACCGGAATAGAGCCCATCGGCCATCCCTGGCTTAAAGGCGTGCGGTTCCCGGAAGACCGGCCTGACTTAAACTCAACTATGGAATCATACAAATTTTTCAAAATGGAAGGCGAGGAAGTGCATGAAGTCGCTGTCGGGCCCGTGCATGCCGGGATCATAGAACCCGGGCATTTCAGGTTCATGTGCCATGGCGAGCGTGTTTACCACCTGGAAATACAGCTTGGTTACCAGCACCGCGGAGTCGAAGGGCTTTTTGCAAAACACGGAAACAAACTCATGCCGCATCTTGCGGAGTCAATAACCGGCGATACGGTCATTGGCCACGCGCAGGCTTACTGCGGTGTTATAGAAGCCCTGTCAGGCACTTTAGTTACGCGGCGCGCGCACGCCATAAGGGGCGCGGCCCTGGAACTTGAGAGGGCGGCCATGCATACGGGCGATCTGTCGGCAATCTGCGGGGATGTGGCTTATCTGATCGGAAATTCAGTTTTTGGGGCCAACAGGACCACGATAATAAACACATCCATGCTCTTAACCGGCAGCAGGTTCGGCCGCGGGCTGCTTAAGCCCGGCGGGGTCGTGTCGGACATAAACGCGGAAACAGCCGCGAAGGTGAAGAAAAACATCTCGGCCGCGTATGAAAATATAAGGATAATGGCCCATGAAATGTTCTCTGCGTCGAGTGTGCTTTCCAGGATACAGCAGACAGGCGTCCTTCAAAAACAAACGGTCATGGAAGCCGGAGTGATCGGGTTTGCGGCGCGCGCGTCAGGAGTCGCGCTTGATTCGAGGGCCGACCACCCATATGGCATTTACAACTACATGCCCATACACAAGCACACCATGGACTCGGGCGACGTCTTTGCCAGGAGCTATTTGCGGTTCCTTGAAATACAGCAGTCGGTTGAACTGGTAAAAGAACTGATGGATAACCTGCCGCCGGGCGCCATTTGGAAAGAGCCTGCCGCACTTGAACCGGATTCATTTTCGGTTTCAATGGCCGAAGGCTGGCGGGGGGCGATAGTGCACGCGGCAATCACGGATAAAAAAGGGAGCATATGCAGGTATAAGATCAAGGATCCGTCGTTTAACAACTGGTACGGGCTCGCGCTGTCGCTGAGAAATGAAGGGATCTCGGATTTTCCGGTGATCAACAAGAGCTTCAACCTGTCGTACTGCGGGAACGATCTTTAGCGGGAATTCGGAGTTCGGAATTCGGAGTGCGGGTTTTGATTGAAAAGTTATGGGTTTCGTAGAGAGGCTGCTTGCTGCCTCTCTGACGCGGGCTTTACAAAACGCAGGACCATGCAAACGGTCGTTCCAAAGGCCGACGATGAGCGGCAGCAAGCAGCCGCTCTACGGGATGTTGTGGGGAACGAAGTGCTTTGAAATTGAATGAGGAGAACATATGTTTGACATTTTAAGGATCAGGTTACGGCAGGGGTACCAGGCCATACCTGACGTTAAGAAAGCCCAGATCATAACTCAGTTCCGCGGTTTGCCGGAGGTTTCGGTTGAACAGGTAAACGCTGATTTTACCGCGGATACGGTATGCCCGGTCAATGCCATTTCCAAGGCGCCGTTTTCCCTGGATATGGGAAAGTGCGTGTTTTGCGGTGACTGCGTAAGGGCGTGTAAAAATAATGAAATTAAATTCACCAATTACCACAAGACAGCCGTTGACTCCCCTGAAAAACTGGTTGTGACAAAGAATAAAGGAAAACAATTTCTTGAAAAAGAAGCAATTAAGTCACGTGCGGATATCAAAAAAATATTCGGAAGGTCCTTAAAACTGAGGCAGGTTTCAGCCGGCGGGTGCAATGGCTGCGAGCTTGAACTTGCTGCCTGCGGAAACGTGAATTTTGATATGGGAAGGTTTGGAATAGATTTTGCCGCGTCCCCAAGGCACGCTGACGGTATAGTAATAACAGGGCCGATAACACAAAATATGGCCCCGGCGCTGCTTGATACGTATGACGCAATACCTGATCCGAAAATAATAATACTCGCTGGTTCCTGCGCAATATCAGGCGGGGTTTTCGCGGATTCAAACGCCCTAAACAGGGAGTTCCTGAATAATCATAAGGTTGATTTGTACGTGCCGGGGTGCCCGATCCACCCTCTTACGTTTATAAATGGGGTGTTGTCGCTGATAGGGGTGTGATATAATACATTTCCGGCTGGGGAAAGCCTGCGGTTAAAGCGGAAAATAGCGGTCGTATTTTGTGTTTAATTCATAATATGAGGGCAAAATGAATAAATTATGGAAATCCGGGTTTGCAGGCTTGTTTTTTTTATGCTGTTTTTTCATTTATGCCGCACCCGCAAAAACTACCCCGGCTAAAAAACCCGTCAAATACTCCTGTGAAGAATACGCCGGCAGCCTGGTTAAGCTGGATACAAACGGAAAAATTCTTGTGCCGTGGCCGGACGGCAATCATACGGATATGATCTTTTCCGACGGCATTTTTATGTTGGATGACGACACCAGGATTATTGTTATCCTGTTAAAGAAAAGCCCGGAGGTAAATCAATTCGGGCACACCGCGTTTTTTAAGATATTTAATACCGTGGATAAAAGCTGGACAGACATAGGAACAGAGGCGCTTGATGAAAAACACTCAATTGTTCCGGTTAAGGCTGATTCCGCGGTATTTTCCTTCATAAAACTTCCCGATGCACTTCAGCCGGAGCAGCCGGTTGAAATGGCGTCCTATACGGTCAGTGACAAAAGCAGGACTTCCGTTTATTTGCAGGATCAAACCGCGATTAAAAGGCAGCTGTACTACGGGAAATACGAATTGTCGGGATTATCCACGGAACCAATCGTGAACAATTACAGTGAATTTATCAGCGCTCAGCGGCTGGAAAATGACGGGGAGCTGTATGACGGACTTGTTACGGTGCAAAGAAATACCAGGGTTAAGACGGAAGTTTTAAGGTTCGGGAATAATCCATGTTATTTGCGGCATTCAGGGAACATCACATTTGATTACAAGGACCGGAGGAATTTTTTATTCGGTTTTTATAATGTGCCGGCAAAAAACATGATATATTACATGGACGGCAATAATATGGTTTTCAGGCATTATGAAAATGGCGTGGGAGTTAAAGAATACCTGAACCTGACACGTTTAAGGGCCGTCAGCCAAACTATGTCGAAACTGCTTTTTATGGCTGAAGATGATTTTGGGGCAAGGATAATTGTCTTGCCGTTTGATATGAAAATGCTGTCCCAATAAGCGCTTTGGATTTGAAACCGTGTTACAAGGGATGATAACATGTGTTTTATGTGTTTTATGCAGTTTATTATTGACAAAATAGTTAGGCTGTGATTATATGTTAATTGCTTGGTAAATATAGACTATCAGGAGGTTTTCATATGCTTAAAAATGGCTTTGTTATTTTTATTATTATAATCATTATGTTCCTTGTTTCAGGATGCAAAGGCACAAGGACCGTTAAGGTCGTTGTTGCCAATGCAGGCGTCTGGTATGTAGAGATAAATGAAGACAGCGGAGTGATGACAAGGACCGGGTATTTCACTGAAACATATGACCTGGGAAATAGTTTATCCAACATTATTGTGGACGCGTGGAGGGTTACCACCAATGCCAATTATGTCTCGGATTCGCATGTCGCGCCCATGACCGTCTCGATAGTTGAGCAGTATGATAACGGCTTCCTTTATACCGCCACATCGGACATAAAGGCACAGATAGTGAATACGTATTATCAACCGCCATATTGCACTTTTGTTCCGGTAACTGCGGCGGATTCCGCAAATTACAGGAGTCCTTTAACGGGTAATCCGCTGGCGGTAGCTACTGTTACATATGATTTTACGCCGAAATAACAGGGCTTTATACCGGGTTTGCGGGTTTTATCCGCAGTGTTTAAATATCCGGATTGTTTTATTAAAATCACTGATTTTCAGGAGGATTTGAATGTTCAAACGCGCGGTTTGTTTTTCAATGATATTATGCATTGCGCTTGTATCCGTACCCACTTTAATGTTCGCCAAGTCGTATGCGTCTGACGTGGTAATTGATGAAGTAATACTTGAACCAAAGGACCCCATAGTTGCGACGGTTATCGCCATAGGCCCGGGGCTTTTGGCGCACGGATGGGGCCAGTTTTACAGCGAGAACTACAGGATGGGTTTGACGCTCCTCGGGCTCGAGCTCGCATCGATAGTGGTCATGGGTTATGGCGCCATACAGAACACATCGCCGGGTATGTTTGTGGGCGGAGGCGGGGACGTGGCGGACCAGCGGAAGATGGGTGGTAATAAATTTGCCGTAGGCGTACTGCTTTTCGCAGCCACCTGGTTTGCCGACATTGTGTTGGCGGGCCGTTCGGCAGAGGCTTATAACACCGAACACAATCTTGAATTTAAGGTCCAGGAGGAATCATTATTAAACGGAAATTCAGATAATACTTTCGCGGCTGTATATAATTACAGGTTTTAATTTTTAAAACCACACATATGGGCCGCTTATGTGCGGCCAAAACAGAAAATAAAGCGGGCCGGATTAATTTCTCCGGCCCGTACCATTGAAAGGACAAAAATATGATCAAAAGGACCCATTATTGCGGAGAAGTAACCGAAAGCCTGCTTGGCAGTGAAGTAGCCATAAACGGCTGGCTTGATACCAGGCGCGATCACGGAGGCGTGATATTCCTCGACATCCGCGATAAATACGGAAAAGTGCAGGTTGTGTTTGACCCGGAGATTAACAAGGAACTCCATGAAACAGCGCACAAACTGCGTTCGGAGTTTGTCCTTGGAATCAAGGGCAAGGTGAGGAACCGCCCCGAAGGCACAAAAAACACGAGGCTTAAGACCGGCATGATCGAGATTGTGGCCTCTCAGGTGGAGGTTTTTAACCAGGCGCTGCCGCTTCCTTTCCCCATAGATGAAAGCGCGGAAGTAAACGAGGATTTAAGGATGAAATACAGGTATTTGGACCTGCGCAGGCCGAAAATACTCAACAACATGATAATCAGGCATACCCTCACGAAACTGATAAGGAAATATCTGGATGAAAATAATTTTGTGGACGTGGAAACACCCGTGCTTTTCAAAAGCACGCCCGAGGGCGCGCGCGACTATCTTGTGCCGTCGCGGGTCAATCCGGGCATGTTTTTCGCGCTGCCGCAGTCGCCGCAGATGTTAAAACAGCTCCTGATGGTGGCCGGGCTGGACAGGTATTATCAGGTTGTAAAATGTTTCCGTGACGAGGACCTGCGCGCGGACAGGCAGCCGGAGTTTACGCAGATAGATATAGAGATGTCGTTTATAGATGAGGACGACATCATGGGTCATTCGGAGAATTTTATACGCAATGTTTTCGAGCACGTGCAGCAGGTGAAGCTGCCGAACCCGTTTCCGCGCATCACGTGGGAGCGCGCCATGGAAGAGTACGGCAATGACAAGCCGGATACGAGGTTTGCCATGAAGTTAAAGACAGTAAGCGAAGTATTTGACGGTTCGGATTTTAAAATATTCAGCGAAGCAGTAAAAACAGGCGGGGTTGTAAAAGCCATGAATTTCAAATCCTCCGCCGACAAGCTTTCACGCAAGGATATTGACGACCTGGTGGCCTTTGCCATAAGGCAGGGCGCGGGCGGCATGGCCTGGATAAGGTTCGCGGAAAAACCCGAGTCTCCCATAGTCAAGTTCATCAGTGAAGACCGGTTAAATAAGCTCAAAGAACTGATGAATGTGGAAAAAGGCGACATAGTGTTTTTTATGGCCGATAAAAAAGAAAAGGTGAACGACATCTTAAGCAGGGTAAGGCTCCACGTGGGGGAGAAGTACGCCATGTACGGTGAAAAGACCCTGGAGTTCCTCTGGGTGGTTGATTTTCCGCTGGTTTCTTACAGCGCGGAAGAAAAAAGATATGAAGCAAACCACCACCCTTTCACTGCTCCCAAAGAAGCGGATATACCCATGCTTGATACGGACCCGTTGAAGGTAAAAGCAAGAGCGTATGACCTGGTTTTGAACGGCACCGAGATAGGCGGAGGTTCCATCAGGATACACGACTCCGCGCTTCAGAAGAAGATGTTTAACCTGATGAACATAGACGACGCATCTGCTGATATGAAATTTGGATTCCTCCTGGAGGCGTTAAAATACGGGGCGCCCCCACACGGAGGCATAGCTTTTGGGCTGGACAGAATGGCCATGATTATCACGGGCAGCCAGTCGATCAGGGACGTCATAGCTTTCCCCAAGACTTCCAAGGCTCAGTGCCTGCTCTCAAACGCGCCGTCGGAAGTTGAATTAAGGCAGTTAAAAGAGTTGAGCATAAAAGTAGACATACAATAAGATCAAAGGCTTCAGAGAGTGGAAAGTAGAAGGGCAGGCTCCTGAACCATTTGATGAAGCCCGGTTTTTTGTAGGGGCCGAATATTATTCGGCCCACAACGATGGCTTTTATGGGCTTTCCGACAGTCTCATTTGGATACTGTCCGAAAAGCCTGCCATGTACCTGAACTACTGCGAATGGTACATGGCCTTTATGATAGGTCGTGTCCGGTACGAACTTTAATTTATCTATGGATTTTGCGCTTATATTATATAGGGGAATCGCGCAAAGGCCATAGATAAATTAAAGTTCGTACCGGACACGATAAAGAATTTCATGGTTTTATAGGGTTTTCGGATAGTATCATTTGGATACTGTCGGAAAGCCCGCAAGGGGCGGGCAGCATGATATGCTGCCCCTACAAATGCAGACAGATAAGCCGTAAAACCAGCAGGGAGTATATATGAAACGGACCACCATCAAGGACATTGCCCGGATCGTCGGCGTAACCCATGTGACTGTATCCAAAGTTATCAATAACAAGGGAAGGATAAGCCAGGAAACCAGGAAAAAGGTACTGGCCGCTATCAAGCGTTTTGAGTACTACCCCAATTACGCGGCAAGGAGCCTTGTAAAAGGCAAAACAAACAATATCGCCGTGGTTGAACCAGGATTTTCCGCAGGTTTTCCCAACATTATTATAAGCGGCATACAGGATGCGCATGTGCTCACCGGTTATGATCTTAACCTTTATACATCAAGCGGGACAAGCGCGGGCGCCGTACATATATTAAAAAGGATCGTTTTTGAAAAAAGGGCAGATGTTGTTATTGTAGTATCGATGGGCATGGACGAAGAAATCTTCCTTGAATACAAAAAAGCGGGCATACCTGTCATCCTGATTGAAACCGAGACAAAGGGAGCAAGTTCAATACTCGCTGATAATGAGGCAGGCGCATACCGGGCAACCGGATACCTTATTAAAAAGGGAAGACGAAGGATAGGGATAGTCGCGGGAGACCTAAAATACAGCAGGCCGCAGACCGAAAGGTACGCTGGTTTTATGCGCGCGATGCATGAAACCGGAATTGTCCCTCCAAAAAATCTCATAGCCACAACCAGCCATTACTCATACGCTGACGGGCGGCAGGCGTTCAAGTCGCTCGCGGAAAAAGGCGCAGACGCCATATTCAGCATATCCGGGGACCTTGTGGCTTATGGAATGCTCGCTGAGGCTGGAAAACAGGGCATGCGGGTTCCGGACGATATTTCAATAATAGGGTTTGATGATGATTTATTATCGACAAATATTGACCTGACCACGGTAAAGCAGCCTATTTATGAAATGGGTAAAAAAGCTTTTGAACTTGCTGTTTTAGCCGCCGAAGGAAAGCTGATAGAACCCCAAATAATCGTATTTGAAACGGAATTAAAATACAGGGGAACCGCCTGATTATCCCGGCGGTCTTATAAAAAATATTTTTATTATTTAAAGAGTATTGTTTCCGGATAATTTATTTGACTAATTTATAAATGTTGTGTATGTTAATATTTAGATATGGCGGGTGTTTTTTTTATTTTGCCAGGGTACACGATAACCTGTTGACGGGTTTTCCCGGCGTTTGCGGTAAAACGGGCGGAAAGGTCTTGTAATGGATATTTAGGCAGGTACCATGGTGTTATTATATTGCAACTGGAGGAGGGTTAAATGAAAAAGATAACGATAAAGGATGTTGCGGAGGCTGCAGGGGTTTCATACGTCACTGTTTCAAACGTTATTAACGGCAAGGGCCGTATGACCGATAAAACAAGGGATAAAGTCCGGGCATGCATCCAAAAAATGAATTTTCACCTTGACGATAGCGCCAGGACCCTTGCCAGCGGAAAATCAAATACAATAGTTTTTATAAGCTCATACCTTACTTCCCCTTTTGTGACCGGGATACTTGAGGGGGTGGAGCGGCAGCTTTTTGACACCGGAAATTCGGAACTTACGCTCACGCACAACTCCACAAAAGGCTCGAATGCAACAAAGCAAAAACTGATAAATGACATGATATACGGCAAAAAGGCCGATGCCGTAATAATGCTGACAATTAAACCGGATGACTCCCAGATAAATGAATTTAAAAAAGCAGGTATCCCGCTTGTCCTCATAGAAAGCAGCTATGTGTTAGGGGCAAATACCATCAGGCTCGATAATTACAAAGGCGGTTATGTCGCCGTTGATTATCTTCTGAAAAAGGGAAAAAGGAAGATAGCTGTAATTTGCGGTCCTTTTGGCCCGTCAGCGGAAGGCGAGCCTGAAAGTTCGAGCGTGACCGAAAGATATAAGGGTTATAAGGCCGCTTTGAAGGATAACGGCGTTGAATTTGACAAGAGCCTGACATATAATATAAAATACTATATCCAGGAAGAAGGCGTAAAATTACTGGATACAATGCTGGGGGAGCATAAGGATATAGACGCCATATTCTGCGCGGCAGGCGACATGGTAGCGCTTGGGATAATTTACAGGGCAAAACAGCTTGGGAAAAGGATACCGCAGGATATAAGCATTGTGGGATATGACGACATAACGATAGCCGGCTTTTTGAACCCCCCGCTTACCACCATCAGGCAGCCGCTGGACACAATGGGAAGAAAAGCGTTTGACCTTGCCATGGATATGCTCAAGGGAAAAACAAAAGGGGCGCATGAGATCCTTATCATGCCGGAACTTGTAATAAGGGAATCTGCGTGAAATAATCCGGCCTAGCGGGAGATATCCTCCCAACATGTCCGGCCCAAATAAACCATATTGATTTTGATACTGAAGTTGTTTAGAATAAACCATGAGGGTTAACCTCTTAATATTATTACCGCAGGAGGTTAAATGAAGAAGATAACTATCAAGGATGTGGCAAAAGCCGCGGGTGTTTCTTACGCAACGGTTTCAAACGTAATTAATGGAAAAGGGCAAATGACGGGGAAGACGCGGGAAAAAGTCCGGTCCCATATTCAAAGGATGAATTTTCACCCTGACGGGAGCGCCAGGGCCCTTGTCAGCGGAAAATCAAATACTGTTGCCTTCATAAGCAAATACCCCACGTCCCCCTTTGTTACCGGGATATTCGCGGGAGTGGAGAGCGAGCTTTATGACACGGGAAATTCCCACCTCACCTTAAATCACATTTCAACTAAAAACTCGCGGACAATAAAACAAAAGCTCATCAACGACCTTCTTTACGGCAAAAGGGCAGATGCCCTGATAATTCTTACGATAAAACCGGATGACTCCCAGATAAAGGAATTCAAAAAAGCCGGAATACCCATTGTCATGATAGAAAATAAAGCCGTGGCCGGGACCAATTCCGTAAGGATCGACAATTTTAAGGGTGCTTATAATGCCGTCGAGTACCTGCTGAAAAAAGGGAAAAAGAACATAAGCATAATTACCGGGCCGACCGGACTGTCCGAGGGCGGTGAGGACGAAAGCCCGAGCTTGGGCGAAAGGCTCAGCGGCTACACGGAGGCACTGCGTTATAACGGCGTAGAATTCGACAGGAGCAGGGTATACAGCGCAAAACATTATACCCAGGAGGAAGGCGTAAAAATGTTTGACGCAATTTTGCGGGAAAAACCCGATACCGACGCGATATTCTGCGCGGCAGGTGACATGGCGTCGCTCGGGATAATTCACAGGGCAAAACAAATCGGGGTAAGGATACCGCAGGACATCGCATTGATAGGATATGACGACATACAGATATCCGCTTTTATAACCCCCGCGCTCACAACCGTGAGGCAGCCGCTGGACACAATGGGAAGAAAAGCGTTTGACCTTGCCATGGATATGCTCAAGGGAAAAACAAAAGGGGCGCATGAGATCCTTATCATGCCGGAACTTGTAATAAGGGAATCTGCGTGAAATAATCCGGCATAAATGCGTATAACCCATGATTAAGCGATTAATTATTATTTTTCATGACAGACTGATAATTTAAAATAATGAGTTATTTTTTACATGCAAAAGCCGGAAAAAAATCCAACTAAACGGAATTATCAGCCTTATATATATTCAAAAATCATTAAAAATTCAATAATTACGCGCCTAATTGAAACGTAAAAATAACTTTTTATCGTTTTTACGGCATATTATAGCCATGACTGCATATCAAAATAAGAAAACAATGTGGATAAGTCAATTGCGCATGTCATAAAAGCATAAAAATCTAAAAAGTTCCTGTAATTAAGCGATTAATTGGAATAATCACTATCCATTTGACATTGTCATATTCGGGAAGTATATTTACTATCGTGAAACAATATTGATTAGTATATTTGTTTTGAACCGGCTGTATTATTTAAACGATTTAAAAATGGAGAAAGCAATGCCAAAACGAAACTGCAAGGGTCATAGCAGTATTGTAAATATTATCATACCGTTATTTTTATTGATTATAATCATGCCTTCATTTCTCAGCGCGGCCTACACCTGGAAAAATGTAGTGTTCCCGGCAGGCGGTTTCGTCGCCGGCGTGGAATACAGCCGCGCTGCTTCAGGATTAATTTATGCGCGCACCGATATGGGCGGGCTCTACCGCTGGGACAACACCAACAGTGTCTGGGTGCCGCTAACCGACTTCCTCAGCGACTGGAACTTATACGGCGGGGAAAGCATAGCGCCTGACCCAAAAGATCCCAATGTGGTATACGCTGCGATCGGCCAGACCTACAACAACTCCAACGGATTCATCCTTGCTTCAACGAATCAGGGCAACAGCTGGACCCAGTACAATATCGGCGTCATCATAGGCGGCAACGCAGACGGCCGCAACGCCGGGGAGCGGCTGGCCGTGGACCCAAACCTCACCAGCAAACTTTATTTTGGTTCGCGCTCCGGCGGATTATGGGTAAGCAATAATTCGGCTGCTACCTGGGCCAAAGTGGCAAGCTTTCCCGTGAACGGCGACGCGGTCTATGGGTTGAGTTTCGTTATCTTCGACCCGAACGGCACCGTGGGCACTGCGTCGCAGACAATTTATGTCGGAGTAGAGGCAATGTCATCGGGGAACAGCAATATCTATCGTTCCACCAACGGCGGCAGCACGTGGGCCATTATTCCGGGTGGCCCGGCAAATATGGTTCCTCCGCGCGCTTCTCTCGGCGCAGACGGGAATTTATGGATAAATTACGACAGCGGAGGCTACGGACCCAACGGTATTTCCGGCGGGCAGGTCTGGAAGCTGAATACCACTACCCTGGCCTGGACGCATGTTACGCTGACCGGCCCGACGGGCGGAGGTTTCGGCGGGATATGTGTGGACGCACAGAACCCCCAGCATGTAGTGGTTACAACCCTGGATTGGTGGAACCCGGATAAAATTTACTCAACCATCAACGGCGGAACAAGCTGGACATTGGTAAGTAATAACGGCGGAGCGAATCAGGCCACCTATAACGATAATGGTGTCAAGTACATATACTGGTGTGGGAACGCCAACTCGGGCGGCGGCGGGTGGATGGGGGACGTGGAGATAGACCCTTTCAATTCCAATAAAGCGATTTATACGACAGGGCAGGGTGTCTACAGCAGCGCCAACATCTTAAGCACTCCGACTTCAGCCGTCATATGGGCCTTCACTGACTACGGCCTGGAGGAAACTGCGGTCCTTGATATGACAGCCTCTGTAGCGGGCGGTGTTTTATTCAGCGCAGTGGGTGATATAGCCGGCATGAGGCACCCTGATATAACCCTTCCTTCGCCCAGCGGGATGTATTGCAACCCATTTTGGAGTTCTACAAGCGGCATTGATTTCGCCCAGCTCAACACAAATATCGTCGTACGGGCGGGCAACGCTACCCCTTATGGTGCTTATTCAACAAACAACGGCGTGAGCTGGACCGGTTTTTCCAGTGTGCCGGCCGGAACCAATTCCCAGATAGCGGTTTCAGCTAATGGGACCAACATTCTCTGGGGGCCTTCCAACGCAGCAGCGTCCTATTCCATTAATAACGGTTCGAGCTGGACAAGTGCAACCGGCCTGCCCAGCGGCGCAAAGATAGCATCCGACAGGGCAAATAACAACATTTTTTACGGCGTTTCCGGGACCACGCTTTACGTGAGCACAAACGGCGGGGCCAGTTTCTCCACGGCCGGGACATACTCAGGCGCGGCAAGCCGGCCGCGTGCGGTTTTTGGGATTGCCGGGGAAGTCTGGGTCCCGACCGGAACCGGCCTTTACCTTTTCACCAATGTGGGCCTTGGAGCGGTCACCACCACCCATATCGCCAACATATCCAAGGCTACCGCGATTGGGTTTGGCAAGGCGGCATCCGGTCAGACTCATCCAGCGCTTTACCTTATAGGAAACGTGGGCAATATTGCGTTGCCCTACGGCTTATTCAGGTGCGACGACGGCGCGGGAACCACATGGACCCGCATTAACGACGCCAACCACCAATTCGGAGGGCCGTCTTATGCGAGCGGTGATGAACTGGTTTACGGCCGCATGTATATCGGCACCAATGGCCGCGGTATCCTCTACGGGGATATTGCCGTGGCAGGAACCAGCACGACTACCCCTATTCCGACTTTCACCCGGACCCCAACCTGGACCTCCACTATTACAAATACACGGACAATTACATTTACAGGGACTGCGAGTCCGACATTTACATTGACAAGGACAAATACTGCCGTAAATACGCTGACCAGTACACCTGTAAGCACTTTGACAAGTTCAGCCGTGGCCACAGCGACATTTACCGCGATAAGTACAAATACGCCGGTTACCTCCCCCACAAATACTGTTCAAGGGACAATAACCAATACACCGGTAAATACTTTTACATATACGGCAACAAGCATGGCAACAGTATCTTCCACGTATACTCAAACACGGACCAGTACTCCTGTTAACACGCGGACAGCTTCACCTTCTCCTCTGGGTACGAACACAACGGTTCCCACTTCCACAAATACATTAATTACCACATCCACGGATACACCGTTGGGAACGCCGGTAAATACTTCTTCAGCAACTGCAACAAAGACACCGCTTAATACAGCGACAAATACGCAGGTAAATACTTCCGTCAACACGGCGACAACAACGCCCACAAGAACATTTACGGTTACATCTTCAAACACGGCTACGCTGACCAGAACAGCCGCCCCAACCGGCACAAGTACGGTAACTTTGACATTTACGGGCACTCTCACGAGAACCCCGGCTGATACGCCGTCTTATACCGCCACTTTGACGCCTACGAGAGCTGCCACGCCGGATAATTTTGAGATAAAAGACCCGTTGGTTTATCCAAACCCATACAACGTATCGCAAAATATATATTTTGGTTTTACCATATCCCAGGATTGCAGTGATGTTTACATCAAAATTTATACAATTTCTTTCAGGCTGATATTAAAAGAGACACTTGGTTTAAGCTATGCTGGAAGGGTTGCAAAGCCGGTGCCCCAGTATTGCTTCGCCCGGCTCGCAAACGGAACCTATTATTACGTCATAACCGCAAAGAACGGTTCGGGAAAAACAGTCTCTTCTAAAATCAGTGAATTAATCATCTTAAGATGAAAAAACACTTTAAATCAGGAATTAATTTCTCTTTAACTAAAATTGCCCTGCCATAAATGCATTATAACCCTTAGTTAAGCGATTAATTATTATTTTTAAGGGGCGGTCTGATGATTTAAAAAAATATGAGTTTTTTTACCGGTAAAAGCCGAAAAATAAAATCCTACTAAATCGATAGTGAATTTTACATACATGTAAAAACCATTAAAAAGACAATGATTTAACGTGCAATTGAAGCGTTTAGACAGGTTTTTATCATTTTTTCAGAAAGTTTTGGACATGCCTAAAAATAAAAACAGAAAAAAATGTGGATAATGCCTGTTTTGTAGGTTTTAAGAGGGCGGAAACCTGAAAAATGCCTGTAATTAAACGGTTAATTGGGATTATTGCTTTCTGATTGACTTTGCTATGTTTAGGAAGTATATTTAGCAACATGGAACAAAGGTAAGGAACACCGGGTACACATGAACCTGATATGCCGGCATCAAGTACAGGGTTTTAGAAATGCTAACATATGGGCTCTTAAGCACATGGAACAAGAAATGTGCTGGAGCGGGGAGGCAGATGTATGACAGGTATTAGCAGGCTGTATAATTTAAAAGCAAATCAGGCGGGATTAATCAATAATAAGACCAAAACAGTTTTCTTCATGTCCGTTATTTTCATGTTATTTACCGTAAGCGGGTTTGGCTGGGTGAATCCCGGTTTTGAAACCGGGTTAATAGGGCCATGGACAACCCAGACAAATGTCGGAACAAAAATGATACAGTTACCCAGGGTGACGGTCGTAAATAATACTGCTCCGGCCCCTCATACAGTGGGGACATTAAATTCGGCAGGGTTAAGTCGAGTACATAGCGGAACTTACGCCGTGGAGCTTTTTTCCGGGCGCGGCGATACTGTAGGGCACGAGGATTGGGCACAGGTGAAGCAAACTGATACCGTGCCTACGAACGGGAATTACTGCCTGTCATTCTGGTTCGCTGCTGTTTTATCAGGAAAACACTATCTCACGCACGGCGCGCCTGGGGATGACGCGTTTATACTTGCTGAAGTTCTTAATGCCGCAGGAGGTGTTATTGCAAGCCAGAGTTTCAATTATTACACGATGTTTAATCAGATGGTAGACGACGGCGCTGACCCGTGTGGCGGTCCTGATCCCGTGGATTGCAGCAACGGCTCCACAGACGCATGGGCGCACCTTGCGTGGACCCAGTTTTATATAAATCTTTCCGCGTATGCAGGGACCCCCGTTACTGTCCGTTTTACTGCTTATGGATGCGACCAGGGCGGACACAATAGCTATGGTTATCTTGATGATGTCAGCTGGCTTCCATGCCCGCCTACGAGCTTGACACTGAAAAAAGCAAATAATCCCGTGCAATCAGTGGTGGTTCATAAGAACGGAACCATCACATATACGCTTACATACGCCAATACAGGATTGACTGGCGTGCTTGGCGTAAAAATATGCGACGGCGCGCCGGCAGGAACCACTATAGTAAATAATTCGGCTAAAAGCGTCCCTTTCTATTCTCTGGTGGATATAAGCGGGGGCACAATATGCTGGGATATGGGCTACCTGCCTCCCGGCGCAACCGGGACACTGTCTTTTGATGTCAAGGTAAATTCGTCCTGCGTTTCATTATCAAATACTGCGTATGAAACGGACCTTGAGACAGCCGGGCTTATTTCAAATACTGTATTTAACATTGTAGACGGGTGTCCTCCCACTGCAACCCCTACAAAAACATTGACACGTACTTTAACCCCGACTTTTACCAGGACTTACACGCCAACTGTTACCGTGACTATTACTGTGACAAAAACACCCACTGTAACCGTGACAATAAGCAAAACATTCACGCCGACCGTTACGGTCACGCCGACCTTCACTTTTACGCGCACATTTACGCCTACGTTTACAGATACGCCGACATTTACGCCCACGCCGACTTTCACTTATACGCGCACATTTACTCCTACATTTACGGCAACGCCGACTTTCACTTTCACGCGCACATTTACGCCTACGTTTACAGACACGCCTACGTTTACGGCAACTCCGACTTTTACCGATACACGCACATTTACGCCTACGTTTACAGACACGCCTACGTTTACGGCAACTCCGACTTTTACCGATACACGCACGTTCACTCCCACGTTTACAGCGACGCCGACTTTCACAGATACACGCACATTCACGCCCACGTTTACCGCAACTCCCACGTTTACGGCGACGCCGACTTTTACGGATACCCGGACCGTCACTGATACGCCCACATTTACCGAGACTGACACTCCCACATTTACGAGTACCGCGACAAAAACATATACTCCTACATATACAGCCACCCCTACTTTTACAGAAACCTGTACGACCACGATAACACCTACTATCACAAATACGCCGATAAAACCCGAATACATGATAACAATAAGGGTTTACAATTCAGCGGGTGAAGTTGTGCGCACCTTAATTGTTGCAGGCACGTATAATGCGATGGCAAATGTTGTGACCGATATTAACGGCAACCAGTCAGCTACAACCCTCGGTTACGGCGATTTGATGAATATAACAATACCCGGAGTGGAGCTTGACGGTTCAGCTTTAAGCGTCACATGGGACTCAAAGACAGACGGCGGGCAGTTAGCCGCGTCAGGCGCGTATACAATCAGGGTTGACCAGATTGACACATACAACCGCGACACAGCTGTGATAATACCCGTGACAGTTATCAGGAACGAAACATACGTGCAGCTGAATATATATAACAGCGCCGGAGAACTTGTGAGGTCAATAATTGATTATAATTTTGTATTCCCGCCGGGTTCCGTGCCCGGGCCCGCCACAGGAGATCGGAAGAGCACACGTCTGAACTCCAGTCACGCCAATATCTC
>CALAOR010000032.1 GCA_937889595.1 uncultured bacterium
AACGGCGGCCGTAACTATAACGGTCCTAAGGTAGCGAAATTCCTTGTCGGGTAAATTCCGACCTGCACGAATGGCGTAACGATCTGGGAACTGTCTCAAGAGGATGCTCGGCGAAAATGTAGTATCGGTGAAGATGCCGATTACCTGCAGCGGGACGGAAAGACCCTATGAAGCTTTACTGTATCTTGGCATTGAATTTTGATCTTGTTTGTGTAGGATAGGTGGGAGACTTTGAGGCCTGGGCGCTAGTTCAGGCGGAGTCGTCGTTGAAATACCACCCTGACTTAATCGAAATTCTAACCTGCTCCTGTGAAACCAGGGCGGGAACATTGTCTGGAAGGCAGTTTGACTGGGGCGGTCGCCTCCAAAAGAGTAACGGAGGCGTTCTAAGGTATGCTCAGCGCGGTCGGCAATCGCGCTAAAGAGTGCATAGGCATAAGCATGCTTAACTGCGAGACACACACGTCAAGCAGATGGGAAACCAGGACTAAGTGATCCGGTGGCGCCATGTGGAAGGGCCATCGCTCAGCGGATAAAAGCTACTCTAGGGATAACAGGCTGATCCTGCCCGAGAGTTCACATCGACGGCAGGGTTTGGCACCTCGATGTCGGCTCATCACATCCTGGGGGTGAAGAAGCTCCCAAGGGTTTGGCTGTTCGCCAATTAAAGTGGTACGTGAGTTGGGTTCAGAACGTCGTGAGACAGTTCGGTCCCTACCTGCTGTGGGCGCAAGAGAATTGAAGGGATTTGTCCCTAGTACGAGAGGACCGGGACGAACGAACCCATGGTGATCCGGTTGTCACGCCAGTGGCATAGCCGGGTAGCTAAGTTCGGACAAGATAAACGCTGAAAGCATCTAAGCGTGAAACTTACCCTAAGATAAGTTCTCTCTCCAACGTAAGTTGGCTGAAGGATCGTTGTAGACTACAACGTTGATAGGTTGGGTGTGTAAGTGCCGTAAGGCATTAAGCTAACCAATACTAATAATCCGTGCGGCTTGACCACTTTTAATAGCGGTGCCGGTTGCCCCTAACAGGGCAACCGGTCCACCGCAGTATTGATAAGATGGTAAAATCTTTTCTTCGACAAGTATTGCCTGCTCATAAACTGTATAAAATAGAGATGAAAAAGTAAGGTCTTTAGTTAGGCCGAAAGATATGGCCAGTAACTATAGAGAGGGGGAAACACCCGTTCCCATTCCGAACACGGAAGTTAAGCCCCTCTTCGCCGATGATAGTATACGGGTAGCTGTATGCGAACGTAGGGCGTTGCTGGACTTAAAAAAATCCCCGGTAGGGAAACTTACCGGGGATTTTTCATTTTATTTGGCCGCAGAGTTTCCCTACCGGGGATTTTTTTAAGTCCAGCAAGGTTTTGACCTGCGTAGGGGCGGACCTATGTGTCCGCCCGCTGAGATTTAGATATTGAATTTGTTCTAACCGCAGGGTAGGGCATCAGCCCACCCATCCCCCGAAGGGGCCGCAATTGTCTTAAAATCTGCATTCCCAACCTACCCCCTATTGTTTGACCTTTATCTGTATTTATGTTATATTGCCCTAAAATATAGAGGGGGTTTTAACATGTCCGATGATATAATTCTGCCTGTCCGTAAATCTCTGCGTTTAAAGCACTACAACTATTCCAATCCTGGTTTATATTTCATCACGCTCTGTGCCCAAAAAAAAGCAAATCTGTTTTGGAGCCAGCCTTTCAGCGGCATGAACCTAAACTCCGCCGGCACTATGCTCCAGCACTGGCTCGACGAACTGGAAAAAGCCTTCCTGCTGTCTATAAACTGTTCCACCATAATGCCGAACCACGTACATGTGATAATCCAGTTGTTCGATATTGATTTTGACCGCGTAGGGGCGGACCTGTGTGTCCGCCCGCCGCAGGCCGTTTCAACCAACGTCGTAATAACACGTAAAAACCCCACAGCGGGCGGACACACAGGTCCGCCCCTACAAGATCCAACAGCCAATGTCCCATCCCCATCCATCCCCGCTATCCTACAGTGGTTCAAAACCATGTCCACTAACGCTTACATCCGAGGAGTGAAATCCGCCGCCTACCAGCCCTTCAACGGTTTATTATGGCAGCGCTCCTTTTACGATCACGTTATAAGATCCGAAAAAAGTCTTGAAAATATCCGCACATATATTATTAACAATCCGCTAAAGTGGGATCAAGACGCAGAAAACTCACATGTTAAGCTGGATGTTAAAAAGTATTACGATGATCTGCTCTTGTAGGGGCGGACCTATGTGTCCGCCCGCCGCAGGACGTTTCGACCGTCCAGTCATGGTTGATTCCAAACACTGTTTCGCCACAAAACCCAGCAGCGGGCGGACACACAGGTCCGCCCCTACGAGTTCCAACACCTAATGTCCGCAATATTTATATACCCACACCCACCAAATATGATAAAATATAAAAAATAAAATTCCTAAAAAGGCGGTGTATCAATGAATGACACAGTCAGGGATTTGACTTTATTGCTTTTGTACCTTACTTCCTGGGATGAGAAGATACCCGGTGGAAGCGTTAAGCGCAGTTGGAAGGGCTATCCCTTCGACGCTCTTAATGAACTGGAAAAGAAGAGGTATTTAAGCGGGGGAATGAAGTCAAAATCGGTCTATCTTAGCGAAAAGGGAGCTGCGTTTGCCAAAAAACTGGTTTCAAAGTATTACGTAGGCGGCATGGAAAAGAAAGTAAAAACGCGGCCTAAGGTTTCGGATAAGGAATCGTATGTATTTGACATTGAGATAATGAATATAGAGCCAAGAATTTGGCGGAGGCTCGAGATCCCGGCTTCAACTACGCTTGACCAGCTCGCATACATAATCCTCGTCATGTTCGGCTGGGACGGAGGACATCTGCATGAGTTTACCATAGGAAAAAAGGATTACGGTATGAAAGAAACTGATGAATATGGTACTGACTTGATTGATGAAAAGGATGTAAAACTGTCGGAGTTCGGGCCGGCCGCTCTTAAGAGGTTCAGGTTTGATTACGATTTTGGCGACGGGTGGCAGCATGATATAAAACTGAAAAGTTCCGGAACGCTAAAAGGTTCCGAACCCTACCCGGTCTGCACGGGCGGCGCCAGGCACGCCCCGCCCGATGACTGCGGCGCCGAACCGGGCTATTACAAAATTTTGGAAGCCCTAAAAAATAAGGCCGACCCCACAGAAGAGCAGAAAGAATTGCTTGTCTGGCTCGGGGACAACTATGACCCGGAAGAGTTCAATGTAATGGAGATAAACGCGGAAATAAAGAATCCAAAACGTCTTGTAAAGTACTTTGAATCCTTGACTGATTAGGTATTCAGGCCGTGATGTCTGTCTATGTCGGTTGGGAAGGTGGAAAAAAGGTTGTTTTTTTTCACGTTTCTTGACAAATTATAATTTTGCAATTGAGTGTGTATTTCAATCCACACTCAAATACGGCAAAAATACCTGCTTTTTATGTGATGTCAGTGAGCTGATAAAGGAGCATTTATGGATAGTATAGGCATTTACAGGAAAAAAATGAGGGAATTTGACGACCGCATTAACGCCTTTGTGGATTCAAAACCGGAAATACGCAGCCTGATAGGGTTGAAAGCAAAAGATTTTGAAAACAGTTTCCTGCCGGCAGACCAGACCGGTATGCTGCTTTTTGACTGGATTACATTTGATTACAGGGATAAATCCGGCCTTACTGTCCTGGATAAGTTCCTGGAAAACGGCGGGTTTGATTGGGAAGACAAGGCTACATATGCCGGGTTTAAGGACAATAAATTCGGTATATTTCATGTCAAGGCTGTGAAAACCGGCAAAGAAGCGGTGCTGGCCATGCTGCCACAGGGGAAAGAATACCATGTCTATGATACCACGATGACAAAAGAAGTAAAAAAAGGCGATGTCATAGTCACCAGGTTCATCGCGTTCAGGGATATTTATATACTATCCGGTCCAGTTTTAACATACCCGGAAACCATGGCTGATACTATGAAGGTCATATTTGAAGGAAAGGAAAAAACAGCTGCGGATTTCCAGTACACCCCGTTGGATCTCATCGACATGTTTGAAAAGCGCGGGACAAAAAAAGAAAAGAAAACGGATATATATGAAGCTGCCAAAGAAACGGGAATAAAAAAAGATAAAGTCGACGCACTGATGGAAAAAATCCATCTTGCCGCAAAAGACAGAAGCGTGGATCCAATGGCGCTTTTTAATGAGTTTATGGACAATGCCGGGAATTTTCACAACGAAACCATTGAAAAGCTTGCAGCAGCGTATTTTGATCGGTGGAACGCCATAGCCGCGGATAAAGGCGCGGAAAAAGGCCCGCTTGAAACGGCGCTCATAGCCGAGGCCATGAAAGAGGCCATCATAAAGGATGTAAAGCCGCTTGAAATAGAAGACCCGGTGGAAAGACAGCGGAAAGTCGATGAGTATAAGGAAAAGTGGCTGGTCACCCCGCTTGCCACACTGGAAGGAAGAACGCCTAAAAAGGCGATACTAAAGGAAAGGGAAAGCCGGGGTGACAGCCAAAAAGAGGTGGCATACTCCATGTTTTTTGACATGCCAAATCCGAAAAAAGCGGAGCAAAAAGCAGAAAAACTTTACAACGAAGCGCTTGAACTCATGAAAACGGAAAAATATGATGAAGCCATAAGTAAGTACCTGAAATATATCAAACTATACAGCGGCAATCACATAGTATGGTATAACATGTCCATGTGTTACATAAAGCAGGGAATAGAATCATCCAGCCTGACGTGCATTAAAAACAGCCTGGACATAAAGCCGGACTATGATTTCGCCGCAAAAGGGCTGAACAACCTGATAAACTACGGGAGCAGCGAAATAAGGGCAAAAGCAAAAAGAATGGCTAAAAAGTACGGCATTACAATTCACAAATTGGGGATTGTCCCCGGTTTGTGAACAATGCTCTTGTATGGGCCGACCTGATTTGTCCGTTTAAGCCTTGGCGGAAGCGGATGTGTCGGCCCGTCGCCGGCCGTTTCAATCGACGCCGTCATTCCGCCGCAAAACCCAACAGCGGGGACCAATGTGTATAAAAAACTTGACATTATGAACTTTAAAGTTTATAGTTGTCTATGTAAAACAACTTATAGAGGGGTGTTTTAGGTGGGCGAATATTATTATATGTTTTATACGGAAGGAAACAGGTGTTTTGCCGGGGACTTTATCTTTGGTTTGAGTGAAAAAGAGCTGGGGAAGGTTAAGTATTATCTTGAGCTTCTTGAATCCAGAGGGCCTATGCTCAGGGAGCCTTATGCTAAAAAACTCAACGGCAACATATATGAATTGCGGCCGGGCTTTGGGAAGACCGAAATACGGTTGTTTTATTTTTGGGACGGCAATACCGCGTGGTTCGTGCATGGGATTATAAAGAAGACCCAAAAGACGCCTGCGGAGGCGTTGCGGATTTCCGGGGAGCGGATGACAAGGTATTTTAAGGCAAAAGCCGGCAGATAAATTACAGGAGGATTAGCAATGAAAAAAACATACGTAGGCAAAGCTGGCAAAGTAAAGGTTTACGGTGCAAACCCCAAGAAATACTTTGATAAACTTATGAAAACCAGCGCTAATGCGCGCAAAGGTTATGATGAAGAGGTAATGTTTCATCTTGTGGACGGGTTGAACAAAGAGTTGTTAAAAGAACATATAACACCTTACGCCCTGGCGAAAAAGGCAGGCATAAGGCCGCAGGTCGTAAAAAGGATATTAAACGGCGCCCCTAACGCCGAGGTAAATACCATTTCCAAGATGGGCGAGAGCATGAACCTGCAATTGTGTTGGCATAAAAAATAGGGGTAAAAGGGATATAGCAAAATGAGATATTTTTTGTTCGGAGAAAGAAGACGCAGTTTGAGGTCACAAATTGTGACCCCAATGCAAGTTTTAATATTTCCCGGACTATAATCCATAAGAATTGAGGGCATAAAATGAAAAAGACCGTATATGTTGCCATATTGTTTGTTTTTATCTCTATCATGTCCGGCGCGTCTTTTGCCGCTGATTCAGGGGCTCTTTATCAGGTTTCTACGCTTGGGGCTTTGCAGGAAGGGTTTTATGACGGCGTTATCTCGCTGGATGTCCTTAAGGACAAGGGGGATTTTGGTATAGGAACCTTTGACTCTCTTGACGGGGAAATGTTACTGCTTGACGGCGTGTTTTATCAGGTAAGGTCCGACGGGCATGTATATTTGCCTGCCGGGAATACTCTGACGCCTTTTGCCGAAGTCATCTGGTTTAAGGAAGACATGACTTTGCCCATAAGCAGGTCTTTTACCTATAAGGGGCTTACCGGACTTATAGAAACCGCTTTTCCTTCCAGGAACCTGCCCTATGCGGTGCGTGTTGACGGGGAATTCAGTTATGTGAAGACCCGCAGCGTTCCTGCGCAGGTAAAACCGTTTTCGAGGCTTGCGGAAGTCGTAAAGACACAGCCGGTTTTTGAAATGAAAAATATAAAGGGAACAATAATCGGCTTTTGGCTCCCGCAGTTTTACGGAGGCATCAATATGCCCGGGTTTCACCTGCACTTTATAAGCGCGGATAAAAAATCCGGAGGGCATTTGCTGGACTGTTCAATAACTTCGGGCACGGTCCTGGTGGAATACATACATAATACCAGCCTTACCCTGCCTGAAAAATCGGATTTTTTCAAACTGGACCTTGATAAGACGGATAAAAAAGAACTTGAGAAAATTGAAAAATAGGATGAAAAATAAAACAGTCAGCCGGTTACAGATTGTAACCGGCTGAAAATTGCAAGGCGGTCAGTTAATTATAAATTGTCACTGTGTAAATCGAGATTTTCCCCTCTCCCTCGAAGGGAGAGGGTCAGGGAGATGGTGAAGAAGCGGCGCATAGCAACATTACTCTAGACCAGCTTGTAATTTAAGCTAACGCTATATTTAATTGGGTTTTGCCGCTACGCCACCCCCATCCAGACCTTCTACCCCTCAAGGGGGTACTGTAAGGAGCCCCTTCGAGGGGGAAGGGGAAAGTGTTATAACTACAATAGTCTACAATGATATCTAGATTGTATTTTTTTGATAACCCCATAATCATATGATATAATCACATCAAATAGTATTATCAGGAGGTTTAACATGAGGCACACACAGGCAATAAGCGTAACGATACCCGTGGAACTCGCCGAGCATATGAACAGGCTGCAAAAAACCAAGATGAAGAATTACAGCTCGATCGTTACTGAGGCTTTGAGCGATTATCTGGTGAAGGCAGAGTATGGGGCACAGGTAAATAAAATGTCCCAATCGGCTTTGAAGGCGGGCATAATATCCGAGGAAGATATTGACAAAGCCGTCCATGAGGTGAAACACAGTGCGCACGATAAAAAAAATAACTGTTGATTCCTATATCCTGATATAGTTTTTCGCGGGCTGGCAGAAAACATCCCGTAAAACCTACGGAATAAAAACATTTTCCTTGATTTAAACATCATTTTAGGTAAAATCAGTGTTGAAAAACAGGCTGGTTGGTTTTGATAACGGATATCAGATATAAACTCTAAAACTCAGGGGTGACAAAAATGAAAATTAGATCCGTAACATTAGTTCTTCCAATAGCGGTGTTATTTTTGTTCACGGGACTTTCCTTATCTTTGGGACAGACTGTTCCGGCGGCTCCGGCCAGGCAGGCTAAGCCGGCCGCAAAAGCTTCAAGCGCCGATGAAAAAGCCCGCGCGCTTCTTTACAAAATGACCCTGGATGAGAAAGTCGGACAGATGGTCCAGTACAGTTGCCGGGGAAACTGGGAATTCACGGAAACCGTCCAGAAAGACTGGGCCGCGGAAGGCATGATCGGCTCCTTTTTAAACGTCACCGGCGCCGCACAGACCAACGGTTACCAGAAATATGTGATGGAAAATTCCCGTCTTCATATCCCGCTCCTGTTCGGACTGGACGTCATCCACGGTTACAGGACCATTTTTCCCGTTCCACTGGCCGAGGATTGCTGCTGGGACCCGGACCTTCTGGAAAAATGCGCGTCCGCGGCGGCCCATGAGGCTTCGGCAGCCGGAGTGCGCTGGACATTCGCGCCCATGGTTGACGTGAGCAGGGATCCGCGCTGGGGCCGGATTTGCGAAGGCTCGGGCGAGGACCCTTTCCTGGGTTCCGTGCTGGCTGCTGCGCGTGTCCGTGGTTTTCAGGGAAAATCCTTAAGCGACCCCGGCTCAATCGCGGCGTGCGCCAAGCACTATGTGGGTTACGGCGCCGCGGAAGCTGGCCGCGAATACAACACGACGGATATGTCGGAAATAGCATTGAGGGAAATTTATCTGCCGCCTTTTAAGGCCGCGGTTGACGCGGGCGTTGTGAGCATCATGAGCGCCTTTAACGACCTGTCGGGCGTGCCCGCCTCGGGCAACAGCCACACCATCCGGGAGATTCTCAAGGGCGAGTGGGGCTTTCAGGGTTTTGTGGTCTCGGATTGGGCCTCGGTAAAGGAACTCGTGTCGCACGGTTACGCGGCCGACGACCCGGAAGCCGTGCAAAAAGGCGTGCTGGCCGGCGTGGACATGGATATGCAGTCGGGTATTTATCATAATTACCTGGCAGATATTGCAAAGAAAAATAAGGTCCCTATGAAGCTCATTGACGACGCGGTGCTGCGTATACTTAAGGTCAAGTACGAGCTGGGCCTTTTTGATAAGCCGTATGCGGATGAGGAAAAGGAACTCTCCGCAATGACAACCCCCGAAAATCTGGACCTGGCACTTGCGGAGGCCAGGGAGTCCATAGTTTTGCTTAAAAATGAAAAGAACCTGCTGCCGCTTTCCAAGAATATAAAGACTGTCGCGGTTATCGGCACCCTGGCGGATTCAAAGAAGGACGCCTTGGGCGCATGGCACTGCCGCGGCGAGGAAGCCATGGAAAAGGTTGTAACGATACTGGACGGCATTAAGGCTGAGGTTTCGTCCCAGACCAGGGTTTTATACGCGGCCGGTGTGTCGCCCGCGGCGGAGGACGCGCCCCAAAATCTTATCGACGAGGCCGTCAATACCGCCAGGCAGGCCGACGTGGCGATAGTCGTGGCCGGCGAACTGCAAAACATGAGCGGTGAGGCTGCCAGCCGTACTTCGATTTCGCTTCCCGGCCGGCAGGAGGAAATGATCCGGGCTATTCAAAAAACGGGCGTGCCCGTAGTGCTGGTGCTCATGAACAGCCGGCCGCTTGCTATTCCCTGGGAGGCTGAAAACATTCCCTCTATCGTTGAGAGCTGGTTCCTCGGCCATACGCAGGGCTCTGCCGTAGCTCAAGTCCTTTTCGGGGACTTTAACCCATCCGGCCGCCTTGTTGTGACATTCCCGCGCAGCCTGGGCCAGGTGCCCATTTACTATGCCCAAAAGAACACGGGACGTCCGGGCAAAGCGGACGATAAATGGACTTCCCGTTACATCGACTCTCCCAACACGCCCCAGTTTCCCTTTGGCTTCGGATTGAGTTATACCGAATTCGAATACGCCAACCTGGAAATCACCCCGGTCACGCCGACCACAAAAGAGGGCCTGAAGGTAAAGGCGGATATCACCAACACAGGAAAGAATGCCGGCACCGAGATAGTGCAGGTTTATATACAGGACATAGCGGCCGACATTACCCAGCCAATAAGAAAGCTGGTGGACTTTAAGCGCCTGACCCTGGCCCCGGGCGAGAAAAAGACGGTGGAATTCAACCTGCCCGCCTCAAAGTTCGGTTACTACAATGAGAAGGGTCGGTTCGTGGTGAAGCCCGGAAGGTTCAATATCTGGGTGGCCAGGAACGCCGCCGACAGTTCGCTTTTTGCCGGCTTCAGGCTGGTTGAATAAACGACCCCGTAGTAAGCTGCGGGGTAGTTTATCCGCACTTTATAAAAGATAAAAAAGGTGCGGGTTTTCCGAGATTTATTTGGTTGTTTTCGGATTTTGTAGAGAGGGGGCTTGCTCCCTCTCGCCGCAGGCTTTAGATCGAAACCGCAGTTTAGATCCCACTGAGAGAGGGAGCAAGCCCCCTCTCTACAAAGACGTTACCCACAAAAAAACTTGATATTATGAACTTTAAAGTTTATAGTTGTGTATATAAAACAACTTGGTTGAGGGGTGCTTTAGGTGAGCGAATATTATAATATGTTTTATACGGAGCCCTGCAGGTTTCCGAGGATCGGATGACCAGGTATTTTAAGGCAAAAAACGGAAGGTAAATTAGGAGGATCAGCAATGAAAAAAACGTACATAGGAAAAACGGGCAAAGTAAAGGTTTATGGAACAAACCCGAAGAAATACTTTGATAAACTGGTGAAAACCAGCGCTAATGCGCGCAAAGGCTATGATGAAGAGGTAATGCTTCATCTTGTGGACGGATTGAACAAAGAACTGCTAAAAGAGCATGTTACACCATACGCCCTGGCGAAAAAAGCAAGCATAAGGCCGCAGGTTGTAAAAAGGATATTAAATGGTGCCACTAATGCCGAGGTCAATACCATTTCCAAGATGGGCGAGAGCATGAACCTGCAGTTGAGTTGGCATAAAAAATAGGAGTAAAGGGATATTGTTAAGTCGCGGTTTGAGGTCACAAGTTGTGACCTCAATGTTAAATCTTGATAACACCGATCATTTGTGTTTTATTTTGATTACTTCCTGCAGGCTCCTGTAGGGGCGGACCTGTGTGTCCGCCCGCTGAAGGACTTCGACTTTGCCTCGCAAAACCCTACAGCTGGCAAACACCATAAACCACAAGGGTTCGGTCCGCCTATACAACAACCTCCACATTTCGCGCTGTTATCTTTATGTATATCCACTATGATTAAATATGCTATAATCATTTTATGATACATTAAAAGGGGTGAAAAATGGCGCGTCTAAACAAAAGGAATTTGGAATTGGGCATTAGTTTTTGGATAGGGGTTGGTTTGATGAGCATTATCAATGTCTGGAAAATCACCCGAAATCAGCATGCTATATCATATTCCTGGATCATGTTCGGGCTTTCTGTAATTGCCATTATCATCTGCGTAGTCTTACTATATATAGTTAAAAAAAAGGCCGGGTCCTGATACTTAGGATAAAGCCCCGTCAGATCCGGCCATATAATCCCGCCGGGCGCCACGTTGACGGGGATAGAACCGGGAAATTGGGCGAAGATGGAGAACGGTGGAAATCATAGGTTCCTTAAACAGGCTATAAGCAAGATGATTCCCGGAATGATTAAATAGTGATAAAATTGGTGTCATGATTTAAAGGTTAAAGTATACAAAATAACTGAAGAATAAAAGGTCAACTTACAATGACTGAGACTTATTAATTTTTGTATTTAGCAAATATGGTCACAAAAGGGTGATTATCATGAATCAGAAAAGGAGTAATAAGAGATTATTTGTAATAGGGGCTGGAGCTAGTGTGGATGCTGGCATGGTTGCAAGTAAAGACTTATTATATGATGTAATCTCTTTTGCTCGAAAAGAACCATTGGAAAAAACAGGTAGTGAATTTAAGGTTATGATCAGTCGTATATTAAGTCAATTAAAGCAAGTTTATCCAAATTTGGAAGAGGATAAATCGACTACTTGGCCAACTGTTGAAGAATACTTGGATAAAATTAACAATTTGCATATGCGAAGAAAATGGTGCGATGGCCTACTTCCAGCAACTGACGTTGTCGGTATCAATGCGGACAAAGAGATAATAACACTTTTGTATTGGTATATATTTAGTGTTTGTAGAAGGGAAGCTAATGATGCTTCGTTGAGTTATTGGCCCGATTTTATACGTTCTGAGATTGGTGCAAGTGACGTGTTTGTGAGTTTGAATTATGATTGGTTATTTGAAAGGGTTTTGGCTGTAATGGAAAAGTTTAAATTTGAGAAATGGGACTTGAATAAGATAAACGCAGCATTAAAACCAGATGCTTATCCTATTGAAAATTACGGAGGAGCATATGATTATATGGAAGTTTATAACGCCATTTTGACAAATAGATTTTTTAAGCCCCATGGTTCTGTGAATTGGATGATAGGTAAAGAAGGAACCAGTATGGAAGATGGCTCTGAAACTTCTACGGGTTTTGGAACAAATGATATGACAAAGATATATTACGAAAATCAAGACAATGTCGTTTGTTATTTTCAAGGCTATTTAAAATATGGAGATCTTTATAACAAAGGCTTATTATTAGGGATAGTACCTCCTTTTGGGATAAAGGGGTTTCTTAATCCAAGTCAAACACTAAAACTTATTGAAAGCAGAGAAAATAATGCAGATCAATATGTGCTACTCGAACATCTTATTGATATACAACTTATGAAAACTGTTCAGAACATAAATTCTCTTAATGAAAAAGACGAAATATGGTTAATTGGCACTAATTTGGCATCTGATAAATATTTGCTTGATCAAATAAGATTTAAGTCTCGCGAAATGCCTTTGATCAAAATATTTGTTATCTCGCCAGATTCTTTTGTGCCATTTGGCTTATTAAATGAATTTGATAAGCTTTATTTTTGGAACGGAACTATGAAAGAATACTCAATCTCTTTAAAGAACAAGAATGTTATTGCAGCTTCGAATGACTGGGTTGGACTTCAGGATGAGTTTGTCTTGTATGAGCGCTCTGAAAGCATTTTAAAGAATATGACTATATATTGGGAATTGCATAAAGTGGCTGATAAAATTGTAGCAATTAAAGAAAGTGCTGACAAACACACAAATATGGAATTTGTTTTTTTATCGTATCTCAAATACTCTGCTAGTGTGTTTAAAAATATGTTACTTTTATTTAAAAATAACGGAATTGAAACTATGTATGTTATCCCTTTTGCTAATAGGTATCTGTTGGAAATTTTAACTATAATTCAAAGCATCTTATTTATTTTACAATTACAATCTACGAATTTTGAATTCGCGGATTATCCTGCATTAATTAAATTTAGAAGCATGGATGTTGACGAAAAAGAACTCTTATTGGAAAGGATATCAGATGTAATAATAGCTCATAACGCAATAGTGACAAGATCTTGCGATTACAGACTTAATAATGTTACTGAAGTGATTCTTACAAGAGACGAGATGAAACAATGGATAATTGATGACAAGGAAATTGATCTAATAATTAAGACGCTGTTCGGAAAGTTCACGGAACAAGAACGTTCTGAAATCAAGCTAGATTTTATTAAAAACATAAAAAAGCCATGGGATGGGGTAAATGTAAAGACTAGAATTGACTTTATTCAGGCGGCGTCAGTTCACACAAACTCTGCGTCAACTAAATTTATAACGAATTTGTGCGACAATTTATCAACGTATATTCATGGAAATACATTGTTCAGGAGCGATGCTTATATTCCGGGATATGATTCTGCATATCAGTTAAAATACAATGAACAACTTAAGAAAGATTTTATAGTGTTGGGCTTTTGTTTTGCGTATGTTTTGAGCAATTGCGACGAAATACTTAAAATGAATTTAAATGCAGAAATTGAAGGGTTATTTAACCAATTAAAAAAGTTGTAGAACCGTTTAGGCAGTTTTAGATTACTAAATATAAGTTGAGAAAACAGGAGGAAGTCACATGATCTTATCCAGAAGACCCCTCGGTTCCCAAGGCCTTTCAGTCCCATCCATCGGCCTCGGCTGCATGGGTATGTCCCAGTCTTACGGTCCTGCTGTTGAGTCGGAGTCTCTTGCGACGTTGCACCGGGCTTTAGAACTTGGCTGCAATTTTTTTGATACTGCGGAGGTTTACGGGCCTTTTGCAAACGAGGAATTGCTTGGGAAGGCTTTTAAGGGCTTGCGCGATAAGGTCACCATCGCCACCAAATTCGGGTTTAAGATCGTGGATGGGAAGCAGGTTGGTGTTGAACTTGATAGCCGGCCTTCACATATACGGGAGGCTGTTGAGGGGTCGCTTAAACGGTTACAGACTGACCATATTGACCTGCTTTAACAGCACCGGGTGGACCCTTCTGTGCCTATGGGTGACGTTGCGGGGGCTGTGGGGGAGTTGGTTAAGGCGGGGAAGGTTCGGTACTTTGGGTTGTCTGAGGTTGGGGTCGCTAATATACGAAAGGCCCATGCTGTTTTTCCTGTAACCGCAGTACAGAGCGAGTATTCGCTTTGGGAGCGGAACCTTGAAGCCGATGTGATACCTTTTCTTCGGGAACTTGGTATCGGGCTTGTGCCTTTTTCGCCTTTGGGGCGCGGGTTTTTGACCGGGGCTGTAAAGCGGGCTGAGGAGTATCCGGTTGGGGACTTCAGGCGCGGGGATCCCCGGTATCAGGGGACGAATTTTGACAATAACATGAAAGCCGCGGCAATTGTCCGCGATATAGCAACGCAAATAAACGCAAAACCCGGACAGGTGGCGCTCGCATGGCTGCTAGCGAAGGGCAATGACATCGTGCCTATACCGGGGACAAAGCGCGTTAAATACCTTGAAGAGAACTTGGCCGCAGTCGACATTAACCTGACTACGGCTCAGATAAAACTGCTTGATGAAGCCTTGGCGCCTTCAAAGATATCCGGGCCGCGGTATAATCCGACGGTTATGGCGACTATAGACCGTTGATGCGGAGTTTGAGCTTATACTATCTGCCCGGCAAAGGGGCGGGGAAGCTATTAAATATTAAGTTTTAATTTAAAATGTTGAATTATAATTTGTAAAATGATATATTATTCTATCAACTAAAATTCTTGAGTGGCGGCGGAAACGATGAAAAGGGGCGGGCTGTATTTTTTTATAATTTCAATAATTTGTCTTGTTTTTTTTACATATTCATACGCCGAAGATATCATAAAAATGAAAGATGGAAAAGTCTACAAGGGCGTCATAGTTTCCTATAAAAAAGGGAAATATACCATCATGATAAATAGTAAAAAATACACCATCCCTGAATCCGAAGTTTCTCGTATTTGGTGGCTTGCCACCCAGCCTGAACTTGATGTTAACCTTGTCGGGGAGAAAATATCAGACAGCAGACTCAAGGATGAGAACCCCTTCAGGTTATATTTAAAGACTGAATTATTCCGCTTGACGCCCTTTTCGCAAAAAATAATGGACGTTTATACGAACGGCATGCAGGGCATCGGGGGATCGATTGGTTTTGACCAGAATCTTGACGGGGGCGCATTGGGGTTTATGGTTGGCGGCGGGGAAGGCAAATCCACGCTTGATAGTTATGGCACATTATCCGATGTAAAACTAAAAGCATCCTTTTTTAACCTTTATATAATAAAGACGCAGCGTTTTTTGAAGGATTTCTTCATACAGCCGTGCTTTGAGCTTGGAGTAGGCTTTCAATTGATGACCGAGGAGGCGGATTTTGTTTTCGGGCCCATGAAAAAAACATACCCCGGGATGATGGGTAAGTTGCTGCTCGGCGCGGACATCAAGCCGCTTGATTTTTTGACATTTGACATAAAGGCGGGGTACTTTGCGGACTCTCAGCGCTCGACACCCAGGCTGATCTCTTATCCGGTTCAAGACAGCGACATTATCGTCAACTACGCACTGGCGCAATACCTGTATATCGGGGCCGGAATAAGGTACGTATTTTAATGGATCAAAAGGTGGAAAAATGAAAAAAATATATGCCTGCATCATACTTTTGACGGCAATGGCCGGTTTATCCTCCTGCCACCTATCTATAGGTTACCCTGAAAGGCAGGGCATCATCAGCAGGGCTTCGCTGACTCCCCACAAAATTGTTTTGGTCGGAAAAGTCGAGTTTGACCCGCCGATGCCCGATACCAAACAGGAGCTTAATTGTCCCTGGCCTTCATATTTCAGGAACCTGATGTGGATGGTATGCAAGAACGAATTAAGGGGCCTCGACTATCCGGACAAGCTTTTTCCAACTTCTCCTGATTTTGGAGGCAGGATTGTGGCTCCGCTTGGCGAGACTTTCTACGTTTTAACCGACGCAGACAGGCCTTTTTACATACTGGCGGGAGTTATTTACATGAGCATATACAATTACGGCAGCGGGGGGCGTTATTATTCCTCCATATATCCCGGGAGTTTTTTCATAAACATTAAACCTGGGGATGAAGCTGTTTACATAGGCACCATAAGGTATCACAGGGATAATTTTTATGGCCTGAAAAAAGTTGAGATAATAGACGAGTATGACCGCGAAATGCCGCAGTTCAGGGTCAGGTTCGGCGCAATGAAGCTTAGCAAGGCGGTAATAAGGCAGCCCAGGGAAGACGCGGTGTTTAAAATGGGAGTACCATACTGATCCCGGGCATTTAATTAAAAACTATGAAAGGCAAAAAATGAAAACTAAGATTATTGCGGCGGTTATGTCTGTTTTTTTTAGCGCTTCCGTTTTGGCGTCTGACGCCGGGTTAAAGGCCGCCATTGCCAAGTGCAAGACCGCTGTGGTCGTGGTCATAGGTTATGACAAGACCGGCAGGGAAAAGTGCCAGGGTACGGGTTTTTTTGTCGGACCGGCCGGGCAGATAGCCACAAATGCGCACGTGGTCGATGAAGCCGAAAAAATCGGAATAAAGACAACGGATGGAAAGAAATATTTTTTAAATAAGGTTATAAGCTCGGACGAGACCGCAGATATGTTTATATTTTCCGTGGAAGGCATTGCCTCATCGCCGAATTACCTGCGTGTTTCCAGCGGCAAGGCCGAGGAGGGCGATCCGGTTTACGTTATCGGCACCCCGATGGGATTGGAGCAGACAGTGTCCACCGGCATAGTGTCCGGAATCAGGAAAAAAGAAGGTTTTGGTTTCTATTACCAGATCACGGCGCCCATATCGCCCGGTTCGTCGGGTAGCCCGGTAATGAACGATAGCGGGCAGGTCATAGGCATAGCAACAATGCAGTTTACAGAAGGACAGAACCTGAATTTTGTCATGCCTTCTGAAAAACTCACGGATATCATGACGAAAAACGCATCTATAACGTTTGAACAGTGGTCGGAAAAAGGGTATAGCGTAGTGCCTTCGTCGGAATACGGGCTTTTAAAGCTTGGAGAGAGGCTTTATGAAAAAGGAAAGTACAAGGAAGCCATGTATTTCGCAAACATGCTTATAAAGAAAAATGCGGGATACGCCGAGGCATATAATCTGATGGCCGAATGTTTAACCGAAGAAGAGAGAAGGGACGACGCGTACAAATATATAAAGTACGCGGCAAAAATCGGTTCGAAAAAGGAAAGTTTCCACAACAGCCTTGGAGTAAGGTACGCGGACATCGATATGGATGACCTTGCGGCGAAGGAATACTATCAGGAGATAAATATAAACCCGAAAAATTACATGCCGTACTATAACCTCGCCGCGCTTTACGCCAGGAACGGCATGCTTGACGACGCTTTTGCCATAATAGACAAGGGTATAAAGGTATCTGAAAACCCATCTGAACTTTACGCTAAAAGCGGGGATATATACATGAAAAACGCTGATTCCGACATTGCCTTTGAAAGTTATAAAAAAGCTGTTGAGATGGACCCGTATAACGAGGACGCCTATTATGGCATGGGCCGTATTTACGTGGAAGATGATGATAAGCAGGGCGCCATGGATACATACCGCACGCTGTCAAAAATATCGGTTAATAAAGCAGATAGGCTTTATATGCTTATCCATCAGCATTTTTAAAGGAGTAAAAATGAAACACTTGATGATCCTGTGCGTGTTGGCGGCCGCAATTATTTCAGCCGGGTGCGGGACAGCGCCTGTTATAATTGAGAAAGCGAATAAAGATTCTGTTTTTTTATACGGATACATAGACACGACGGAGTACGCATCAGGCAAAGAAATGACCGGTTTGAACATAAAGCAGATAACCCCGCCCACCGACGATCCTTACCTGTCCGTGAAAACGGTTAACGGTTATTTTTATAACGATAAACTTTTGCCGGGGATATACTGCCTTGACAATTGCATGGCTGAAAACTGGAGTTTCACGATACCTGTGGACTTGGGGTGCCTGAATATAAAGAAAAAGGGCGGAATTCGTTATTTTGGGTCCTATATGATAGTTAGGAAACCCAGCGGGGTTGCTTTAAAGCTGTCGGAAAATACAGATGAAGCTGCGGTCATAGCGCAAATGCTTAAAATGACCATAAAAGGGACCACTACGGAAATAGCGCTTTCAAAAAGACTGAAAGTACTGCAAGAAGCGAAGCAAAGGAAAAAGAACATACCCCATGTAGAATAAGGGCAAGGGAGCAAGCCCCCTCTCTACAAATTCTCAGAGCAGGTGTCAGCTTAAAGAATGGGTCAGGCCTTTACCTGATACTTGATAAAAATCCGCGCATGTCAAATCTCCGCTTATTTTCAACACAAAAATCAAAATTCCCGAATTATCCGGGCGCCGGCTTTACAGCTTTTTTTGCCGCATAGAAAAAAGTCGATATAAAGTTGAATCCCGCCGTTTTCCGCAGCTTATATTTCGTGTATCTTCCAGTTGCAGGTAAAAATCGATGTCTTTACAAGGGGGAAGGTTCAACAAGGAACTTACGGATTTCGCCGGTTAAAACCGGTAAAAACACTGAAAAGGAGATAAGGCCATGGAAAATAATATGAAAAAAAAGCAAACCCGGAAAAACGAAGAGGGAAGCGGGGTTGTAACCGGAATTGGTCATGGCGGAGAACTTCACCAGACCTCAGGTAATGGAAGCCCGGAGCTGACCACCAACCAGGGCGTCCCCATATCTGACGGGCAGAATTCACTTAAGGCAAACGAGCACGGGCCGACCCTCGTGGAAGATTTCATACTACGCGAAAAGATAACCCATTTCGACCACGAACGCATTCCTGAACGCATTGTACACGCCCGCGCCACCGGCGCGCACGGATATTTTGAGCTTACGGAATCACTCGAAGAGTACACGACCGCTTCGGTGCTTACGGAAAAAGGCGCGCGGACCCCGGTTTTTACCCGCATTTCAACGGTGGCGGGAGGAGCGGGTTCCGTGGATACTCCCCGCGATATACGCGGGTTCGCCGTCAAATTTTATACAAAGCAGGGCAACTGGGACCTTGTTGGAAACAATATACCGGTATTTTTTATCCAGGATGCCATTAAATTTCCGGACCTTATACATGCGGTGAAAATGGAACCGGACCGCGGATTTCCACAGTCGGCGTCGGCTCACGACACTTTCTGGGATTTTATATCACTTACTCCTGAATCCATGCATACGGTCATGTGGATAATGTCCGACCGCACATTGCCCAGGTCCTTAAGGATGATAGAAGGTTTCGGGGTTCACACTTTCCGTTTGATTAACTCCGCCGGCAGGTCGACGTTCGTAAAATATCACTGGAGGCCGAAACTCGGGCTGCAGTCCACCATATGGGATGAAACGGTTAAAATATCGGGCGCTGACCAGGATTACCACCGGAGGGATATGTTTGAGGCCATAGCATCAGGAAAATTTCCGGAATGGGAGCTGTTTGTCCAGCTTTTTACGAGCGAGCAGGCTGAACAATTCCCGTTCGACCATCTTGACCCGACAAAACTCATACCTGAGGAACTTGTGCCGCTGAAAAAAATCGGCCGTATGGTCTTAAACCGCTGGCCGGATAATTTCTTTGCGGAAACCGAACAGGTGGCATATTGCCCGTCGCATATCGTTCCGGGCATGGATTTCTCGAATGACCCGCTTTTGCAGGGCAGGCTTTTGTCCTATCACGATACGCAGCTCTCACGTCTGGGCACCGTTAACTTCCATCAGATACCCATTAACGCACCCAAGTGCCCGTTCGGGAACCATCAGCGCGACGGACACATGCAAATGGGGCACCCGACGGGCCGCGTTTCATACGAACCGAATTCATTGTCCGGAAATTCACCGAGGGAATCGCCGATGAACGGTTTTCACAGCCTGCCGTCGCTGGAAACAGGAGAAAAAGCCCGGGTGCGTTCGGAGAGTTTTAAGGACCATTACAGCCAGGCACGGCAGTTCTATATAAGCCAGACAGACCATGAGCAGTCTCACATAGCTTCGGCGCTGGTCTTTGAGCTGTCCAAAGTGGAGCATCCGCATATCAGGGAAGCCATTGTGGGGCACCTCAGGCATATAGATGAAAAGCTGGCGAGCCGGACAGCTTCGGCTCTTGGAATGAATAAATTACCCGCAGCGCCGCCCAGCGCGGCTCCGGTCATGGATCTGCCGCCTTCTACGGCTTTAAGGACGATAGGTAATATGAAGGATACGCTGATGGGCCGCACTATAGCTATACTGGTAATGGACGGTTCTGACGGAATTTTGATCAACGGGTTAAAGAAAGCGGCCGAAGACGCGGGCGCGGACGCCAAGATCATAGCGCCCAGGATAGGCGGTATAAAGCTTGCAGACGGTTCCGCTATGGATGTGGACGGACAACTGCCGGGCTCGCCGTCGGTTTTATTTGATGCGATAGCGGTTGTAATCCCCGAAGATGGGGCAAAAGCGCTCCTAAATGAAAGTTCGGCCGTTGATTTTGTGCGCGACGCGTTCGTTCATCTAAAGGCGATCGCGGTGGATAAGGGCGGACGGGCGCTGCTCTCCGGCGTCAATATAAAGCCGGACGCGGGGTTGGTTGAAGCGGCTGAAACCGCCCTGTTTATTGCAGCGGCCAAAACACGCCAATGGGACAGGGAAAAAAATGTGAGGACCCTTATATAATTCCGGTATTTTTGTCGAAAAAAGGAGGTTTTTATGAAAAAAATTTTTGGTTGGGTTTTAGTCGCATTGGTTTTGGTTGTCGCGGGGATACTTGGGTATGCCGCCACAAAACCGGACGCTTTCAGGATAGAGAGGTCTGTAACCGTCAACGCGCCGGCGGAAAGGATTTATCCTTTGATTGAGGATTTCCGCGCCTGGGAGCAGTGGTCGCCTTTTCCTGCCGGTGAGAAAATCACCTACAGCGGGGCGGTAAAAGGCAAGGGCTCTATAACCAATTGGTCGGGCAAGACGACGGGTGAGGGAAGCAGGGAAATAACCGAGACAGTGCCGCTGGAAATGGTTAAAATGAAACTTGATTTCCCCGCGATGAAAACCCAGTTCATGGTTGAGTTTATACTAAAACGCGAAGGCGAAGGCACCAGGGTGACATGGGCGAATTACGGCTCCAACCCTTATATGGCGAAGGTATTCGGTCTTTTTATGAGCATGGATAATATGATGGGTGACGACATACAGGTCCGCCTTGCGAGCCTTAAAAAGGTTGTCGAAGCCATGCCGGTCACGGCCAAACCAATGAAGAAAAAATAAAAAAAAGTTAATTTATTATAACAAGGCTCCGGTTTGATGCCGATGGCATCGCCCGGAGCCTTGTTTTTTATAGAGGGGCAATTTTGTGATTTCAATTTTGTAGAGAGGGGGCTTGCCCCCTCTCACCGTGATATTTATGACCCGGGGTGTTCAACGGCCCGGCGTTCTACGGCCCGCTGGGAGAGGGGGCAAGGAGTCTGTCTCAAAAGTCCCTTCTCAAAAATATTTTTAGTTCTTTGACAGTAATGGTATAATGGTTTCAAATCCGAATCAAGGAGAAACCAAATGCCAACAATAAGAGCCGAAAGAAATCAAATGTTTTTATTGCCACCAGCTATAGAAGATTGGGTTCCCAAAGATCATATCGCCCGTTTTGTGGTGCAATTCATTGAGGAACTGCCTTTGGAACAAATGGGTTTTGCGGTAGAAGAAGAGATGGGCCGCCCGAGTTATTCAGTTGATGTTTTGCTTGGAGCTTGGATATTCGGCATACTTGACGGCAAAAAGAGCAGCAGGAAGATAGAAAAGATGACATATGATTCAATGGCCATGATTTGGATAACCGGAAATAACCGTCCTGACCACAATACCTTTTGGCGATTTTTCAAAAAAAACAAAATGCAAATCAGTGGTTTAATGAAAGAAACGGTGCGCCTGGCAATTCATAATAATATGGTTGGTTTTGAACTTCAGGCGGTTGATGGCACGAAGATTCAATCGGATGTTAATAAGGAAAAAACAAAAACAATAAAGGATATGAACAAAAAAATCCATGAACTGGACCGCGAAATAGACAGAATAATGAAGGAAATTGAAGAGAACGATCGGCAGGATGATGAAGACGGCAAAGGCGGATATGGAATGCCGAAAGAACTTCAGGACAAAGAAAATCTGAAGAAAACAATCAAGGCCCACATAGAACGGATGAAGAACGAGGGTAAAACATCAGAGAATCCAGCTGATAAAGACAGCCGGTTCATGATGACAAGGGGCAAAGGACTCCAACAGGCATATAACGCACAGGCTGTTGTGGATTCAAAAAAACAGATAATAATAGCCGAAGACGTGACCAATGAAGCATCAGATGCCCATCTGTTAAACGGCATGATAGAAAAAGCAGAGATAAATACCGGCAAAGAACAAACAGTAACACTTGCCGACGGAGGATACTACTCCCCCGAAGAACTTGCTCAAGCGCAATTAAAAAGCAGAAACATAGCGGTGAATCTCCCGCAGGATGACGGCGATAAGCCGTACGGAAAAGCAAATTTTAAATATGACAATAAAACAGATGAGTATGTATGCCCCAAAAACGGCAGACTTGAATATGTTTCAGAACGAACAAAGGAATCAGGAAAACAAACACGGATATACCGATGCAGGGATCATATAAGCTGTCCTTCCAGGTTCGAATGCAGCAAGATGAAATCTGGCAGGATAATTGAGGCTACCAAATTCGAGGAAACAGTCCTTGCGTACAGAGAAACGGCCAAGACTCAGAATTGGAAGGAACTACTGCGGAAAAGAAAAACTATAGTTGAACCTGTATTTGGACGGGTAAAAAACATTTTGGGCTTCACGAGGTTCAGTTTCAGAGGCCTTGAAAACGTAAAAATACAATGGTCGTTTGTCTGCGCAGTGCATAATATAAAGACGATGTATGCACTCTGGCGCGAAGGTAAGGTTAAATTAAGGACGAATCCAGGTTAAAATTCAGCCTTCAAAACGAGCAAGGTCCAAAAAAGAAAAAGAAAAAAAAGAAGGATAAAAAACAGAACGGCAATGAGCAGAGTTGGGAACTTAAGGAGTTTTGAGACAGACTCCAAGCCCCCTCTCTACGAATACAAGATACAGGAACATCATATGATGCTTGGATCCTATTGATTTTATAGTATAATACGGATATGAAGTTGAAATCAATTGCTGAATATAAAATACGGAGCGTGGCAAAGATGGCACAAAAACAAGAGGCGGCAGGCAAGGCGGGCTCCGAACTTATCAGCGAAAAGATCGCCGAATTAGGCGACTGGAGAGGCAAGACGCTGGCAAAGATGCGCGCCCTTATCAAGGCGGCCGACCCTGATGTTTTGGAAGAGGTGAAGTGGGCCGGGACCCCGGTTTGGTCCCATGACGGGATCATCTGCACGGGAGAGACTTACAAGGCGGTAGTCAAGCTGACTTTCGCCAAGGGCGCGGCCCTGAAAGACCCTGCCAAGCTCTTCAACTCGAGCCTTGACGGGAACACAAGGCGCGCCATCGACATTCCCGAAGGCGGGAAGATCGACTCGAATGCGTTCAAGGCGCTCATCCGCGCGGCAGTCGCTCTCAATACTTCCGGCGGAAAGAAACCTGCGAAACGCAGGTGAGTAATATACAGACGGTTATAAATGAACAGGGAGTGCAGAATGATTAATATCCGTTTGCAAAAAATGCTGTTTGTATTAATGATGTTATTTTTTATCATATTTCCGGCCTGGTCCTGGGCGGGGACCTTGATGCGGCCTTATCTTCAGGCTCCCGGACAAGACTCCATTTATGTGCTTGTGGAGTCTGATTCCCGGACTATTCCCGCAATGGTGGAGTACGGAAAAACACCGGCTTATGGCCTTACGGCGTCGGCTGAGATTGTTGACGATACCACACTTCCTTCATATATTCATAAGATACGGATATCGGGTCTGTTACCGGCAACGAAATACCATTACAGGGTAATATACGGAACAACGGCAGGAGAGGACATTACCTTTAAGACTGGTGCCGGACCGGACAAGGCATTCAGGTTTGCTTTCATGGCTGACTGCCATGCAAACATTCGTGTGCATGGGGACATAGACGTTCTAATGAAAGAAAAACAGCCCGACTTTTTGATTTACGGCGGGGATATATGTTCTTCAGGGGACTATAATTCCTTTAAAAATGAGTTTTTTATACAGCCGGAGCTTGACCTTATATCCCGCGTCCCTTTCTTTTTGTCCCCGGGCAACCATGAAGGTTGGGGGAAGAATACCAGGGCTTTCACCAAACAGCCGGATTCGGGCTCGGGTACTGCGGATTATTATTCGTTTGATCGGGGCGCGGCGCATTTTCTGGTACTTAACACCGAGGTTGATTTTAGCGCTGCCAGCCCCCAGTATAAGTTCGCTCAATCAGACCTTGCCGCGACTGGAAAAAAATGGAAGATAGCGGTCTTTCATAAACCCGCATACGCAAACGGAGGAGACTGGTGGGGACTGCCGGATCCAATGAGGGAACTCGCGGAAAAAGTGCTGTCTCCGGCCGGCGTCCAGCTGGTGCTGGCGGGACATATGCACTATTACCAGCATAATTATTCAAACGGAACGCATCATCTTGTCGTCAGTTCGGCCGGCGGCTACCAGGAAAACCCGGTTGATGACATTTACACCATAAAAGGGGATAAAGGCTATCATTATGCCGTGGTGGATGTTGATTCGTTATCCCTTTGTGTGCGGGTCTACAACGGAGCTGGAACGCTTGTTGATACGGTTTCGCCGCTGCCTTAAAAAATATGGCTTCAACTTCCGCATACGCAACCGGGTTTTGAGCCTAAACCGTAAAAAGTCAATTTACAGGGCTCGCCGCTGCTTCCGTTGATGGTATGGCTCGTAATGATAGCTTTAAGGTTATTTAAACTCGGTAAAAACGGAGCAGTTCAAAGTGCTGCGTTAAATCTTAGAGGCAAGGTAATTATTAATTTCGTCAAACAGAGCGGGCTACAAAGGTATTTTTACATCCAGCCTTACATCCCAGTTGCGCCTGTCCATGGTGGCATGCGGGTTAATGTTTATGTCGTCATAGACAGTATAACCTGCGCCGACAGCCAGGTCCATAAGTTCTGTTTTAATTGCAATACCGCCTGTGGCTTCAATATCGGATACAGCGGTTATTCCTGAAAGTTTTTCCATGAGAAAAGGCCAGTTGCAGCCCAGGCGCAGGGTAATGAGTTTGGACAGGTTATATTCCGCACCGCCCCTTACTCCGGCATATTTCTGTATATAATATCCGCCGGCAGAGCCGGTTTCGGCAAACAATTCCAGGGGAACGCTGAATGTGCCGTCAGTATATGAGGCTCCGCCGGAAACAAGCACCTGAAAATCAGTGTTCCTTCCCGAAACCGGCATGCCCACTAACACAAAACCCCTGTGATAAGCGTAATCGTAAACCGTGCCAAGGGCAGCCGCCGCAAATATCAGGTTTTCTCCGGCATGATATCTGAATTTAAAACTTGCATCATATTCCGTGCCTGTTAAGGAGTCGTATCCGGTATTATTGGCCATAACACTGCCTGTATAACTTCTGTCCAGTATCGCGCCAAAGGTCAACAGGGCCTCAATGACATTATTTATCCTGTATGCGGCTCCTGCGCCGATATTAATCCCCCTGGCATCAAATTCATTTTTTGTATTGTCCGGCGGGCTGGATATGTTTGATTCATATCCGGAAAAAGCCGCGATATTGCTGAAAGACGCGATGCTATCATTCCCGGGCAGCGTTTTTATGTTTCCCAGCAGGCCCTGCTTGTGCCCGGCCGACAGCGCAATGCTGAGCGAGTCGGATATTTTATAGCACAAATCCGCCAGAAACTCCGGTTTGGAAGCCCACATATAAATGCCGGACAGCACGGTACCGTCCGAAGTTGTAAAACTGCTGACTTTAAATTCCTTATTGTAAACCGCGTACCTGAACATGGCTCCGGTTGTGATATTTTTATCGATCCTTGAGGCATACTGTATTTCCCCTCCGAAAAATTTGTTCCACGAGTACATATTAGAAGAATGGTATTCAACTTCGCCGGTATAGAAATAGTACGGCTTTACCACAATGACGTCATTATCATCCAGCCAGCAGTTTATGTAGTTGTTTTTATCGTCCATGAAATTAAAAGTGAACTGGTCGGAGCCCCTGTTGATATTATATTTCTGGTGGTTCACTGAGGCCAGCGGCGAGAGGGATATCATGTTCTGCCTATCCCTTTCCAAAATTCCCGAAGCAAAACCTTCTTCATACAGATCGAACATTGACGCGCTGTCGGGAAGCACCGAATCAACCCTTCCCAGAGCCAGGAGCCTGGCAGGCACTCCGTCCATCATGCTGTCCGCAAAAGTGCAGGGCGTAAAAAGAATGTAAAAAAAAGCGGCTAATACCGCCAAAAAAAATATTTTTCTTGTCATTTTATCTCCCGCATCATTAAGACGTTATTTGTATATTGTCCACCCATCCCGCGTCATAACCCGCGGTCTGGGTGCCGGACTTGGAGTAAATCCATGACAGCGCATGGACACCCGCGCCCGTAATGGTATAGGAATAATCCGTCCAATCCGCCTCTCCACTGTATGAAGCGACAGAAATCCCGTCAACCTGGAAGAAAATGGCATCAACGTCGTCGAAACCCTTATCCGATTCCGAGGATACTTTCCATTTGAAATTGACCGTGCATGGCCCGATCACTTGCGTTGAGAATGCGGCGCTTTGCGAATAGGACAGGTGCGGACTCTGCGCCGCGCCGTTGCCTACGCTGTAAATATTTCCCTGGCCGTACCATATGCCGTCGCCGCTGAAGGAAAAGGTAAGGGAATGGTTGTCTACCGCAGTATTGAAGTTAACGGGTATGACATCAGGAAGACGGGTCACGGTGATGTCATATCCCTTGTCGGGCCCGTTATTGTTGTTCCTTGAGGCCCGGAATTGAAAGATCCCGCTTGAGGCCGGGTAAATGGTCATGACGCATGTCGCATTGTCCTGGGACTGGGAATAAAGTTCGTAGCTATTGTTCCCATCCCACAGGAAAAAGTCATCAAAATATGCGCCGGGTGTCGAGGCAGCCGCCTTGATCTGGTATACAGCGCCCGCGGTTACGCTGAACTTGAAATAATCATCCGTGCCGTCGAACATGTTGTGGTGCTGGGATGCGCCGTTCGTGGCAATTGCGGTTGCGCTGTTCGGATTATTGTCGGGTTCATATGCGTCGTTTTCGTTGTCGGCTGTTGTTGTGGCAGTGAACGTGGCTGTCGCGGAAATAACGGCATTCGCGGTTGGAGTCTTCGCCGGGTCCGGCGAACCATACGGCGAATGCCCGCAGCCGGGAAATGAGAGTAATACGACCGCGAAAACCGCCGTGATAATAATTGTTTTTTTCATGTGCCCCTCCTGGAAAGGTTTATAATTTAACACAATACGATAAACGCCTGAGAAAATCAATCGAAAAAGGAGGTGTGAAAAAGGAAGGTGTCACACATGTAAGTGATTGTCAATTGATAGATTTCATCACGCGCGTCTTGTAAATCCGGTAGAAATGGATTATAATATCCCCATGAAACTCATAACCATAAAAGACATAGCAAAAAAAATGGGAATCAGCCATTCGACTGTGTCGAGGTCCATAAATGACGACCCGCAGATCAGCAAAGCGACACGGGACAGGGTCAAGAAAATCATAAATGAGATGCATTATTATCCGAACGCGGTAGCGCGCGGCCTGGCGAGGGCGCGATCAAACACAATAGCCGTCGTTACCCCTTCGTTTTTTTCCCCCTTTTCAGTGGAAATCATGCGCGGCATAGAGCCTGAAATAATCAGGTCCAGGTATGAAATGAATTACCTGTCGCCGCGGAGGTATCTGGATGCGAATTCATGGGGGCTGGACAGCATCCTGTATGAGAGAATATTGAATGAAAAAAAGGCGGCCGCAATCATAATAATATCGGGGAACCTGTATGGCGGGAAAAATATTATAGGCAGGTACAGGAAAGCGGGGATACATGTGGTGTTCATAGAAGGCGGGGATAAATGGGGGCACAGGGTGCGTTATGACAACGAAGCGGCCGCGGATATGGCTGTAAAACACCTGATCAGCAGGAATCGGAAAAAAATCGGGCTGATGGTCGGTAATGACAGGGTAGTGGAAAGCATGAAAGAAAGGCGGCATGGGTTCGTAAAAGCAATGCGGCGGAACGGGCGGGTCGCGGATGAAAATAACATGTTTGTTTTTTATGAGGACAGCCCTGACATACAGCGGGTGGCGCTGGATTTTTTTATTAAAAATAAGGTCGACGCTATATACGTAGCGTCCGGAGACAGTGACGCGCAGCGGCTGCTGGATGAAGCCGAAAAATCAGGCATTAAGGTCCCTGACGATATTGCGATCATCAGCCAGGACGACATGGCGACGGCCAGTGTCGTAAAATTGACGGCTGTCAGGCAGCCGATCGTTGAAATGGGGAAAAAAGCGATCGAGCTGGCAGTTTCGGCCATAGAGACAAATAATAAGAAAAACATGAGGGATGAAATATTTTATCCGGAGCTTGTGGTCAGAAAAACAACGTAGGAAATCCTATTTCACCGTTTAACGGGCTAAAAGCGCTGCCCCCGATAAAATCGCTGAAAAACATGCCTATAAATCACAATAAAAATAAAAATACCGATTTTACTTGATTTTTACGCACACGTGTGCGATAATTACATTGGAAATGCATACTAACCAATATGCACTTATGGTCGCAAATGGTTAACCGGTTAAACACAACTTGACCGGATGCCGCCCAAATCAAAACCCGCGGAGATTGATATGAAACGCAAAGAAGACAGTTTAAATTGCCGAAAAGAACTGCAGGTTTTGAAGCTGAAGAAAAGGTCTTCGTTTACATGCGTAATGATCATTTCGTTTATTGCGTTGTTTTTCTCAACGGCAGTTTACGGCGCAGACAAACAATACGCGTATACCCTTGATTACTCCGCCTTACCGGCAGATATATTCAAAAGGCAGATAACCATAAATGTTTCCGTCGGGACCGCGTCATCCACTAATGTCACGGCCGACGGCTCTCCTATAATATGCACATATACCGCATCCACAGGAACATGTTCCTTTTCGCTGTCGAAACAGGCAGCCAGCCTCGTTGTAACGGCGGTAAACTGGACCGCCGGCGGCACGGGCGCGGCGACAAAGGCGACCCTGTTGGATAACAGGAAGTGGGCGTATTCGTTCACGTTCGACGACTGTTATGCCTCAGACTATACGCTTGATCTCCCGTATTTTTCGGCGAGGAATATGAGGGCAGGCGTGGGCGTCGTGACGAACTGGATAGGCGGCGGAAGTTACCTGAGCAGGACTCAGTTGGACGCGCTTTTTAACGCAGGCTGGAGCATTTTAAATCATTCAACCAGCCACCCGCAAAGCACCATATCCTGCTCAAACCTGGCCACCTATGTCGGGGCCGCAAAGACCACTTTGGAATCATGGTACCCGAACAATTACAAGAATATTTATTTCATCTATCCTTACCTGGAAACCGGATATCAGACGTGTCTTTCCACAGCCGGGTATTTCCGCGGAGCCGAGGATGTGGACGGCACAAATTATGTGGATACTTTCAGCGCTATAGGCTGGTTTAACCTGTATAGGCACGGGATGTACGCGAATATCTCAACGTCACAGGCGAACGCGTGGGCCGATACAGCGGCGTCAGACGCAAGACCGCGGTGGATGATAACGTTTACGCACCAGACATATGCAGGCAGCAGCACGCCCGGCACCTACGACACGAACGAAGCCACGCTTCAGCCCCATATTAATTATGTATACACGACATACGGGGACGGGGGCACCACAAAGAACATGTGGTTCGCGCCGTCAGATGAGGTTTTGATGTATCTGTTTACAAGGCAATACCTGGTTATAAACGCAGTCTCGGTGCCTACACCCACAAATACTCCGAGCATGCCGACCCCGACGAGGTCCAGGACCACGACATTTACCATGACATCCACCCCGACCAGCACCGGGACTTTTACCCAGACGCCGTCATACTCTCGGACAGCGACGCTGACTTTCACAAGGACCATATCACCATCGCCTACAAACACCCTGGTCAATACCGCCACTTTCACGGCGACGAGGACGAATTCAGCTTCGCCGACGGCTTCTTTTAGTTCCACGAACACGCCTGCAAACACGGCGACCCCGGCGAATACGCCGGTGAATACGGCCACGTTGACGGCCACCCGCATATCTTCACCTACTTCTACGGTTAACGCTACGAATACGCCGGCCAATACGGCGACATTAACCGGCACTGCGATGAACACGGCCACCAATACGCCGGTTATAACCCCGACAAACTCGTCCACGGCGCAGGCCACGCAGACCTATACTCCCCGCGGCACGGCAACTGAGCCGGCGTCCATGACCCCCTCGGCGGTTTTTACAAATACCGGATCACGGACCAGCACGCCTGTTTTAACCATGACCAATACGCCTGTATTTTCCACGACCAGCACACAGGTTAATACGCCCACATATACCATGACAGTACAGCCGTCGTTTACCGCTACAAAGATTCCTACACTCACATATACGGTTACGCCTTCGGCCACGGCCACTGCTTCGCAAACTGCCGTCCAGACCGGCACCTTTACACGCACTGTCACGCGGACGGCAACACCTACGTATACAACTACCATACCGGCCCCGACAGCCACGAATACAGCCGTGATTGGCGACAAGTTTGAGATAAACAACCCCGTGATTTATCCAAATCCGTATAGTCTTCATGGGGGAGGACTGATTATAGGAATGGACCTGACGAGGCCTGCCGATAGGATCAACATACGAATATATACGGTTTCATACCGGCAGATTGCGGATATAACGGAAAGCGGATATTTTCTCGGCAGGGTCAAGCTGCCTGTCCCGGACAGGTATTTAGACCGGCTCGCGAACGGCATATATTATATGAAGGCGGCAGGAGAGGGATATGGGAATGAAAAAGCGGTTTCAAAGCCGGTACAGCTGATAATATTAAGGTAGATTAACGGGATTATGCGCCTGAAATTGGAGTTCCAATTTAGGGTTTCAGAGGGTTTCAAAGCGGATTGCTAAGGTTGCGGAAACAGGAACACCGGGAGAATTTATGCTCTATACGAAAGGTAATCGAAAGCTACGTAGTGCAACTATATTTCTGTTTATAATTATTATTAGCGCACCGGCTGTATTGAACGCGTCCAGTTGCGCACCAACTTCGGCGGTACTATGTGCCGCGGTTGACGATAACGCTGATATATATGTAAACGGAACTTTTATCGCCAATATTGGATATTGCGATGCAGGCGCGGCCTGCACCCCTGTGTGCATCAATTTAAATACAATACAGATGAGTGCCCTGACGGACAACGGGAACGTGATAGCTGTATATGATCAGAATGCGAACTGCTGTGAAGTATGGGCGTCATGGACGCTCGATATAACGTGCGGGCCCGGAGCAATGGCGGGAAAACAGGTAATTGTTTCAAACGATAACAGGCCGGTTGACCTGCATTATGACACCACCTGTATGTGCGGAACTACATCGCCGTGCTTGACCCCCAATCCTTCACCGACGCCTCTAGGCGCGTATCAATGGTATAACCCCCTATATGTCGAAACTCCAAGCGCATGGGTGACCCCTGTCGCTATGACCGGAAAAAAGAACGGAAAAAGGCTGTATGACCCCAGCACAGGGAATCTGCTGACGGCCCTGAGCTATGCAAGCACCATGAGCACAGGGTGCGGGGCACTATGGTTCAGGGAGGGTTTTAACATGCTGACCACGAACCCGACGCCGGCGGTGCCGCCGCAGTTCACGATCCTAAAATCAGCAACAACTTCAACCGGCATAATGGGCAACCAGAAGCTGACATTTAATCTTCATGTCTGCAATAACGGCAGCGGGACAGGCGGAAATCCCGTATCCATAGCCGACACATGGGACCCGACCGACGTGTGGCAGTTCCAGGGTTTTATATCCGGAGGCGCGAATGTCGGATGGAACTTTACGGATATTTATATGGGGAACATTTCGGCATCATCGGGCAACGGGCCGCCGACAACTATTACTTTCAATAACGGTTTCCTGGCTAATACATGCTATGACGTATCGTTTATTCTTCAGTCGTTCAGCAATGCGTCGTTTGGCGCGGTATGGCATAATATAGCGGACCTCAAATACCTGGGCTCGCCCACCATAGAGTCGACGGTGGTTCTACGTAATGCCACGCCGACGGTGACGCCAACATATACCAGATCGCCGACACCCACTGTGACACGGACTTTTACACCTACCTATACGCCGACCTACACAGCGACACCGACTTTTACTTCAACAAGCACGCCGACATATACGCCGACACGGACTTTTACACCTACCTATACGCCGACCTACACAGCGACACCGACTTTTACTTCAACAAGCACGCCGACATATACGCCGACACGGACTTTTACACCTACCTATACGCCGACCTACACAGCGACACCGACTTTTACTTCAACAAGCACGCCGACATATACGGCTACTTTTACGCCGACATTCACGGCAACGAACACGCGCACTTATACGCCGACTTTTACAGCCACACCCACGATCACCGAAACCTCGATGAATACGCCGACGAACACGCCGACCGTGACCCCTACATTTACGGCGACAAAGACATTCACGCCGACATTCACGGCAACGAACACGAGCACTTATACGCCGACTTTTACAGCCACACCCACGATCACCGAAACCTCTATGAATACGCCGACGAACACGCCGACCGTGACCCCGACATTTACGGCGACAAAGACATTCACGCCGACATTCACGCATACAAGCACGATGACGTTTACGCCGACTTATACCGCAACGCCGACATACACGGCAACCATGACCTTTTCACCTACATTTACATACACGGACACCCTTACATTTACCCCTACGTATACAAGCGCATATACGTCCACAGCCACGGAAACTGTTACGCGTACCTATACTTCTTCGCCTACGATAACAATGACCCCTACGATAAAGCCGACCGTAACGCCGACGCCTCCCATGGCTTATTTGTTAAAGATCTCGGTTTATAACGAGGCAGGGGAACTTGTGCGCGCCATAATTGTTGCCGGCACGTATAACGCGATGACAAATGTCGTGACCGATATTAACGGCAACCATGCAGCTACAACCCTCGGTTCCAGCGGCTTGATGAATATAACAATACCCGGAGTAGAGCTTGACGGTTCAGCTTTAAGCGTCACATGGGACTCAAAGACAGACGGCGGGCAGTTAGCCGCGTCAGGCGCGTATATCATCAGGGTTGACCAGGTTGACACATACAAACGCGACACGGCCGTGATAATACCCGTGACAGTGATCAGGAACGAAACATACGTGGAACTGGATATATATAACAGCGCCGGAGAACTTGTGAGGTCTATAATTGATTATAATTTTGTGTTCCCGCCGGGTTCCGCTCCCGGGCCCGCGGTGGGCGTGAATATGGACGTCCCCGCGCTCATCTTGTCAAATAAGGGCAATGCGGCTCCGGTTCAGATCAGGTTTGGGACGCCGGTTAATGATTTCATGTTATGGGACGGAAAAAACAACAATGGGATGGCCGTTTCCAGCGGGGTTTATGTGGCGAAGATCCTGATCAAAACAGAATCTATGCTGATAGCGGTAGCGATAAGCAATGTGACCGTATTGAAGCTGGACAACGTTTTTTTAAGCGGCATTAAAGCCGTGCCAAATCCGTACGACGGCACAGGAAATGGCATTGAATTGCGCTGGGGAGCAAATGATACGGGAACCGCGGTGATCAGCATATATAATATAAAGGGCGAACTTGTAAGCACTATTCACGAAAAGCTTGAAACCGGAAGGGCCATGTGGAATATCACGACATCCAGGGGAAATCAGGTCTCAAACGGATTGTATGTGGCTGTGCTGCAGGGAGTATCCAGCAGCGGCAACAGGGGGAATTTGAGGATTAAATTATATGTGAACAGAATGCCGGTGTCAACGCAGTAATTTTATTGCACACCAGAACGGCATCCAAAAAAGGGACCATGGTAATATTGAGATAGAAAAGCAAAATGAGCCGCCCTGCGGCAGCAGGGCAGAAAGGCACCGGGTATTTCGGCGTCTGTCACAACCGAAAGGGTCAAATTTACGCAAAAAACTTGACTTTTACGCACACGTGTGCGATAATAGATGTGGAACGTTTAAATAAAAATTTATTATGCGTCAGGAGAGGTATATGGCGAATAAAATTAATGCTGTAAAAGTGGGACTAGTTGCGGGTATTTTTCTGCTCACCCCTGCGATCATGCAGGCGGCTGCATGTTCGGTAAACGCAGGGGCTACACACCAGGTCATCAGCGGTTTCGGCGCGTGCAGCCAATGGGTCGAAAGCAAGATCACTGCTGCGCTCGCGACGCAATTCTGGGCGGACGACAATGTGAACGGCCATGCCGGGCTGTCCATCATACGCATCGGTATTCCACCCCAAGGCAGCAGCAATTGGGCCGCGCCATGCAATTCTGCTAAACAGGCGCTTGCCATCAATCCTAACATCAAGGTTTTCGCCAGCCCGTGGAGCCCGCCGGCGAACTACAAGAATAACAATTCAACCACAGGCAACAACACCGGCAATACCGGCACCAACCCGGGTGGCAACACCAACCAGCTCAACACCTCGCACTACGGCGACTATGCCACTTACCTGACGAACTTTGTCAACACCTGCAAGAACACCTACGGGTTCAACCTTTACGCGCTTTCTGTCCAGAACGAGCCTGACTACGACACATCTTACGATTCCTGCGTCTGGTCAAACACGACCATGGACACATTCATAGGGACCAACCTGGGACCAGCCCTCCAGACTGCCGGCTATACCAACATCATCATGATGCCCGAGTCATTCGCCTGCAATCTGAACATGTCCGCCACCACAATGGGCGACGCGAACGCGGCGAAATACGTGAAGGTCATAGGAGAGCACCTGTACGGAGGCGGCCCCAACGCGTTACCTGCCAGCTACGCAACCACTGCCGGCCACCCGTTGGAGATGTGGGAAACCGAATATTCGATGAAAACCAGCACTAACGACATAACCAGCGGCATTTTTTACGCGAACTCGCTTCATAAATGCGTTGTAGACAATAATTACAATGCCTGGTGCTACTGGTGGCTGGTGTTAAGTTCGGGTACCGACGATGAGGGCCTGTGCGACACCAACGGCACACCGACAAAGAGGCTCTATACCCTGGGCAATTACAGCAAGTTCGTCAGGCCCGGTTACGTGCGCATAGACGCTACAGCGGCGCCGACGTCAGGACTGCTATGCTCGGCGTACCAGGACCCGGTATCAGGCAAGTTCGCAATAGTCGTCATTAACTCGAGTTCATCGTCCGTAAGCCAGCAGTTTAACCTTAGCGGGCTTTCTGCGACGACGGTTACGCCGTGGCTCACGGACGCGAGCAACAACCTGGTTGCGCAGTCTGCCGTACCCGTGTCGGCCAATTCGTTTACGTATAACATTCCCGCGCAGTGCGTTATAAGCTTCGCGGGGGCAGGCGGGCCCTCGAATACGCCGACACTAACGCTTACCGTTAACCCGGCCTGGACAAAGACCTTTACTCCCACAGTCACACCCACGGTCAGCAGCATCCTGCTTGACGATATGGAAGACGGCAATAATATAAATAACTGGGGAGGCAACTGGTATTGTTATTCGGGCACAGGCACCACAATAACCCCCATACCTTCAAATTATTCCATGACAGCAGGCGGCATGCCCGGGTCACTGCTTTACAGGGCGCAGATCATCGCAACTGTAGCCGACTACGCCGGACTGGGAACGAACTTAAATTTGGCAGTGACCGCGGTTGACCTGACAAATTATACGGCTGTGGAATTCTGGGTAAAAGGGAACGGGGGTACGTACTGGTTCCAGTTCACACAGCCGTCGATCACTGACGGGGACAACTTCGGCGTCTCGTTCACGGCGCCGGCTGCGTGGACAAAAGTGACGGTGCCGATCAATGCCGCTTCTTTGAGCCAGCGCGGGTACGGAACCGCGTCTACTTTCACCCAAAACGCGATAGTCGCGCTGCAGTGGGCGAGCAACGCAAACGGCGCGCTTGACATAGAGGTCGATAATGTCCAGCTCCTGACTAACATGGCTATGACGCCCACGAATTCACCCACTGTTTCGCGTACGCCGACATATACCTTTACAAGAACGCCTTCAAATACATTTACGAGAACGCCTGTGAACACGCCCACATATACATATACCGTGACAAGGACAAATACGGCGGCAAACACTTTAACGGACACGCCTGTCAGCACATTTACATATACAGGCACCTGCACCAGGACGCTGGTCAATACGGCAACAGGCACAAATACGACAACTCCGCCGCCTACCTATACCAATACACCCGTCAACACGCCGACATATACAGCGACAAAGACGAACACTCCGGTAAATACAGCCACGAATACGCTCATAACGACTCCAACCAGCACTCCTGCAGGGACATTGACGAATACGCCCGTGGTCACCCTGACAAATACCCCGTTAAATACCGCAACATCGACATACACTGTCACTGCGCCTCCTTCCAAGACAAATACGCCGGTAAATACATCTACCAACACTGTTATTGCAATCCCAACCAGCACACCGCAGGGCACGTTGACAGGGACGCCTGTGGTAACGCTGACAAACACGCGGGTGAATACGGCAACAAACACAAGTTCGGCCAGTCCGATTTCGACATTTACCATGACGCCGACATGGACCAGAACTTCGACATATACTTCCACACTTACCGTGACACCGTCATTCACGCCAAGCGGAACGCGCACTCAACAGCCGACAAATACCTGCACGGCGACGAATACGCCTACGCTTGCGCCGTCCGGCCGCACGGCTATCGAGGATGTGATCATATATCCCAATCCTGTGCCGCTGGACAGTGATTTAAAACTGCTGGTCAGGATATCCGGATGCCCGGCTGAAATAAACCTCCGCCTTTATACAACCGGATTCAGGCTCGTTACGGATAAAACATGGAAGACAGGCCTTTCATATCCTGTTTCAGATCTGTCCGTGCCGGCAATATATTTAAACAAGCTCGCAAACGGGTCGTATTATTATGTGCTTTCACTTACCGGATGCGACAGGACAAAGGCACAAACGAGAAAAGGCGTATTGTTAATGCTCAGATAGATCATGATCAATATAGCGCAGGGATCATAGACCTGAAAATCGCATTGGAGTATGGTTTGCATAAGCTACACTAATAACAAAGGCGTGTAACTTATGCGTAGATTATCGGTATAGATAAAATCACCCACCCGGCATCTTGCAAATCCAAGTTTATTGTATTATAATATTACCATGAAACTTTAATCCGTCAAAATGTTTGATGAAATTTTATATCCCGGGCTGATGATCATAAAGGCAACTTAAAGCCGCAGGATGCACTGCCGGAGGATTCCCGCGCAAAATGGATCCTGCCGGGTAAAAAAAAGGAGACGGCATGAAACTGACCACCATAAAGGATATAGCAAAAAAACTCGGTATAAGCCATACCACGGTGTCGAGGTCGATCAACAACGCACCGTATATAAGCAAGAAAACGAAGGCGCGCGTGCTTAAACTCGCCGAAAAAATGAATTATATTCCGAACCTTGCCGCGAGGGGCCTTGCGCGCGGCAAGTCAAACACCATAGCCGTAGTGACCTTTTCATATTTCGGTGTTTTTCCCACGGAGATAATGCGCGGAATAGAACCTGAAATAATAAAAACGAAATACGACATAATTTATTACACGACCAACCGGTATACTTACATCGGGACCGCGGGCAAGGAAGCCTATATTTTTGAAAAGATACTGAATGAAAAAAAAGCAGATGCCCTCATAGTGCTGTCGGGCAAGCTTTACGGGGGAAAAGGTATTATAGACAGGTTCAAAAAAGCCGGTGTTCACCTGGTATTCATCGAAGGCAAGGATACATGGGGCCATCGCGTGCATTATGACAATAATTACGCATCTGTACTGGCTGTTAACCACCTCATTGAAAGGAAAAGGAAGAAAATAGGGATGCTGACCGGCAATACAGAGGATGTGCAGAGTTACAAGGAAAGAAAGGCGGGTTTTATAAAGGCGATGCGCGGACACGGCAGGGAAGGCGCGGAAGGGAATATTTTTGAATACCACGAAGACACGCCAGAAATGCATAAAAATGCCCTTAACTTTTTTTTAAGGAACAAGATAGACGCCTTATATGTGGCGTCCGGCGAGGAACACGCGATGAGGATCATCATGGAAGCGCAGAAGCTTGGAATAAAAATACCAGGCGACCTGTCCATAATAGGGCAGGACGATACATTTCTTGCGCAGGCCACAGGCATGACCGTTATAAGGCAGCCGATCGCGGAGATGGGCAGGAAAGCAATAGAGCTCGCGGTCCGGGCAATAGAAGAAAAAGGATTGGCAATGCAGGATGAAATTTTTTATCCGGAGCTTGTCATAAGAAAAACAACTTAAACGTGTAAGTTCACAGTGCTAAAAATATAAAAAATACATTATTCCATAAACAACCATATAAACAAGGCAATAAATCGTACAAAAAATCATATATTAATTTGACTTTTACGCACACGTGTGTTATAAATGTACAAAAGAACACGTGTGCGTAAAAAATAAGGTTGAAAAAATATAAAAAAAGAAAAAAGAGGTGTTCAAATGAGGAAATGGTTAACCGGTTTACTTGTTCTTCTCACGGCTCTGGCTTCACAGGTTTTTGCAGGAACTGCGACGATCAACTCCGCCACAAAATACCAAACGATCTCAGGTTTCGGCGCAAGCAGCCAATGGGTCGAAAGCAAGATCACGTCCTCGCTCGCGACCACTTTCTGGGCGGACGATTCCGTGAACGGTCATGCCGGGCTATCCATTATCCGCCTCGGTGTCGACGATTCCGGCAACAGCAACTGGGGTACTGCCTGTGGTTCGGCAACCCAGGCGCTGAAAATCAACCCAAACGTATTGGTCTTCGCCAGCCCGTGGAGCCCTCCGGCAAAGTGGAAGAACAACAACGCGACCACCGGCAACAATACCGGCAACACCAACGGCAACCCTGGCAGCAACACCAACCAGCTCAGCACCTCGCACTACAGCGACTATGCAACTTATCTTACGAACTTCGTCAAAGCCTGCAAGAGCACTTATGGATTTAACCTTTACGCGTTATCGGTCCAGAACGAGCCTGATTACGATGTCACCTACGACTCCTGCCTCTGGTCCGCTTCGGCCTTTGACAGCTTCATCGGCACATACCTGGGCCCGACCCTCGCGACCGCTGGCTTCAATAATATAATTATGATGCCCGAGTCGTTCGCGTGCAACATGAGCCTTGCCGCGACCACCATGGGCGACGCGAACGCCGCGAAATACGTGAGGGCTGTAGGTCAGCACCTGTACGGCGGCGGGCCAAACCCGATGCCGGCCAGTTATTCCACAACTGCCGGCCATACAGTCGAGATGTGGGAGACCGAGACCTCGGAGAAAACCAGCGGCGGCGCCATAGACAGCGGCATCTACTATGCCAACCAGCTTCATAAATGCATCGTGGACAATAATTATAACGCTTATTGCTACTGGTGGCTGGTCAACATGAACTCCGATGATGAGGGTCTGTGCGACAGCAGCGGCAACCCGACAAAGAGGCTCTATACCATAGGTAACTACAGCAAGTTTGTCAAGCCGGGCTACGTGCGCATAGGCGCCACAGAGGCGCCGACGTCAGGCTTAAGCTGCTCGGCATACCAGGATCCGAAAACAGGCAAGTTCGCGATAGTCGTAATAAACCAGAATTCGTCGGCCACAAGCCAGCAGTTTAGTCTTAGCGGGATTTCTGCGACGTCGGTTACGCCCTGGATCACGGACGCGAGCAACAATCTCGTGCAGCAGTCTGCTGTGGCCGTTTCCGGCGGCAGTTTTACCGTTTCGCTGCCTGCGCAGAGCGTAATGTCCTTCGTAGGCACTTCAGGAGCTGTCACAACGCCGGTTACGACAAATACTTTCACAAAGACGAACACGCCCGTGGCACCGACAAATACTTTCACAAAGACGAACACACCCGTGGCACCGACAAATACTTTCACAAAAACGAACACGCCCGTAGCGCCGACAAATACTTTCACAAAAACGAACACGCCCGTGGCGCCGACAAATACTTTCACAAAGACAAACACGCCTGTGGCGCCGACAAATACTTCCACAAAGACGAACACGCCCGTGGCGCCGACAGCGACAATCACGCAAACAAGTACGCCGATAACACCAACGACAGTGCCTACAAGCATTCCTACTATAGTGCCAACAATAGTCCCGACAGTTGTTCCGACGGATGTTCCGCCAACAATAGTCCCGACAGTTATTCCGACAGTTGTGCCGCCAACAATAGTCCCGACAGTTGTTCCGACGGATGTTCCGCCAACAATAGTCCCGACAGTTATTCCGACAGTTGTGCCGCCAACAATAGTCCCGACAGTTGTCCCCACAGATGTGCCGCCAACAATAATCCCGACGGTCGTTCCCACAGATGTGCCGCCAACTGTAATTCCGACAGCAATTCCCACAAATGTGCCACCAACTGTAATTCCGACAGCAATTCCCACAAATGTGCCGCCAACTGCAATTCCTACAGCAATTCCCACAAATGTGCCGCCAACTGCAATTCCAACAAACAGTCCCACCGTGGTTTTGCCTACAGCGACTTATACATTTACACCGGGAACGGGGATATCTTCAATTGTGATAAAATTAAGGGAAGGCGATACCAACAACAGTACAAGCAGCCCGCATCCCCAGATACAGGTAATAAACCGCGGAACTGCCGCTTTAAACCTGAACAATGTAGAAGTAAGATACTGGTTCAACTGCGATTGTACGGGCCAGGCTGTACAGGTATATGTAGACTGGGCGGGAAAAATGCCCCAGGGCCAGACCGTAGGCTCCAATGTCCAGGCTTCGGTTGTGCAGGCAAACAGGGGGGGCCAGACCGGTTATTTGAGCTTTAAATTTACGGGCAATATAACATTGCAGCCCAATGAATATGTCGAGATACAGGCGAGGTTCAATAAATCAGACTGGTCAAACATGACGCAGTCCAATGACTGGAGTTTCTCTAATTCACAGAGCTGGACCGAGTCCATGAAAGTCACAGGTTATTCCGGCGGGACGCTCGTATGGGGGCAGGAACCTCCTACTTCGCAAACTTTGGTTATGGTTGCGAATGTCATAACATATCCAAATCCCGCGACATCGGCGAGCGGCGCGACACTCAAGTACACTATCGTGCCTAACAGCAGCGTAAGCGCAGCCGGTACAGATAAGAACATATATGTACCGGACCCTTCCACTGTAGTTTATCTGAGGATTTTCACCACCTCGGGCAGGCTGATATGGCAGCAAACTCTTGAAGGGGTTTATTATGTCTCGACAGGCGAGCATTCCGTGAAATGGAACGGAAGGACAGCCGGAGGGTATGAACTTGCCGCCGGGTCCTATACATTACAGGTCGAATTAAAGGAAAAGAACGGGTCCAGCAAAGGCTTTTTCACTGTCATAATGTCCAGATAAATTTATTATATAAAGAATTACCGGAACGGTAAAAAAACACCATGGGTGCGAGCCCATGGTGTTTTTTGTTTCTGCAGGTGCCCGGAGTTCCCGGGCTTGAGTTTGTTTTGCGGACGGCGTATTTCGCCGTCCCTGATCAAAAACCGGGAAAGCCCGGTATAATTATTCCTTGCCAACGGCCAAGGCTCCCATTATAATGCTTGTAAAAGGATTTAAAAACTTTTACGGAGATTGCATGAAACAACTTACAATAAAAGACATAGCCGAAAGAGCCGGGGTGACAAAAGCGACCGTGTCTATGGTCATAAATGATTATAAAAGGATACCCCAGGCGACAAAGGACAGGATCCGGAAAATAATGGAAGAGCTGGATTTCCACCCGAATGAATCCGCGCGTGTTCTCGCAAAAGGCAGGACAGAGGCAATAGCGTTCATAGCCACAAGGTACGCGGCGCCTTTTATCTCAAACGTGCTTGACTCGCTGGAACAGAGGGCTTTTTACGCCAACAGGTACGTGCAGGGGGTAGTCCCTTACTCGACAAGGAACGAGCAGGAGGTCAAGGAACTTTTTCTTAAAAAGATCCTGACCGGCAAAAAAGCGGACGCTGTAATAATGCTCACCGTAAAGCCGTCCGAAGAAACAGCCGCGCATTACAAAAAAGCCGGGATACCGCTCGTTTTGATCGAGAACAGGATGAAAGACGCGCACTCTATCATAATAGACAATTTTTATGGCGCGGAAAAAGCGGCTGCGCATTTCATTAAAACAGGCAGAAAAAATGCGGGATTGATAGTGGGGGAAGCGATACAGCCGCCGAGCAGGGATATTAATATGCCCGCGATCGACCGCAGGGCAGGGTTCATTTCCGGGCTGAAAAAACACGGGCTTGAACTTCCGGAAAAAAACATAGAGGTCATTCATGCGTATAATTACGAGGATGGGAAAAGAAGCCTGGATAATTTCCTGAAAAAGGGCGCGGGCCTTGACGCTGTTTTTTGCGCCGCCGGCGATATGGTCGCGATGGGGCTTTTGGAGCGGGCAAATGAACTCGGCATAAGGATACCTGACGATCTCGCGGTAATAGGCTTTGATGATGTACTCGCAGCGCGGCATTTGAACCCGCCGCTCACTACCGTGAGGCAGCCGCTCGATGAGATCGGGATAATGGCTTTTGACATGGCGATAGATGCAATAGACGGGAAATTAAAGACATTTAAACACATAAAGATCGAACCCGATCTTATCATACGAAAGTCCGCCTGATGGATTCCGGCCATTCTTTAACGCGTCTTGAAGCTGTTAATCTGCGGCTTGCCAGATTAGGGGTACGTGAGACGGACCTGTCAGAGCAGTTCATCCATTCCGGCGGCAAAGGCGGACAGAATGTAAATAAGGTTTCGAGCGCGGTTAGATTGAGATATGGCACGGAGGACGTCAAGTGCATGGAAGAGCGCTCCCAGCTGCTCAACCGCGTGCGCGCGCGGGAAATACTGGCTGACAGGCTCGAAAAGAAGCGCGAGAATGTGCAGCTTTCCGAACGCTCTGAGGCGCTGAAAATACGCAAACAAAAAGCAGGCAGGCCGCGTTCCATAAAGCGGCAGATACTTATGGACAAGCGTAAAAACAGCCAGATGAAAAAAAACCGTTCCTATAGGCCGGACTCGGATTTCTGATAAAATCCGGGATAAGCATGCGCAATTCACCATTGTTCTTTGTTTTACAAATATCTGATTTAAAAAGGAGATGTTATGGGTTCTGTTATGTTCAGCGTGGTTGTTTTGGGCGTATTTTTTCTGGCACAGATCTTTGCGGGGAGCCGGCTTGGGCATGCAGGGAAGCCTTATAAAGCCGCGGGAATGGCCGGCCATATTATCCTGTCTTTGTTTATAGTCGTTCTATTAAGCGCTTCGGTCTATAAACTTCACGGGATTACCGCGGGAAAATTGTATTCCATGCTATCATTGCATGTCACAGGTGTGTTATTGCTGATAAACATCATATCCGGGATAATATTGACCGTCGTCAAGAAGGACAACCCGGCACTGGTATTAACGCATAAAGTTACGTCATTACTTATGGCTGTTTCGGTCATAGCCTGTATTATATTCCTGGCCGTAAAGATCTGATAATTATGCGGATTTGTTTTATGTGATTTTGAACCGGATTTTACCGCGCTTATATCGCCAGGCAGGCTGCATTGTCAGGCGGACGGGAAATTCTGAAGCATCAGGGCCTTAAATACCCTAACCCCTTCTTCAAGTTCATCTATGCCTATGGATTCTTTTGCAGTATGAGCCAGCGTACCGTCGCCGGGACCGATCACTACGCAGGGCAGTCCGGCCCGGCTTAAGGTACCCGCGTCCGTGGCAAACTGCGCGCCTATTGGGACGGCGTCCAAGCCGGTTTTTTTAACCGCGTCCAGCGTCCAGGTGATAAAGGGGGACTTAATGTCCTGCGCAAGCGGGTCATCTTTGAATTCTGAGCGCGCGCAAACATCCAGGGCCGGATCGGCCCGGCTCAGGCGCAGAAGGACTTTTTCAACCTCGGGCAGGACGGATTCGACATCTTCGCCCGGCATGACCCTGCGGTCCACACGTATGGTGCATTCATCAGGTATGGCGTTCACCTGCCGGCCGCCGTGTATCATATTTATAGAGCACTGCGCTTTGCCGCACAGGGAATCAACTGCGGTAAGGCGGTTTATATATTCTTTTTCCAGGGCATCCATGACAGTAGCCATATCTTTTATCGCCGACCTCCCTTTGGAAGGCTCCGAAGCGTGGGCCGCCCGGCCTTTTGTCGTAACGGCAAAGTGCGCTATGCCGGCATGGGCCACAACCGGCTTTAATGATGTGGGTTCAGCAACTATGACACCGGCGGGTTTAAACCAAAGCGAGTGCAGGTGGGTTTCGGCGAAGGCCGTTGCCCCGTTCCTGTGCTGTTCCTCGTCAATGGTGAACAGGAGCGCGATGTTGTTTGGGCCGCCGGACAATGTAATTTCCTTAAGGGCCCACAGGATGCCAGCAATGCAGCCCTTATCATCGCAGGCTCCCCGGCCAAGTATCCTGCCGTCTTTTTCCATTGCCCCGAAAGGGGCAAAGTCCATGCCATCGCTTGAAACAGTATCCATATGCGCGCAGAAAATAATCCAGGGAGCCGAACTATTAAATTCCTTTGAGACAAGCAGGTTGTTGCCGCATCCGGGAACATTTAATAACCGTGTTTCCAGGCCAAAGGATCCGGCGCAACCCTGTATATATACCGCAAGGTCATGCTCCGCGTCTTTGGCGCCTGTTATGAATTGGTTCACCGAAGGGATGCGGACAAGCGAAACAAGCAGATCTTTGACTGTTAAGGGCATTTTGAATTCCATCAACAAACCTCCCGGTTTTTATCAGCCATATTGAAGATCCATGGCCGCATCCTATTATACAGCCTGTTCCAATTTAGTCAACAAGGCCGCGGTTACCTAAAATCGCCGCTTTACATGTTGCCAGCCTGAAGTTTCAGTGGTAAAATTACTGTACGGTAAATAAAGGGTCCAGTTTATACAAGTTTTTCTCCAGGTCCATCAGTCTGTTTGGGAGCTGTCATTAGTGCAAAGTATTGGCTGGTTAAAAGGGTTTTTTGAGAGCGGGTTTTATGAAAAATACTGGGGCTGGAAATATACTGCGGATGAAACCAGGCAGCTTGCGGAGGACGCACTCAAGCTTTTAGGGGCACAGAGCGGGCATATACTGGACTGGTGCGGCGGCTGGGGCAGGGTATCGATTTATTTCGCGCAAAAAGGGATGAAAGTCACCATCCTTGATTTTATGGTGGAATATTTAAAAAGGGCGGAAGAGATTTTTGACCAAAACAAGCTTGACGTGACGCTCGTACCCGCGGACTGCAGGGTAACACCTTCATGGATCCAGGCAGACTACGCCGCGTGCACATTCTGTTCGATCGGGTTCTATAACGACAGGGAGCAGGTCGACGCTTTTCGCAGCCTGTACGGCGCCCTTAAATACGGGGGGAAGTTCATAGTGGACTGCATGAACAGGGATTACATGGCAAGGCTTTTGAAACCCGTGGGCGAGGAAAAAAGGCGGGACGGTTACAGCTTCAGGCAGAATAATGATTTTGACAAGACTGACGGCATACTGCATTCGAGCATGGAAATAAGGGACGCAAAGGGCGCTTTGGAAGCCGAGCATGAGTTTCACCAGCGCATATACAGGCCTGAAGAGCTGCGGGCACTGCTTGTTTCATCCGGTTTCAGGGTGGATGAAATTTACGGGGATTACAGCGGCAACCCGGTGTCAGACGGCATTCCGCAGATAGTGGTTGTGGCAAGCAAGCCCGGACATTAGATTTGGGAGTTAATTGTTGAAAAAAGATGGATATATATGGTAATGTGTTAAGCTACCGGACGGGAACTGAAAAAAATTATTGGAGGAAAAAATGAAAAAGCCAATTTTGTTTATCGTGGTTCTATTGTTTGCTTTAAGCGCCGGACTCGCGGCAAAGGTCAGGATCGGCGGGCATGAGGTTTCCGATGAATCCTATCTTGGCGCAAAAGGGTTCGGGATCGGCATTGTGCTGGGAGTAACAAACGGCCTGAGCATAAAGAACTGGGTCAGCCGCAACAACGCGTTACAGTTTGACGCGAATTGGGATTTAAATTACGGGGCAATGGGCCTGGGCGCGGCGTATTTGATCCACAATTTTGAATTCATTGAGGCGGATAACAATAAGTTCCCGCTGTATTTCGGCATAAAGGGCTGGGCATCTTTCGCGCCCGGAGGCATTGCGGCGGGCATACAGGTGCCGCTGGGAATAGCATGGATACCAAGGCGCGCGCCGATAGATGTTTTTATACAGGTAGAGCCGGGTATAAGCGTAATACCATCGGTGCATTTCGCGCCGGGTGGCGGGATCGGCATAAGGTTCTGGTTAAGTTAAACCAAGGCTCAAAATACGGCCAAAGAACAGTATATCAAGTGATAGTGCCGCCCATCATTGGTTCCTGAAAAAGTCCCGCATTGTGAAAGGGCATGGATGAAAAAGAACCCCGTGTTATTGATAATTTCCATTATTTTACTTTACACAACCTGGTCGTCCACGTACCTTGCCATACGCGTGGCTGTGCGGACCATACCTCCTTTGATTATGACCTCGTCCCGTTTTATAATTGCGGGGATGCTTATGTACCTGCTTGCGCTTATGCGCGGGGAAAAACAGCCTGCCCCAAAGGAATGGCTCGCAGCGGCGCTGATAGGGACAATACTGTTCCTTATGTCAAACGTCCTGTTATGCGTTGCCGAACAGACTGTCGATTCAGGCGTATCGGCAATCGCCGTATCATCCGGCGCTTTGTGGATGTGCCTGTTCTCCGGGTTTTTCGGGAAGTGGCCAAGCAGGATAGAATGGCTCGGCATTATCACGGGTTTTGCGGGGATATTGATATTAAACCTTGGCGGCACGGCAAAAGGGAACCTAAGCGGCGGGCTCGTCCTTATATTATCAGCCATGATATGGTCATTCGGTTCTGTGTTAAGCAAAAAGATACGGGTGCCTTCCGGTTTTATGGGCAGCGGTATTGAGATGTTCTTTGGCGGATTGGCGAGCCTGATCACGGCCGTTTTACTCCGCCAGAATTTCAACATACACCCTTCGGCTGAATCCATAACAGCGCTTATATATTTAATTATCGTGGGCGGCATGGTGGGATTTTCTTCATTTATGTACGTGTTGCAGAATGCAAGGCCGGCGCTTGCGTCAAGCTACGCATACGTGAATACGATCGGAGCGGTATTTTTGGGCGCCATACTTTTAAAAGAAAAGATCAGCGCGTCCGAGATAGGCGCCCTTATTGTCGTGGTGGCAGGGGTTGTAATCGTCGCGACAGCGCACACTTGGCCGGGGCAGAAGGCCAAATTTTCTGATGAAAATTTGGAAGGGTAAGGAGGAAGGGTTTAGGAGTAAGGAAAACGGTTGGTACCATAAAACTATCAGGAAATTTATTGCTGCTTACATTTAATTCTTAAATCCGGCCCGCAGCTTAATCTCTTATTTACTTCATGCCAACAGCAGGATATAATGAACTTGGGTTTGCGTAGGGATTAGATTGCGCGTTTATACCGGGAGAAACGGTTTAAGATACCAAACGGGATGTTGACAATGCTTTTAAGGAGGCAACATGAAAAACATGCTTTACGGAATGGTTATAATCTCGGTTATTTCTTTTGTCGTATCAGGATGCGCCAAGAGTCATAACCCGTCTTCGCCGCTGATACAGCCGACCGATACAGCGATCGGGACGGCGACTGTGACGGAAACTATTTCCCCAACTTTTTCCATCACGCAAACAGAGACCGTTTCCCAAACTTTTTCCATTACACAAACAGAGACTGTTTCCCCAACTTTTTCCATTACACAAACAGCAACGCCGACTCTGACAGCAACGGCGTCGCCTACGATTACGCCCTTATATGAAAGTTTCAGGCGGGGGGTTTATCCCGACGCTTCCTACGCCGGAGTGGCTGATGCCGAAATATATAAAAACTATCCGGATTCCAATTGGGGCGGATGTGCAGGTTATGGCGCGGGTGTATTGGCCACGTCAATACTCCGCTCGCTGGTGAAGTATGATGTTTCTTCCATAAGCACCGGGGTATATGTGGTAAAAAGCACAATAACAGTGCAAAAATTTTATTGCGCCGGGGGAATAAGCCAGCTTTTTTACCCCTTGACCGCGGATTTTATTGAAGGCAACGGCTGCAATGTTACGACAACCGGAACTGCAACATGGAACAGCAGCGGATCCGCGCCCTGGACCGCGCAGGGCGGCGATTACCAGGCGTCGCCCGCAAGCGACCCGCTCGCCATTGACTGCGGTTTTCAGTCGTTCACATTCACGCTGAGCAATCCGGTTGTCGAAGGATGGATAAACAGCCCTTCGGGCAACCATGGGTTGATCCTGATCGCCGCTGATGAGGTAAATGACGCGAACGCTTTCCGCATGTCTTCGTCGGAATCGACGGACCCCAATTACAGGCCGCTGCTGGAAATTTATTATTACAGGCCTTAATAAATGCCTTATAATCCTTCCATGAAATCCAAACAGCAAATATACCTCAAAAAGATAAACAGCGTCCTGTTTGTCAGGCTTGGCAAGCTCGGGGATATGATGGTCTCAAGCATGCTTATCAACCGCGTCAGGCGCGCTTATCCAAACCTTAAAATAGGCCTCATAACCCTGCCCAGGAGCAGGGAACTTTTTAAATATAATAAGGATATAAATATCCTCAAAACCTGGCTGCCCGTGACCCTGCCCCTGCTTGCGCTGACCGAGAGAATACGCGGGTGGGACCTTTTGGCCGACTTAAATGACGAGCCGTCCCGCAGGTCGCTGCTTGCGCTGCGCCTGATAAGGCCGAAACAAAGCATGGCTTTTAAAAACTCAAAAAGCACGGGCGTTTTTGATATTACCGTGCCGACCCTGGAAAAGGAAAAAAGTCATGTCCTTGACAGGCTTGGAGTTTATTTGCAGGCGCTCGGAATAAACAAAAATAAAAATGAAATGAAGCCTTTTGTTTCATTAGCTCACGGTTCCCTTGACAACGTTAAAATGGCGCAGGATAAAATAACGAAAAAAAAAGGGGCAATAGTCGCGCTGAATATCTCGGCCGGCCATGAATCCCGCTACTGGGGGCTTGAAAAGTGGGAAACGCTTGCAAAGTCCCTGCTCAGGGTATCGCCAAAAGTATACCTGAGGGTCCTTTACGCGCCTGCGGATGAAAAGCTTGCGGCTGTACTCAGGGAAAAACTGCCTGCTGAAAGGCTGATGCCGCCTGGGGGCGGGTCCCTGAACGGATTTTTAACTGATATTGCCGCAGCCGATATGCTGGTGTCGCCCGATACATCCGCGGTACATGCCGCATGTGCTTTCGGCGTGCCTGTTCTCGGGCTCTACCCCGAACCATATTGGAATTTTGTTTCATGGAAACCGCTTGGAAAGAAAAATTATGCGATCCGTTCCACCAAAGATGGGGTTGCCTCAATTGCCGCAGATGAGGCTGTAAAGGCGGCGGTGAATATGGCAAAAAAGATAATTAACAGGCTGTAACTTTTTTGCCGCGGTTTAAATAAAAAAAACCGATGAAAACTTTTTTGTGTTATAATTGTCCAATACCAGAACCTAAAATGCGGAGGATGCGGAACGTGAAACTTACTTTCAATTGCGGCGTATGCGGCAAACAGGAAACCCTCGAACTTTCGGATAAAAATAAAACTTACATCATAGGCCGGGATATTGACGGCCTGGATGTAAAACTTTGTTCGGACGAGAAAAGTACACTATCGCGCATACAGGCCCATATAAAATGGGACAGGAACAACTGGCGCATATTTGACGGGTGGCCGCCTGAAAGCGTAAGCAAGCAGGAAACCAAGATATCAAAGGCTTCCATGGCGGGCACATTCATGAAAAGAAGCACTGAGATCCGTATGATGCAGTACGGCGTAGGGGAGGAACTCAGGCATGGCGATATTGTTTATTTTGTTGTGACAGCCAAGTCTGACAGGGCGTCAATAAATACATGGCTGAAAACAGCGGGTCCTGACGCGCTGGCGGTTTTTTATAAATATAACGGCTTTTTATTCCCTGAAGACGCCGAGCATTATGAAGGGTTCAAGTATAAAGTAACCATAGACGCGAAAGAACCGCAGGAAACCCAGGCCGGGTCAAAAAACCTCTATGCGACCAAAGGCCTGGCCCGGCAGCTTGAGCCGGGAAAGATTTACTACAACGCATGCGTCAGCTTTGATATACGTTCCAGCACTGAAGCTGATCTTGAAACACAGCGTAACCACTGGATACCCCAGTTTAATTCCATATTCAACGATTTGCTGGTAGATTACAGTAATTATCTCCTGATACTGGTGGGCGACGGGGCATATGTGTGTTTCCTGGGAGACCGGGAGGATGAAGACGTCAATTTCAAGTTTGCCACCAGATTTATCGAGAAGCTTCACCTGATAAACGCCGAGAACAAAAAAAAGAAGATCAAGGAATGGAAGATACGCATAGCCGTGAATAACGGCAAGGACCTTCTTTCGCAGGTGGATGTGGCCGGACAAAAGAGCCTGAATGTGTACGGCAATACAATTACCATAACTTCCAGGCTCATGTCGCATGCGAAATCAGAAGGCGATGAGATAATCGTGGGCATACCGTTCCATCAGGAATTTAACAACAAAAAGTTTTACAAGACAAACTACCAGCAAACCCCGGGGGAAACAGTGGATAAAAACGGGGTGCTGCATCATTATTATATATATAAAAGGATTATTTGATCCTGCCCAGCGGGTAAAAATTTCATCCGTGCCGGACACGATAAGGGATTTCATGGTTTTATAGGGACTTCCTACAGTATATCCGTAATCCACATTCCGCAATTTAAGTAATTGACTACATTATTAACCGTGATATAATCATATTCATTGATGTTTTGGTATTCGATATGCTATTTCTAAATGGAGGGCAGGATGAAAAAACCGGTACTCTTATTATTATCTTTATTATTGATTATTTCTTTGCCTATATTTGCCGAGGATAAACCTGCCGATCCGTCAGCCGGCGTCGGCGTGCAGGGGGATATTTCTATGGATGCCTCGCAACTATTGTCTGATGATACGGCATCACCCGCAAAAGCGCCGCAGGGTGATGTTTCCGTGCAGGGCAGTATCTCGACGGACGCTTCACAGGCCATGCCTGACATTCCTGGAACGCCGGGAGGGACTCCGCAGGATCCAGGGCAGCTTATGCCTGATAATTCAGGCGCACCGGAGCAAGGGGCAACAGGGCTCGAGGGAATGGACCAGATGCCCGGGGACACCGCAGCGCAGCCGCAGACAGTGACCGCGCAAAAACAGTCAAAACCCGCGCCTGCGGCAAAAAAAGTTCCCGCTCCCGTCAAACCGCCGCTGCCAAAATACAAAGCAGTTCCTTACACCAATGACCTGCGTATTATGGACGCAAAAACCGGCGAGCTGGGGCAGGTTGATACGCTGCACCGTTACATGGACTGGAGGGTCAAGGCATCCACTTCCATGGAAAAGAAAAAACACTTCCCGACGGACACCAACGATTTAAACGCGTATACGGCGTGGGTTGAGAATAAGGACGGTTACGGCGAAGGCGAGAGTTTAACCCTGTATATGGACCCGATCTATTTTTCGGCGATTGAGGAAGGCGGAGTTGACTCCGTGAAATGCACGGGGCTTAAGATCATTAACGGATATAATAAGTCACACGAAGACTGGTTCAATAATTCCAGGGTTAAAATAATGAAAATATACCAAAATAACAAACCTTTCTGCCTGATAGAACTTTATGATTCCACAAACTGGCAGGATATAAAATTTAAAAAGCCGATGATGATAAAACCCGGCGACACGATAAAGGCTAAAATTGTCGAGGTTTTTGAAGGGTACAAATACGCAAACGCGGCTATAACCGAGTTCCTGCTTGTAGGAAAACCGGGCGGCAGTGTCATAGGTTATGACCAGATGAACGGAAAGTCCATGACTAACGTAAGGAACGGCGGGATGTATTTCAAATAATACGCCTGATAAAATATCAAAGGGCGGTGCTATGCGCCGCCCTTTTTTAATTGAGGTGTTTTGTGGGTCTTAGAAAAGCAGCCTGTATAATGCTCGCCTTGGTGATCATTTCCGCGCCGCTTACAGCAGCCGATACGACCGAAAGCTGGATGGGCGCGGATTCAGGGGCGCAGGACTTATATAAACCGACTGTAAAAAATGAGGACATGTCATTTCTGCAGCCCATAGAAATGTGCGGTATGGCAGCGGGGATCTATCTCGCATGCAGGTCCGGTATAATGAGCAACTCTATGGCCGTATACAAAACAAAAACGGATATATGGTCGACTGTAAGTAATACCGGGATTGTGGCATTGACCGTATTCGCCGGGGCGTTAATAGGCGGGGTGGCAACCGCCACGGCTTTCGGGCCCATGGACCCGGATTTTGAGACCATAAAGGAACTGAATTTATCCGGCGGTGCAAGGACAACCATGGTTATTTCAGGCGCGCTTTTGATGGGCGCAGGCGGTTATATGGGATACAGGGTGGGCGGGCAATCCCCCGGTAAATACGGTGAAGCAATACTAATAGGTTCGCTTGCGGGCGCCATTGTGGGGTCATATTTGGGGGAACTCCTCGGCAAACTTATGTTTGGGGAACAGAAGAAAATAAAATAATGCGGCCGCAGTGTATAGATGTAGAGACTGTTGGAAAAGCCAGCAAAGGGCGGGCAGCATGATATGCTGCCCCTACAAGTGCAGGCAGATATTTGTAGGGGTCGAATATTATTCGACCCCTAACGATGGCTTTTAGGGGTTTTCCGACAGTATCATAAATAAAACAATCCGGGTGTTGGCTGGATAAAAATCAAGGTGAAAAAATGGGAATCGAAGAAAAAATAATATACGAAGACGACGATTATGTGGTTGTAAACAAGGACTCAGGTATGCTCGCGATACCCGACAGGTATAACAAGGACCTGCCGAACCTGTATGACATGCTGACCGAAAAATACGGCAAGATTTTCATAGTGCACAGGCTCGACAAGGACACCAGCGGCGCCATAATATTCGCTAAAAATCCTGAAGCGCACAGGGACTTGAGCATAAAGTGGGAAGAAGGCGGGGTATCAAAAACATATTACGCGCTGGTAACCGGAAGGTTTGATGAGGCGCAGGGCAACATAAACCTGCCGATAGGACCCTTAAAAAAGAAAAAAGGCGTAATGGTCGTAGATAAGCGCAACGGCAAGGAAGCTTTTACCAGCTACAAGGTGCTTGAAAAATACAGGGAATACACGTATCTGGAAGTTACCCCCAAGACCGGCCGCACCCACCAGATCAGGGTGCACCTGGCCGCGATAGGCCACCCGCTCGTGGTCGATCCGCTGTACAACAGGAAAGAGGCAATACTTAACCTGGGAAAAAGGGAAGAAAAAATAGAACCGCAGAATTTCAAGACAAAAAAGAAGCAGGAAATAAAGCCAAAAATATCGAAGGAAATGCTTGAAAAGATCAGGAAGCAGGCCGAAGAAAAAAGCAAGGCCGCGCCGATCATAGGCCGTTTGCCTCTGCACGCGGGCAAGATAAGGTTCATGCACTACAGGACGAACGAGTTCGTGGAAATAGAGGCGCCGATGCCCAAAGACATGAGGACGACGCTGGATGTGCTGAGCCTGCAGAGTTTCTTTATGAACAAGGAAAAAAAGACGCTGTAATGTCGATCTTACATGCGGCGTAGGGGTGACGCGCTGCGTCACCCGAACGTGGGCATTTGAAACCGGGTTTGAAAGACGGCTTAGAGGCCGACGCGCGGCGAAAATTCGGGAACGGCTCTGAAACTACGCTTGTCTTCTACTCTACTGACCCCGGACCGCCCCTTGTTATCGCGGCAGCGCACAAACAAATTGAAACGGCATTATTACACACGTATGTAAAAATGTCTTGACTAATTTACATAGCTGATGAAGCCGCCAGGTTTGAAAACTTCACTGCGCTCGAACTGCTTGCCCGTGTGGACCTGTGGAATGACGCGGGAAGCGGCAAATACGCCCTTAATTTCGTACGCAACAGGGACGGTAAAGAAACCGATTTTCTTATCACAAAAAACAATGTCCCGTATTTGTTGGTTGAGGCCAAACTGAATGAAACAAAGATAGATCCGCATCACATCACAAATTCTGAAAAGCTTGGTAAAATACCGTTTGTTCAGGTTACGGCAAAAGAAAATGCATATAGAAAAGAAAGTAATTTAACCTGGGCGGTATCTGCTTCAAGGTTTTTTGGCTGATAAATATGAGAGGTTAGGGGTAAACCTTAAAGCGGTAGATAGCCCCCGTCGGAACTGCAGGGATTGGCTCTGAATTTGCGTAATCCCGTGTTTTTACCATCAACAATTTGCTCAGTCAACTGAGCAAATTGTTGACAAGAAATTAAAGCAGCACCACTTTCATCAATAATTTAATTGACAAAACATAACTTATAATATATTATATGTTTATAAAATAAATTATAAGTACGCATAATAAATTATAAGGCGGTAAAAATGACCAATAAAAACCCTTTACTTGAGGGCACAAACAGTCTGAAAGTCCTGTCGTATATTTCCGGTCGTCCCGGGGAGGGCATCCTGGCCAAGGAAATAGAATCCGCCACCGGCATAAGCACCATGGGGGTATACCTGGCGCTTAAAGAGTTTGAAGCCGTTTCGTATGTGACGGCGGACAAAAAAGGGAAATCCTTCACTTACAGGCTTAACCACAAAAATCCGCAGATAAAACAATTCAAAGCACTTAAAAATGTCATAGACATCGGGCCTCTTGTTGAAAAGCTGAAGGAATACTCCGAAAAAATCATCCTGTTCGGCAGCGCGGCAAGGGGTGAAGACGGCTTTGACAGTGATTATGACCTTTTCATAGCAACGGAAGAAAAGGAAAGCGTCCTGGAAGTCCTCGGGAAATTCAAAAGCAGACGAAAAATACAGGCAAAGGCTGCGGGGGCCGTGGAATTGGCCGATATAAAAAAGAATGACGCTGTATTTTATAATGAGGTGATGCGGGGAATAACGCTCTGGGAAAGTGAAAAATGAATTTTGACTACAAGGAATGCGTTGAAAAAGGCAAAATAAAAGAGTATTCAAGAGGACAAGAGCTCGCGCCTAAAGAATTAAAAGAGGGCGAAGAAGACTATATGACAGCTGATGATAGTTTTAAAGATGAAAAATTCAAATTATAAGTGCCATGAGTGTGCGGAGGATCTCGACAGAAAAGTGGAGGAATGTCTGTTTTAGATTTGGATTTTGGGTAGGGAATAAATTATAAAAGCTATAAGCAAGTTGACCCCAGACCACACCAGACCACACTAAATTTGTGTTATCGGGTAAACATAAGATGATTGAAAACAATTTCAAGATTTAAACTGCTTGCAAATTTTGGGGTGCAAAACATATTGGAAAGATGTATAATATACTCGTGACCTTATAGGATCAACAACTAAAACACCTGGAGCTGATAATGACTGGCATGGGAAAATCTTTGATTAACGGCACATGTTTTACCTGTTTGAAACTGTTATTAAGGCAAATTTAAATGGCAGACATACCGATTAATGAGGTGAAAATTCTTTTAGCAAAGTCAAGCGGAAGATGCGCATACACTGGATGCGGAAAAAATTTGATAACTATCAGCGAACATGGCGCAGAACCAGTATTTAGCGGAGAGATAGCGCATATAATTTCCGCAAAACATAAAGGACCGCGGGGAAATTCTCAAACCCAGTGCGCAAACAAAAACTCACATAAAAACTTGATTCTATTTTGTGGAGAACACCATTTTTTGGTTGATTCAAGACCCGACATTTATACTGAAGAAATACTTTTGCAAATGAAAAAGAAGCACGAAAACAGATTTATTAAATGGATTGAAACTATTTCCCTATTGCGCCCGGAAACCGATGCTTTGGAAAAATCACCAATAACAGCGCCGATTAAAAACAAGCTTGATAAAGCTAAAGAACTCGTTGGCACGGGAAATTTTACGGGCGCGATTGCAATCCTTGAGGGCGCTCTCTGTGACTCGGATATCTCAAATAGTGTTGAAGCAAAAATTAAAGTCAGGTCTGCACTTGCTTATGCGCTTTATCAAAAACATGATGAGTTTGAAAGGCCGGAAAAATTGTTTCGCGAAGCGCTTTCTTTAACGTCCATAAGCGACATTAAAGAAAGAACTAAAATAGTTAATGATCTTGGAGATTTACTCGTTTTTTCCGGAAAATTGGATGAAGCGCAGTCGGTGCTTTACTTGGCTCTTGAATCTTCAAGAGGCATCAATGATTCCGAGGAACTGGTATCTGTGCTTATTTCGATTAGTATTCTTGAGCGAATTTTGGGTAAGCATGATAGCGGTATTGAAAGGTTGAATGAAGCTTTGAAATTACTATTTCAAAATAACCTTATCGCGGAAAGTAAAGATAAAAAACATAACGATATAAATATAGCAGTTTGTTACGTTAATTTGGCCCAAATATATCAGGAGACTGGGGATATACAAGAAGTTTTGGTGTTATTCGAAAAAGCCGAGAAACTATATAATGATTCAGATGAAAAATTTGATATAGCAAAAATCTCTTTGTTACGCGGTAAGACGTATTGTCTAAATGCAGATTGGCAAAAAGCGTTTGATTCTTACAAGCTAGCCTTGAAAATATTCGAAAATATCAAAAACTATGAATGGATCGCGAGGTCTTACGAAAGGATTGCTCGCTTATTTAGTAAACATGACAAAATTGAAGAGGCGTTTGCCACGATGCTGCGAGCTGTGGAAAATATAAAAAAATCTGATAACCCGAGCGAACAAGTTGACTATATTCTATATGAAGCAGATCTTCTTCGTCTGCTGAAAATCAAGAAAGCAAAAAATGATATAAATCAAAAAATTTCTCGATTAAAAATCGGCATACCCGACAATGAGTTGGATAAATTTTATCTAAAAATCTCAGAGGAATTAAAGAATGTAGACGAAGCAATTCTTGAAGCTATTGCTGAAGATGAGCAAATAAATATGTTGCTGAACCAAGCGAAGGATCTTGTAGAAAAAAATGATTTGAGTGAACACTCAATTGCAATAATTGTGGAAGAATCCGAGAAATTCACTTTGCAAGGCGATGAAGAGAAAAGGCGTTCTTTACTGGTTGGAGCAATTGTTTTAATTCAAAAACAATTGCAAAAATCTGTTTTTCCGAAAAGCCGGGCTCGTTTTATGGAAACCGTAGGAAATCTGTATATGAAAATTGGAGATAATTCCGAAGCGCTGAAATGGGTGAATTTGGCGGGAGATATATATGAAAAGACAGGAAATGTTTACGGTTTGGCCAAATATCATGGACTACGAGCTAATTTTTTTAGATTGCAAGGCCTTTTGAACGAGGCTATTTTAGAATACCGTCAATCTTTGACTTTGCTTGATGGACGAAGTTTTAATGATCTTATTGTCGAAATGAAAATTAATTTAGCATCAGTCCTATGGAAAAATGGCGAATTTATTGAAGCCAAATCGCTTCTTGATGAATCTGAACGTGTTTGTAAACAGTATCGTTTGGATGACTATGTCCCGGTTATTGGAAGAAACCGTAACGCGATTAATAAGGAAATTGCCGCGGCTCAAGCCCCAGCACATACACTTGCTGATTTGTTGTTAAGTCTCGAACAATTGATAAGTTATAATCCTGAATACGCGATGACATATTTGATGTTTTGGTATTTTTCTTGGCAAACAGAATTATTGGCTTTGGTGCGTTCCGGTTCTAACTTGTCTTTCATGGCAATAACGGATAATGTCGAAACTTTTTTGCAATTTTCTAAAAAATACAGGCGGATAGCAGATCATTTTCTCATGTCAACATCTACACCTTATGATGTCGAAGTGAAAATTAAATATTTTCCAATACCTGCAAACTGGTTATTTCCAAAGACATTCCCGTTTATTTTTAGAAAAATAGATAAAGCAATCGACGGAGAGGCGATAAGAAATAATGTCCATAATGACGATTCCAAAATTTTGCGGGGAATTAAGATGTCTGGACCGGCGGACGTTTTGCCAAAATATATTTTGGTTGATTCGAAGACGAATAAGAAAGGCGAAGGGACAATGTTTGACATTTATGGCTCCTGTATTCCAAAGGAAGCAATTGATTTGATGATAAATAAATCGACGAACGAATTGATCGATTTACGTACGATATGGTTCCCGACAAGTCGTTCCGTTTCAAAAGACCCATTTTTAACCGATCTAGTCATAGGCTATGAACGGGGTGTTGTTCCGTTATTTTTTAATCAACTCCCGACTTCGGATTCTGTCATCGATGTTGGAAGCGTTAAAATACCAATCCAAAATTCATTTTTGCAGAATGACAATTCGAAATTGTTCTTGAAATGGAGGAATAAAATAACGGAAATAAACAGCATGGTTAAAAAAGAAGCCCAAGCCGCTTTGATTGAACTGTCTGGAATGTTCATCCAAAACATTGAAAACACGGAAACAATTTTTTCTGCACTTGAAATTCATTTATTTGAATTTGAGAAAGATGCCAAACGTGTTATTGAGATTGTGATCCTTGTGTTGGACACTAACTTGTCAGACAAATCGGCCTAAGTTAGATGTAGGTCTGTAGAGAGTTGTTTTGCCGTTTGGTTTTGTTATAGGCAACGCCAGTAAAAAAAGCACATTTTTGTAGAGTGGCAAAGCTTACACGCTAAAGTGGATCCACCGTGACGGTATAATTTATTGCATGAGGGCATGGATGTATAAATAAGCAACCTCGTGGGAAACACGGGAGTAATTGGATGAGATGAAATTAAACCTTGGGAAAAGATTGTCAACTCTCAAGTAAAGGACTGAGATTAGTTCCTGTGGTTTTCCCAGCTCGGCCCCCGCCCACGCCAGCCCAGCCCGAATCCCAGGCGGCGGCAACGCAGGGGAAAAAGAGGAAGACGGGACGGGGGAATTGACAACAGCGATATCGCAAATATAGGGACTGTCCCTAAATTTGCTTTCGCGCGTAAGGCGTGTTCGTGAGGTTCATCCGCAGGCGTGGCATCAAGCGCGGTGAAAAAGAAGAACGTTTCTCGATAACGCAAATATAGGGACTTGCTTGCACGCCAAAGCAGAACTAATGCGACGGCGTGCCCCTAAATTTGCGTTATCAATCGCTATCGGAAAGCCGTATGAGGGAAAACCTCAAGTACGGTTTGATGAGAGGATGCAGGAAATAGTGCAACTGTTGTGGGATGAATCAGCCGCGTGCTGCTAAAGTCCGGGAACAGCCCTGAAACTGCGGTTGTGTTATACGCTACTGGCACTGGTTCTTTTCGCATAGAAATTAGGAGGAAAAAATGATAGAAATTTTAGAAAATGAAAAATTCAAGACCAAATTTGTTGATGCTATGGCAAGTTTTAACCAGTATTATTGGGCAGTCGCTTGGGCTGGAAAGAACTTTGATGTTTCGGAATTGTTATTTAAAAATCAAAATAAAATGAAGAAAATTGCTGTGGGTCTTCATTTTTATCAAACACATCCGTATTTTATCAAGAGGGCGATTCAATTAAATGAAGTTAAGTTTATTAAACAACCGGAAGGAACATTTCATACTAAAACATATTTATTTTTAAATGATGAAAAAAATTGGGTGGCCTTTATCGGCAGCGCAAACTTTACAAAATCGGCATTTACTGAAAACACCGAAACAATGATTATGATTACTTCTGAAAGCAACATCGTGTTTGATTCCATAATGGAAGTCGTCAATCAAAGTTGGGAAAAAGCAAAGAGCTTTACAAGGACTGAGTTTAGCCGGTATAAAAAGATATGGGCTGAAAAAAACAAATACACAAGAAAACTAATGGAACCATTTGTAAAATCGAAAAAGGATATTAAAGAGGCACCGGTAAAAGATATGTCATGGAATGAGTTTATAGAAGGAGTAAAAGAAGATAAACACGGGTATAAAAACCGCATAGATATGATGAATAAAGTGCAAGAGTACTTTAAAAAAACGCAGGACTTTGGATTAATGGACAAAAAGATTAAAAGGCAAATTGCCGGGTTTGCCGGGATAGAAGAAAAAGTCAACTGGGGCTGGTTCGGTAGCATGATGGGCGCTGGACTTTTTAAAAAGGCAATCAATGATAATGATCAAAATGTCCGAAATGCCATTAATGCAATTCCCTTTGAAGGTAAAGTGTCGTCGGAAAACTTTAAAGATTTTGTACTTAATTACAAAAAAACATTTAAGTCAGGGAGTTGGATGGCGACCGCAACGAGATTGCTTGCTACGAAACGACCTGATGTTTTTGTTTGTTTAGATAACAAAAATAAAAGATTACTTTCACAAAATTTTGCTATCAAGCAATCCGAAATGTCGTATGAACGTTATTGGGATGAAATTATCGGCAATATAGAAAAATCGAAATGGTGGAATGATTTAACTAAAAAAAATGAAGAGGAAGCAAAGGTCTATAAGTATCGAGCTGCTTTTTTAGATGCTCTTTATTACGAGGAATAGTATTAAATCGATTGAGCAGGCGGAAATAGGGCAACTGTTGTGGGATGAACCAGCCGCGTGCGGCTAAAGTCCGGGAACAGCCCTAAAACTGCGCCTGTGTTCTACTCTACTGATGCTTTATTTTTCGAATCTGAGATAAATGCTTGGCACTCGGTTCGACACTCGGTTCGATTAAATTCTGCTTGGTACAATGTCTGATATTTTGTTATAATGATTGAATTGCAAATGAAATGTTGAAGGAGAAAAAATGCCAATTGAACAAGCAAAAATAATGGTCAGCGCAAGAATATTACGTCATATTAGTAGAGGTATTTATCGGACACCGGCGGGAGCATTAAAAGAACTAATTAGCAATGCTCATGATGCAGGTGCATTAAATGTAACAATAAATTCCGGGTTTCCGTTATTTGAAAAAATTGTTATTACTGATGACGGCAAAGGGATGACTTTGGAAAAGTATAATGACATCATTAAGCACATAGGACTAAGTGATAAAACCGCCGGCGATTCTTTTAAAATGGAAGGAAAAGCAAATATTCATACTAGAAAAACAATTGGACATTATGGAATTGGATTATTAGCTATTGGCCAATTGTGTAAAAAAGTAAGAATTACAAGTAAAACGAAGGGTTCCGTTGATGGATTTGAGGCACTTATCGACTTTGACCAATTCGAAGTGGAAAAAATTGATGGTATTGAAAGATCTGTTATAAAAGATGAAGAGAAAATTGAAAGAAAAGACAAGGAAAATAAATCCAAAAAGGAAGAACAAATTCAAATTGGGGTGTGCGAACTTAAAAAAATAAAGTATGATGAAAAAATGAAAGACAAGCAATTTACTAAAATCGAACTAGAACAAACGCGGGACTTTGTTCAAAAAAAATTATCGGGACAAATGCTAGATGGGTATGTAGGTTTGACAAAGGAAAAAAAATACTGCGCGAACTTTCAGGAGTTGCTAAAATTATACAGAGAAAAAGAATCGGAAATTAAACATGGACAATACCCGTATGAAAAGTTAATTTGGGAGTTGGCGGTTTATTGTCCTGTTGGTTATCCAAAAATAGATATATTTAAGAAAGGCGACCTGAAACACTTTGATGAAATAGCTGAAGCGGTCGATTTTAAAGTTGTAATTGATGGACTTGAAATTACCAAACCATATGAGGATAGCTTCTTCAAAGATGAAAATGAAGAAATAAGAAAGATTTTTAAATGGAAAGAGGAAAAATATTTACAAAATAAAAAAATAAGTGGTTATTTGATCTTTAGAGGTAAAATAAGGCCTAAAAGTATGCAGGGCGTATTAGTCAGAGAAGGTGGTGTGGCCGTTGGTATGTATGATGTAAATTTTCTTGAATATCCTTTTCACGAAGGCCCTAAATTTGAACAAATAACTGGGGAAATTTTTGTTGAAGGGTTATCGGGTGCCCTTAATATCGACAGAAGTAGTTTCAATGAGACGGATGACACATATTTAGCGATGATAAAATGGATACATAATAAATTACATGATGAAGTTTTTTCTGTGATTAAAGCTGAAGGGCAACAAAAAAGAGAAAATATTGAAGTGCTATTTCAGAGTATTTTCAAAAAGTTTATTAAAGGTTCAAAATTTGATGGCAAAGTTCAATTTAAGAAACTAGCAGAAAGTAAAAAGTTATTTATGAGTGAAAAAGACCTGTTAATTATTAATACAAAAAATCGTTTAGGAAAACCGAATACAAAAAACTTAAACAAACTATTAGTCGCTTCGGCGTTAATATTAAATAAACTTGTTTCTGCAGACGATATGGAACAGATTTTAGAGAATTTGTTTGTTGCGGAAAGAGAGATGAAAAAATGAGTGATATTTCTGAAAAAATGAGAACCTGCCCGTTAAAACAACATATAAGGATGGAGTTGTGGGAAAAATACATACGAAAGATTAAGAATAACAATATTTCATATCTAACCCTCTACTGCCCAACCATGATGGATATTAAGTATTTTACAAAAGTTGGTCTAATTACGCACGAGGATAATACATACAAAGGCGTAGTTGGGATAACCAATAATTCGAAGGATTATGCGGCGGCAATAGCAAGCCTAAATGGTCGGATAGAGTTGCTTTTGGAGGGTACCGCAAATGATGTTATTAATTCAAGAGATGGGAAAATCACTAAACAAATTTTAAGTAAATTCCCATTTGATGCAATTAATCTGGACTATTGTGATTATATTTTTGGTTCAAGAGATACAGAGTTTTTATCTTCGGATTTGCTTGATTTTATTTCGATTATGCAAAAACAAAACGAGAGTAATTGTAAAGAATTCGTATTATTTTTAACAACGCGCTCTGATGTGAATGCTACTGGCGGTGGCTTTGCTAAATCTTTTAAAAGCTCTTTAAAACGAAGTATTAGTGACAATATAGAGAAGTATCCTGTTTTCAAACAGAAATTTATATCAAATTTCAACACTTCTGAGTTGAATGCCTTTGAAAGAGATAATTATGATTACTTCATCGCTGTGGGAATAATTAAACTATTATTAAAGGAATTGTTTACGCACGGATATACAATTAAAGACTGTAATGCCAATTGGTTGATTCGAAACGATGAATCTCCGTTGAGATCCCTTTTACACCTTGCTTTTCATATAAGTAGACCCAAAGCGACTGTAAAAAAATTAGTTTCGGACATTGGGAAAAGCGAATATGGCGGTGAGATAATATTGGATAGAATTAAAGCTGGGCACACGAATAAGTATACTGTAAAAAGTGATTTTGAGAGATTGAACTCTATGTATTCAGTTCTCATAGGTAGTTTTGGAACATTCGAAATAGACACACCTAAGCCAATTTGATTATGTCCAATTTTATAAAAAAGAAATTATCAGTTTTGAATAATAAGATAATTAACATCTCGGATAAATTTCCGATTTTATCATTTTTTACAGGTGGAGGTTTTTTGGATATTGGCTTTATTCAGGCCGGATTCAATGTTGTGTGGACAAATGAATCGAATCATGTTTTTGCAGATTTATATGAATATGGTATGAATAGCTGGCTTGAATCTAATAATTCAAAAAAAGTTCTTATAAGTGATCGACGTAGTATTGAAAAAATATATGTACCTGATATTATTGAAAAAGCATTTGTTAAAAAAAAACCGAAATTTTTTGGAGTTATTGGAGGACCGCCTTGTCCTGATTTTAGTGTAGGCGGCAAAAACAAAGGTTACAAAGGGAGTAATGGAAAACTTTCCAAAACATATATATCAAGAATATGTAAATTGAAGCCGACTTTTTTTGTTTTTGAAAATGTTCCCGGACTTTACGATACGAAAGATCATAGGAAATTTCTTAAGACTTTTGAGAAACGTTTGGAGAAAAATGGGTACTGTTTAGATATGAACATATTAAGTGCTTTAAGTTTGGGGTTGCCCCAAGATAGGGATCGATTTATATTGATTGGAATTAAAAAAGCGATTGCGAGAAAATTTAGTGGCGTGAACTTGAAAGTGACTGATAGAAAATGGTTTCCTTGGCCTGTTGATAAAAAGTTTACAGGTGCTAAAACTAAATACGAATGGCCCACTATTGCAAATGAGAGAAACAAAGTATTGAGACCAAAAAAAATCCCCAAAGAACTTACTGTGAAATATCATTTTGATAAAATATCCAATTTGGGACTAGATAATCAAAATGATACTTTTAAACCCAAATCAAAAAAATTTCAACAAATTAAAGAAGGCGATACGTATAGGAAATCATTCAAAAAACTGCATAGATTTAGGTATAGCCCGACTGTCTGTTATGGCAATAACGAGGTTCATTTACATCCCTGGTTGAAAAGGCGATTGAGTGTCAGGGAAGCAATGGTGTTACAAGGCATACCCAATACTTATTCCTTGCCTGAAAATGCAACATTAACGTCTAAATTCAAAGTTGTATCTAATGGTGTGCCTGTACCAGTTTCTAATGCTGTTGCACAACAAATTATAGGTTTCTTAAGCGGAAAATATTATATTAAACCTAAAACTAATGATGCCTGATTTTAGCTTAGCCCATAATTGACCCTGTTTAGTTTTTATATTTTTTATTGAGTCTTATTAAGTCGTGAACTATGAATAATTTTGTTATTGGTTGGGTGAAAACTGTGACTGATGTGTTTTCGAAAGCGAAACGATCTAAAGTTATGTCGTTGATTAGAGGCAAAGAAAATAAAGCCACTGAACTCGCATTAATTGGTTTGTTTAAAAACAGCCATATCACCGGCTGGAGACGTAATCAAAAGTTGTTTGGGAAGCCTGACTTCGTTTTCAAAAAGGAAGGGATTGCAGTTTTTGTTGATGGCTGCTTTTGGCATGGTTGTCCAATTCATGAAACAGTTCCAAAAACCAACATGTTGTTTTGGGTTAAAAAAATCAACACAAATAAGAAACGGGATAAAAAAGTGAATTTGTATTTGAGGAGGAATGGGTGGAAAGTCGTTAGAATTTGGCAGCATGAAATCAAAAAGCTGCATTCAAAAAAGCTGTTACAGAAAGCTTTAGGCCTGCATTAATCCCGGCGAAAATATGATTTGACAATCATTTTGCTCTGGTATAAAATTGGTACATTATATTACCCAGGGAGCTAAAATGAAAAAACAAGTTCATATCAGGTTGGATCAGGAAACATTGAAATCCATCAAAAGGAAATTGAAAAATTCCAAACAAACCCTTCAGGATTATATTCTAAAAGCCATACGCAATCAGGAGCATGATACTGTACGGGAAGATGCCATAGGGGAAACATCAAGGTTCAAGTTTATCGACCTTTTCGCGGGTATTGGCGGGATCAGGATGGCATTTGAGAATACCGGGGGGAAGTGTGTGTTTTCCTCGGAATACGACAAATACTGCCAGGCAACCTACTGGGCGAACTTTCATGATGTGCCCAAAGGGGATATAAAAAAAATCGATGAAAAAACCATACCGGATCACGACATCCTGACCGGCGGATTTCCATGCCAGCCGTTTTCCATTGCGGGGGTTTCAAAAAAGAACGCTCTTGGCAAGGCACACGGGTTTCTTGACAAGACACAGGGCACGCTGTTTTTTGACATTGTCCGTATTATAAATGAGAAACGGCCAAAAGCATTTATGTTGGAAAATGTAAAGAATCTCATGAGCCATGACCAAGGCAAGACCTTTAAAGTCATCATAGAAGCGTTGGAAAAGCTTGAATACAAGGTTTATACAAAGGTGCTTGACGGCAAGTACTATGTACCCCAGCACAGGGAACGCACGCTTATAGTGGGAATGGACAGGAAAATATACGGGGATAAAGAGTTGTTTGCGTTTCCCGAGCCGGCGAAAACCCCGAAGAAGTTCCATACAATTCTTGAAGAACAGATTCCCGAAAAATACACACTTACGGACAAACTCTGGAATTACCTGCAGAAATACGCGGAAAAACACAGACTGAAAGGGAACGGGTTCGGATTCGGTATGGTTGATCTTAACGGGGTAAGCAGGACTTTAAGCGCAAGATATTATAAGGATGGCTCCGAAATACTTATCCCCCAGAAGGGAAAAAATCCGCGCAGACTGACACCGCGTGAGTGCGCCAGATTGCAGGGGTTTCCGGACAGTTTTAAAATCGTTGTTTCCGACTGCCAGGCTTACAGGCAGTTCGGTAATTCCGTTGTACGGCCGCTTATGGAGGCGGTTGCGGGAAAACTTGTGGAAGCCATGGGAATAAAAGAAAAGGAAAAAAAATATGCATAAGGATAACCTTGTAAATCAGGCGGTGGAAGCGTGCAAACAAAGCAGGGTTTGTTTCTGTAAATTCATATCCGCCAATGATTCGGGTGAGACAGGCGGGCATCAGTGCGGGATTTACATTCCCAAAAATTCCATAAAACTGATTTTTGACAGGGAGTATCAAAAGGGCTCCAATAAAGACAGGAAAGCCACAATAAGATGGCAGGGTGAATCCGGATTTGAAACCGAAAGCAGGTTCATATATTACGGTACTGGGACAAGGAATGAATACAGAATCACAAGGTTCGGCAAGGGCTTTGAATTACTGGATGAAAACAGTACAGGCAATCTTTTGGTTCTCGCAAAGATGGCGGAAGACCATTACGAAGGGTATATGTTTGAAAGGGATTCCGACATTGAAGACTTTCTGTCGGCATTCGCCATGTCGCCGACGGATACAAACAGCCTGATCAATGTTACCAACAAAATCACCGGTGTGGACGATAGAATCCGGTTGTTTGATGAATTCATAAAAGCCTCGGGTAAATCATTTCCTTCGACCAAAGAAATAGCCGGCGAAGCAAGAAGAATAGTCGAGATAACCGGCAAAACAAGCAATGCGTTATTAGCGGTTAAAGACCCCGATATAGTCCTGCAGGAATGGCTTGACGCGGAATACACCCTGTTCAAGACCATGGAAAACAACCATTATGCATCATATCTGTTAAAACCGTTCGAGTCCGTCGAGGTTCTGATTGAAGTGGCGAATGAAATGCTCAACAGGAGAAAAAGCAGGGCAGGCAAGTCGCTTGAGCATCATCTGTGCCGCATCTTTGATTACAACGGATTAAAATATGACCGCGAGCCAAGAACCGAAAAAAAGAAAAAGCCGGATTTTATTTTCCCGGGAATAAAGTATTATTTTGAGGACAAGTACAGCAAAAATCTCGTATTCCTTGCGTCAAAGACAACCTGCAAAGATAGATGGAGACAGATTTTGAACGAAGCGGACAGGATAAAAACAAAACACCTGTTCACCCTGCAACAGGGAATCTCGGGAAACCAACTGGAAGAAATGGAAGATGAAAATGTGGTTCTGGTATGCCCCGGACAGTATATAAATTCATTCCCGAAATTATACAGGGATAAAATACTTTCCCTCCAAAAATTTGTCAGTACGACGAAAATAAAGACAAATATCCGCGGTTAACAGGAAATATGATATAACAAGCACTACATATAATGTGTCAAATTTATTTAAGGAGCAGGTCAAATGACCAGAATTGTACTGACATTTCTTATGAGTTTCGTAATCATCCCGTTTTTATCCGCCGGCCCGCTAAAAATCCGCAATTTTAACGAAGCGTCGCAATCCATGATGAAATACGACTCTATCGCCATAATATGGGAATACATGGACGATGGCCTGAAAAAAAGCACTGTCGGCAATTTAAAGGACAAATGGTCCAAGATGAACCCGGACGACAAATCCCGCTTTGTCGACGACATCAAGGACTGGTGGCAGGGTTTAAAGCCCGCTGAGAAGGAAAAGGCCATAAAGAACACAAAGTCAAAATGGGATTCCCTTACAGAGGACCAAAAGAACGCCGTTGTTTCGAATGTCAAGACTTGGTGGATGGGGATATCCGACAATGAGCGGCGGGAACTTATATTCAGGCTGCAATCCAAGTGGCAGGATTTCTCCGAAACGGACAGGCAGGCAGTGCTTGACGGACTTGAAATGTGGTGGGAACAGCTGAACTACTCGCAGAAGGAAAAAGCCATAGAACGCGCGAAATACTGGTGGCTGGCGCTTAGCTTTGACGTGCAGGAAAACCTCATCATGAGCGCGGGGCAGAACTATAAGGCGATACCGGACTCGCAGAAAGACAAGATAAGGGATAAAGCAACCAAGTGGTGGAACAACCTGACGGTGGAGGAAAAAGAGCAGCTGATCGCCAAGATAAAGGCGCGGCTTGATAAAGTTGGGGCGAAAACAAATTCAAAGGCTCGAGAAAGTAGATAGTTGAAGGGTGTTGGATAAGGTCAAAGAGACTGTCGGAAAAGCCCGCAAGGGGCGGGCAGCATGATATGCTGCCCCTACAAGTGCAGGCAGGTATAAGTGCAAAGGCATGAGATAGGTGAAAGGTGAACAGGTGAAGGGAATTGGATGAGGTCAAAGGCATGAGATAGGTGAAAGGTGAACAGGTGAAGGGTATTGGATGCTCTTATTATAGAAGAACACAGAACACAGAACAAAGAACAAAAATACTTAAAAAAAAAACCGGGGTGGAGATTGGGTAAATGCGTTATTTTTTCTGTTCCGGCAACCGGGCATGTGAATCCTTCGCTTGCGCTTGTGGAAGAACTGGTAAAGCTCGGGGAGAAGGTCATATATTACAATTCCTCCAAGTTTAAGGACGTTATAACCTCCACCGGTGCTGAGTTCAGGGACTGTTCTACTGATTTGGATGCGCTGGTGGACAGCTCGGGGATGCAGTTCGGAAAAAACATGATCGGCGTGGCTTATGTGGTGCTGAAATCCGGGATTGAGATAGCAGGCAAGGTCATGGATGATATCAGGGAGGAAAAACCCGACTATATAATCCGCGATATAATATCCTCGCACGGGAAGATAATTTCAAAGGCTCTGAAAATACCCCTCATTACGTTTTCTCCCGTTTTTGCTTTTGAGGACAAAAAGCTGCCTCCAAAAGCGCCTTTGTTTTTTATTTTGAAAACTTTTGGCATGGTAATAACCGGGTTCTTAAACCTCCTTGCGTGCTTTGCGCTGGCAGGCAGGGCCGCGAAAAGATACGGGTTCAAAAGGAAGGAACTTTTATACGCTTATAATGATTTTAGCGGACTGAACATCATCTCAACCACCAGGGAGTTCCAGTACTATCCCGAACTATTCCCTGAAAGTAGGTTCAAATTTTGTGGGCCTATGTTCTATCAGGGCAGGGAAAAGGCAGATTTTGATTTTAAGACGCTTCCCAGCGATAAAATTATTTATATTTCGCTTGGGACGGTATATAATAAGGACATTGATTTTTACAGGAACTGTTTTAAAGCTTTTTCTGGGACGGATTATTCGGTTATAATGTCGGACCCGGCTTGTATTGCGCCTCTTAAGGAAAAACCGGAAAATTTTGTGATAAGGCAATATGTACCGCAGTTACAGGTGCTTCAAAGGGCAAAACTTTTTATAACCCACTCGGGCATGAACAGCATGCACGAGTCCCTGTATTACGGCGTACCTGTAATATCGGTGCCGCAGGCTGCGGACCAGTTCCTCATAGGGAAAAGAGCGGCGGCGCTCGGAGCGGGAATATATATGGAAAAGCCTACAGCTGACAGGCTCAGGAAAGCCGCGGATAAAATATTTGGAGACCCCAAATACGCCGCGGCTGCAGCAAAACTGGGCAAAGGATTCAGGGAAGCAGGCGGGGCAAAGGCCGCAGCGGAAGATGTAATACAATATATGCGCAAAATGGATCAAGGGCTCGAGAGAGTAGAAAGTAGAGAGTAGAAGGATATTGGTTGCTCTCATTATAATAGGGCAAGGCAGTATTGGCGGAATTTTTCAATTGTTTTATTTGAATCGTGGGCGTAGAGAGGCTGCTTGCTGCCTCTCTGACGCGGGTTTTACAAACGCGGGACCGTTTTAAAGAGCCAAGGTGAGAGGCAGCAAGCAGCCTCTCTACGAAGTCAAGCAGTTTTACATACACGGGACCGTTTTAAAGAGCCAAGGTGAGAGGGGGCAAGCCCCCTCTCTACGAAGTCCAGCAGAATACCGGCAGTATAACAGCAGTATAATTCTGAACATTAAGGAGTACCATGTTCCTGCCAACTACGCATGACGAAATGAAAAAGCTCGGATGGGATAAGTGCGATGTTATACTTGTCACCGGGGATGCTTACATAGACAGCCCTTACATCGGGGTGGCTGTGATTGGGCGCGTTTTGACTGATGCTGGTTATAAGGTCGGCATAATCGCTCAGCCTTTACTTGGACAAACGCAAAGCTCTGAGGCGGAACAACCGGTGGATTTTGTAAATGACATTCAGCGTCTCGGCGAACCCCGTTTGTTCTGGGGTGTTACCGGCGGGTGCGTGGATTCCATGGTTGCGAACTATACCGCTACAAAAAAGCCGCGGCGCAGCGATGATTTTACTCCCGGCGGTATGAATATACGCAGGCCCAACAGGGCCGTGGTAATATATTCAAACCTTATACGGCAGTACTTTAAAAATACCGTTCCTATTGTTTTGGGCGGCATAGAGGCGTCTTTAAGGCGCTTGGCGCATTTTGATTATTGGACCGAGGGCATACGTAAATCAATACTTTTCGATGCAAAGGCTGATTATATGGTATACGGAATGGGAGAAAAGGCGATAGTAGAGCTGGCTGACGAACTGAAAATCCAGAGCCTTGAACCCAAAGACGATCCGGGAAATACAAAACAAACGCAAACGGATATTAAAGGCATTTGTTACATTTCCAAAACCCCGGTTGAAGGTTATATAGAACTCCCGGCATATGATGAAGTTATCAGGGATAAACAGGAATTTCTGGAGTCCTTTAAGATATTTTACGACAACAACGACCCCGGGACCTCAAAAGGTTTGATGCAAAAACAGGACACGCGTTACCTTATACAAAATCCTCCGGCTGAACTTTTAAGCACTCAGGAACTGGATCATGTATATGAACTTCCATTTGAATATGACGCGCATCCATACTACTCAAACCAGGGGAACATAAAAGCCCTGGAAACGATACGTTTCTCGATAAATTCCCACAGGGGGTGTTTCGGCGAATGTAATTTCTGCGCCATCACCACCCATCAGGGCAGGATAGTGACCAGCAGGAGTATGAAGTCGGTGCTGGAGGAGGCGCAGAAAATCACGCAGCTTCCGGGATTTAAGGGATATATTTACGATGTTGGCGGGCCTACCGCGAACATGTACGCTATGGGATGCACGCAGTTAAAGAATTCCCACTGCAAAACAAAACAGTGTATATTCCCCGGGGTATGCCCCAGCCTGCATAACAGCCACAGGGAACAGCTGGAACTTTTCAAACGCTTAAGGCAGGTTGAGGGGATAAAAAAGATATTTATAGGTTCGGGCCTGCGCTACGACATGATAGTTGCCGACAAAAAATACGGGGACGAATACCTGGAAACGGTCATAGAGCACCACATATCAGGACAGATAAAACTCGCGCCCGAGCATTCGCAGCCAAGGGTGCTTGAGCTCATGGGAAAGCCTAAAATAGAAACATTGAAGGCGTTCGTGGACAAGTATTATATTATTAATAAGGAAAAGGGTAAGAGCCAGTTCCTTACCTATTATATAATAGCCGCGCACCCGGGCTGTACGGACCTGGATATGAAGGAACTGAAGGAATATTTAAACAGGGAACTAAAGGCAAATCCCGAACAGGTGCAGGTTTTTACCCCCACGCCCGGAACATGGAGCGGGGTCATGTATTATACTGAAACTGACCCTTTTACGGGGGAACATGTGTTTGTGGAAAAGGAGTTTAAAGGTAAGGAAAGGCAGAAGGAAATCCTGACCGGGGAAAACCGCGGGGATCGCGGGCCCATGGCCCATGACCCAAGGTCCGGCTCCCGCCGGCCTATGCCGGACAAGGCAAATAGAGCAAATAAAAAGAATTCGGCCGGGTATGATTCAGGGCAAAAGGCTAATTGGAAGAACAAAGGGCGCGGTAATTTTTAAAGCCCGTGTTTTAACGAAAAAGGTTTGAATATTATTGACAATATATTTGATTGTGTTAAAATCTTCACGTTGAAGAGTCCCATACACAACTTATTATTAACCGGAGGTTTTTTATGCGTAAAAAGTTATTTGCTGTAATTGTACTGTTCCTGTTTGCCCCTGTAATGTTCGCGGTGGGTTTGGATGGCAAGTTTGGCTTAGAACTGCGCGGCGGATACGCCGTGATCAATCCCGCGGTGTTAAATACAAATCTTTTGGGCGTATTTTATCAGGGGTATCCGGGCGTATATACCGTCAGCAGTTATTCTTCCGTGGATGTCAGCGGGACAAAACTCGGGGCCATGGCGCTTGGAGACGGAAGCCTTCAGTTCTTTGTGACGCCTAATATTGCTTTATCCTTAAAATCGGATTTTTTGTCCGTGGAAAGCACTGACACGGTTCAGTTAAGCGGTGTGGATCAGGTATTTTCCCATATTGCGCTGAACGTGCTTTATGTAGGCGTTGGTGGAAGATATTATATAGGAATAGACGGAGCAAAAGGTTTCTTTCCTTATATAGGCGCTGACGCGGGTATATTTTTGCATATGGACAGTTTTTGGGAAACAGGGGTTGCGGTGACTTCGACGGTCCCGCTTTATACTAATCCCAATGACCCCAATATGTATTCGTTGATCGATTTTAAGGATTCTTTTTTCGGGGCCAATATAGAAGTCGGAGCGCAATATATGTTCACTAAAACTGTCGGTGTGAGCCTGGGAGTGGGATACAGGATAGCGAGTTCCCCCGTGGCGGTTTCTGGAACAACCGTAGGGGTATTTAACAAAGCCGGATTTAACCTGACGGCAATTGACTTATCAGGGATATATGTTTCAGCAGGGCTTAACTTCTGCCTTGGCGGGAGCGGTTCAGGCGCGGGAGCAGCGGGAACTGCGACAGAAGGCACGGCAGCTTCTACGGGGACGGCCGCGAAATATGAGCAGGCCGGGGATTCTTTCTTCACGGCCAATGATTATGCCAAAGCCATTCAATACTATGGCGGAGCACTCAGGCTTGACAAGGGAAATAACGGATTATACAAGAAAATCGGAAAATGCTATTATTATATGAAGGACATGGTAAAGGCAAAACAGTACCTGGGTTATTACCTGAAGTTGAACCCAGGCGATGAAGAGACAAAAAAATGGATGGGAATGTAAGTTAAGCGGCAAATATCAAAGGCCCGGTGGAATACACCGGGCCTTTTTTTTTGTTGGCTGTTTGCTTTGAGGAGCTTGAGCGACGAAAAGCTTACAGCCAACAATCCCCGGTCAAGTCCTCACCTATTGGCGAGGACGAGCGGGATATTATAATAAGGTCAAAGGCGCGAGAGAGTAGAAAGTAGAGAGTAGAAGGGTGTGGGTTGCTCTCATAATAATAATGCTGTCGGAAAAGCCCGCAAGGGGCGGGCAGCATGATATGCTGCCCCTACAAATGCAGGCAGATATTTGTAGGGGCCGAATACGAAGTCCGGCAACATACAAAGTGTGTTGACAGGATTATTCGGCCCACAACGATGGTTTGTATTATAATAAGACAATAACACAGTACGGCTAAAGCGCCAAATCGCAACGATTGTATATATGAAGCGTTATATTGACAGCGTCTTTATCATAATGGAGGTTTAATGTGGAAAAAATCATTCTTGTTCTTGCCGCATTATTTTTTGCCGTTCCAGTCTTTGCGGTGTCTGCCGACGACGAGATCAAAGTAGACCAGCTTGGATACCGTATTTTGGACAATAAATACGCTGTTATCGCTGTTGATAAGGCAGAGTACTTCAGGGTCATGCGTTTGTCCGATAATAAGGAAATGTTCACGGGAGCCCTGGCAAACCCTGTCCGCGATGAAGATTCAGGGGATACTTGTTTCATAGCTGATTTCACGGAGTTTAACAAGGAAGGGGTATATTATATAGAAGTTAACAGGGAGTTCAAATCATACCCTTTTACAATAGGCAATGATATATATAATAAGGCGTTTTACAAGGCTGCGCGGGCTTTTTACAACCAGCGCTGCGGCACCAAGGTTTCAGGGCCCGACGGTTTTACGCACGACGCCTGCCACTTAAATCCGGCTGTCTTTCACCCTTCTGCAGGCAAGGGCCTTTCGGGCACCATAGACGCGTCAGGCGGCTGGCATGACGCGGGTGATTACGGCAGATACATCGTGAACAGCGGGTTATCATCCGCGACTTTACTATATCTTTTTGAAAGAAACAGGACAAAAGCAGCGGCCCTGAAAATGAATTTCCCCTACAGCGGGTATAAATTCCCCGACCTGCTTGAAGAGATAAAATACAACCTGGACTGGATGCTCAAAATGCAGGACCCTAACGGCGGTGTGTACCACAAGGTGACGCCCCTGCAGTTTCCCGGTTTTATCATGCCTGAAAAGGACACAAGCAAAGAATACGTTTATGAAGTGACATCCTGCGCCACAGGCGACTTCGCTGCGGTCATGGCCATAGCGGCGCGAGTGTACGCGCCATATGACAGGATATTCGCGGACAGCTGCCTTTACGCGTCAAAAAAAGCATGGGCGTTTTTAACATCAAACCCGGGTATAATTCCAGCGGGCGGATTTAAAAACCCTCCTGATACGGGGACGGGGCAGTACGCGGATACAAGCGATACGGATGAACGCTTCTGGGCAGCCGTGGAACTATTCAATACCACGGGTGAAAATGAATATGAGAAATTCATAGAGATAAACTCCGCCAACGACGATCCCATGATAGGAAAAGCCGCCTGGTGGAGGGAAGTGAAACCAGCCGCCATGATATCATACTGTTATGGAACACAGCCGAAAAAGAACGTGGAACTTGACGCAAAAATACGGCTGGACCTGAAAAGGCACGCCGATGTGCTGATGGGAAGGATCAAAGACAGCGGGTATAAAATGACCATGTTAAAAGACGATTACATCTGGGGTTCAAACAACATACTGCTGAACTACTCCATAAACTTAATAGCCGCCGCCGAACTGTGCAATGATAAATCCTATTTGCAGGGCGCACAGGAAGCACTGCACTATATATTCGGCCGCAATCCGTTTAATATGAGTTTTGTAACAGGTTTGGGTTCCTACTACTGCATGAACATCCACCACAGGCCTTCAGCCGCCGATGGAAAAGAAGAGCCATGGCCCGGCCTGCTCGCGGGCGGACCGAACGCGCAGAAAAGCGATAAAATACTGCAGGGAATGCCATTTGACACCCCGCCAATGAAGTGCTACGAGGACAACCTGCAGTCATATGCCTCCAACGAGGTGGCGATAAACTGGAACGCGCCGCTGGTCTACGTACTAGGCTATTTTTCCAAGTAAGATCAAGATCAAAGGCTTGAGAGAGTAGAAAGTAGAGAGTAGAAGGGTGTGGGTTGCTCTTATTATAGAAAGACGAAAGATCGAAATTTCCTATTTTAGAGCAACCTACATTCTTCCACCATCTCTCGAGTCTTTGATTTTTATAATAAGAGCATCCAATACCCTTCAACTCTCTACTATCTACTCTCTCGAGACTTTGACCTTATCCAATACTCTTCTACTCTCTACTCTCTACTTTCTACTTTCTCCTATCTCGAGTTTTTGATTTTGAGTGTTATAACCCCTGTTTTTCACATTAAAACTGCGTTGCGCCAAACGGAACTTTTTTGTTGAATAATTGTCATAATATTTGGTATAATACTAATGCACACGATTTCATACTATGTTTAGGAGCCTATATGCGAATACGAAACGTGTTATTTTTATCAATCTATGTTTTAACGATGAACATGCTTATGGCTTCGCCTGTTTCCGTCAACGGGAAGCTCAAGGTTTCCGGATTGCAGCTTGTCAATGAGTGCGGAAACCCTGTGCAGCTCAGGGGCGTTTCAACCCACGGCCTGCAGTATTATCCCGCCTGCTTTCCCGATGCATCCCTTAACTTCGCGGCAAACGGCATGGGGGCCGATATAGTAAGGATAGCGATGTATGTGGATGAAAACGGTTATCTTACAAACCCCTCCAAATTTACAAATACTGTTGATACGCTTGTCGATAAAATAGGAGCGCTTGGCATGTACGCGCTCATAGACTGGCACGTGCTTACACCCGGCGACCCTAACGCCCACCTGGCCGATGCGGGCACTTTCTGGACGCACGAAGCAACCCAGCACAAAGGCAAAAAATATGTCCTTTATGAAATATGCAACGAACCCAACGGCGTCACATGGGCGACCGTAAAGCAGTACGCGGATAACATCATACCGAAGATACGCGCTATAGACCCCGACACGGTGATAATCTGCGGCACTCCAAACTGGTCCCAGCTTGGTGCGGCTGTTGTAAGCAGCCAGTTGTCCTACCCGAACATAATGTATACTTTCCATTTTTACGCAGCGTCACACGCGACGTCCATGCTCACAAATTACGTAGGGTCCTTGCCCATATTCTGTACTGAATGGGCGGCAAGCACGTCTTCGGGCGGCGGTACGCTGGACACGGCAAATGCGACAAGCTTTATCAACATAATGGGCGGCAGTAATTCGGCCGGGGTGAAAATAAGCTGGTGTTCGTGGTCGTTTTCCGATGCGCCGGAATCATCCGCCATGTTTAACTCCGGCACATGTTCGGGCGGGACCTTTGACGCATCACACCTTTCCACGGAAGGGAATTTTATAAAGACTAATTTGTCAAGCCCGGCAGATGCGTTCACGGCATGCAACGGTCAGCCTACAAATACTCCTATTGTCGCAAATACAGCGACTTACACGCGCACAAGGACGCCTTCCTTTACAGCCACGGTGACGCCTTCATTTACACGCACCGTCACGGTTACATTTACACGCACCGTCACACGCACTGTCACACCGTCATTTACCATCACAAGCACGCCGAATATAGCAACGCCAACTCCTACAAAAACCGCGTCTCCTTACGCCGGCACCCCGACCCAGACATTTACATTAAGCCCCGTGCCCACGCCCGGGCTTGTGAACGCGGATTGTGTGGAAGGGCAGGTTTTCAACCTTACTGACGGGAATTTAAACGACAACATATGGCAGACAGGCGCGTGGACCGCGGTTACAAGGACAGTTGAAGGACCGCAGGGAGCGGTATCCGCTAATTTTAAAGTGCGGTGGGATTCTACCGGGCTTAAAGTCGGAGTGGATGTCACGGACCCGGCATTGTGTAATTCAGGCGCAAACTGGTACAATGACGATGCGGTTGAAATATACATAGACGCCGCAAATAACCGCGCCACAACATACGACGCAAATGATTATCAGTTTTCAATACGCTATGGCGACCCGGTGCTCAGGGAAGAAAACGGCAGGACAGGCACGGTTGCCGCTGCGACTTACCGCACAGCTCTCGGGTATTCAGCGGAATTTAACATTCCATGGTCAAGCCTGGGCGTAACGGGCAGCAGCGGAACAAACATAGGTTTAGACGTTGGCATAGACCATAATGAAACATGCGGCGCAACAAGGGACGGCGTGCTCATGTGGAACGGCACGGGCAACAACTACCAGGATACAAGCGCTTTTGGGAACGCTGTGATGCTTGCGTGCGCGTCAACACCGTCATTTACCGCGACAAGTACAAGGACCGCGACGCCGGTAAATACAGCGACTGGTACACCGGTAAATACACAGACCAACACGCCGGTAAACACGGCAACCGATACATCATCAATTACAATGACAAACACGCCGGTTAACACAAATACAAATACAAGGACCGCAACTCCCACTTTCACAAATACGCCCGTCAACACTCCTTCTTTTACAAGGACAAATACACCGTCTTTTACACCAACCCCCACATCAACGCCAAGCAGGACTTCCACGCAAACTTTTACCAATACGCCTTATTATTCACCGTCAGTCACGCCATCCGTCACGGAAACAGAGACAGGCACACCGCCATCACCGACTGATACCCCGACATCAACACCATCTTTTACAATTACCGCCACATACACTGACACGGCTGCGGCAACTTTTACATCCACGCCGACTGCAACGCCGACCGGGATACCGACGGAAACTTACACCAATACACCGGTAAATACAGCCACAGATATAAGCACGCCTGAAAATACGGTTACAAATACACAGACGCCGTCGGAAACAACGGCAGATACTGCGCAACCGGAAAATACATTTACAAAAACACCGTCACAAACAGCCACGCAGACGGCTATTGTCGTAACATCGACAGCCATTGTCACGCCAGTAAATCCAGGGATAGGGGAAATAATATATCCAAACCCGTATAATCCCGGCAACGGCAACCTGAATGTGGGATTCTATCTTGAAAACCAGTCAAACGAAGTTGAATTCCTGGTATATTCAAAAGGTTTAAGGCTTGTATCAAAGGCCAACCTTGGAGGATATCCGGCGGGTTTTAACAAGGCGGAAGTTGATAAAAAGTATTTCTCAAATCTTGCGTCGGGTATTTACTACTATATTATTGTTTACAAAAATAACACATCGGAAAAAAGGTCTAAAATACGTAATTTTATTGTTCTGTATTAGGCATTCTGGTTAAGCGGTTAATAAATATATGATAAATCCTAAAAAAAGCCTTATTTTTCACATTAAAACCAGTTTATGCACTGCGCAACTAATTATTAATTTAGTTGTCCTACTTATGCATGACCTGTTTAGCGCTAAACCGTATTTGATCAATAAAAACGGAGATTAAAAGATGAAAAAAATATGCAGTTTAATTCTGGCAATATCCATGTTCACTGCATTTATATATTCTGCCGACACTGATGTCAGGTTAAATTCACTCGGCTTCCTGCCAAATAATGTCAAAAAAGCCTCAATCAGCCTGACCTGTACCACTTTTAATCTTATAAGAGTATCCGACGCAGCGATTGTTTATACAGGTACTGTCGGCGCGCCTATAACATCAACCGATACGGGTGAGACAATACTTGTCGCTGATTTTTCCGCATACACAACGCCGGGCACATATTACCTGAATGTACCCGGTGTGGGCAACTCACAGAACTTTAATATAGCCGCGGATATTTACAATACACCTTTTGTACCGGTATTCAAAGGTATGTATGAGTGGCGCTGCGGTACGGCGGTTTCATATACTTACGGAGGGGATACTTTTTCCCACGCCGCATGCCATACAACAGATGCGCTTGATGACCAAATCGGCGGGACGGGCACCAGGACAGATTCCACAAAAGGCTGGCATGACGCGGGGGATTATAATAAATACATCGTTACCGGGGGGATGACTATCGGGATGATGCTTAATGCATGGGAAATGTTCGGCGCGAAAATAAATTCGCTGTCATACGGCCTTCCGGCCACTGCTCCGGGATATCCGGAATTTCTTGAGGAAATAAAGTGGGAAACCGACTGGATACTGACCATGCAGCTGGCCGACGGCGGTGCGCTTGATAAAGTCAGTGAAGTGACATTCAGCGCTTTTATTCTTCCCGAACTTGATACGGACCAGAGATATTATTGGGGCATAAGCGGCACGGTTGAAACTGCGTCTTTGTGCGCCTCACTGGCAATGGCGGCCAGGAATTTCCAGCCTTATGACGCGGCCTATGCCGCTACCTGTTTGAGCGCGGCAACAGCGGCGTATAATTATCTCACCTCACATACTACAAATACAACGGCAAATATCACGGGAAGTCCCCAGGGCAGTTATGTAAGCAGCAACGCCAATGCGGGCAGGATGTGGGCAGCTGCGGAAATGTGGGAAACGACAGGCACAGCCGCTTACCTGACCGATTTTGAGACCAGGGCAAACGCCATGAACCCAAAGATAGATACGAATTGGGACTGGGGCAATTATAAGAACCTGGGAATGTTCACTTATCTGCTTTCCTTAAGGGTGGGAAGGAGCGCCGCGTTGGTAAATACGATAACAACGGCTTTAAATACTTCCGCTAACAGTATTGTAACTACAGGCAATGGACATGCTTATGGCCGGGGATTGGGAACAAACTATTACTGGGGCTCTAACGGAGGCGTCGCCAGACAGACAATGATATTGCAGATAGCCAATAAACTGTCGCCAAACGCGAATTATATAAATGCTTCGCTCGATATCCTGGGTTACTTATTTGGCAGGAACATGCATGACAGGTCATATGTAACGGGTGTGGGTTATAACCCTCCCATGAACCCGCATCACAGGCCGTCCGGCGGCGATTCAATAGTAAATCCGTGGCCGGGATACTTAGTCGGAGGGTCGCCCGGCGGCAACACCCAGGATACATATGAATCCGCCAATCTCCCAACAGGTCTTCCTGCGGCGCAGTATTGGGTCGATGTCCAGGCCGCTTATTCCGCGAATGAAGTTGCCGTAAACTGGCAGGGCGCGCTTATTTTTGCCATGGCCGGATTTATAAGCAGTCTTCCCACCCCTACATTAACCGCAACTCCGAGTGTGACACAAACAGGAACATTTACCCCCACGGCTACAAGGACTGTTTCGCCAACTTTTACAAGGACAACGACCCCGACCTTTACCATGACAAACACTCCTGTAAATTCAAACACAGCAAGCCCTACCGCGATTTACACGAAGACGCCGGCGTTTACCAATACCAACACCGGTACATACACGGCTACGGCAAATGATACTCCAAGCAGGACGGCCACTGTCACAAACACGGCCACATTTACCCGCACTAATACCGGCACAGCAACTTTTACGTTTACAACAACGCCGGATTATTCACCTACTGCCACTCAAACAATAACCGCGACAGCAACAGGTTCCCCGCCTTCGCAGACATTTACACCTACTGTTACGCGGACATCCTCGGTTACCCTGACGAGAACAAACACTCCTGTTGATACAGCAACGCCCACATGGACAAACACGCGGGTAAATACCGGAACTATGACATTTACAAATACCTTTACAACTGTTATTTTCAGCCCGACTTTTACCACCACGGTCACGCAGACAAGCACTGTACAGACATCAACTTATACACAGACCCCGACATATACGCCCACAGTGACGCCTACAGTTACATCTACAGTTACGTCCACGGCGACTCTGACCAGCACATTGACGGCCACGCAGACACAAACATTGCAAAATACGGCAACAATCACGGCCACCAATACGGTGCCGGTGCCGACAGATACCCCAACCCCGGTGGAAGTCAAAGTATGGCCATGCCCCGTAGATCCGGATACGCAGGATATGTATGTAGGTTTTGATTTAACCGGACAGCCTGCGTCCGTGAGATTCAAGGTTTATACCAAGGCATTCAGGCTGATAAAAAATATCGTGATAACGGGGACAGTGCCGGGTGTCATGAACGAGGGAAAGGTAAATAGGGAATATCTGTCAGGTATGGCAAACGGAATATATCTTTATGTTATTGAGAGCATGGTTAACGGCGGTATAAAGAGATCAAAGATAAAAGAGTTTATTATAATCAGATAATTGCAACCAAAAGTGTTCGGGCACGTTATATTATATCAGGAATCAGGAAGGCACAAAGTATCATGAAAAAAAGCGGATAAAAGCCGCTTTTTTTAGGGAAGTGAAGTTTAGCGCTAAACGGACTTGAACGAAGAGAAAATTACTAATTACGAATTACAAATGACTAATTAGGAAAAGGCCGATAAGATGGAAAAACGTACTTAAGGAGAACCACATGGCTGTCACACTTGAGGATGTTGCTTTGCAGGCCGGCGTTTCACATACCACGGTTTCGCTGGTTCTGCACAACGATAAGAAGATAAGCGGGAAGACCAGGGAAAGGGTACTGGCCGCCATAGAGCAGATGAACTATCATCCAAACTATAATGCAAGATCTCTTGCGAAGGGAAAGACAAGCACCATAGCAATCATGGCATCGTTTTTTTCCTCTTTTTTCGCCATGGATATCATCAAGGGAATAGAAGATGAAGCCGTCAAAACAGAATATGACCTGAACCAGTACTCCACAAGAGGCGATAAGGAAAGGGAATTAAAACAGGTCAAAAGTATTTTATACGGGCGCAGGGCCGACGGCATTATAATATTGAGCCTGCAGCCTGAACCGGAAACCTTAAAAGAATTTAAGGATGCGGATATGCCGGTTGTTATCATTGAAAGAAGTATAGACGGGTTATCCAGCGTAAGGACGGATAATGTGAAGGGCGCTTACATGGCGGCCGAGCACCTGATAAAAGCCGGCAGGAAAAATATCGGAATAATACACGGGCACCTTGACTGCTATGACTGCATTAACGCGAAAGAAAGGCACTTTGGCTTTGCAAAAGCGATGAATGACTATGGGATCAGGCACGATGAAAATAACTCGGCCGGGACCGGGTACGAGTTTGACGACGGAGTTATAGCGTGCAGGGAAATGTTTGAGCGCGGCGCCCGGCCTGACGCTGTTTTCTGCGCGGCAGGGGATACGGTGGCCCTGGGTTTCATGAAGGAAGCCAGGCATCTGGGAATTAAGGTCCCGGGCGACATAGCTGTCGTGGGATATGACGACATACTTGCTTCATCCATGGTTTCCCCGTCGATCACCACCATCAGGCAGCCTATCATAAAGATGGGACGGGAAGCCCTCAGTATAATATTAAGAACGATTAATAATGAAATAAAGGAACCAATAACCACAACGTTTGAACCGGAACTTATTGTCAGGGAAAGCGCATAACGATTGCGGATTGCGGATTTCAGATTGCGGATTGGAATGCTGGATGAAAAACTGTATAAAAAATGACCGCACAGGAGATGTTATGAAACACATCAGGATTTTTATTTCAACTTTGGCCATATCATTGCTGGCTGTTACGGGATTGTTTTCGGCTGACACGGATGTCAGGCTTAATTCGCTTGGGTTCCTGCCAAATAATGATAAGCGCGCGTCAATAGATGTTGCCTGTACGAATTTCAGCCTTATCAGGGTATCTGACGCAGCAGCAGTTTATACAGGGACCGTTGGGGTGCCTATTACGGCTACTGACAGCGGAGAGACGGTAAGCATAGCGGATTTTTCCGCATACACAACGCCCGGGACATATTATTTGAATGTTGCCGGCGTGGGAAATTCATCGAATTTTAACATAGCCGACGACGCTTACAATAACGCTTTTTATATGTCGATGAAAGCGTTTTACCTGTGGCGCTGCGGCACTGCTGTTTCCTATTTTTATCCAAAAGACGGCAATACATACACGCACCCCGCCTGCCATACCGGGGACGGGGACCTGTTCTATGTGACCGGGGCCCATACAATCAGTAATTCCACGAAAGGCTGGCATGACGCGGGTGATTATAACAAATACGTCGTCAACGCCGGAGTTACAATGGGCACGCTTTTCATGGCGTGGGAGATGTTCCAGTCCAAGATACAGACAATTACGCTCGACGTGCCGAACACGGCAAACGGATACCCGGATTTTCTCAAGGAATTAAAATGGGAGACAGATTGGCTGCTTACAATGGCATATCCGGACGGCACGGGCAGGGTAAGCCACAAGATGAGCGCAATAAATTTTGACGCCTTTGAATTGCCGCAGTTTGAAACTGCCCAGAGGTATTTTGTGTCCTTTAGCACTTCAGCAACCGCTGACTTTACGGCAATTTTAGCCATGGCTTCAAGAATATTTCAGCCATATGATGCGGCATACGCAGCAACATGCCTTAATGCGGCTGTGTCAAGTTACAGCTATCTTGCGGCCAACACGGCATACCAAGCCGCGGACCAGAGCGCGTTTAATACAGGCACCTATATAACTACAGACTCTGATGACCGGTTATGGGCGGCGGCTGAAATGTGGGAAACAACCGGTAATGCAACTTACCTGGCTGATTTTGAGGCCAGCGCAAACATTGTAATCCCTAAAATAGACACTGATTGGGGTTGGGGAAACGTAAAGAATCTTGGAATGTTCACATACCTGTTTTCTTCGAGATCCGGCAGGAACGCGGCGCTTGTCGCAAATATAACGACCGTCTTGAACACTTCGGCCAATTCCATAGTGGCCACCAGGAACGCGCATGCCTATGGCAGGCCGCTTGGCACAAGTTATTACTGGGGATGCAATGGAGCTGTGGCTTTGCAGGCAATGATCCTGCAGATAGCAAACAGGTTCTCTCCGAATGTCAATTACACGAATACGGCGCTTGATGCCATAGGATATTTGTTCGGAAGGAATACTTTTGACCGGTCTTTTGTAACGGGCTTGGGTATAAACCCGCCGATGAATCCGCATCACAGGCCTTCGGCCGGGGACAGCATAATAAATCCCTGGCCGGGATACTTAGTCGGCGGGTCCCCCGGCAGAAACAATCAGGATACATATGAATCCGCCAATCTCCCAACCGGTCTTCCTGCGGCACAGTATTGGGTCGATGTCCAGGCCGCTTATTCCGCAAATGAAGTCGCAATAAACTGGCAGGCGCCGCTTGTTTACGCGCTTGCAGGATTTATAAAGGATCCGCCGACGCCGACCGCCACGGCTACCATCACGGGAACGCCGCCGACGCCGACCATAACCCCCACAATAACCGGGACTTATACGCCGACAGCTACAGGCACCATAACGCAGACCCACACGGTCTCTCCCACCATGTCGAATACCCGGACTATAACGCAGACCTGGACGGCAAGCCCGACTTTTACGGTGACGCTCACGCCGACTTCCACACCTGTTCCGGACGCGAAACTTATCCGGTTGTCGCAGTGTTTTTCCTATCCCAATCCCACGAACGGGTCCAAAATAACTTTCATCTTTACAGTGACGGGATTCGCTGATAAACTTACAATAAGTGTCTACACTTTCGGGGAAAGAAAGATATACTCGATCGTGCGGGAGAAAGTCGCGCAGGGAACGCATACGGAAGTGTGGGCGCCGTCGATGAGGCTGGCAAACGGCCTGTACTACTATGCCATAGAAGGCACAAACGGAACAAGCGGGGTATCCAGGCATATTGAGGCGTTTTTTGTCAACAGGGAGATACCAACGCCGTAGGATTTTAAAACAAATTACTAATTATTAATTACAAATTACTAATTAAAACATAGCTTAATGGCCGACTAAAAGGTGCGATGTTTTCGATTTAATTAGTCATTAGTAATTAGCAATTTGCAATTAAAACAGAACTTCAGGAGCGAATATGAAAAGAAAAAATAAATTAATTACTGCGGCATTGTCAATGATACTTGCCGTGTTTTCCGTAAATATTTCGGCTACGCCGGTTTCCGCCAACGGAAAACTGCATGTGACCGGTTTGCAGCTTATGAACGAGTGCGGGTTTCCCGTGCAGCTGCGCGGGGTGTCAACGCACGGGCTGCAATGGAATACGGCGTGTTATCAAAATCTGGCGCTGCTTGATTTTGCAGCTTATACTATGAACGCGGATGTTTTCCGCATCGCCATGTATGTGGAACAAAACGGATATATGACCAATCCGACTTACTGGACCAGTTATGTTGATACGCTTGTGGACCAGATAGGCAGCAGGGGCATGTACGCGATAATAGACTGGCACGTTTTGTATGTCCTCAACCAGGCGACCGGCGACCCTAATGTTGATATGGCATCCGCGGAAATTTTCTGGCAGCATGAAGCCATGCAGCATAAAGGAAAGCCCTATGTGATATACGAGTTATGCAACGAACCGTCGCCCGGAACGGTCACATGGGACATGATAAAAACATATGCGAATGATATCATACCCAAGATCCGCGCCATAGACCCTGATTCGGTCATAATATGCGGCACACCGAACTGGTCGCAGCTCGGCAGCGCGGTTGTGGCGTCCCCACTTTCACAATATTCCAATTTAATGTACACTTTTCATTTTTACGCGGGCAGCCATACGACGGACATGCTCACAAATTATATAAACCAGCTTCCGATATTTGTAACCGAGTGGGGCCCGTCCGACTCATCGGGCAATGGCGGGGACAATTATACCAATGCAACGTCTTTTATAAATATAATGGGCGGGGCAAACACGGCCGGGGTAACTATCAGCTGGGCAGAGTGGGCCTTGGTGGATAATGGCGCAACTTCATCTGAATTAACGTCCGGCACGTGCGCCGCGTCGTCGATTGGCCTGTCAAATCTTACTACTGCGGGCAACTATGTTTATACCAATATAAACAACCCGGACAAGAGTTTCATATGCGGTACGTATACCATCACGCCCACAATTACCCCGTATGCCGGCACTCCGACAGCCACCTACACGATAACACCCACTTCGACGCAGCTGCCGTGGGATATGATCTATGACGGAGATACGGCGGGGTATAAACTTTCAGACGGCGTAGCGGTTCCGAATGCCTGGCTTAATGCCAGCGCCACGCCCGCAGGCAGTATAACGGAAGCCCTTCCCGGGAATCCGGGCAACAGCATACATTTGAGCTACGTTACACCCGGCTGGTGGGAGGGGCATTCCTGGTCCCCTAATACGCCAAAAACTATCGGGATCAATAATAATATCGAGTTCGATATCCTGGCTGCGTCGGGCAATGTGAAACAGCTGAGGCTTATCCTTGACAGGAACCAAAACCAGTTTGCCGTAATAAACGCGACATCGTCATGGACCACGGTCAGGGTCCCCTTAAGCACCCTGTATCCGGTAATTCCGGCCAGTATAGCGGAGATAGATTTTGTGAACAATTATAACCAGAATTATTCCGTATTGGTTGACAATATAAGGCTGGTCGCGGTGCCGACATTTACAATGACCGTGACAAAAACAGTGACGCAGACGGCAACCATAACGCAGACGCACACTGTTTCACCGACCATAACCCTGACCCTTACTTATTCGTCAACCCCCACGATTACGCAGACGCACACCATATCGCCGACATGGTCGGTAAGCCCGACTTTTACAATGACATCCACGCCGACGTCCACGCCCCTTCCAAACTCGAAGTTTGTGCAGTTGTCGCAGTGTTTGTCATACCCAAATCCCACGACAGGGAACAAAGTTACTTTCAGCTACACGGTGACGGGATTGGCGGAGAAACTTACAATAAACGTCTATACTTTCGGGGAAAGAAAAATTTACTCTGTTGCACGGGAGAAAGTCACGCAGGGGCCGCATACGGAAGTGTGGATACCGGCGATGAAACTGGCAAACGGGCTTTATTACTGGACCATAGAAGGCACAAACGGATCAAGGCCTTCATCAAGGCATGTTGAGGCGTTTTTTGTGCAACGTCAGATACCAACGCCGTAGGATTTTAAAACGAATTACTAATTACAAATTACTAATGACTAATTAAAACAAAACTTTAGGAGCGAATATGGAAAAAAAATGTAGATTTATGACTGCTGTAATGTCAGTGATTCTTGCGGTATTTTCTGTGAATATACTGGCCACGCCGGTTTCCATTAACGGGAGGCTGCATGTGACCGGTTTGCAGCTTATGAATGAGTGCGGAAGTCCCGTGCAGCTGCGCGGAGTGTCAACCCACGGTTTGCAGTGGTTTTCTTCATGCCTGACCGATGCCTCGCTTAGTTTCATGCAAACCGGCATGGGGGCCGATATAGTAAGGATAGCCATGTATGTGGATGAAGGCGGATACCTTAATAACCCGGCCGGATTTACAAGTCAGGTCGACACGCTCGTAGATAAGATAGGCGCCCTGGGTATGTACGCTCTCATAGACTGGCACATACTGCACCCCGGCGACCCGAATTTACATCTGGCGGACGCGCGGACTTTCTGGGAGCACGAAGCAACACAGCACAAAGGGAAAAATTTTGTGATGTATGAGATATGCAATGAACCGAACAACACATCGGCGACCATCGTGAACAACGCGTACGTGAACCTCACGTATACGGTGAATTGGGCCGTTATAAAATCCTACGCGGACGATATCATACCCAGGATACGCGCCTTAGATCCGGATGCCGTGATAATCTGCGGCACACCGAACTATTCCAAGCTCGATGCGACTATAGCGACCAATCCACTAAACTACCCAAATGTGATGTACACTTTTCATTTTTACGCCGCGACACATCCGCTTACAAACCTCACGAATTATGTCGGGTTGACCGGGGCGCTGCCGATATTTTGCACTGAATGGGCGGCCACTGCGTCTTCGGGCACCGGGACGCTGGATCTTGTGAAAGCCGCAAGTTTTATCGATATTATGAGCGGCAATAATCTTGCCGGAGAGAAAATAAGCTGGTGCTCGTGGTCGTTCGCGGACAAGCCGCAGTCGCAGGAGACATCAGCCATGCTTCTTGATAATACATGTTCGGGCGGAGTTTATGACGTGTCGCACCTTTCCCCTGAAGGGAATTTTGTCATGCAAAACTGCCTGAACCCCGCGAAGAATTTCATGTGCGGAACATCCACTATAACACCCACGTTCACCGTGACGCTCACACCGACCATAACGCCCACGCCAAATCCAAAGGTTGTAAAAGTGACCGAGTGCCGTTCTTTCCCCAATCCCACTACGGGCGACAAAGTGACTTTCCAGTATACGATAACGGGAATAGCGGAAAAACTTGAGATAAATGTTTATACTTTTGGCGAACGTAAAATATATTCAACCGTGAAGACAACCGTGAAGGAGGGAACGCATACGGAATTGTGGATCCCGACCACGAGGCTCGCGAATGGATTGTATTACTACACCATAGCAGGCACAAACGGAACAAACGTTTCCCGCCATGTCGAGGCGTTTTTTGTGCAACGGCAGATACCGACGCCGTAGATTTTAAAAATAATTACTCGACTTTGGCAAATTTACTCCACAAGGATAAAGCGTAGCTTTCAGTAACCATTGGTACTAAAAATTTGACAAAATAATAGTGGTGGGTATAATGCCGTTATCTATATACAACCATTATTGTGATTTTATAAATAGAACAAATATGTTTATATGTGTTTTTTAGAACTCGTAGAGAGGGGGCTTGTCCCCCTCTAAAATGCTGGCCCCAGTTATCCGCCCAGCCCAGATTGAGAAGGGGACGAGCCCCTTCTCTACGAAAATTATTTTGTTTATAACTATTCTGTTTAGTTACAATAGTGCTTGTATATAAAAAAGCAGGTGGTCCGGCTAATAAAATAAAACATTTACAGGGAGAAACAGAAATGAAAAAAACAGTTTTATTTTTTGTTTTGGTTTTAGCTGTTGTATTTAGTGTTATTACGGGATGCAAAAAGAATTCATCACCATCAGGCCCGGTTGCAACAGTGACAATTGATTATTCGGCGCTGGCATCAGTTCCCAGCGGGACATTTACTCAAACCGACGGAACAAACATGTTCAGCCACACAATCTCTGCTTTTAAAATGGGAAAGTATCAAGTAACGTATAACTTATGGTACACGGTGTATCAGTGGGCAATAGCTAATGGTTACGTTTTTCAAGATGCAGGCACAGAGGGTAGCGCAGGAACAGCAGGCGCAGCGCCTATGGCTTTGGCTCAACCTGTAACAACGGTTAATTGGCGGGATGTTATAGTGTGGTGCAATGCGTATAGCATGAAATCCGGATTGACGCCGGTGTATTATTCAAATTCTGGTTTTAATACAATAATTAAGAGTTCTGCAGATGGGGCATATGGAAGCAGCATAAACACAACAGCAGGGAGTTTTGATAACCCGTACGTAAACTGGAGCGCAAACGGATACAGGCTTCCTACAGAAGGTGAATATCAGTATGTGGCAAGCTATCAAGACGGAATAAATTGGACGCCGTATGATTATGCCAGCGGAGCCACAGCGGTCTATACCAACGCAGCGGCAACCGGGCTTGTGGCGTGGTATGCTGCGAATTGCAGCAGCATGCAGGCTGTAGGCGGTAAAACAGCAAATGCGCTGGGTATTTATGATATGTCAGGCAATGTATGGGAATGGTGCTTTGACTGGTCTGGAACTTATCCAACTACAGCAACTACAAATTATACAGGACCTGCGAGCGGCTCCTTCCGCGTGGAACGGGGCGGAAGCTACGACTACAACGCGGACACACTACAGGTGAGCTACCGCTTCATCGGCTCCCCGGGCAACGCGTTCTACGACATTGGCTTCCGTTTTGCGAGGACCAATTAACATTTTGGATTTTTATCCAGCTTTGCTGGAGGGAGTGTTGTAATACTGCAGATCGTTGTTTTTATGGAATAAAAACTTACGAGATGCAGTCCTGTGTGATTTTGTTTCAACAATAGTTTTTCAAAATAAATATCATCAAGGGAGAAACATAAATGAAAAAAATGATTTTATTTTTTGTTTTGGTTTTAATTGTTGCATTTGGTGTTATTACAGGATGTAAAAAGAATTCATCACCGTCAACACCAGTGGCGACAAATGTTCCGACACCTATTGCTTCTTACACTGATCTTGCATCAGTTCCCGGCGGTACATTTACGCAGACCGACGGAATAAACAGCTTCAGCCACACAATATCTGCATTTAAAATGGGAAAGTACCAGGTAACGTATGATTTGTGGTACAAGGTGTATACGTGGGCCGTTGCCAACGGTTATACTTTTGCCAATGCAGGCGCAGAAGGCAGTAACGGAACAGCTGGCGCCACACCGACCACTTTGTCTCAGCCTGTAACAACTGTCAACTGGCGGGATGCTATAGTGTGGTGTAACGCATTTAGCCAGAAAACAGGTTTGACTCTTGTGTATTGTTCGGATGCAGGATTTACCACAGCGATTAAGAGTTCTGCTAACGGGTTATATGGAAGTAGTGTAAATACAACGGCAGGTAGTTTTGATAATCCATATGTGAATTGGAGCGCAAACGGAAACAGATTGCCAACAGAAGGAGAATATCAGTACACGGCAAGCTATGAAGACGGGACAGCCTGGACGCCGTATAATTATGCCAGCGGAGCAACAGCGGCCTATACCAACGAAGCGGCCACGGATCTTGTAGGATGGGATAGTGTAAATTCAGGCGGAACCACAAACGCTGTAGGTAGGTTAGCCGCAAATGCGCTTGGAATCTATGATATGTCAGGCAATGTATGGGAATGGTGCTTTGATTGGTATGGAACTTATCCGGCTACAGCATCAACAAATTATACAGGACCTGCTAGCGGCTCCGGCCGCATTTTACGGGGCGGGAGCTTCAGCTACAGCGCGGGCATCCTGCGGGTGGGCTACCGGAACCTCGGCGGCAGCCTCCCGTTTGGCGCGGACAGCAGCTACAGTTTCCGCTTTGCGAGGACCAATTAAAATTTTGGATTTTTACCTTTTTATCCAGCTTTGCTGGACTTTATCTATTCAGGCAAATTTGCCAAAGTCGGGCGAATTACTAAATAAAACATGGCTTTATGACCGGCTAAAAGGTGCGATATTTTCGATTTAATTAGGTCATTAGTAATTCGTAATTGCCTTATTTGAACCCGTTCAAATTACATAAAACAATAACAAAATAAAGCAAAAATACCATTTGATTTTCTTAATTTCATGCCATATACTCTTTGAAATGCTGTTGTACGCCTTGAAAAAGCATTTTTTAAACGATTAACAGCAGAACTATTTTAACGGATAATTGTCCAATATTATGACAAACAAGGTCTTATTATAATTATGAGGAGAGTTTACTTGAAAAAAGTATCCTGGATACTGTTAATGCTTTGCGCGGCAATCGCGCCTGTATCTATTTCAGCATCCACTATTATCCCGTCGCAGGCCTGGACCCGCGATATTAACGGGGCAGGGTATAAGGACGGCGCCCCTATCGGCGGTTTTGGAGCGGGCATGGTGACGTGGCGGTTAAACGGCAATTTTTACAAGACCAGGCTGGACATAGGGGCAGGCAGCGATGACGGCACGGCGTTTGTCGACGACACGAACTGCAAGTTTTTTCTTTACCAGAAACCCGCCGGCGGCTCTGCATCCATGAAACAGCTCGATGCCGCAACCCTTGGCAGCGGACAGGCGTCATATTATTCGCTGTTCCCGAAATCATGGGTCGACTATTACGGCAGCCAGTTCACGGTGAAGTCAAAAGTAACGCAGTTTTCCCCCATAATTCCCAATGATTACCAGCGCACGAGTTATCCGGTCGGCATATATGAATGGGAACTTTCAAACCCGACCTCCGTGAGCGTCGACGCGGCTATAATGCTCACATGGCAGAATAATTATTCGGGCGCGTCCGCGTCGGCCGTGACAGCGGCCGGTAATTTCCAGGGCATAGTGCTTAAAAGCGGGATCACAAACCCGGCGGCAAAGAACCAGGGCGAGTTCTGCCTCGGCACAATAGGCGGGGCAGGGGTGACAACCTCGTATTTATCCGCGGCATCGCTTGCGAATTTGACAACTGATTTTTCCGCGGACGGCGTGCTTTCAAATACCGTCGGGAACAACACGATAGGCGGCATAGCTTTTAAGGTGACCCTCGCGCCCGGCGCCTCGGTGAAGATCCCCATAGTCGTTTCATGGGATATACCCATAGCCCAGCCGTCGACCGGCTCCAAGTGGTACAGGGAATATACGCGGTACTGGACAAGGTCAGGCACAAATTCATGGGCCATAGCCCAGGACGCGCTGACGAATTACGCGTCTTACGAATCGCAGATAGATACGTGGCAGAACTCGGTGCTGACAAACGCGTATTATCCGGATTGGTTAAAAACAATGCTGTTCAACGAACTTTATATTTATTTTGACGGCGGCACGATCTGGGAAGCGGGAGCAGCCTCGGGCCAGGCTGACGATGCGACCGAGGATATGTTCTCGCATTTGGAATCATATCTTTATGAATTTTACGGCACGTCTGACGTGCGTTTTTACGGCTCGTGGGCCTTATTTTTAAACTGGCCGGACATAGACAAGCAGGCATTAAGGCAGTTTTCAGATTCCATTTCCACGGCCCGCGCGGACAGGCCCGCAGCGCTCGGCACTTGCGCGCACGACTTCGGCGACCCCACAAATGTTTTTCAGCAGTGGAACGCGTATATATACCGCGATTCCACCACATGGAAGGACTTAAACTCCAAGTTCGTGCTCATGGTTTACCGTGATTGGCTCCTGACAGGTTCCACGGACACGACTTTCCTTACATACTGCTGGAATTCGGTGAAGACGGCTATGACAAAGGTTCACAGCCAGTGCGCGGCCGACGGCCTGCCGCAGTCCGCGGGCATAGACCAGACATATGACGACATGGGCCTGACAGGCTCCACTTCGTACTGTGGTTCGCTCTTCCTCGCCGCGTGCCAGGCGGGCCAGAAAATAGCGCAGGCCATGGGGGACGCGGGGACGGCTACAACATACCAAAACTGGTTCAATACAGCACAGGCGAGTTTTGAATCAGAGTTATGGACAGGCAGTTATTATAAGATCGATACGGGCAGCACCTCGCCGACCAGGATAATGAGCGACCAGCTTTGCGGCCAGTGGTATTCAAAGGCGCTGGGTCTGGGAGGCGTGGTTTCCGACGCGCATGCGCAGTCGGCATGGCAGAAAGTTTACGACAATAATTTCAGCCTGTTTGACGCAGGCACGCATGGCATATGCAATGTCTTTACAGCCGGAGGCGCCATAGATAATTCCACTCCGCAGACCAAGGAATGCTGGGTCGGAACATCATGGGGCGCTGTTTCAGGCATGGTGCAGGAGGGAATGACGGCCCAGGCAGGCGCCATAGGGCAGAGTCTTTATAATACCATTTACAATACCGGGCAGTTTTGGTTCAGGACACCTGAAGCATGGACCACGGGCCTGGCCAGCCCGAGGGCATTTTATTATATGAGGGGGACGACCGTATGGGCCGCGAAGCGGGCTTATGACCTGCTGCCAAATATGTGCAGCCCTTATACATGCACTCCGCTGCCCACGTCGACATTCACCAATACGCCGTCCCCGACACCTACCGTGAACCAGTGCGCAACCTCGTACAGGAGGGTAAATTGCGGCGGACCGCAGGTCACGGATTCGCTCGGCCAGATATGGTCCGCGGATCAGGCTTATGCAACAGGCGGATGGGGCTATATGGCCGGGTCAAATGAAACTTCGACAACACACGCAATCACAAATACCAATACCACGGACCAGGCGCTGTACCAGACAGGGCACTGGGCTTCGGCGCTTGAATACAGGTTTACCGTACCAAAGAACGGCCCATGGCGCGTCAGGCTGAGGTTTGCGGAAATAAATTTTGCGTCCGCGGGCCAGCGCGTATTTAGTGTATCCCTGGGGGGGCAGCAGGTTTTAAGCGGGTTTGATATAGTGGCGGCCTCCGGCGCGGAATACGCGGCTGTTGATTATACTTTTGACACAACAGTCAGCAATGGGATATTGGATATAACCACTACAAACGGCGTCGATAATCCAAAAATTTCCGCAATAGAGATCCTCGACGCTTCCACGCTTTGTACGCCCACCAATACTTCCACGAATGTGGGGTCGTCCACAAGGACGCCCACGGTCACTCCCACGAGTACCAACTCCCCGTATTATTCGGCGACATGCACGCCCACCAATACGTCCTATTACAGTCCCACGATAACAAGGACATCATCCCCATCGCCGACATTTACCGCAACCCCGGTCTTTACGACGCTTCGCGTCAACTGCGCCGGACCGCAATATACCGGGGGCGGAAATACATGGCTCGCCGACCAGGCATATACGGCCGGAGGATGGGGATATACGGGCGGAAGTACCGCTAACGCCGGGAACATCGCGGTCGCCGGGACCACCGATGGTGTTTTATACCAGACAGAGAGGTTCGGCAGCCCGTCGTACACTTTTGACAATGTCCCCGACGGCATATACAATGTCACGCTGAAGTTTTCGGAATCGTATTTTACCACCACCGGCTCAAGGGTGTTCAACGTGGTCATGGAAGGCGTGACGGTTTTAAGCAACTATGACATAATTGCCGCAACCGGCGCCATACATACGGCTGATGACCGGACTTTTTCCGTGGCTGTGACCGGCGGGCAGCTTGCAATTACCATGAATGCAAGCGTGAATACAGGGAGTATAAACGCGATCCAGATTTCAAGGCAGGGCCCGCTGCCGACCGTCACAATCACGCCGACAAATACGGCATTCATAAGCGCAACTTTTACCGCGTCGCGGACCTGCACGCCGACATTTACCGCAACAGCGACCGTTACATCAACACGCACAGCCACGCCGACAAGCACGGTTTCCATGACATTTACCGCGTCCGCGACTTTTACGCCAACGCGCACAGCCACGCCCCCATATACCGCGTCCATGACATTTACCCCGACCGCGACTCCCACGTCAACGCGCACAGCCACACCGACATTTACCGCGACCGTAACATTTACCCCGACCGCGACTCCCACGTCAACGCGCACAGCCACATCGACATTTACCGCGACCGTTACTACCACTTCGACTCCGGTCATTCCATATGGCATGTTCGAAGATTTTGAAACAGGGGTGCTTGAGAGCCCTTCATCGTCGGGCGACGGATGCACCCCGTCATACAGCAACACAACCGTGGACAAATACGCGGGTGCAAGGTCTCTTTTAATACCGTTTGCCCCGTGCGCTCCGGCCGCGGGCAAGTGGGGTTCGTATATTGCAGTTGGTTCGCCGTATACCACTGCGGTAACCCCCGCTTTTTGGAGAAATTTTTCGGGAACGACGCAGCTTACTTTCTGGATGAAAGCGCCAGCGGGCACGACTTTCTTTGTGAAGATAGAAGAATGGGAATCAGGGCTTGGAGGGACAAACCCGGACGGGGAAGACTGGGCAGGCACAACCCTGTCAACGTCAGGCGCTCTCTGGCAGCAGTTTACTATAAATCTAAACACAATGACAATATATCCGAGTTCAGGCAGGCAGGGAGGCAACGGTATTTTAAATACCTCTGCTATGGACCGTGTGGGGTTCCAGTTCAACGGCGGTACGACCGGGCCCGTTTATATAGACAACATTATGTTTACCGGATTCCCGACGCCGACCTATACTGCCACTCCTTCACTTACGGCATCTCCTACAATAACGCAGACATACACTGCCACGCAGACCCTGACAGCCACCTGCACATATACCAGTACACAAACATTTACCGTGACTGAGACAGGCTCAATCACTCCCACGTATACCCCAAGCCCTACACCCACTCCAATAGAGTCCGCAACTTTTACCGCGACTTCAACAGGCACACCGACAATGACCAATACTCCCACATCAACGGGCACGCCGTCCGGGACATACACATCAACCTCCACGCTGACGAATACGCCGAATTACACAAAGACTTTCACGCCGACGGTTACTCTGTCATGCACGGGCACGCCGCCGACCCCGACAATAACCCCGTCAATAACGCCCACATACACAGCAACGCTTACATTTACAAATTCGCCGGTAAATACTGTGACATTTACAGGTACAAATACTCCTGTTGACACCGCCACTTTGACCTGGACAAATACGCCGGCGGATTCGGCAACAGGTACGCCTGTAAATACGGCAACAGGAACAAATACCGCGACATTGGCGCCGACTTCCACTTATTCGTTTACCATGACGGCAACACCCACGCAGACCATGCAGCAGATACCTTCCGCCACCGTAACTGTAACGCCGACTTTTGTCCCGGCAATAACTGCAACACCCGTAACACCCGGTATGGTAGTTATAGGAAATCCTTATCCAAATCCAGTGAATCCCATGGTGGATGATATCTTAATAGGCATGACATTTGATAAACCCATGGTTGAGGTTAAACTCAGGCTTTATACGGTGGATTACAGGCTGGTAAGGGAGATCAGGTGGTATAATCTTAATGCCGGGTTCAACCTGTGCAAAGCCGACAAATCACGCTTAAAGGACCTGTCAAACGGCATCTACTATTGTATTGTGGTTTATGACGGTGGAAAATCAAAGTTGTCAAAAATAATTATTATCAAGTAAGGCATGCCATGTACATTAAGCTACTGCGAACCGTGTCATGTACCTGAGCTACTGCGAACCGTGTCATGTACCTGAGCTACTGCGAATGGTACATGATGGTACATGGC
>CALAOR010000033.1 GCA_937889595.1 uncultured bacterium
TTCGCAGTAGCTCAGGTACATGACACGGTTCGCAGTAGCTCAGGTACATGGCATGCTATTTCATTTCATCAAAAACCCTGTCATATATCCCCGTCCATGAAAGTCCTGCCGCGAATTCAAGCGAATTTTCAAGGCATAACCTGTAAAAATCATCGTCCTTGAGCATCTTAACACATGCCGCCACAAGCGACGCGCGCTCGTATTTGCACACGATGCCCATGGGCCTTTTAGCGACTTCTTCGGCTATCCACGGCACATCAGTAATTACCAGAGGCAGGCCGCACCCTAAATACTCTTTGGGCTTTGTAGGGTCGGCATACCATGAATAATTATTCGCGTCGTTTATATAGGGCGCCATGCCTATCCTGTGGTGGGGTATGAATTTAAAAAGCGAATCATGATCCATGAGGCCCAGAAACTTCACGCTTTTTTCAAGTTTTAAGTTTTTTGCCTGTTCTTTTAAATCCGGTTCATACGGACCCGTGCCTATTATCAGAAGCTCCGCGTCCGGCACTTCCTTAATGATATCCTGCATGGAATCTATCAAAAGCTGCACGCCTTTGGTTTCATCAAGCATGGACATAAGGATCATGGTTTTTTTCTCTGTCTTTTCTTCAACCGTAAATTTGTCAACCTTGTCAAGTTCAACTCCCACGGGTACCACGAGATTATTGGCGGCTTTAAGCTTGAATTTGGCGTTTTTAGCATCGGCAATCCTTTTTGAAAGCGACCAGATATAGTCGCTGTTTTTGCAGGCAAAGCCGTCTATGGACTCATAAAACCAGTTAAAAACCGGGTTCTTAAAGCGCCTCGGCGTGTGATCTATTATATAGTAGGCCACTTTATCAACTTTGCCCAGCCATTTCAGTATTATGGCTGTCATGGCATTCAGATTATCTATGGCAACAAATATATTGGTCTTCGTTTTTAAACCAAAAACTAATGTCAGGTTGAATATCATGTCTTTTACCCACTGTATCGGCTGGTTTGACCCGCGTTTGTGGCCCTTTACGGTCCTTTCAACTTTCCCATTTTCGTAAAATTCAGCGGCGCTGCCTTCCAGTTTTGAATACGAAAATGGATGCGTTATGTATATCAGATCCCCTGTCCTTTTTACCAGGTAGTTGCGCAGGGCCTGTACAGGACCGTATACTTCGGTCACGTGCCCGGCCACTATCACCTGTTTTCCCTTTAATTCCATTTTTAGTTCTCCATTGTTTTAAGTTTATTCATGCCGGAGAGCAAACACGGCACTGATATGACAAGCGCGGATACCATAATAAGTATATAATTGAAGACGTATTTTGACGGCGTAAAAACCATGGCTTTTACTATCTGCGCCATGTAATAATCCTTTACTATGCCGGCTTCTATAAAAAGCACAAACGCGACATACATAAATGACAAGAACATATAAGCCAACCCGGCCACCCCGGTGATCAGGTCCTCGGGGTTTTTTATGTTGAAATCCGCGAAATACGCGCCGAACCCTATGCCGACCGAGGCAATAACCAGCGTAATGAAAAAAGTGGAATACATTGTCAGATAATTGACGAATTCCCCGGGCTTTAGGATGTTAATCGATATTATCGCCACAAACTGTCCGGTTAAGATGAGCGGCACGCTGTATACCAGGAATTTATACATCACGTAACGAGGCATGGTAACCGGCGCCGTCTTGAATATCCAGAAACCTTTCCCCTCGGTTGATATGACAGGCAAAACAAACCTGGAACCCACTGCGGCCAAAACCATACCTATGAACCCTATGTTAAGGAAGAATATGAAATCGCGCAAACCGAAAAGTTCCGCGGGCAGTTTGTACAGGTTGAAAAGATATATAAAAACTATGCCGGCCAAAAAAACAACCTGTATCCACTGCGACGTGTCCCTGAGCAGGTACCTGGCGTCCTTTAATGACTGGGCCGTGAAAATAAACCGTTTTGTATAACTGTAGCTTAAAGAGAGCGGCTTTTCCTTCCTCCTGGCCCCTTTTTTGCCGTAACCCTCAAAATACAGGTACTTTGAGACTACGATGACCGAAGAGAGGACAAGAAGGCTTGCCGACATGAAGTAAAAGAAACCAGAAAGCCCCCCGAAAATACCGTACGCAGTAACCTTGTGCACTATGTTTACGAAATAAGCGTGGGGCATCCACATCGCGTCCGGCGTACGCAGGTTTTTTATAAAATCGCTTACCTGGTCGATGCCCGCGCCTGTCAATTTTTCAGGCTGCAGCATCCTGAAATATATTATTAAAATCACCGCGAATATGCCGCTTAAGGCTATGGCCATGTTCCTCACGTTTTCAGCGGGAAAAAACCTGACTAAGAGCACGGTGACCAGGATGCCCGCGGACGAGAGTATTATGAAAAAAGGCACGTGACAAAGCAGTATAAAAAGATACTGTGCGGCTGTGATCTTCAGAACCGACATGTACGCGCCGAATATGGGTATTCCCATGAGTATTATCATCCAGCTCGCGCCCGCCGTTATCTTGACGCATTGCGTGGAAAATATGGTTTCTGTTTTTAAGGGCGACGAAAACAGGAAATCCATGTCATGGCTCAAATACAATACGGGTATGGCCGCGACTATGGCGGATAATAATATCATGACCGAAAATGTCAGGAAAAAAGTGTTGAGCAGCTTGTTTACCAGCAATCCGCCTACTATTGGCACGGAATAAAAATGCTTGAATATAAAGTAAAAAAGCTGGTAAACAATAGGAAAAAACATAGCGGCAAACACGAGAACGAGCAGACTCTTTATGATGTTTTCTTTTGTGGGATTCAGCATTTTATTTTTGAACTGGATCAGGTAAAACGAAACAAGCCAGGCTAGATCCTTCATTTCTCAACCGGCTCTGTGAGCTCGAAGAAAAGGTCCTCAAGCTTTTTATTTTTCCTCTTCTTTTTTATCACCTTTAAATTCCCCGACTCAAGTATATTCCCGTGGTCTATGATGCCGACGGTGGTGCATACCTCCTCGGCTGTGTCCAGGGAGTGCGTTGACATGAATACGGTCATGCCCTCTTTTGAGAGTTTTTTGAACTCGTCGCGGAGCACTTTCATGGAGCGGGGGTCAAGCCCCACCATGGGCTCGTCAAGGATGAAAACCTTCGGGGAGTGTATGAGGGAGGCGACTATCAGCAGCTTCTGGCTCATGCCGTGCGAGTAGCTTTCTATAAAGTCATTGATGTACTCATCCACCCCGAACCTGGGCGCGTATTTGGCGAGGATCCTATTAAAACTTTCCTTTTCAACCCCGTACAGGTTGCCTATGAATTCCACGTACTCTATCCCGCGAAGTTTTTCAAATATATAAGGCTTGTCCGGAATAAGCGCGAACTGTTTTTTATAAGCCACCGGGTCTTTTTTTATGCTTATCCCGTCAATTTCCGCGTCCCCGGAAGTAATTGATGTCAGGCCGCACATCATCTTTATGGTGGAAGTCTTACCCGCGCCATTGGGGCCTAAAAACCCGAACACTTCACCTTTTCCTATTTCCAGGTTTATCTCTTTTACGGCGGTAAAAGTCCCATAATTTTTTTTCAGGTTTGTTAGTTTTATCATTGGGCCCCGTTTCCAAATTTTATTTCCGCCTGCATCAGCCTTACAGCGTTTCGGTTTCTTTCTCTATTTCTTTTGATATATTAAACTTCTTCTTATAGTGTTTCATTATGACAGGGATGAAGAACGAAAATATAAAAAGACACACGGGAAAAATAATATTAAATCTCAACAGATCCACCGGAGTTTTATATGTGAGCAGCAGTTCCTTAATGGCTGTTATAAAAAATGTGACCACGGCAAGGCCTGGTATGACCCCCGTCAGCGTGCCCCAGAAAAACTGGCTAAAACGTATCTTTGACAGGCCGGATGCAAAACTTAAATAGGTAAACGGCACAAACAAAAGCCTCAGATAAACCATGATTGAAAATCCGTGTTCCTCGACCTTATCATCCAATGTCTTGAAGTGCCCGACGGTAAGAAGTTTTATGGCGAAATCCCTGAGCAGGTATCTGGCAAGCAAAAACGACATTGTCCCGCCTATCATGGCTCCGATAAGGTTAAACAGCAGCCCGAACCATTCGCCAAAAACAAGCCCGCCGATCGACGTCGGGATGCTGGCGGGAATAAAAAAAAGCAGGCACACGGCGTAGAAACCGATGAAAATCAACGGAGCCAAGGCCCCCATCTGAAGCATGTACACCTCAAACCTTTCCACAAACACATTCCTTCCATGGCCGTCAAATATATAATAAGCCATGGGTGAGAATTTAAGCACATATATTACCGCGGCTAAAAAACAAACGGCAAAAAAATACCGTATTATTTTTTTCATGCAGTTACTTTAATTCTTTGAAATCAGCCTTTGAAGCTCCGCACTCGGGGCAAACCCAGGCAGCAGGCAGTTTGTCAAAAGGCGTGCCCGGCGCAACTTTGCCGTCAGGATCCCCTTTCGCGGGGTCATAAATATAACCGCAAACCGAACATTCCCATTTATTCATCTTAAATCCTCCTTTATGTTTTCATTAATAATAACATAGGAATTTGTAATGAACAAGTAAAACAATGCCACAGACTGCGCAATGCGGAGTCGCGTTCTGCCTTCCGTGTTTTTCACGTTTCAACGATCCCCTTGATCTGCCTGTTTTTTTTATATTAATTAATTCCTTTATATATTATAATGTTGAAAATTCCATAAGGAGGTTTTACATGAGCGAATTAAAAGTGGCTTTTTTGGGCGCGGGCGAGATTTCAGACAGGTTTATAATAATGGCGCAGAAACTTGAGGCGCTTCACCTGTGCGGTATTTATTCCAGGCATAAAAAGAACGCAGAAGCAAAAGCCGAAAAACACGGCATACAGCGTTTCTATGATGATTACAATATGATGCTCAGGACAGAAAAACCCGACTGTGTGGTCATAACCACGCCACACTCGCTTCACGCCGAACACGCGATAGCGTGCATGAAAGCCGGGGCGCATGTGCTCGTGGAAAAACCCGTGGCGACCAGCTTCACGGAGGCAAAAAAAATGGCGAAAGCCGCAAAAAAATACAAAAAACTCATGATGGGGCTCCCTTTTGACCATTATCCGAATTATACCAGGGCGCTGGATTTTGTAAGGGAAAAATACATAGGCAAGATAACCTCGGCCCACTCAGAACTTTCATTTCCCGGGCCGCCGAGAAATAACTGGTATTATGATAAAAAAATCGCAAAAGGCGGCGCCATACTTGACGTGGGATGTTATGCGCTGTCACGTTTGATTTCCATAATGGGCCCGGTCAGGAAGGTATCGGCTTTTGTGAATATACTTCTTTCAAAAAGGACCCTGGTAAACGGAGATAAGATAAGACCCGGCGTGGATGATAATGCAGTAATGATACTTGAGTTTGAAGGAGGTGTTTTCGCCACGGTAAAAGCTTCCTGGTGCCACCCTTACGTGGAAAACCATACTGTAATTTACGGCCGCAAAGGCGCGGTTTACATAAACGCCGACAATAACCCCCTGGTAGTTAAAACCAATGCCGCAATTTCCGGCAAAAAAACGCCTTTCAGGAACCTTGAAGGCTGCGTGGCTCCGGATAAGTTCCCCAAATTTGAGGCTGAAGACGATATCATGGGAAAATTCATAGGCTGGGTGCGTACAGGAACACAACCCGTATATAACGCTGAACAGAGCCTCCATATAATGGAAGTCATGGATAAGGCTTATTTGTCCTCAAAAACAGGAAAAGCGCAGAAAATCACAACACCGTTCAAGGTATGGTGGAAAAAGGAAAAAGGAATCCAGAAGTTTGGGGAGTACGTGTAAAAGGCGGTCACAAACCCCAAAACATGGGTTCTGCGGTTTATTTTACCGCGTTATAAGCCAGTCAAATGCTTCTGATTTTGTATTGAACATCTTAAGTTCCCTGCCCGTGGGCGCTACAACCGCCTGGAACATGGCTGCCTGCATTTTCGGCAAACCGCAGACAACCGAGGCTTTTATGAACGGTTGGTTCAACCTTAAATACTCCATGAACATATCTTTATTTGTAAATATCGGCGTGCCCTGCCCGCCGGAAACAAGGGATAAAACGGAATTTGGCGTTTCTTTCCTTATCATAACCGCTGAATCAAACAATAATTTTTCAAATTCTTCAATGGAACAATTATCTATATCCATCATGATTATTTTTTTTCCATTGTATTCCATGAAATTCACTCTGCTCATGCCGGCTCCGTATGTTTTAGTAGTCAGTGCATAGCGAGTATATCATTTTTTCCGATAAAGTCAATTTGAATGACATAAGGCGCACTGCCGGGTGCGGACTGCAGTACCTAAAATTCGTCACCCACATTCGGCCTTGATCTTACTAAAACGCGCCCTTAAAAATCTGCACCAGCCTTGGCCTGTCAAGTTTCCACGGCAAGCCGCCGACCTCAATGACTTTGTCAGCGAACTTTTCCATATTTTCCATTCCTATGTTCAAATCCTTAAAATTATCCGAGAGTCCTATATCGGTTATAAACTTCCTGAAGTTCTCGATACAAAACGCGATTTTCAATTCTCCTTTAACATCTTTTGGCGCGTCAAAGAGCCTGTCAGCCAACTGGTGCACTTTATCCGGCTTAACCTCGCCCAAGTATTTCAGGTATGACGGGAGTATGGCGGCGATTCCCGCGCCGTGCGCTATGTTGTCAAAATAAGCGGTAACAGCGTGTTCCAGCGGGTGCACAACCCAGGCGCCTGCCCTGCCTGAATTCGGAAGTCCCTGCAGGGCGACCGTGCTTGATAACGCTATCTGCGCCCTTGCGTGTTTGTCCCCGGGATTTTTCATGACACGCCTGCCTTCTTCCATACATGTCAATATGATACCCTCAGTAAACCTGTCCTGCATGTCGCAGTCGGTTTCTCCGGTTAAATATTCCTCAAGGACATGCATGATCACATCTATGATGCCTTCAGCTGTCTGTTTAGGCGGCACGCTTAAAGTCAGGTCAGGGTCAACAATGGAAATTGCAGGAAAAATTTTGTCCGGATTATATATGGCGGCTTTCTGGTTCAGTACCGGGTTTGAAAATACAGCCGCGGGATTTCCTTCCGACCCGGTCGCCGAGAGCGTGGGTATGAGCATAATAGGCAGGGATTTTCCGATGTCTTTTGGTTTTTTTCCCGGCAGCCCTATATAGTCCCATAATTTTCCGCCGCTTCCAGCCACGACTGCCACTCCCTTTGCCGCGTCCATCGCGGAACCGCCGCCCAGGCCTATGACAAAATCACAGCCTTCCTTAACCGCGAGCGCGGAAGCTTCTTCAACTTCGGTATTTTTAGGGTTAGGGGTAATACCGGCATAAACAACCGATTTGACGCCTTCTTTTTCAAGAAGTTTTATGGTCCTGTCCAATAACCCGGTTTTCTTAGTGGAATTTTTGCCTGTTACTATCACGGCTTTTTTACCGAGGGTTTTTGCCAGACGCCCGGCATTCTCGATCTCCCCGGCTCCGAAATGTATCTTTACAGGATTGTAGATCATCAGGTTTTTCATAGTTTCTCCTTTAATATTTTTTATTTCATTTTTGATAATATAACACAACAGGCCGGTAAAAAAAAGGTTTGTTTGGTTTATCATACGCTTTTCTATTTTACGTAAAAATAGAAAATTGTTTTTCGCCTTCATTAAAAACATGTTTTTTGGCCTATGAGCCAACTATCTCACAAACAACAACGCCGCCCTATAGACCACAAACGCCATCACCCAGGCAGTACCCATAGCATAGGCTATATAAAACAGCGTCATCTTCAGTTCCCCTGCTTCCTTATGAAATACAGCCGTTGCCGCGAGGCAGGGCACATATAGCAGGACAAATACTATGAGCGCAAGCGCGACCGCAGGATTATAAGCCTTGTCATTTCTCAATTGTGCTGCCAGCCCTCCTGTTTCATGACCTATCGCACCCATGGAATAAATAGTGCCCATCGTGGATACCACTATTTCTTTGGCGGCCAATCCGGATAATAGGGCTGTCCCGATGCGCCAGTCAAAACCAAGAGGCTTTAAAACAGGTTCTATAGCCTTGCCTATCCTGCCCGCGAAAGAATATTCAAGGTGCCTGGCTGCGTATTCATTTTTAATATTTTGGACAATGACAATCTTTTCCTGCGGACCTAAACCCGCGCTTAAAGCCGCTATCTTTGCATTTAATCCGTTTTCCAGTTCCCTGTTCTGGGGATAATTGGCCGCAAACCAGATTATCAATGAAGCGGCAAGGATCGTAGTGCCGGCTTTTTTAATGTACATCCACGCCTTTAACCACATCTGCATTAGTACGGATTTAAAAGACGGCATCCTGTACACAGGCAGTTCCATGACAAAAGGTTCCGACTGCCCCTTGAATATGGTTGATTTGAAAAGTTTTGCCGAAAGAACAGCCACCAGTATGCCGAATAAATACACGCCGAACAGGATGTTGCCCGCTGCCTTTTCCGGGAAAAAAGCCCCTATCAGCAGCACATAAACCGGCAGTTTCGCGCCGCAGCTCATGAAAGGTATGACCATCATGGTGGCCAGTCTGTCGCTCCTGTTCTTTAAGGTCCTGCATGCCATGAATGCGGGTACAGAACACCCGAAGCCCGTCACCATGGGGATGAAGGATTTTCCGTGCAGGCCCATCTTGTGGAACACTTTATCCACCACAAAAGCCGCGCGCGCCATGTATCCGGTCGCTTCAAGAAAGGACAATCCCAAAAACAGCAGCATGATATTTGGTATGAATACAACCACTCCCCCGACTCCGGCAATAACACCGTCAACCACTATGGACCGTATATTGCCCTCGGGCAGGAAAATCGAGGCCTTAAGGCCCGCATAATTAAAAAGGGATGCGATCCACCCCATGGGGATTTTTCCCAGGACAAACGTCATCTGGAATATGAGCCACATTATCAAAAGGAATATCGGCAGGCCCAGATATTTCCCTATAAGCACGGAATCAATTTTATCGGTCAGGGTTTCCCTGCCTTCATTGGGTGCCTTTACTGTTTCCTTCACAGCTCCCCTGACAAAAGCATACCTGTCCTCGAGGATTTTTTCAGGTATCTTGCCCTGTATTTTGCTTTCCAGTTCCGCAAGGATCAGCCCCAGACTCCCCTCGAGCCTGACCCAAACCGGTTTTTCCTTGAGCATCCTGTATACTGCCTCGTCGTTTTCAAATAGTTTCACGGCCAGCCATCTGGCGCCGTAAGCCAGGGTAAGGGCGGTATCAGTTTCTATCAGGGCCTTAAGCTTTGCCAGCGACTCTTCCACTTCTTCGCTGTAAAAGATCTTGTTCTTTGCTATTGGTATTTTCTTTTCATATACCCTGACAACGTGGTCAAGCAGGGAATCTATCCCCTTTTTCGTCACGGCGCTGACCGGAACTATGTGGCAGCCCAGGAGTTTCTGCAAATACTTAAAATCAATTGTTATGCCGTTTTTGATCACTTCATCGTACATGTTAAGCGCTATCACCATCTCAGGCTCCAGTTCCATGAGCTGGTGGGTCAGATACAGGTTCCTTTCAAGGTTGCTTCCGTCAACCACGTTTATTACTATATCAGCCTTTTTTCCGGCTATAAAATCCCTGGCCACAGTTTCTTCAGGGGAATACGCGTTCAGGGAATAAGTACCCGGCAGATCAACCAGCTTTATCCTGTATCCCTTGTAATTAACGTATCCTTCGTATCTTTCAACTGTTACCCCTGGCCAGTTGCCGACTTTTAGGTTTGTTCCGGCAATGGCGTTAAAAAGCGACGTCTTTCCGGAATTTGGATTTCCCGCCAGGGCTATTGTCAAAGGCTTTAAATTTTTAACCATGTTATTTCCCCTTTCCCGAAGGGCTGTCTTTTTCCACGCTTACATTCTCAGCTTCCTTCATCCTTAAGGCAAGCAGGGTTCCCCTTAATTTGATTTCCATGGGGTCTCCCAGCGGTGCTTTACGCACGACCTTAAAAGACGCCCCTTTGTGGAGCCCTAAGTCCATGAGCCGCCTTGTTACTTCACCTGTATATTCGACTTTTGTAACAACACCCCTGTCTCCGGGTTTCAAATCCGACATTTTCATAAATGGCTCCTTTGTGACGCTATCTGCACGAACTGCATATGCCCTTTATTTCCAGTTTGTGTCCGGTCATTTGAAATTTGTGTCTTTTGCATATCGACCGCTGGTGTTTTTCTATCATGGTGTCGCTGAACTCGATCAATCTGCCGCACTTTTCGCATATCATGTGGTCGTGATGCGTTTTTTCAGGCCCGTATTCGTATACTTTCCTGCCGCCGCGCAGCAATGATTCTTTTATGATGCCGGCCTCAACGAACAGGTTTATGGTGCGGTACGCGGAAGCGCGGGATATTTTCGAATTACGTTTATTTGCCTGAGAAAGCAGGCCTTCCGCGTCAAAGTGCCCCTGTATTTTTTTTATAACATCAAGCACCACGGACCGCTCAGCCGTCTTTTTAAGGCCTTTTTTTTCTATGTAGCTTTTTAACATCCCAGAAGAATCCATAAAGCCTCCTTTTTGATACTGAATCTCAATATCAACATACAATATAATACGGCATTTGTCAAGCTTGTTTTGGAGGATTAAATGATACTGGCGGAAAACCCTATAAAACCATGAAATTCTTTATCGTGTCCGGTACGAACTTTAATTTTTCTATGGCCTTTGCGCGATTCCCCTATATAATATAAGCGCAAAATCCATAGAAAAATTAAAGTTCGTACCGGACACGACCTATCATAAAAGCTTTTTGGACAGTCTCTAAATGCGGACGTTTCTTATTTGCCTTATTTGCCCTCAAAAACCCCGGCCTTACCCGCCTCAAGCAGGCATTTCAGCTCTATCTTATCCGGCCTTGTGTTTTTCTTAAGTTCCCCTCCGCCTTCGGACTTGAAAAGAGTTTTCTTCAAAGTTATCTTTTCTCCGGTTTTTATCAGTTCGGCCCTGCCTTCATATTTTTTTGTTTCAAAAAGTGAAGTATAAGTCAGTGTTATGTTTACATTTTTCCAGTCAAATACATCCCCGTTATTTACGGAAAGCCCGAGACTGTCATCCCAGGCAATATCAGCTGTCAATTTTACAGTGCCAGTTTCCACGGCATTTGCAGAGGAGAGTACCGGCAGTTCCCCTGTTTTTTGCGGACTTTTTTCATTTGTACCCGCCCCGACTGTGGAATTTATTACCTGCGTTTCAAGTCTTTTGTCCCTGTCAAACCGTCCATAAAAAAAATCCGTCCTCTGGACCAGATCTTCAAGCCTGTTGCCGGACATACTGCATGTAGCTTCATTCGCGGAAAGCAGGGTCTTTCCCTGGCCCTTGGCCAGCACTATGGATATCAATGATGAATATAGGATTGCATTATCCTGTCCTTTTATGACACCGTCCTCTTTTGAGTGTTCAAGTATGGTAAAATTCTTGTCATTAACGGCAAGAAGCACCGAGGAATACAGCCGGTCATAGTCGTAGGTTTTGTCAAATTCGTGCCTTAACATGTTCCTCGTTGCGCACCCGGTTAAAAGCAGCGCGAAAACAGCGGTAATAATGATTGTTTTTTTCATGTTCTCTCCTTTGTTATTTTGGATCAATTCCCATAAACGTTTTTAATCGCGGTATCCGCCCACATCTTCCTGTACATGAAAAGCCCGTCCGGCCATGAAGGATGAACGCCGTCCTGTGAGATCATTTTCGGGTTTTTCCTGTAGTATTCCCTGAAATCAGGCCCCACAATTATCGCGGGGTATGCCTTGAAAAGTTTTTGTATCTCGGCATCAAGCCCTGCGCCGCAGGCCCGGATCTTTTCCTGGCTTGACGACCACGGTATGCTCCTGGGAATAAGCGGGACCTTCCCGGCCTTTAAGACCGCCTTTACCATTATCTCATAATTATTGTAAAATTCCTTAGGATCCATGCAGTTCCACGCGTCATTTGTGCCGTAACTTAGCCCCACAAATTTCCCTGGGAATATTGCCAGCCATTTTTCGATATGTTTCGCCCCGTCAGCGCTTGTCATGTAGCCCGTGCCGCCGTTTTCCTGCGCGGGAAAATATTTTTTATTGCGGTTGTTTATGAGTTCCGCGAATGTCCCTTTACCAAGGGGGTTTTCAAACGTATTGTGGTTCATTGCCATCTGGGTTATGGAGTCGCCTATGAATATCCAGTCATCCCCGGTTCCTTTGGACGCATCATATATGTCCATATTTATGGCAATACCTTCGTTATCTTTTGTCCCGTCGGATTTGTCGGCTGTAAATCTTATCCAGTTATAGCCCGCCATCTTTATCCTGTGCTGGCCCGAATGAATGGTATTGTTGCCCGTGCTTATAAACTTCAGCCATCCCTTTTCCGGAACCGCTCCTCCCGGCGCCGCGTTCAATTCTATAAAATAATCCCCGGGGTTGTTGTAACCGGGATTTTTAACGGCCGTGATAAGCGTATGGTCATAAGGCGATGTATCCTCGTTATACCACACAAGCAGTATGTCCGCGCGTTTTTCCGGCGGCACGCCTGAGAGGTCATAAGCCAGCCATAACGGCTTTTTGGGGGAAGGTTTTGCGCAGCCGCGCCACTTGCCCTCATAATCCGAATCATTAGCCATGGCTGCAGGCGTTTTTCCGCCGCAGTCGTCGTTTGTATAAGCCGGAATATTCCTGCTTATCAGTTCCAAAGGATCAATCCGGGATCCGCCCAGGATCATCCTGACTTTATCAAAGAAGCTTTTACCGTCCCCGTTCCCCGCCGTTAAAAAAAATGGCAAAACCATTAATGCCAATATCGCCGATATTTTTTTCATGAATCCTCCTGTTAAATAAGTTTTTTTATGCGCCGCCCTGTCATTTTGATTTTATCAAGTATCAGGTCAGGGCCTGTCCATCGAACTTATAAGATAATGTTATTTTACCATAATATTATATTTTGTGGAATTCCTTTGAATGGAAAAACAAAGAGTCAACCATGCTGCGTTAATTCCGGCAATATACTGATTTCGTCGCGTATCAGGTAAAGGCCAGGCCATCGACTTCAATTTTCTACCACCTTCGAATGCGCCGGAACCGTGCCTCGACATTAGAAGGAACTCCAGTGTCAGACTATCTTCCTTCGCTGAAGCTCCGGCTGACGAGCGCTTTTAATCTTGATAACCAGGCTTAAAACATCTTCTCCATCTCTCTGCGGGCGATAGTGTTTAGTATTTCGTAGAGAGGGGGCTTGCTCCCTCTCACCGCCGGCTTTAGGGCCATCGGTATTTTCCCCATCCCTGCTTAGAAGGGGCAAGCCCCCTCTCTACGAAGTCTAAAGCGACTTCAGTCCTTCTATAATACCTACCAAGCTTAGTTAACACGCCGGATCAGTCTTATAGAGAAAGATGGTACCAGCCCTCGAGTTAATAGTTGATATATTACACCTAAGTCCAAATCCAAATAATTAAAATTCAAAATTTAGAATTGCCCTTTATTCTTTTGGCAGAAACAACTCCGCAAATTTGCAGATTTCTTCCGCGTCTGCGGCAAGTTTTTGAGCGTCCTTTTGGCCCAAAACCCTCTCTTCATAGGATGCCATATTTTTTGCCTTAAGTATCCTTATGAGTTTCGGCCTTACTTTTTCAAGTTCCTGCCTCTTTATGCCTTCAATAGACATAAACAGGCCTATAGATTCCTCGTGGTTTGTTCCTGCGTGCCTTTTTTGCAGGTAATAGACACAGACCGCGTCTATTGCCGCTACCGCTGAAAAGACAGCGTTTAAAGACGCAGCGGCGTAAATCGAGTCATCCATGCATCTTTTGGCCGATTTAAGCAGTTCCCTGGACCGCCTGAGGTAATTCACATACAGGTATTTTTCCACATCCCTTGTTTTTATGTCTTTCATCTTTCCCCCTTAGATTTTACCTATATGAGCTTTATACCTTCTTTTGCTATGTTCTTCATTACAGCCAGTTTTTTCTTCCTTTGAAATTCCGCTTTGGTATTAACGTAGCAGGCCAGGTGCCTGCCGAAGAGGCCATATATGGTGTCTCTTAATTTGTCATCATGTTTTTCAAAATTCTTTTTATCCTCCATGGAATCTACAACGACTAAAAGATCGATGTCGCTGTTCTCGTCATAATCGCCCCTTGCCATTGAACCGAATAGCTTGGCCTCTAAAACCATGCGTTTTTGGAGATCTTCCTTTATGACTTCTTTCATCTTATCAAGGGCCACAGGGGCTTTAAACAGCGTTTTATATAATGGAGCCAGTGCTTTATACGCGTAACCGTCCTCATTTAAGGACCATTCTATGCTGTTGCCTACATCGCGGCTTTTAACAAGCCCCGCGTCCTCATACGAGCGCAAAACCCTGTGCGCCGTCATGAGAGGTACCCGGGCCAGCTGCGACACCCCTTTTGCAGTATCCTTAAAACCGGGAAATAATACAAATTTAAGCACGCTCTGTTTCGCCCTGGAGTTAAGCAGATCCGCGGGCCTTAACGACATGTCCATGAATCACCTCGATAACATATTTGTTATAAGTATAACATATATGTTATAAAAAGCAAACTAAAAAATAGTCAGACCTTTTCCTGATACCTGACAACGCCGCAGATCCTTCCTTATCCGCCCTTCCCGGTTTAGAGGGGGCAAGCCCCCTCTCTACAAGTTCTAATGCGGTAAAGACGGCGGAACTAAAAAAGTGTGTCTGGCACGCGACCTCGAATTGTACTACCGCAGCTGCCTTTGCGCGAACTTTAATACCTTTTCCACGGTCATGGGATCTGCGTCTATTATATCCACGGAACTCCACGCGTCCATCATGTATTTTTGTATATAGGCGTACGGCAGATAACCATATCCTTTGTCTCCCCACTGCGCAGTCCAGGAATTCTTGAACTTGATAAGTTTTTTGGCGTCGTCATACCCAACCGCACATATGGCATGCCCGCCCAGGGTCTGCTCGCCTGTCTTTGGCATGGGTACTTTCCCTGTTTTCGTATCCATCATACCCTGGTACACTTCCACGCCGATAACGCAAGGCCCTTTTTGCGCGATTGACATGCGCAGTTCGTTGAGGTCAAGTATCCTTGCGTATGAAAGTTCCCTGAACTTTGTAGCATCGGCTTTTGCGCCGGATTTCGGTTTGTCATCCTGATGTGGCTGATACGGCCAGAAGCTTTCCATGCATGTGCCGAGGACTTTGAGCACTTTCATGGCAAACCTGATGTTTGTGCCTTCGGAGTTTGGGTAGCCGTCGATCTTTTTGCATTCCGAATACAGAAATCTCGGGGATAATTCCATATATTTTTTCCAGTCAACCTGTTCCTGATACTCTTTCATGCCCGCCACGGTTGAAAAAGCCACGCAGGTTCCTTCATCGCCCTGGTCGCGCACAGGCGTCATGGCGGATGCGTAGTCTACTTTCGCCGGAATTTTACTTACAGGCAGATAAGCGCGCATAAGGTAGTCACGGTTATCTTTTTTGTCCCGTTTACATCCAAGCTTGTATTTTTTGTTCATGTTCCACCCCTCATTTTTTCACGTAAGGCATACAAACACCGGCGGCATTATGACGGTATTGTATTTTTCCTTATATCGGATTGATAATACCATTTTGTGTTTTGCCATGCAAGATGAAAAACATGGAATATTATATGACTTACTTGGATTCTTCCTTGACTTCAACCTGCGTCGCCGCAGATACCGGCGTATTTACTGCTTCTTCTCTTTGATTCATGACCGGAGTTTCAGTCGCAGCCGGTGTGGCCGCAATGGTTGAAACAGGCAACGGCGTTGGCGTTACTGCGGCCTCCTGTGTGTTTTTTGCGGAGCCATAGAACATTACTCCCATGCCTAAACGGTATAAAAACTCGTTTTGCATAGAAGGGATGTTGAATGGGTTGGAACCGTGATACCCGACTCTATTATGCACATAATATGAAGCGCCAATGTCAAGAACGAACCAGTTCATAAGCATTCTTATCCCGGCTTCGCCGCCGCCGGTCAGCGACACAAATATTTCGGTCTCATTAGGGGGGGTATTCTGTTGATACATATTGAAATTTGCGCCGATAACAGGCCCCAGGTAAAATCTTGACGGTGACCTCCCGCCGGGATAGAAATCAAAAGCAATATCCAACCCCGCCAAATACCGTTTAATTCCGGTCTCGTTGCCATTCTCGTACTTCCCGCCCAGGATAAAACTCATGCCAAAAATACCATCATCGCCGAACCCAAGCCTCAGGCCTGATCCCTTCGTGCCATCCCGGACAAATCTTACGATGTCAGCCAGATCGACCTCAAGAAATGTGCCGTCAGTTGTGCCGCTATTTTTGGGATCATTCCGGACCCCGTCTTTTTTATTTTCCGGCGCATTCCCATCCTGTTTTTCTCCGGGCCGCACAGGTTCAGCGCCGTAAAACATAACGCCCAGGCTGACATGCGGCATAATGGCACCCGTGGGAAGTTTCGGAATATACTGATACGGATTGGTCTCCACCATAACGCTGCTGTTGCCGGTCATATTATGGTCTATCCTATAGTCAACCCCTATATCAAGTACAAACGCGTTCATAAGGAACCTGACCCCCGCTTCGCCTCCTGCAGTCAGATCAAAACCCAATTCTTTATCGCCGCCAGCCGGTTTATATGAAAAATACCGTGCTCCTATCAAAGGCCCTATATAAATACCTGACGGTGAGCGGCCAAGGGGATAAAAATCAAATGCCACATTCAGCGAACCGTCAAAAATTTCGCTGAATGCGGGATTATTTGCTTCAGTCAGTATTTCCGGGATAAAGCTCATGCCGAAAATACCGTCATCGCCAAAACCAAACCTGCCGCCGCCGCCCATCCAGCTGTTTGAAACTGCCCTGTAAATACTGATACCGTCTGCTTCAATAAAAAACCCAGCAGTTGTCCCTTTTTCATCCGCACCGGTTTTGGGATTTTCCGGGTTCCGTTCATTTTTAAGTTCTTCAAGTATTTCCTTTCTAAGCCTTGCTTTCATTTCTTCTTCGGTTTCTTTTTTGACTTCTTCTTTCGTAACATCTGGCCCGGGGGTATATGCCGCCACTGCGTTCCGGGATATGGCCGTATTTTCAGCTGCGGCCGGCGTAAGCCCCATATTTGTGACTGTGGGTGTTTGAATATAATTTGCTTCATTACTATGCGTCACAGCAGGAATTTCAGCCGTTGTTTCCGCTGGTGTCACGGTTAAAACCGGTAACGGAGTTGATGTTGGCCAGGGTGTGGGTGCGGGCCGCGGCGTATCGGTTGATTCGGGCGTGTCGGTTGGTTCGGACGTATCAGCCCGCGCCGGGGTGTTTACAGTCCTGATGTATTCTGTTTTATTGCCGGCGCCGCGGTTTTTTACGGGTGCGGGTTCCGCGGGTTCATTATACATACCTGTCCTGCCGTCAAGATAATACGTCACACCGGTCCCGATAGTAACAATACCCGACGTTTCTATACTGAGCGTTATATCAAGGCTGCTTCTGTAGGACAGGAAATAACTGGCTCCTCCAAGCAGCGCAAAATCAAAGGTCCCGCCCCCGGCCGAATAGTTTAACTGCGCGCCAAAATTAATGTCCCATTTTGGATCGATCAAATAATGGTACCTCCCGCTCAGGCCGAAAGAAACACCACTGCCGGAAATGGAACAATTTATAGCGCTGTCCAGCACATTCTGCAAAAAATACGACCCTATGGTTCCGTTTAATGACGGAGTGCCGGCAAAATCCCCGCTTAACGCCAAAGACATAAAAATATTCCTGCCGGTTTCCGCCTTGATTTCCGGCCCCCACTGCTCGATTAAAACCGCTGAATCCGCGCCTTCGGATTTCCATAACGCGGTCCTTTTTTCGCCTTCACGTATCTCCACAAATACGGCCCTGCCCGTTATTTTTGAGATTTTTTTCCAGGTATTGGCTGCTGTAACCGAGAAATCATTTTTTTTCCCCTGGTCAGCATCCATGAATTTTTCAGAGGCTTTAAGGACGAGGTTCCCCTGGTCTGACACAAACGCGTCGTCAAATAATTTTTCATTTATATAAAATCCTGTTTTTTTGAACTCCAGCGCTAGAGCCTGGTCCTTGACCGCGCCGTGCACGGTTGCGGTTAACACCAGCAATATCAAAGCGGCCCCGGTAAATATTATATTTTTTTTCATCACATATACCTCGTGACGCCTATGTAAATGGAACCCGACGGCGCGCTGTCGCTTCCAGGGCTTACCTGTATATTCAGCATGGTATCAAGGCTGCTGCTTTTTTTACTGTCTAAGTACCATGAAATACCCCCGAGAAGTCCTCCTGAAAGAGCTGGCCCTGCGGTATTAAATGAGATAGACCCTCCATAATTTAAACTGAACGAATCGCCCATAAAATAACGCTGGATAGCGTTAACGCCGATACTCACGCCGCTGGAAGTGTCCAGGCTTAAATTCAGCGATACGTCAATCCCTGAATCCAGAATAACCCCAAACCTCCCGCTGAGCGACGCCCTTAAACCGCTGCTCCCGCCGATAATCAGCCTGGCTCCGCCGAATCCTATGGAAAATTGGGCGGGTTTTTCGGCAAAAGTCTTTACTGTTTGTTCCTGCCGCCAGTTGTCCTGGTCCGACACCGGCATGTTTTTTAACTGTTTCAGCTTGTCTTTCAGCTGGGCCTTTGCTTCCTTATTTTTTTCCGCGGCTATAATAGCCTGTTCCACGGCTTTCTGGCCGCACTGGAAAGCCCCGGCTTTTTCAAGCGCAAGAGCATACCCGAGATACGGCAGGACCCAATCCGGATAATCCTCTATAAGCCCCCTGAAAATTAAAATGGCGGCGAAATACTTTTTTTCCACAAACATTGACAATGCCCTTGCAAGCCTGGTTTTCGCTTTTTCCGGCGGCGCCATACTGCTACTTTTCATGCTTGGCAGGCCCTGTGCATCATCCCCTGAATTGACTTTAACTTTTAAATCCCGTTTGAGCCCTTTGCGCCACACAATTATGTCCAGCTCGCCGCCAATTGGTTTGTTCTTTATGATATCTTCCAGGTCCCGGATATCCCCGATTGTTTTACCGTCTATTTTCATTATCACGTCATTCTGGGACAATTCAGTCCTTAACTTTTCCGGCCCTGGATAAACAGTAAGCACAACCACGCCGTCGCTCACCGGGCAATCCAGTTCCTTTATGAAATCCCTGTCCAAACCCGCATAAGACAATACCCCTATATTTTTTTTCCTGCCTGTATCTGAAGCCATATTCGAAAAAAAGTCGTTGTTTCCCCGGGCTATTTTCCAGAAATTCCCGGCAATATCCCCGTACCCGGCAAACATAAATACCATGCCCGCATAGTAATACGGCTGTGTACCCGAAGGATCCGTCATATGCGCGCTGTCAAGATACAGCATCGCAGGTTCGTAATAACCGCCCAAAGACAGGGCATAAGCGTATTCAGACTCCAGTTTTTCTCCTGAGCCGCCTGCTATAAGCGATTTATAGCAGTCAAGCGATTCAGGTATATATCCCAGTACCAGGTAGCCCCTGGCCGCGTTGATTAATTCATCGGAAATCCAGGGTTTATCTGCTTCGGGGCCGCGGAATTTTATGTCTTTGCTTTTGTAGGCCCGGGGGTTAAACGCGGGAAGGCCGTCTTCGGCAGGCGCTGTCAAAGGCAACGCCATGGAAAAAAATACAATCAAAACGGCGGTTATTGCATTTTTTATCCCGGACGTTTTATTTTTAGCCACGTTTTATTTTTCAGCCCCGCTTTTTTTCTTAGAATTAAAATTATAATTTTTTAGGTCATCGACATTGCTTATTTTAAGGACCCCGTAGTTATCGGGCATGAAAACATACAATATATTCTTTTGCATCAGGATACGCGGATTTGAGGCCTTCATGAAATCTATGCATCCGTTGCCCTCCGCATATCCTATGTACGATGCCGTAGAGTAAAAAATCCCTGCTTTCCCGCTGTATACTATGCCGGTTATGTCTTCTGAAGGATGGACAAAAAAACCTTTAACACCGTCTTTGCCGTTCGTTATTTCCACGATCATACGGCCCATCGCGATATATGTTTTTTTACCGTTCCCAGCCACGGCTGTTATGGGTTTTTTGACTGAAAAAATATGTTTATAACACAAAGCAGACCCTTTATCACCGGTTTTTACCGTGCTTCCTTTCCCTCCAAACGTATAAACATTGCTATCCCCGCTTTCATTATCGTAACCTTTTAAATACAGTATATTTCCTTCTCCCGGGAACATAGAGCAGCCGGGGACAGGCAGGCTGGCTAAAGGCTGAAAAGACGCGGATATTATCCCATTTTTATCCGCTTCCGCTTTTTTTCCGATCTCAGCTATAAATCCAAGGTATTTATCAGTCGATATATACATTACCCCACTGTCAAGAAAAGCGAATTCCCTGTACGGAACATCCATCTTTAATACGAAATTCTTCCCGAAATTCGCGAGCATATTATTATCACGGCCAAACCACAGGTTTCCTTTTGTATCAACGGAAAATTGCGCGTTGTTTTCCGCTGCGGGTTTTAATCCGTTCCTGTCCCGGGGCGGCAAAAGCCATTCAAATATCATTTTTGTTTTTGCCGGTAATATCACGAACGTGTCCGGTACATATTTAATTTTTCCTTTATTCCCGGTATCAGCGGTAATCCCGGCCGCGGCAATGTTAAAACAAAATACCGTAAGCGCAAAAAATTTCAGGTTGTTTTTCATCAATAGGTACCGTCCAGATTTTTTCCTTCAAAGACAAAAGCTTTTAATCTGCCCAGGTTTTCATGTATTGTTTCATTGGCTGTTTCACTGAAAGATTTTCCACCCGTAACATCCACATTCCTTCCTATAAGGGTGGATGCCGCATCATTTGTGCTCTCCACAGCACGGTCCCCGACCTTACCGGCAAAATATGTATAAACCGCTCCGCCGGTAACAGCCACACCGCCTGTACCAGCCAGACCCTCCGGTAATAAAGCCACAACTCCCCCCGGCATTTCGCTTAACGCGCCGACCACATCGCCTTTGGCCAAGTCCTTGCCGATCGTGTAAATACTCATCAATATACCGGCTATGCTGCCTGCCGTTTCTCCCGCCTCCTCGCTAATCCCGAACTCAGCGACCAGTTTTTTCCTGCTTTCTTCGGCATAATAATCTTTCCCCGGTTCAACAGCAATACCTAACCCTTCGGAAAGGACGGCTATCAGCGCATTTGATTTTTCCTGTTTTCCGGAAGTTTCATCCTGCACGCCTTGAATTATACCGGCATCCATATTTACGAGCCTGTTTTGGTCCACAACAGAATTTAACCGTAATCGTTCCCTTTCTTCCACTGTCATATCATTATTGGTACGCAGTAATTGGGGGACAGTTCCCGATCCTATATACACCCCTCCGGTATCATTTCCAACAGGCAAATTTGGATTTGGAGTCTTGCCAGCCGCCGGGGTTGGTTCCTCATTTTTTACAGGACTTTTATTTTTGTCGTATCCCTTGTAAAAAGTGGCATTCGGTATTTCCGAGTCATCGCGTACCAGCCTCGTGTCATTGTTATTAATGTATTTCATTATTTCCCTGATGGCAAAATCATTAAACGGCATGCCGCCCGAGGCGGCCCTCAATAAGGCATCAAGATTTGGATACCCGTTTTGCAGCGCCCTGGCCTGAAAAGCATCCCACTTTTGGCTGTTATTCTTTGCCCAGTCCTGTAATTCTGTTATCTGGTTGGGCGTGAAAAAAGCCTGCCCCGTGGTGTCACTGCCAAAATTCGCTTTTCCGCTTGATCCGCTTGACCCGCCGCCGGCGCTGGATACGGCCACACACTCATAAGGATTAGAGTTGTTCCCGCAATTACAGGTACAGTGATATGCCACCCCGTTGTAAACATCATCCCAGGATCCGCCGCAGGGAATCAACACATGTTTGGAAGTTACGCAGTTTTCAACACCAGGGGGTGATGCCGGGGGAAACGCGAGGACCGGGTGTGTATTGCCGATGCATAAAAATGATAAAATGGCGGATATTATTATTAAAAAATTTTTCATTGAATGCCCTCCAAATATATCTCATTCTTATATATGCGAATTATCGCATTGTTATATATTTTGTCAATATTTATTTTTACAAATAATTATTAACCGTTGAAAACAAAGGAAAATAAAGGAAAAATGTGATGGCCTTATCTTACTCTAAAACATATTTGATGCGGTCGAAAAACCCTATTAAACCATGAAATTCTTTATCGTGTCCGGCATTATCATTTAAACCTTAAACCCCGGTGTTTGCATTAAAATCCCAGGCTGATCCCTATGCCTATGTTTATTCCGGAAAAATCAAAAGGCACGTCCGTATTGCTGGCGTCTTTCATGGTTTCGCCTTTATTCCCGACAGTGTATATTACGCTGTTCAGGGAATAATCCACGTTTTCGGATTGTTTAACATTAATAATGTTTGCCAGCCTGTATCCGGCATTTACGTTAAAATCCACATTTTTAGCGATCTTTATTTCCACAGCTGCGTTTATTTCACCGCAAAAACCAAGCCCGTCATACGGCTGCACATAACTTGACGTCTGGCTCCCTGCATTTATGACATCAACATTATTTACCACATGCGCGAACCCTACTCCACCGAACGCTCCTGCACTTAGTGAAATAGCCGTTCCCGGCAGGCCAAACCTCAAAGTTGCTCCGGCTTCCACCGGTATAAGCGATACATCCATGGATGTCTTTGTATTTAAAGGACCCGGAAGTACATGCTCGGACGTTGCCGGAAAGCAGTACAAATACCCGGCTCTGGGGCCTAACATTAAAAACGGATAAACCGCGATTTCTATATCAAAAGTGCCGATAACTCCCGCACCAAGTTTCGTGACAGCATAATCATCGTTCATTGCGTCGTTTGCCTGTTTCATACTTACCGTGGTAAAATCCACATTAAGCGTCAGCCTTAATGACTGTGAAGCCGCGTCATTCTGGGATTCATCCGCCAGCGGTATCTGCACTGCCGCCTGTCCTGATTCTCCCGGCTGCTTTGTTTCTTCCGCAATTAAGCCAAACGGAATCAGACAAATAATTAAAGCAAATACCTGTAATTTTTTCATATTTCCTCCTGCGGGGTAAAATTTGTTGCCCTATTGAATATACTCCGCCGGAATCGCATTATAAAGAATATTATTCCGCTTTTAATCGACTTTTTTCCAAGTCAAAGCAAAAAGCCCCGCGCTTGCGCGCGGGGCTTTTTGCTTTTAATCAGGACAGCAAAACATCAGAACCTTAGATCAATCCCCACTCCGATGTTTATGCCGGAGAAATCAACCGCAACAGGCTTGCCATTGTTGTCGTTGAACGGGTCATTGGTCGGTATTGTGATAAGTCCAAAACCGGGCACATTACCGCTTACTTTATTGATGTTCTTGTAATTTATCATGTTCGCGTACCTGTAGCCGCCATTGATGCTTACGGCCAAAAACGGCAGCAGCTTCACTTCAACCGCCGCTGTAAAATCGGCCACGAAACCGTTTGTCCCGTAAAGAGCAAGCAAAGGCTCGCTTCCGTTATACTTCGTGGTCTGTGAGCAGTATGCCAGGCCCCAGCCCGCGTAACCGCCCAGATTAATGGCTATCGCTGAATCTTCCATTGGAAAATATAGATTGATGCCGGCCAGAACTGGAATAAGATAATTTGCAATTGAGGTGTCCGTAGACATCCATGTCAAGGGCGGTATATTAACCAGCCTGAAACCGGAATAAGTGGAAGGAAATATATATTGCAATCCCGACCTTACCCCGATCAGTATATTTTTGTCCAGATTGACGCTCAAATCCACGTTCCCAAACACTCCGTTCCCATACCCCTTCCAGTTGGCCGAAGACGTCGTGGTATAAGCCGCAGCATCGGTTTTAACCTTTTCCCAATAACTGTTCAGGCTGGCAAGCGAAGAATAGGAATACCCTCCGCTTACACTGATGTCAACTGCTGCAAAAGACGGTACAACAACGGATAAAACCATTACGGCTAAAAATAGTAATTTGCGCATAAAACCTCCCTTTTAATATAGATTTTTTTATTCCTTTTTCTATATGCTTGATCTAAAACAAATGCCAGTAATATCTGCAAACATAAAACCCTACATACACCCATCCAAGAAAGGCCCCAAGTATGCACCAAAGTATTGAATGATGCACCTGCCATATCAAAATAATGGCGATTATGCTCCCAACGCCTATCCCTCCAACTGCCGCGCCTGAATTATTCATTTTAACGCCCTCCTTTTTTGTTGCTGTATACATTACAGGAAAATATTACACCGTAAATATATTTTTCGGTATGCCGGCAATCCGCTTTTTATGGACTTTTTTCGGCCTATTGCATTTCAGCCCGGATGACTTTCATATAATAGAAACTGCCTGAGCACCGATTCCTGGGGAAGAGCCTGCTGAAAATGCGGGGAATACAGGGGTTAGGGAGGGGGTGGTATAAATCAGGCGGTTATTCAACAGATTTGTTGCCGAAAAAAACTCCAAAATTGTCAATGCCGATTACCATCCGTTTAACCGGGGTAAAACCCTTTTCACGAATGTTTCTTAATATGCTAAATTGCTTAAAGGGTTTTGTCTCACTCTTCTGTCGCCGCCCATCCTGCGCTCCATTCTCCGCTTTCCCGTCGCCGGATGTTCATATTCATGTTCCACAAATTCCCTGAAACTTCCGAGCCAGCGGCGGTCACCCTCACGGCGATCCTTTCCTGACCTTCTGTCATTGTAAGCGGACATTTTACTCACCGCCTTTCTTCTTCCTTGTTCTCTCACTATAAGTATACACAACCGAAAAGGGTTTTGTCAAATATGCCAATATATCTACGGTTGTTTACTATAATAATCTTCCAAACTTTGTTGATCAAATCTCGATTTCTTTTTGATTCTGAAAAATTTAACCCGCAACGTTTCCACTCTCCCGGCGTTCTGTATTTACCGGTTTCTGTTACAACCATTTTATGTTAAACTAATGCCTACAAATACTTTCCAAGGAGCTTAAATGACAAACTCTATACGCAAAATTATTTCTGTTTTGGCCTTTCTCGCAATTATCCCGGCAATTGCCTCCCCCGTTCGCGCCGCAACCGCTGACGTCACCAGCCCGGCTTACTGGCAGTCGCAGGCAATAAACGACCTAATACCTTTCTGGGAAAAAACCATGGATAAGGAAAACGGCGGATTTTTTACCGACGTGGAGGAAGACGGGACAGTCTCGCCGTCAAGCAATAAGTACACCCGCATGAACTCGCGGGTGGTTTACGGCTTTTGCGCTGCTTATATGCTTTCCGGCGATGATAAATACCTTGAATACGCGTCGCACGGCATGGACTTTCTGGCCTCGTATTGCTGGGACAAACAAAACAGCGGCTGGCATACTAACGTTGATAAAAGCAATGAACCTGACTCTGGATATAAAAATTTATTCGACGAGACCTACGGCAACCTGGGTCCGGTATTTTATTATTTTGTGACCCACGATAAGGCCGCCCTTTCTTTTGTAAAAAAAACCCATGACTTGATGCAGACAAAAGCATGGGATCCTGATTACGGCGGGTATTATGCCATGGTCGGCAACGCATGGGAAAAAGTCACAACCACAAAATCTTTCAACTCGATGATAGATACTTTTACCGCTTACCTTCTATATTACTATATGGCCACAAAGGACCCCACAATACTTTCCGATTTAAAAATAGCCTCCGACGCCGTAATAGCGCACATGGTTGACCCCAAAACCGCCTTTGTAGGTGAGAAATTCGCGCAGGACTGGACTTTGACCGAGCAAAATCTCTGGGCGGGCCACAACCTGAAAACCGGCTGGATCCTGACGCGCATGTATAACTTAACCGGGGATAAGAAATACCTGGACACAGCCGACAGGATCGCGGCGGCACAGATGAAATACCTGTGGGACGGCAAATACGGCGGGTGGTTTTTCAGGTTTATGGCCGATGACCCGAAAAATTTCGAGGACCAGAAAGACTGGTGGACGCAGGAAGAAGGCAATATGCTGATGCTGAACATGTATAATAAAACCGGAAAAAAGGATTACCTGGAAAAATTCAGGAAATGCGCCCTGTTCTGGGACAAGAACTTTCTGGACAAAAAGAACGGCGAATGCTACGGCGAGCTTTTGCGCAGCGGCGAGCCCATGTCAAGAAAAAAAGCCGACCTCTTCAAATCCGCCTACCACTCCATGGAACAGTGCCTGTTCTCGTACCTGTACTTAAGCCTGTACGTAAACAAAGCAGAAGCGACATTATACTTCAACCCCAGCGCGGAAGCGGCGGGCGAAAAAATGTATGTAAACATCCTTGAAGACAAGACAGTAATTATAAATAGTGTGGAAATAGACGGCAAAGACTGGAAGGAATTCAACGCAGAAGAAGGCTATATAACCCTTCCCATCGGAAAAAAGATGAAGGTCAAAGTGGTTTATGGGGTGAAAAAGTGACGCTGTAGGGAACTCACAAATGCGTTCCCTACAGCGGGCATTTGGAAACTTTAGTCGCGGGCCGATGAATCACAACCCACGCTGCTACAAAATCGTTTTATAGTTATTCACACCACGTTTTCGCAGCCATACCATCTGTGGTCCAACGGAATGTACATGTGGAAAATAAACCAGCATGCATCAAGCCGCAGGAAGTTGCAGGCTTAAACTTATTTTATAACTTCGACATCAATTGTGCTGACGGAAATTGTTACAATTCCAAGCACACAGTCTATCAAATAATCGATAAAACTCGAATATGTCTTAACCCTGACAATTTCTTTGGGTCTTATCATGTCTCCGGTGGAATTGTCGGTTAAAGGCACCAGACCAAAAAGAATGTAAAATACCATTTTAGACCTGACTGTTTTGGCTTTCGGTGCCCCATTGTTATCAGGCGCCAGATAGGCATAACCATTTTTGCATTCAATCTTTATTGTAGAACATGAAACCATGACAAAAGCAAAACAAATAATGACCAGAACCGCTACAAACTTTTTCATGCGAAACCCCCTGTTGTTTTTTTTATTTTAAAAAGCGTACCCGACATTTGTCCCAAGCGACGGCAGTATGATGGCAAACTTCAGAGTGTTAGTGCTTCCGCCAAGATTGATTGACGCGCTTGATATGTATATAAGAGCCAGTATGGCGTCTATTGATAACCCGCCGTCAAATATCATTCTGTAACCAAAATGCGCCCCTGTTGTAAATACGCCAAAATTTATTTTTGATTCCGTTGTTCTCCCGTAGATATCCTGTGATTTTGATGAAACATTAATACCATAATAATAAAATTCCGGGCCGGCAAAAAGACCCGTAAGGGCTTTTCCTTCAAAAAACCAATTGAGTTTGGAACCCACCATATAACCCACGCCGGAGATGTTTGACCCTCCGCCGCTGGCCAGCGACATCAGTGACATAGACCAGAAATAACCCACATCCACTCCAAGGCTCAGCCTGTCTAAAAAACGCCTTTCGTAATAGATGTTAAAAATCCCTGCTGTCAGGATTGAAACATTGTTGGCCAAAAGATTTGACCTGCCAAGGGCTTCTTTTTCTTTTTTATCATTATAATCTTCCTGTGGAACTCCGCCAAGCTTGTCTGCGTAATCGTAGTAAAGCATGGCTTTTTCAATCTGCCCCAGCTGTTTATAACAATCGGCTACAGCTGAGTAATATTTCGGATTTCTTACGTCCTTTTTTATCGCGGCATTATAATACTTTATTGCGTCTGCGTAATTCCCGGCAAGATACAATTTAGTGCCGCTATTAAAATAATCCTGACCTGTGTAACAAAATATGAAAGAAGAAAACAAAAAAAATAAAAAAAATATCGCTGTTTTTTTTAAGATCATTTATTTTTTTTCCCTAATTTTTTTATAGTCATATTTTATTATATTATCATAAACGGTATATAAATCAAGTGTTTTAAATATTTATATATATTTTGTATGCAACAAACATCTTTCAGCCTGTCTAATTTGCACAAACTATTATCTGAAAGCAGAGTATGGCTGGCCCCAGACTTATATTATACGGGGTTGGAAAATAACGATGATTTAAGTCCTATAGAGAGACTGCTGAAACATGAACTTGTCGAATGTTGCCGCCTCTCTGACGCCGGCTCTACAAACGTTGAAACCTGTTTTACAGCCTGCGATGAGCGGCAGCAAACAGCCGCTCTACTTGTTTTTTTAATACCTATTCCCCACCGACCACCCTTTGCCGAATCTTTGCGAAGGCGGATTCATAGAAAAATTTCATCCGTGCCGGACGTGGCCTATCATTAAGGCCATGTACCATTCGCAGTAGCTCAGGTACATGGCATGCCCGTGTACCATTCGCAGTAGCTTAAGGTACATGACATGCTTTTCCGACAGTCTCTAATTATTGTCTGACTTGTCAATTATCTTAATTCTATCGGATTGCCTTCGGGGCTCAGTCAGGACTTTTATTCCCGTTCTATTTTTCCCCTATCATCAGAAATACCGGGTATTCCATTTTTTCCTTTGGTATTTTATATGCTGTTGAAAACCTTATATTTTTAAACCCCGCGCCTTTAAAATCCTTTTCAAGCCCGGCCCTGTCAAACCCATTGTGCATAACGCCGCCGGGGTTTTCGCCGTGAAACGATCCGTCTTCCTTTTCCAGGTCGGCTATCGCCATACGCCCCCCGGGTTTTAGCATCTTATAGACTTTTAAAGCAAAAACAGAGGTGTCTTTGACATGGTGCATTGACATGGAACTTACCACTATGTCCGCCGGTTCCTCCGCTGGGGAATCCTTTTCAGCGTCAAATATTCCGGTCTTTATATTTTCAATATTATTGGATTGTATTTTTTCCCTGAGCACGGCAAGCATGCCTTCCGAAGAATCCAGGGCAACAACGCTCTTCACGAGCTTTGCCAGCTCTATGGTTACAAGTCCGGTTCCGGCGCCTATATCTATAGCCGTCATTTTTTTGTCCGGATTCAGGATCCCCGTCATGCACATGGAAATCGCGCTCGCCAGTTTTATCCTGTCGGGTTTATCCCACTCCTTTGCCCTGCTGTCAAATATGCCCATAATTATTCCTCCTCCGGTTGTGCGTATTTGCGTTTCGGCGCTTTCAATGCTAATCCTTCGTATGCTGCCTTTTCTGGTAAACATAGAACCCGAGGCCGTTATAACTTTTCGGCGCTTCGCCGTCGTAACCCATCATAAGCAGCTTATCCATGGCCCGTCCAAGTTCCTGCGTGTCCACGCCAAAATCGTATACCCAGAAATCCGTATCTTTTATGACGCCGTGGTCCTTAAACAGGTCCTTTTTCGGGTCCTTTGCCGCGCCCACATACCATGTGCCTTTGGCGCCGCCCTTATGCGCGGTGTACTTTACGATCATTTCAACTATTTCCTTTTCATCTTTTGCCATTACATGCCTCCTGTCATATTATCAACCTATGCCCGCGAGATCATCCAGGTCAGTTCCTGCTTTGATTTTAACAGGGCTGCCGGGTATTTCTTATTTCCTTTTAAGACCCGGCTCAATACCGCCTCCCTGCCTTTTTCTTCCGTCAAAAACAGGATATTTTTTGCGTTGTTCATGAGAGTCAGCGTCATGGTGATTCTTTCTTTAACCGCTGCGTACTCCGGCGCCTTAACGGCCATTATGAGTTTCTTTTTTTCTTTCAGGGCCTTTTTGTCCCCCGGAAACAGCGACGCAGTATGGCCGTCGTCCCCCATGCCGGCGATTATAAGGTCGATGGACGGTATTTTATTCCCCGGCTTCAGGTGTTTGAATAACTGCCTGACGATCATCTCATAAACCCGGGCTGCGTAAGACACAGGCGCGGTGGTACCGGGGGCCGGGGCCGGATAAACCTTTCCGAACGGTATTTTAGCCGCTGATATCAGGTTGTCGTACACAAGCTTTACATTGCTGTCTTTGTCGCTGTATTTCACAAACCTGTCATCCTGCCATAAAATATATGTCTTATCCCATGGCATTTTTTCTTTCGCAAGTCTTTTATAAAAGGGGATGACGGTTTTACCGCCTGATAAGGCAATGGTGAAATACCCCTTTTTCATGACCTCAACTTCGGCAAGCGAAGCGGTATATTTAACCGCGGCCGTGCTTAATGCATTCAGGTCCTTGAATTTTTTTACTGTTTTTTTCATTAAATCCCCGCATTCCCTCTCTACAACTTTTTATTCCTCAATAATAACGAATTCGTCACCACACTCACGGATGACAGCGCCATTGCCGTTCCCGCCATCATCGGGTTCAACAACCCGAACGCAGCCAGCGGTATCCCTATTATATTATAAAAAAACGCCCAAAACAAATTTTGTTTTATCTTATTCATCGTATATTTGCTCAAATTATACGCTTTTACAACAAGCATGAGGTCGTTTTTCATCAGCACTATGTCCCCTGATTCCATTGCCACATCCGTGCCCGTGAACAGCGCTATGCCTATATCAGCCTGCGCCAGAGCAGGTGCGTCATTTATTCCGTCTCCCACCATGACCGTTATTCCGTCTGTCTGGAGATTTTTTATCTGGGCCAGCTTTTCTCCTGGCAACAGCCCTGCTTTTACAACGGGAATATCCAGCTTATCCGCGATATATTGTGCCGCCAGGATGTTATCGCCCGTCATCATTAAAATTTTAATGCCGTTATTTTTCAGTTCGTCAAGCGCTGCTTCCGCGTCCGCTTTTACCGGATCCTGTGACGCTATCAGCCCGCTTAAGTTCCCGTTTTTTGAAAGCAGCATGACTGTCTTACCTTCCATCTGGAATGCCTCAATTTCCTTTTCAAGCGCGCTGTGCTCCACTCCCGAGTCATCCATCATGGACGTATTGCCTAACATGTATTTAACGCCGTCAATGGATCCTGAAATCCCCTTGCCGGGTACAGCCTTGAAATCCCTGACCGGCTCTTTTGATACACCGCGGTCATTTGCTTTTTGTATTATGGCTTCAGCAAGCGGATGTTCGGAATTTTTTTCAAGCGCATATGCCGCGCCGAGTATTTCATCATCAGAACCGTCAAGGGCGATTATATCGGATACTTCCGGTTTGCCTGCAGACAGCGTTCCTGTCTTGTCAAAAATAAAATATTTTGCCCTTCCCAGTTTTTCAAAAGCGCCCGCATTTTTAATAAGTATGCCATTTTTCGCCCCTATGCCCGACCCTACCATAATGGCCGCAGGCGTTGCAAGCCCGAGCGCGCATGGACAGGCGATCACAAGCACAGCAACGGCAGAACTTAAAGCTAAAGCAAACTCTTTGCCCGCAAGCATCCATGCCGAAAATGTAATTATGGATATAACTATGACAATCGGCACAAAAACAGAAGCCACAGAGTCAGCCAGCCTTTGAACAGGCGCTTTTGAACCCTGGGCATCTTCTATTAGTTTGATAATTTTGGCAAGGGTTGTTTCGTCCCCGACCTTTTCCGCCTTAAACCTGAATGCGCCGTTCTTGTTTATAGTCCCGCTTTTGACAAGATCACCGGCATTTTTTTCAACGGGATTTGCCTCGCCCGTTATCATTGACTCGTCAACGGACGAAGTGCCTTCTATTATAGAGCCGTCAACAGGTATGATTCCGCCCGGTTTGATCATAATTACATCGCCTTTGATTATTTCATTGGTAATGATCTCAGCCTCTTTGCCATCCCTGATAACAATTGCCTTTTTGGGGGCGAGATTCATAAGTTTTTTGATGGCATCGGACGCGTTAAGTTTGGCCCTTGCCTCAAGGTATCTGCCGAGCAGTATGACGGTTATAAGCACTGCTGATGTTTCAAAGTAGGTATGCCCCCTGTGGCCTTTGATCATGAGGTAAACAGAATAAAAATACGCGGCTGATGTGCCTAATGCCACCAGGGTATCCATGCCCGTATCAAATGATCTTAAAGAAACAAAAGTGTTCCTGTAAAACTCCCAACCCAGGACAAACTGAACTATGGTTGCCGACCCGAATATGATGTATTCCTGCCCGCCAAAGGTTCCGGGTTTGATGAACATGCTTAATATAAACACCGGCAGGGTAAAGATGGCGCTGGCCAGCAGTTTTAATCCTATTTTACCCACTTCCTTTTCCCGGTTGTACTCGGCTTCTTTTACGACCTTATAACCTTTGCTTTCAATCGCCTTTACAAGGTCTGAATCCTTTATGATCTGTGGGTCGTAAGAAACTGTGGCAAATTCAGTGGTAAGGTTTACCACAGCGTCGGAAACGCCGGGCTTTTTTTTAAGTGTGCGCTCGATGAGCAAAACACAGCTCTCGCAGTGCATGCCTTTTACCTTAAAATTCTGTTTTAGCATTGTATTGTCCTTTTTTTACTGCGGCTTATATCCCGCTTCCGCGATCTTCGCTTTAATCGCGTCAAGCGTTGTTTTCTTCTCATCAAACTCCACTTTGACTTCCCCGTTCTTAAAATTCGCTTTTACCTTTTTTACCCCGTCAAGTTCCGACACAAATTCCTGAGCGTTCATCTCACACCCGTTGCAGTGCATGCCTGTAGCCTTTAGTGTTGCTGTTTTCATGGTATTCTCCTTTTTTTGTCACTGGATCTGCTTTTCTACTTCACTCCCTCAAACTTAAGCGCAGCCGAGTTCAGGCAGTACCGCAGCCCTGTCGGCTTTGGACCGTCGTCAAAGACATGCCCCAGATGCGAGCCGCAGCGCGCGCACAGGATCTCAGTTCTTATCATACCACCGCTTGTGTCTGTTTTCTCAATTATGTTCAGCTCTGATACGGGTTTGAAAAAACTCGGCCATCCAGTGCCTGACTCAAACTTGGTTTCCGACAGGAACAGATCCGTCCCGCAGACAACGCATTTGTAAACCCCTTTACTGTGATTATTAAGAAGCTTGCCTGTAAAAGGCGCTTCAGTGCCTCCCTTGCGCACTATGACACAGACATCGGCAGGGAGCTGTTTCTTGTACTCTTCCTCGCTTTGTATGACTTTATCAACCTCTTCCTCTTTGCCGGATTTATACTCAAATATCTTTACCTTGCCGGGCTTGGCTATAAACCCGCCTGGTTGTTCATTACCGATATTTTTCATATTAGATCCCTCCTGTGAACATCCGTAATATCCAGCTGCTAAAATCAATGCAGTCAATACCAAAATGTTTTTTAGTTTCACGACTTGCCTCCATATTAAATATACCGATAATACATTATGTTATTATAACAAACATCGTCAGCTTTTTGGCCAGATTGTATAAGCGCAAGAAAATGCAGATTTTCCGTTAAATATGGAATTTATTCTTCTGTTTAATTATACCAATATTTTATGATAAAACAAACTTAATAAAGTCTTTATTATGTGAGGGTTGCAGTGTACGCTGAACCTGCGGCCCCGCCGGACACAGTGCCGTTGCTTGTGCCTGCTGCGGCGGGCATGGTCACGGAACCTGTTGCGTTCCCTGATGATGATGTGATGTTCATATTAACTACGGTACCAGCCGGATTTGCGGCCGGACCCATTGTTATATATTGTCCGGTGCCGGGACTGATTTCCGGAACCAACACTCCGTTAATCGTAACAGATGCCCCTGATACTGCCGCGCCGGACACGGAACCCTTTGTTAATATCACCATATATGTTGCAATGCCCGAAGGCGAGTCGTAATTCGCGCTTGCCGCGACAAAAAGGGGTGCGGCAGGAACCGGCGTAAAAGTCGGTATGGTCCATATATCCGAATTACCATAGTCGCGGCCGCAGCCATAAGTAAAAAATGAAACCAATACTACCGCAAAAATAAGGAACAACCCGGATTTTTTCATGATTAATCTCCACTTTTTTGTACTGCGGCTGATGCCGGCAGCAAAGTTTAAGTCCCTTTTAAAAACAAAATCCAAAGACACGAAAACACGCTGTGCCATTTATCCCCGTTGCTGTTTAAAGTATAGCCAATGGGACTTTTAATGTCAATTGCAATTTTTGCGGTATGTATAAATGACGTAAACCGTCTGCTATTTCCACTTATCATCCCTGTCATGCCTGCTTTTTCTTTTCCCCCTGTGCCCTGCATTATCCGGCACATAAGTATCTATGATCTCACGGTTTACCATGGCTGGATTGACCAGCGGGGAATTAAAAGGTATGGCCGAGAATTCTTCGTTTTCAACTTTATGGTGTTTTGACACCGGTATGACCGTCCTGATTGCTTTTTCTATGTTCTTCACTTCAGCCGCCTGTTCCGGCGTGGCCAGAGATATGGCATGGCCGATCATGCCTGCCCGGCCCGTGCGGCCGATGCGGTGGACGTAATTGCCAGGTTCATCGGGCAGATCATAGTTTATCACAAGTTCTATCCCTGTTACGTCTATCCCCCGCGCTGCTATGTCCGTGGCCACCAGTATCCTGTGTTTCCCGGATTTAAATCCGGCAAGCGCTTCCCTGCGTTCGTTTTGCGACCTGTCGGAATGTATCTCAGCCGCGGAAAATAGATCGGAAGAGCACACGTCTGAACTCCA
>CALAOR010000034.1 GCA_937889595.1 uncultured bacterium
TTATTTAAAACAACACTATCTGGTCCGACACCGGGATGCCGCCGGAGATATTGTTAATGTTGAAAAATTCCGCCACGGTCTTGTTTAATTTTGTCCTTTTTATCATTTCTTCCATGGATTTAAACTTTCCCTTTTCCCTCTCGCGGGCGATAGAGTCCGCCACTTTTTCCCCCAGCGACGGGATTACTGACAGTGGTATTATGACCTTGCCGTCTTTCACCCTAAAAATATGCGGGTCTGATTCGTATATGTCTATGTTTAAAAAATCGAATTTTCTTTCTTTCATTTCCCCTATAACCTCCACTACATCCATCTGGTCCTCTACTTTTTTCCCGCCTTCTTTTGCCCTGGACTGTGTTTCCAGGTCGCGCCTGGTGGAGGCCAGTTTTTTTTGGTCCATAAAAGCGAAAGTATAATCAAAACCCACAATGTTCCTGTTGAAGTAATCCGCATAAAAGTATAAAGGCTTATGCACCTTCATATAGGCGATCCTGAATGCCATGATCGCGTATGCGACAGCATGCGCTTTGGGGAACATGTATTCGATCTTTTTGCAGGATATGATATACCACTCGGGCACCTTGTGTTTCCTCATGGTGTCTTCCCACTCTTTCGTAAGCCCTCTTCCCTTGCGGACGCTTTCAGTTATGGCAAATGAAACCTCTTTAGAAAGGTTCTTGGCTATGAGAAAATTCATGATATCATCCCTGACGGATATGACTTCCTTCAGGGTCGCGGTCTTATTTTTTATCAGTTCCTCGGCGTTACCGCGCCAGACATTGGTCCCGTGCGACAATCCTGAAATATACACAAGTTCGCTGAAGGTTTTCGGTTTGGTCATGGCAAGCATGCCCCTTGTGAACTTTGTCCCGAATTCAGGCACCCCGAGCGTCCCGATGGGGGGATTATAATTTTTCGGGTCGACCCCCAGCACGGCCACACCCGAAAAAAGTTTCATGGTATCCTTGTCGTCCAGGGGTATATCATTTACATTTATTTTCAGGTCCCCGCATATGCGCTTTAAGCTGGTCGGCAGGTCATGCCCGAGCGCGTCTATTTTCACGAGCGAATCATGTATGTATTTATAGTCAAAATGCGTGGTAATAGTATTAAAATCATTGGGCGGATTCTGCACCGGGGTAAAATCGTATATATCCTTATCCCGGGGCACGAGCATGAGTCCGCCGGCGTGCTGGCCCGTGGAACGCTTGACCCCCGAACATCCCTTAGCAAGCCGTACTTTCTCGGCTTCCCTTAATTTCTTCCCGGTTTTCTCCATATATTTGCTTATGAAGTCTTTTTTAACGGCATCGTCCTTCACAGTGAGTATGGTACCGGCTCTGAAAACCTTATCAACCCCGAACAATTCAACTATGTATTTATGTATGGTTTCCTGGTATTCGCCGGAGAAATTCAGGTCTATATCCGGCACCTTCTCTCCTTTAAATCCCATAAACGTTTCAAACGGGATATTGTAACCGTCTTTTTGCAGCTTTTCCCCGCATATGGGGCATTCCTTATCATCCATATCGATCCCCACAAGGTCGGAATTAATAAACTCGCTGTGCTGGCATCCGGCGCATACATAGTGGGGCGCCAAAGGATTTACTTCCGAGATGCCGCACAAATACGCCACCAGCGAAGATCCGACTGAACCCCTGGAACCGACTATATAACCGTCCTTGTTTGATTTTTCCACCATTTTCTTGGCAATTAAATACAGTACCGAATATTTATTGCCGATTATGGCGTTTAATTCCCTGTCAACCCTTTCCTGCACTATTTCAGGAAGGTTCATGCCGTAAATCTCGGCCGCCCTGTCCCAGCTTGTCTTTCTTATTTCTTCATCCGAATTTTCAAGCGAAGGCGTGTGCAGCACTGAAGGCACGGGCCTTATGTTTGCCTCTATCATATCCGATATCAGGCGGGTATTCTTGACAACCACCTCAAAAGCTTTTTCCACGCCCAGATACTTGAATTCCTCAAGCATGGCATCCGTAGTTTTGAAACTTAAATCAGCCGTGGTTGTTTCCCCGATCTCATCATAACCCTGGGCCGACATCAGGACATCCCTGTATATCCTGTCACCGGGCTTTAAAAAGTGTATGTCGCCCGTCGCGACAACAGGCTTCCCGATTTCTTCCCCTATGGCGCATATTTTCCCGTTAATTTCATGCAGGTCCCCGGTGGAATTCAGCTTGCCGCCCCTGACTAAAAATTTATTATTTTCATCCGGCTGTATCTCAAGATAATCATAGAACCCGGCTATGGCCTTAATCTCTTCAGTGCTTTTATTTTCAAGAAAAGCCTGATAAAGCTCCCCCATGTAACAGGCCGAACCGATCACGAGCCCTTCCCTGTGTTCTTTCAGGATTTCCCTTGGTATCCTCGGCTTTTTATAAAAATAGTCCAGATGGGACATTGATACGAGTTTATACAGGTTCCTTAAACCGGTTGTGTTCTTCACAAGGATTATCACATGAAAGGGCTTTTGTGTGTCCTTTTCCTCTTCCTTGTCATTCCTGTTCATCTTCCTGTTTTTCTCCACAAGGTACCCTTCCATGCCGAGTATAAGCTTGATCGGCTGGGGCGACTTCTTGTCGGACACTATCTTATAAGCTTCCGGGTAGGCGTGCACTACTCCGTGGTCGGTAATTGCCGCCGCGGAATGCCCCCATTTTACAGCCTGTTTTATGTAAGCCTCTATGCCGGTTAATGCATCCATCGCGCTCATCTGCGTATGGGCATGAAGTTCCACCCTCTTTATTTCTGCGGTATCATTTACCTCCGGCGCGCATACAACCTGCATTTTCTTGACCCTGCCGGTTATATCGGTTTCATTTGGAAAGTAATCAGCCTCTATATAAGCCCGGGCGTATGTTATTTTTTTAATCCCGTCGAAAAGCCCGTCCGCCCTGTCGATCCAGCATGACAATTTCATGGTTTCTTTTTCATCGGTTATGTAAAAAAATACTATGGCCGAATCATTGCCGTCCTTGCCTTTCATGTCCCTGAAGTAATCCTTGTCATTGATAATGAAAATCCTGCCTTCAACAGTGTACCTGCCCGGGTTTACTATGTTTTCCAGGGGCGTGATATCGCCTTTTATTTCCTCCTCTTTAAGTATCTTGCTCGGGGCGGTTTTTGATACCGTGGCTTCCACGCTCCTGACTACCGGTATCGGCTGCGGCTCTTTGTCCGCATTTTCATTTTTTTCTATTATGACTTCCGCGTGCATTCCGGTAAACTCATGTATTTTCTTTTTGATGAGCATTATTGTTTTATTGCCGGACAGCCTTGTAAGGGCAAGGTCATTGCCGCATTTTAATATAAGGACACCCTGCACTTCCCCCGGCACGGCGTACTCCAGCCATGTTCTCTCATTGTCAAATTGTTCCAGGAAAACCTTCCACATATTTGTTATAGCCGCGGCAGCGCCTATGCCGGCGGCAAAAGCAGGCCTGTATCTTACTTTCCTGCCACCGGTTAAGCCCGAAATATACCCTGTAAAAAGGCCGAGGGATTCCGGGTCAAACAACTTGTTTACAGCCAGCATAATGGTGGCGGAATTATCCGCGTCGCTTAATTCCATGGATTTGAATGTAACGGCGTCTATCAGGCTGTCCGCCCTGCCGTCGGGAAATGAGTTTTTTATGAGCTCTTTGGTCTGAAGGTCATCAATTGCCATTTGTAAGTTTAAGCCCATTATCACACCTTTATTACGGGGCAAATGCCGTCTATTTGATATTATTTTTCACAAAAAATTATACACTGTTATAATTTTTTAGCAAGTTGATTAATTGCTATCAGAACCGGGTCCCAAACTGGCGCAAAAGGCGGGGCATAGGAAAAATCCAGCTGCCTCATCTCATTCACGCTCATTTCATTATAGAGGGCCGCTGACAGGGTGTCCAGCCTTTTTGCCACGTGTTCGCCGCCTATCAACTGGCCCCCGGTAAATTTCCCGGTTTTTTTGTCGGCGTTAAGCTTTACAAATATAGCCTTGCCGCCGCTAAAATAACTGGGCCGCGTCGCAGCTTTTATTACAGTGGAAACCGGCTGCATTTTCTTTCTTTTTAGATCGGCTTCAGTTAATCCTATCCTGCCTATTTCAAGATCAAAGAATTTGAATACCACGGAACCCATGACGCCTTTAACCCTGACTTTCCCTCCGGCCGCATTGGCTCCGGCCGCCCTGCCCTGTTTGTTCGCGGTCGTTCCCCTGGGCATATAGATATTTTCCTTCAGGGGTATGTTATAAACTGTGGCGCAGTCACCCGCCGCGTATACGCCGGGCGCGCTTGTTTCCATAAAATCATTCACCTCGATGGCCTCCCTTTGGCCAATCTTAATTCCCGCGGCTTTTGCAAGTTCCGAATTTGGCTTCATTCCGAGGCTTATGAATATGAAGTCGGCATCATACGCCCCTTTGTCCGTCATGACATTAAGTTTTGTATTTCCGGGTTTATCACCCGGTTTTTCCTCCTCTATGGAGTTAACCCGTATGCCCTTTACAACTTTTATGCCCTGATTTGCGGCTTTTTCCTCAACCATCATTGCCATATCCGGATCCAGCCACCAGCAAAGCTGATTAAGCCTCACAAGCATGGTGACTTCGATCCCAAAAGATAAAAAAACCTCGGCCATCTCCAGGCCTATATGCCCTTCGGCTATCAGGACTACTTTCTTTGGCTTTGATTCAAGCAGGAAACTTTTAAGCCTGATGGCGTCGCTGAGGGTTTTTAAAAAGAATACCCCGGGGTTTTGTATGCCGGGTATATCGGGCTTCACGGGCTGTGCGCCCGCGGCAATGACAAGTTTATCGTAGGGATGGCTTTCCACGCAGGATGTGCCTTCGCATGAAACCGATATTTTTTTCGATTTGACGTTTATATCAAGTACTTCGCTTTTAATCCTCACGTCCACGCCTTTTTGCTTTAAGGCTTCTTCAGGGGTCAAAACTATCAGCGCTTCGGGCTTTTGCCGTATATTTTGGATGAAATACGGCATACCGCAGGCGCCGTATGATATGTAATTACCGCGTTCAAAAACAATTACCTCGGCTTTTGTATCGGCCCTTTTGGCCTCGGCAGCCGCGCTCATTCCAGCCGCGACCCCGCCTATGACTATTATCCTTTGCATTATCCACCTTGGGTTAGGACAGGATTATTTTACGCTTGTTTCTGCGGTGATATTGCCAAACAACATTAAACCACCCTGCGGCAAGCTGCTGGGAATTTAACCCCGTGTATTATCAGAATATTTTCTTTATAGCCTTTTTGAGTTTTTGTTTCAAACCTTTTTGCATGCAGGCGTATTTTAATATGGCCAGTATATACTCAAACTTGTCGCCTGTGTCGCAGCGCACGCCTTCAAACTCATGGGCGGCTAAGCCTTCGTTTTGCATCATTTTTCTCAGTGCATCTGTCAGCTGTATCTCGCCTTTTGCCCCGGGTTTTGTTTCCCTGATGTAATTGAATATCTTGGAAGGCAGGACATACCTGCCCACTATACCGAGATTTGAAAAAGCTTTTTTCAGCGGCGGTTTTTCCGCCATGTCAATTATATCAAATATGCGCGGGCTTATATTTTTCGGCTTTATTATTCCGTAAGAACTTATTTTTTCCTTCCCGACTTTTTCTACGGCAACAACCCCCCGACCCAGTTGTGAGTATATTTCGATCATTTTTTTCATGACCGGCACTTTGGAAAATATCAGGTCATCAGGCAGGAATATTGCAAAAGGCTCGTTGCCGATAAAATCCGACGCGTGAAGTATGGCGTCCCCCAGTCCCATGGCTTCTTTCTGGCGCACGGAAAATATGTTCACATTCTCAGGTATGCGTTTTAACTCTTCCAAAGCCGTAAAGTTCTTATTTTTATTGAGAAAATATTCAAGGTAGAAATTCCTGTCAAAATAATCCTCGATTGAATATTTTTCCTTTGAAGTTATAAAAAGTATGCTTTCAATACCCGAATCAATGGCTTCCTGCACTATAAAATGAATCGCAGGAATGTCGATTATGGGTAGCATTTCCTTCGGGATTGCCTTGGTGTATGGCAGGAACCTTGTTCCCAGACCTGCTACAGGTATTACGGCTTTTCTAACTTTCATCAACATTCTCCTTTTTCTTCGGCATGAGTATTTTATCAAGGCTTGCCATAACGTGTTCTGATATCACCGCGCCTTTTTCCTGTTTTAGGGCAAATTCAGCCTCTTCGAGTGCGTCCTTAAAAGATATGTTGCGCACAAGTTTTTTTGCCGAAAGTATTGACGAAGGGCTCACCGACAGTTCATCAATGCCGAGCCCGATAAGTATAAAAGCCAGGTGCGGCGCGCCTGCCATCTCGCCGCAAACCGATACCCTGATACCGGCTTTATGGGCGCTGTTGGCTATCATCCTTATCAGCCTTAATACAGCGGGGTTTAAGGGGTCATACAGATATGACACTGTTTCATTTCCCCTGTCTGCCGCTACCGTGTACTGTATCAGGTCGTTGGTCCCTATGGAAAAGAAATCCACCTTTTTCGCCATCTCATCGGCCATAATTGCCGCGGACGGCACTTCTATCATCACGCCTATTTTAATATTGCCGTCAAACTTTACTTCTTTTCTTTTCAACTCGGCCTTTACTTCCTCCACTATCTTTACCGCCTCGTCAATTTCCTCGGGTATGGTAACCATCGGGAACATTATCTTTACATTTCCAAAAGCAGAGGCCCTCAGTATGGCCCTGATCTGCAGCTTGAATATGTTCGGGTTGGCCATGGAAAGCCTGATGGCGCGCAGTCCGAGAAAAGGGTTTTGCTCCGGAGCGATCTTAAAATACGGCAGGAACTTGTCCCCGCCTATGTCCAGTGTCCTTATAGTCACCGGTTTCGGGCTCATTTTCATTGCTATGGTCCTATAGGCTTCAAACTGTTCTTCCTCACCAGGCAGGTTCGATTTATTTATAAATATGAATTCCGTCCTGAAAAGACCGACCCCTTCGGCGTTATTTTCCATGACCGCGCCTATTTCTTCGGGAAACTCGATGTTTGCCGTCAGTTCGACTTTATGCTTGTCTATGGTCACAGCTTCAAGCGTTTTAAAACGCTTGAGCATCCTAAGCTTCAAAATGAATTTTTTTCTTTCTTCCTTATATAGTATGAGTATCTTGGGATTCGGGTTCACCACGACTATGCCTTTTTCACCGTCAATTATCACAAGGTCGCCTGTCTTTGCGGTGCTTGTTATATCCCTGACCCCGACTACTGCCGGGATTTCCATGGAGCGGGCGACTATAGCCGTGTGGGACGTTGCGCCGCCCATCTCAGTCACGAAACCAAGCACGTTGTTTTTGTCCATATCCGCCGTATCGGCTGGCGACAGATCGTTTGCTATGATTATATACTTTTCCGCGGACTGTTTTGTTTCTTTTTTGCCCGTGACTTCAAGATTGCGGATTATCTTATCGGCGAGCGAGCTTATATCCCTGCTGCGTTCCTTAAGATATGGGTCGGAAATGCGGTTTGTAAACTCCGCGTAATTCTGCAGCACCATGTGCAGGGCGTATTCGCAGTTAATCAGCTGTGTCCTGATAATTTCCTCGGCTTTTCCGGTGAACATGGGATCCTGCAGCAGAAGCAGGTAAGCATTAAATATATCGGCCTCGGCCGTGCCGATGTCATGCACAACTTTTTCTTTTATAGCTGTGATATCGGCTTTTGTCCTGTTCACAGCGGCTTTTAAACGCGATATTTCCGTCTCTGCTTTTGAAGCCGGGATGGTTTTCCTGCTTATTGTCAGCGGAGTGTTTGATATAACATGTGCCAGTCCTATGACTATTCCGGGCGATGCGGCTATGCCTTTATACATTTTATTTTTCCTCCCCGAATCTGTCCGATATGACTTTAGAAAGCCTCGCGATAGCTTCTTTCGCATCCGGGCCGTCAGCCTTAATCTCTATTTCAGCGCCGAGCCCGGCGCCCAGGGTCAAAAGCCCCATTATACTTTTCCCGTCAGCTTCTATATCTTTATTTCTGACTTTGATGTCGGACTTGAATTTTTCCGACTCTTTAACGATTAAAAGCGCGGCTCTTATATGGAAACCGGCTTCATTCACAATCAATACCTTTTTTTTGAATTGCATTTTTTTTCTCCTGTTTTAAGTTAAGTATGATATCAAGACAGAAATTACAAGAACTCCCAAAAATATGTTGGACACCGACTTTTTGGACCTCAAAGCCCATGTAATGATGAGAAAAGCCGCAATTACGAGGACAATGTCCAGCACCCCGCCTTTCAGGGTTATATGCAGTTCGGGGCGGGTAAGGTAAACAGCCATAAATACGCCCAAAATCCCCATACCCGCAGCCTTTAAACTCTTCATTATATCCTGGAACTTGACCTTCTGTATCAGGACAAACAGTTCCTTATACTTATAATATGACTTTAACAGCAGATAATACTTTATAATGAACCTCGGAAGATTATATACGACAAGCGATACGGCCGAGGCCTGTATCCAGCCTTTAAAGGAAAAATCGGTCATCCATACTATCCCTGCCCCGAAAAGCAGGGCAAGCGGCCTGATCCCCGACCAAAAAAGCGCGTCTCCGATTGCCGCAAGCGGCCCCATAATGCCCATCTTAGTATTGTCTATCTCCGTTTCCTTCAGTTTGGCGTCATCATTTGACAAATCCTCTTCCATGCGCGTCATAACCCCGAGAGCGGCCGAAGAAAAAAATATGTGTGTATTAAAGAACGTCATGTGCCTTTTGATCGCCGCGAGTTTTCCCGCTTCATCTCCGGAGTAGATCTTGCGCAGCATGTTGTGGATTGAAAACAAAAAACCAACATTCTGCAGCCTTTCAAAATTCCATGCAGACTGCAGAAAGTTCAGTTTTATACCGCTCCATATGAGCGAAAGCGTTCCTATCCTTTTATTTTGGGCCATATTAAACACCCTTTTTATTCCATACAAAATTATTCACCACCACGACGCATGCCGTGACCACTGCCAGCATTAAAAACCATGGATTTACTCCCTTGTTCGCAAGAAGCAGGACATAACATATTACAAAAGTTACAAGGTGCAGGATTGAGCCGAGCCTGCTCCTGAATGATTCATATATGACAGCCAGTCCTATGACAGGCATCAGCCATAACGCCCGGGCCAGCCCCTCAATGACTTCTGCCGGAAGGGTATTATAAACTTTAACGGCAATACCCGCTCCAACACCAAAAAGCAGGACATATCCCACGAAATCCCTGATGAATTTCGCCAAAATAGACAGGGCCTGCGCCGCTAAGATACCGGATTGCCGGCCCGCAAGTATCCCTGGTTCAAAATAGTGCACTATTTTAGTGTTCAATTTCCTGTTCCATATGTCCGCCTGCCCGACAAAATATCCGTACGCGGCGCCTATGCCTATGGAATACATCAGCAATGCCTGAAGATTATGTTTTATTTCGTTTACCGGCATTATAAGCGCCAAAACCGTGGCTGTAAAAGCAATAGAAGTCGAGGAAGGCGGCACGTAAGCGCCGACCGGCGGGGATATCCATATAAGCTGTACCAGGCTCCCCAATAAGATCCCTGTCTGCAGGTCATTAAAAATGAATCCGGCTATCCCGCCCGCGATAATCGGCTGTGAAAAAAGCGTCATTCCTATAAAATATGTATCCAGTTCCAGCGCGGCTCCGGCGAGGGCGGCAAGAAAAACTTGGGGCATAAAAATGAAATTCACTTTTCATTTCCGCCTTCGGCTGTCTTGCCGAATTTTTCCTCAATAGCCTTTACAATGTTCTTCTTCGTGTCGGTCGGGACCATACGGACCTCCAGGGTCACTTTCATATCATTCAGCTGCCTGAACGCTTCCACGTCCCTGTCATCGACAAAAACCGCGTCAAAAAGCTGTGTCTTATTATTCTCAAAATGCATTCCTCCGATGTTTACCTCGGATATTTTCCCGCCCGCTTTGATCAGACTGCATATATCAATCGGTGACTTGACCAGGATCATCGCAGTGTCATTGTCAAATTCCCTGCCTGCTATTTTTTGGGCGGCTTCATCGGTCGTAAGTATGGAAAGATTAATATCATTGGGGGTTGCCATCCTGAAAAGAAATTTCTGCATGTCATTTTTAACTATTTCATCATTGACAACTATGATATGGTTGATCTTAAGTTCCTGCGCCCAGCCAACGACAACCTGCCCGTGTATCAGCCTGTCGTCTATCCTGGTTAAAAGTATAGGCATCCAGTCAGCCCCTGTTTTTAAATATGGCTTTGGCGTCGATAATGCTCTTATCACGCCTGTCCATAATCATTTTGGACAACTCTTCCGCATTTTTGTTTGAATGCATTACGGCTTCAATAACCAAAGGCAGATTGACGCCCGTGATTATCCTTACTTTTTCATTGTTCCCGAATAAAGCCAGGGCTGTATTGCACGGGGTTCCGCCGAACATGTCGGCCAGGATCAGCACCCCGTCGCCCTTATCCGCGGACTCAACGCCGCTTTTAAGCCTTGCCGCGAAATCTTCCATCCTGTCGTTTTTCATAAGACAAAGCGTCTGGACATTTTCCTTGTCGCCGACGATCAAAGACACGGTGGTCTTCAATGCTTCGGCAAGGGTCGAGTGCGATATGATAAAAATGCCTGTCATGCGTTCTCCTTTATACGATTATTATTTTCATTATCATTCTTGCAAGCTGCTGCGGCGAATGCCTGATATACGGCCCGTCGCTGAAAAGTTTTCCCTGTATCAGGGTAACTCCCATATCCGATATTGCGTTCTTATCTATAATTACAGGGTAGGCTTTTTCCTTTTCATACCTTTTTAAAACATCGTCCTTTGGCATCTTGTTATTTGCAATAATATAATCCACCACCCTGTGTCCCGTATGCTTGAAAATGGCGCGCAGATGCTCGGATGCAGTGTAATCATCCGTTTCCCCGTTCTGGGTCATTATATTGCAGATATAAATTTTAACCGATTTTGTGTTTAAGAGCGCTTCCTTGATCCCGGGAACAAGCAGGTTTGGTATTATGGAGGTATAAAGGCTTCCCGGGCCTATAACAATAGCGTCGGCATTTTTTATGGCCTCAATGGCGGGACCGTAAGGCGCACATTTCTCCGGGACTATATATACCCTGTCTATGTGCCCGTGTGCTTTTGGTATGTTTGACTCGCCCTTTATTGTCCTGCCGTCTTTTAACTTTGCGCGGAGCTGTATGTTTTCCAGGGAAACCGGCAATACTTGGCCCCGTATGGCAAGAACTTTTGAAGACTCATTTACCGCTGTCTGGAAATCCCCTACTACATGGCTTAAAGCCGTGATGAATATGTTCCCGAAATTATGCCCCTTTAACTCCTTGCCTTTTGAGAACCTGTACTGGAAAAGCCTCCCCAAAAGCGTTTCTTCATCGGCCAGGGCCACTATGCAGTTCCTTATGTCCCCCGGCGGCAGTATCTGATAATCTTTTCTTAATCGCCCCGAAGAACCGCCGTCATCAGACACGGTCACCACAGCCGAGAGGTTACCGGTCAGATCTTTCATGCCCCGGAGCACATTTGGCATTCCCGTGCCTCCGCCTATCGCCACTATTTTCGGCCCCCTGAGCAGCCTGGCGTTCCTGTACGCATTATTCAAAAATTCCCTTTCCTTGTTGGGCGCTATGATGGTCAATACGCCAAATGCCGCCCTTCTCCACGCCAGCATTATGCCGCCTATGGCGAGCATGATCAGGAAGTAGTCCATGGCTTTTAGCTTCTGCAGCCTGTAAAAGATATGGTCTATGTTTATCTTTTCTATCCTTACATTTTTAAAAAAATCCCCGAGGATGCCCGAAAATCCGGCGACGAGCACGATAACGCTTAAGATAAAAAGAAAAACCCATCTTTTTATCCTGATGCCGGGGTACAGCCACTTATTTATCTGGAACATCCATTTTCTCCTTATTTTCCTTCTTCATCCACTTTATAATATTTTTGTTGAGTTCTTTTGCCGGATTGTATCCGCGTGATTTCAAACGCTGGGTCATCGCGGCAACTTCTATTATAACGCTTAAATTCCGCCCGGGCCTGACGGGAAGTATTATTTTCGGGATTTTTACCCCTATAATGTCTTCATAAATTTCTTCAATGCCCAGCCTTTCATAATCTTTGCCTTTTTCCCACTCCTCAAGGTGCATTACCAGTTCCACTTTTTGGTCATCCCTGACGGCCCCGACTCCAAAAAGGTTGCGTATGTCAATAATGCCTACTCCGCGTATTTCCATATGATGCTGTATGATCGACATTCCGCGGCCTTCAAGGGCATCATCGGATAATTTTGTGACTTCTATCAGGTCATCAGCCACGAGCCTGTGCCCTCTTTTTATCAGTTCAAGTGATATCTCGCTTTTCCCTATGCCGCTTTTTCCTATTATAAGGACGCCGATCCCGTACACATCCACAAAAGTTCCGTGTATCGTGATCTTCGGCGCCAGCTTTTTTTCCAGGTAGATCATTGCCGCGCTTATGAACTTGGTTGTGAAAAGAGATGTCAGCAATACGGGTATTTTATGTTTTTTCGCCGCCGAAAGAAAATTAAAAGGCGGCTTTAAATTTCTTGTTATGATGCAGCAGCATATGTTCTCGGAAAAGATCTTGTCCAGGACCCTGTTTGCCTTTTCCCTTCCCAGTTTTTTTATATAGGTAAATTCGGTCTTGCCGAAAACCTGTATCCTCTCGTATGGAAAATAATCAAAGAAACCCGCCAGGGCCAGCCCGGGCCTGTTAATGTCGGAGACTATTATTTTTTTTTTGGAAAGATACTCTTCGCCTGAAAGCGAACGCATATGGAACTTTGACTTATTATCATTATAAAATTCTTTTACGGTTATGAAATTCATGCGGAAAAGTCCTCCCCCGCTTTAGATAAGCTTGTAAGATAAAAACCCGGCTACTGTTTGGTCTTTTCCTCTTCCTCTATTGTCTGTATCACGGAAGTCTTGTCGGCAGCCTCCATGATCTTACGCCTGTAATACTTGTTTTTCAGGAAATTAGAAACCCTGGCAAGGGCCTTTAGCATAAGCCCGGCTGCGCCATCCGGCGCCAGAAGAAGAAAAAAAATGTATACGGGCTCTCCATCAAGCGCCTCAAAATTCACACCAGCCTTTGATACCCCGAATGCCGCCACAAGTTCCTTCACGCCCTTTGTTTTGCTGTGCGGTATGGCAATGCCCTGGCCCACTCCGGTTGAGCCGAGTTCTTCGCGCTCCATAAGGGATTCTATGGTGACTTTTTTATCAATAATAAGGCCTTTTTGGGCCAGCATTTCCACAAGTTCTTCTATGACTTCTTTTTTTGTTTTTGATTTTATGTTAAGCTCTATGCTTTCCTTGTCCAGAAAATCCATAATTCTCATTACAAATCACCTCGTTTAATATTTTGAAATGGTCAGGCCGAATTTTCCGTCCTTGCGTTTCCTGAGCAGGCAGACCTTGTTAAAATCCGCGTTGAAAAACATCATCATGGGTTCCCTCGCGATTGACAGCTCTTCCACGGCTTCCTCGGTATTCATGGGCTTTAAAGCCTGTATTTCCTCTTCTTCCACGATTTCATTGAACTTCTCGCCTTTTACATTGGTTATAGTGCCCATATTTGCCAGAATATTGATCCTTTTATTCTGCTTTTTGTCTCCCTTGTCGAATTTATCCTTTAATTTCTTAATTTGAGAAACCAGTTTGTCTTCTATCATGTCAATTGACGAGTACAGGTCCTTAGTCTCGACTTTTGCCGAGAATTTATGGCCTTTTGAGGTCAAATTTGCTTCGGCCAATTGCCTATACTTTTGTACCTCTAAAATGAGATGCAGTTCGCCGTGTTCCCTAAAATCAAAATATTCCTCTATTTTCTTGAGCTTTTTCTCCGCATACTGTTTTATAGCCTTTGTAAGGGTTACGTGCCTGCCTGTAATATTTATTTCCACGTATAAAACCTCCATATATGATATTATGCGGTATTTTACCGCCTGTTTCGCTATAAAACAGCGTATTAATAAAAATACCACATTATAAAACTTATGTCAATCTATTCTAAAGCTATTTTTTCCTCAAATTAGCCGGCAAAATGCCCAGTTGCTCCCTGTACTTGGTCACAGTCCTGCGCGCCACGGGTATGCCCTGTGTTTTAAGCATCTTTTCAAGGTCCGTGTCATTTACAGGGTGTTTTATATCTTCCGCGTCTATGATATCCTTTATTTTTGACCTTATAACCGAGTTTGACATCATTCCGCCGCCATTGCTTGTTTCTATGCCGGTTGTGAAGAATTTTTTAAGCGGAAAAACGCCGGACGGAAGCTGTATGTACTTTTTTGACACCACCCTTGACACTGTGGACTCGGAAACTCCCGACTCCAGGGCTATTTCCTTGTAAGTAAGCGGTTTTAATCCGGCATCCTCGCTGTGCAGATAACCTTCCTGGAATGTGATGATCTTTTTTATCATGTTTTCTATGGTTTTATTGCGTTCTTCAAGGGCCCTCATTATTTCCTTAACCCTTGCTTCATAGGCTTTGATAAAATCCTTTGTTTCTTTCTTTAACTTGTATTCTTTTATGAGTTTCCAGTTCACTTTCATGACAGGGAAATTCGAGGGCACGTGTATTTTGTACTTTCCTTCCTCTTCTGTAACTATTATATCAGGGACCACATATTCATTTAACCCTTCGGTAAATATGCTGCCCGGGAAAGGATTGAGTTCCTTTATGGTTTCTTCCGCGTTTTTTATGTCTTCCTCTTTGACTTTTAAGCTCAAAGCAAGTTTTGCATGGTTCTGCCGGGTCAATTGTTCAAATCCTTTTTCAACTATCTTGTATGCCAGCGAATCTTTAAGCCCCTTTAACTGCAGCTGTATTAAAAGGGACTCCCTGGTATCCCGCGCGCCCGCGCCACCCGGTTCAAGTGAATGGAGTATTTCCAGCCCCTTAGCGAGACTTTCCAATGGTATTGAAGTCTGTGCGGCAATTTCCTGCAGCGGTGTTTCAAGAAAACCTTTTTCATCAAGGTATGATATGAGGGTATTTACGCTTAAATAAAGCACATCCGACAGGCCCGCCGCGTTTAGCTGCTTTATCAGTTCGGAAGACAATTCCTTTTTTTCCTCGCGCGTGATCGAGTTGTACTTGTACTCGTCAAACTTTCCCATCTCGGGATTGTAATCCGGCGACGGGCTCTTGATGTCATAATTGTCATTTTCAAATACATTTTCATATTCGCCCGAATCATACTCGTCCATATGCGGGTCATTTTCCGTCATTTTCAGGTCTTCTGTTTCTTCTTTTTTATCCCCGGCCTCTTCTTTTATGGCAAATTCCTCTTCCTCTGCCGCGGCATCCTTTATACCCGGAATCTCGGATTTAACAGCCGGTTCTTCTTCAACGTCTTCGGTTTCATCTTTATCCAGAGCCTCGCCTTTTATTTCGGTTTCTTCGTCCTCATCTATAAAATCATCAAGGAGCGGGTTCTCGGAAAGTTCTTTATTTAGTATGTCGACAAGTTCAAGATGGGTCGCCTGAAGCACGTCAAGACGCAGGCGCATTTCAGGGGTGAGTTTGAGCCCCAGTTCATGTCTTAGGCCCTGGGATATATTAAGCTTGTTTGAGATATCCATTTTTGATTGCCCGCCTTTTTATTTTCTTTTGCCTTAAGCAGGCTTACTTCCGGTTATTTATTTCTTTAACCCGTAAAATCCGGCTGCTGCGGCGATCTTCAATGCTTCTGTCGGAACAAACGGAACAAATCCCGCTGTTAACGCCGCAGCTGTATTCATCTTATAGACCAGGATAAGGTGCGCGGTACCCAGTGTTAATGAATAAAAGTTTTTCCCAGCAGATAAGCGCCCGCCGACATCAGGCCCGCGAGGGGTATTGTAAGCACCCATGCCCATACTATGTTCGTTACCACTCCCCACCGCACGGCTGACATTCTTTTTATGGAACCGACGCCCATTATCGCGCCCGTAATTGTGTGAGTGGTTGAAACAGGTATCCCGAACGCGGACGCTGTGTATAAACTCACGGCCGCTGTTGTTTCCGCACAAAACCCGTCCACGGGCTTGAGCTTTGCCATTTTCTGCCCCATGGTTTTAACTATGCGCCAGCCGCCGAACATTATGCCGAGTGAAATCGCGCCGTAACACATGATGGCAACCCATGCTGGGACGAAAAATTCCCTGCCGAGAAGCCCCGCGGAAAACAAAAGCGATGCTATAATACCCATGGTTTTCTGCGCGTCGTTGCCGCCGTGCCCCATGGCGAACATGGCTGCTGACACAAGCTGGCCCTTCCTGAATATCTGGTCAACCTTAAACGGCGGCATTTTTCTGAACAGCCAATAAACAAGATAAGCCACCAGTCTCCCGAGCACAAATCCCAGGACAGGCGATATCACTATGAACGCGGTTACCTTGATTATACCGGGAGCCAGCAAAGAACCGGGCCCCGCTTTTACTATGGCAGCTCCCATTAACCCGCCTATCAACGCATGTGAAGAACTTGAAGGAAGCCCGAAGTACCAGGTAATAAGGTTCCAGGCGCATGCGCCCGCCAAAGCCCCGAAGACCACATTCTGGTCTATTACAGCTATATCGACTATTCCCTTTCCAATGGTCCTGGCGACATGCGTGCCGAAGAAAAAATAAGCCAGAAATTCAAACACAGCCGCCCAGATAACCGCCTGTGTGGGCGACAAGACCCTGGTTGAAACCACCGTGGCAATAGCATTGGCCGAGTCGTGAAACCCGTTAAGAAAATCAAAAATAAGCGCGAGAACTATAAGTAATATAATAGTCAGTGTCATGTTGTCTCCTGTTTAATCCGTTTAAATGAATCTATGCCTGTTTCACCAGTATTGTTTCCACCACATGTCCCACAACTTTGCATATGTCAAGTACAGTTTCCGCGTCCTGGCATATTTCCTTCCACTTTATGAACTCAATAGGGTCCTTCTCATTGTCGACAAGGTCGCCCAGGGACTTGTCGCGGAGTTTATCGCCGTCGCTTTCATATTTGCTGACCTGCTTGCAGGCTTCAAGAACCTTGTCCATATTTTTCGGGTTCCTAAGCCCCCTGACAGCAGTACCGAGCGACGTGACTGATTTCTCTATGATCTCAGAAAACTCTATCAAATATTTATTGGGCCTTGTTATCCTGTAAACTTTCATCCTGCTGGTTATGGTGTTTAGCATGTCATTTACATCGTCAAGTTTTTTTGCCAGGGCGTGTATGTCCTCCCTGTCAAAAGGCGTTATAAATGTTTTATTTAAGTGTTCTATGATGGCGTACGCCATCTTGTCGCCGGCATGCTCTATATCGCGCATTTTCTCGCGGAATTCCTCGGTAACCTCGCCGTGATTTACTATTTCCTTGAATAAATGTGAGGCTTCCTCCACATGCTCCATTTCCTTGTCAAAAAATTCAAAAAAATTAAATTCCTGCGGGAAAAGTTTGCCAAACATACGTATCTCCTTTTATATTTTGAGGTTTTTTTAACTCACACCGGATAATATATTATTTTACTTGTTGGTTTTTAACGCCACCAATATAACACACTTTTTTGCTTTGTCAACAATTGATTAATTTTTGGTTAAGAAATGAACAACGATGATATTGTTCAAAGCTGCGTTTTTATGGCCTATGTTTCATTGCGGCGCGTTTTCGGGAATTGCCGGCGTTCCTTTCATGTAGTGGCGGAATATTATTCCGCCAACAGCGGGCAGTTTCCGCCTTTACTTGCAATAACACATAACACTGGCGGAAAACCCTATAAAACCATGCTTTTCAGACAGTCTCATAAAAGCTTATCAGGCGTAACGAAATCCCCTGATTTTGCCTTAAGCGCCAGGAACCGCTCTTTTTCTTCCTTCAGCACTTCAAAAAGCACTTTGGGCGTTCCGTGTATTTTGTTGGTGTATATCTCCAAAATCCTGTCTATCTTGGCTATATTCTGCGGTATCCTTATCAGGAACTGGTTGTTGTAGTCGTCGATCGTGTAATCTTTTTCCATCACATTTTTGAAAAGTTTTTCCAAATCCTCATATAACGGGATAAACCCTGACGGGGACTTTATGGCATCAATATCATGGTGCGAACGCAGTTCCATCCACTTTAGCCACACCCTTTTATCCTTTACGCCGTTCAGCCATTTGCCGGTCTGCATGTCCCTTAGAAAATAATTGCAGGCAAATATTTTAGGGGCTTTTTTTAGTACGCGTCCGAACTCAAGGTAATCCTCAAGGTATTTTGGTATGGATATGGACAAAAACTCCATGTTTGACATGATGTTAAACACGCGTTCGCCTTCCTTGCCTAAAGTTGCCGCCGTGGTCTCCGACTCAATTGAAGCGCCCATGGCCAATACCCCATGGTTCCAGTCAAACGACTCCCTGACAGGCACCCATGTGTCGGAATCCCTTCCGCCAAAAACTATGCCCTGGAGTTTCACGCCATTCTTATGGTTTAAGGCCGGGTCGCAGTTTTTAAGGGCTTCCAGACTTATTGAGTATCTTGCGTTTTTATGGGCATATGGTATGTGTATCCCTTTTTCATCGTTTTTTACATGCGTCCATTCCCCCGAAAAATTGGTCCCGTTTGCGGGGTTCTCGCGGCCATCGCCGAGCCAGCGCGGTATACCGTTATCATTTAAGACATTGCCGAATATCACGTCGCCCGGAGCGTTCAAAACATTCCATATAAGCGGGTCCCCGTTGGGATTGATATCCTGTATGATGCCGAAAATCCCCTTTTCCACGTTTGCGGCAAAAGCCGTTCCGTTAACATTCCTTAAATAAACCAGATCGTCCCCCACTATGGTTTCCCCTTCCACCATGGCGGTGGAAGTCTTTCCGCACATGGAAGGATATGCGCCGGAAAAATACGATTTTCTTCCCAATGGTCCTTTAACGCCCATTAAGAACATGTGTTCCGCAAGCCAGCCTTCCCTGGATGCTTTTTGTATGGCAAGCCTGAGCGCTAGCTTTTTGAAACCCACGGTGTTTCCCGCGTACTGCGTATTTGTGCTGTAGACGGTTTCTGTTTTCAGGTCTATATATATCCTTCTTTTATCGACGTTTTTGCTGACCGCATTTTCAGTCTCTCCGGTTGCGTGTACAACCTTAAAAAATGAAGTTGGTTTTACCTTCTTGAAACCTTCATATCCCGTCCTATAAAGTATTATCTCGGAGTGCGCCACATAGTATGAGTCGGTAAGCTGTACTGCGGGAATATAAAAAGGGGAATCCACCGGGCCCAAAGAGAAGAAAAGCACCAGCATCTGGCGGCCCTTCATCATTCCTTTTAATATGCCGTGTATCTCCTTATCGCCTTGTTCCCTGTCCATGCCCGACAGGCCTTCAAGTTCCATGCCTTTTTCATAAAGTAATTTTGTGTTTTTTGGGTCCCTTCCCTGGTCTGTCATGCCGTCAAAGTGGATCGTATGCCCGTCAATGTTCAAAGGTGTCTCTTCGCCCTTATCCACGGCGAGTTTCCGCATCAGTTTAGCGTCTTCTGCGGAGTCAGTGCAGACCATGACCGAATCAGGTTCGCATTCATCCGCGTATTTTGCGACAAAATCCATTAATAAGGGATTATTAAGGGCTTCAAGCTTTTTGAAATGAATATCCCCGCATTTTTTTCTTAAAAGTTCGTAATTTGCCATTTTGTTCCTCCTTAATTTCACGTTACTTTTTAGATATAAAAATAACCAATACTTGGGCCGCTAAAAACTTCACGCCTTCATATTGGCATATATTTTATTCAATACATTCTATTTGTTACATATTTTCAAATCAATGAAAAATACCAAAAAATCATGTTATTGTCAACTTTTATTATGCCTTATTTTAAGGCGATCTTTTCAGTGCGCATGCTTATATATCCGGTATTTGAGTCCTTGATCTGTATGACCGCGATGTATATGCCGTTCGCGGCCCGCTGTCCGGTTGTCGTCCTGAGGTCCCAGGTAATGTCCAGGTTATTTGCCTGCTCCTCATGGTATCTTCTTACGAGTTCCCCATTTATGTTATAAATCCTTACTTCCGTCCATTGCGCGTTGTTTAATCCCGCCATTATTCTTACCGCTCCTGTCAGGTACCTTATGGTAAGGTTATTCACAGCAAGCGAATTCGTGGTTATGACGTCCAGTGGGCTGTCCAATATATATTTGTTCCCCGATTCATCCGTGGTTTCCACGTGCACCGTGTATGTTCCGCTGTAAACGGAGGTCCCTCCGGTATTATCGCCGTCCCAGCTTCCGATTTCCTGCCCCTGCGGGTCCCTTATGACAAGCAGGTTGGAACCATTGACCATATACGGGTTTGATGAATAGCTTACAAAATGAACTATGGTATTGCTGTTTCCGGGAGTGAGCCTTCTTACAACCTCGCCGTTCGCGTCATAAATGGATATTTCGACCTTATTTATCCCCAACGGGGTCGGCGATATTGTAAATGTCGGTGTAATGCTCCATGTTGCTGTTATTGTAAATGTCGGCGTATTTGTCGCGGTATAGGTATATGTTGGAGTAACTGTCGGCGTGGCGCTTGAAGTATAAGTCAGGGTATAGGTCATGGTCCATGTATATGTGGGCGTGGCTGTGTAAGAGCCTGTCTGCGTTAAGGTCGGGGTATTTGTAAATGAATCCGCCCGAGTTTCTGTCACGGTCCCTGTAAAAGTTTGTGTCTGAGTATATGTATCGGTTTCTGTTGAAGTTTCAGTCGGCGTTGATGATGCGGTCCATGTTTCTGTTGCTGTCGGTGTTGCCGTCGATGTCCATGTATCGGTTGATGTTTCTGCTATTGTTTCCGTAATTGTGGGTGTAACCGTTTCCGTTATTGTCCATGTAACTGTCTCAGTCTGTGTTTGGGTTACTGTTGATGTAAATGTTTCTGTTATTGTCGGTGAATTTGTGTCGGTAACTGTCGCTGTTCCTGTGGATGTTTCAGTCAAAGACACTGAGGCGGTCGCACTCCGAGTTGCAGTTTCGGTTGTTGTTTGCGTTACTATCGATGTCACTGTTTCTGTTGCCGTCTGCGTCACTGTTTCCGTTATCGTTTGTGTTACTGTCTCAGTCTCAGTGCCGGTTTCCGTTTGTGTAACCGTCTGTGATACTGTTTCCGTAACTGTCTGCGATACTGTCGGTGTGGCTGTTTCGGTTACTGTCTGCGCGGCTGTTCCGGTTACTGTCTGCGTAATGGTCTGAGTTGCCGTCTCCGTAACAGTCTGTGTTTCCGTTTGCGTGTCAGTCACGGATATAGTCTGTGTTGCAGTTTCAGTTACTGTATGAGTAACTGTTTCTGTTGCCGTCTGAGTTACTGTTTGTGTGATGTCCTGAGTGCCGGTTTGAGTCGCTGTTTGGGTTACTGTCGGTGTGGTTGTATCAGTTACAGTAGGCGTAACTGTCTGCGTTATTGTCTTTGTCATGGTCTGTGTTGCAGTTTGTGTCACAATCTGGGTAATAGTTTGGGACACTGTCGGCGTTGTGGTCTGGGTCATAGTCTCCGTTACTGTCTCCGAGATGGTTTGCGTCACTGTTTGTGTTACAGTTTGTGTTATGGACTGTGTTGCCGTCTGTGATATGCTCTCAGTTATAGTTTGTGTTACGGTCTGAGTTACTGTTTGTGTCACAGTCTGTGTCACTGTCTTTGTAATGGTTTCTGTTACGGTCTGTGTTGCCGTCTGTGATATGGTCTCAGTTATGGTTTGCGTTATGGTTTGCGTTACGGTCTGTGTTGCCGTCTGTGTTACTGTCTCAGTTACTGTCTGCGTTATGGTCTCTGTTACCGTCTGCGTCGTGGTCTGTGTCACTGTCTGTGTTACTGTTTGAGTTACAGTTTGTGTCACAGTCTGTGTTGCAGTCTGTATTGCAGTCTGTGTTACAATCTGTGTTGTGGTCTGCGTTATTGTCTGTGTCACAGTCTGTGTCACGGTCTGTGTTACAGTCTGTGTTGTGGTCTGCGTTATTGTCTGTGTCACGGTCTGCGTTACAGTCTGCGTTACAGTCTGCGTTACAGTCTGCGTTACAGTCTGCGTCACGGTCAGTGTCATGGACTGTGTTACGGTCTTTGTTACCGTCTGTGTTACCGTCTGTGTTACCGTCTGTGTTACTGTCTGTGTTATTGTCTGTGTTACGGTCTGCGTCACGGTCTGTGTTACGGTCTGTGTCACGGTCTGCGTCACGGTCTGCGTCACGGTCTGCGTCACGGTCTGCGTCACGGTCTGTGTCACGGTTTGTGTCACGGTCTGCGTCACGGTCTGTGTCACGGTCTGCGTCACGGTCTGCGTCACGGTCTGCGTCACGGTCT
>CALAOR010000035.1 GCA_937889595.1 uncultured bacterium
CAGGTCAAATTTTTCTATGGATTGGCCGCCCGGTATTATAAGGGTTTTAGTGGCGCCAGGCCATAGAAAAATTTGACCTGCACCGGACACGATAAATAATTCCATTCAAATCCCCGGCCGCAAATCCCTGACATTTGACTATTTGTTGTCCGTGATTTTCGGTCATTATTTGTTTGTGCTTTTTGTGCGCGCTATTTGGCAATTGATTTTAGTTTTTATTTGATGTATTATATTTGCATCAAACCAACAGGGAGATTTTATGGCCGAGGCTTTGCGTACTATAGCTGTTGTTTCAAAACTTTTTTCAAACTACTTTGTTCATGAGGTGCTTCAGGGCATTGAACCACACCTGTTTAAGGGGCCTTATGAAGTCAACTATTATCCCACCACAGGCAGGATAGACATTGAAAAAGACATGTTAAAATCCATACTTTATGAAAAACGCGCCGACGCGCTTATCGCGATCAGCACGCCTATGGACGAAGAGCTCCTGCAGGCTTATAAAAATTCAGGCATCCCGGTGGTTTTCATAGAAGAATCCTGCGAAGGCGGGCACACTGTCAAGGTTGATAATGTCAAAGGGTCATACATGGCCGTAGAGTACCTCATAAAAAAAGGGCGCAAAAAGATAGGGATTATAACGGGGGAGTTCCTCGATAACAGGACGAGCGCAAGCGTAATTGAAAGGCTCATAGGCTACAGGAAAGCCATAGAAGACTACGGCATGGCGCTTAATGAGAAATTTGTCAAGCATATGATATATTATTCTTTTGAAGAAGGCAGGCAGAAGATGAAAGAGTTCCTCGAAGAAAAAGCCGGCCTTGACGCGGTGTTCTGCGCGGGCGGGGACCTGGTGGCCATGGGAGCCATGGAGGAACTAAAAGAAGCCGGCATAAAGATCCCGGACGATATTTCTGTTGTCGGTTATGATGATATTATACTGGCGCCCTATACAAAACCCGCTTTGACAACGGTAAAGCAGCCTCTGGCACAGCTCGGCTCGGAAGCGTTTGAACTGGCTGTGAAGTGCATAACAAGGGAAGTAAAGATAGACGAAAACAGGCTGATTATACTGGACCCGAAGTTTATCATCAGAAAGTCGGCATAAAAAAAGGTGGGGCGCTTTGGAGAACATAAAAACTGCCGGTAAATTATTGCTGCTCAGCATTGTTTTCCTGCAGGTCTATTTGTATACCATGTTCCCCGCATATAAAAACAATGATTCGCCTGAAACCGCGGCATACGCATGCACTCTCGGGATCGCGCACCCGCCTTCATACCCGTTATTTAACCTGGCTGCCAGGATTTTTTCCATGGTGCCTGTAGGGAACCCCGCCTTTAGGATAAGCCTTTTTTCGTCCTTTCTTGCCGCTATCGCGCTGATATTTACTTTCTATCTGATGGAAAAGTGCAACTCTCTGGTCTTTAAAAGGGAATACCGGGCTATAAGTTATATATCGCTCGTGATCCTTGCCTTTTCCAGTGTGTTTTGGAGCCAGGCTATAGAAGCAAAAGGCGGGATTTACATGTTAAATCTTGTTTTTTTCATAGCACTGTTATATATGGCCGTGAGCCTTATTGAGAAGTTTGATTTGCGGCGGCTTTATATCATGTCATACCTCATAGGGCTGTCCCTTTCAAATCACTGGCCAAGCGTTGTGATACTTGCGCCGATATTTGCTTATTTTTATATCAGGCATTGGAAACAAATGACGATCAGGGGTTTTGCCGCAAACGTATTGCTGCTGCTCATCGGTTTGAGCGCCTATCTGTACCTGCCGATCAGGGGCGGGGCGGATGGAGTTTTTGTTTTCATGGCAAAACCCAATACCTGGGAAAACTTCTGGTGGACCGTTCTTAGGAGCGCGTATTTGGAAACCAAGGAAGCCGCCGCCGATGTGTTCAGGAACCAGATGGCGGAAGCGGGTTTGATAATACTGAAAAACTACGGTTTTCTTGGATTATTCGCAATCCCGGGGATCTATGCGGTTTACAAATATAAAAGGAACGCGGGCTATTTATACACCCTGATATTTGCTGTCGTTGTATTTTTTGTCATTGCGTTTAACCGCGGGTCAAAGGATGCCTTATGGTTCATTGATATTTTTATGCTCCCCGCACTGTATATAATGTTCATATTTATTACTGCGGGATTGGCTCAAACCCTGGATTTGGTAAAGCCAAAAGCCCTTAAAAAATACGCGCTGGCTCTGTTTGCCGCGGCCGCATTTTTTGCCGCCTGCGCCGGTTTTAACGCGAATAACAACAACAGGAATTTTCTTTTTTATGATTTTTCCAATAATATTTTAAAAACACTGACAAAAGGATGCTTTTACCTGGCGGAAGGCGATTTTTTTAACCTGACAATGCCTTATGCCGGAGCCGTGGAAAAAAAGCTGGATAATATAAATTATGTGGCCCTTTATTCCCTTATGTACAAATGGGGGATCGATGCATTCGTCGGGAAGTACGGTGATATGGGTATGCAGCCCGGGCACGGGGGTGAAAATGCCGTCAGGGTGATCAATACCTTTAGTGATAAAACCGATGTATACATCAGCAGTTACGTAAAGCCCATAGAAAACGAGATAGGGCTCCGCGAGCAGAAGGCAAAAGGCATACTTTATAAGATCAGCCGCAAGAATGAAAAGATACAGGACTCTATTTTCCGGTTGTATTCCTACCGCGGCATTTATGGCGCAAAAACCCTTTATGACCGGGAACTTGCGGCCGTTTATGGGGCGGGTATGGATTTCATGGCCCTTACCCGTTATAATGAAAATGATTTTCAAGCCGCTGTCGATCTGGGTGAAAAAGCGCTGAGGATGCCCGGAACATCCGACAACGCCTACGCGCATTACAACCTTGCTTTGTCTTATCTTTCCCTTGGGGATAAACAAAACGCACTGCGGTGCCTGATAAATGCCATGAAATACCCGCCCGTTACGTGTTCCGCTTATGAAATTGCCGGCAGGATATACTATGGCGCATCTGATATGCCAAATGCAAAAAACATGTTTGAAAAAGCGGTCAACTGCGGCATTGCAGACCCTGCTGAAATCAGGAAGTATCTGGCCAGGATCGAAAAAATACGCGCCCTGAAAACGCAATAGCAAGCTTTAAGTTGCTTCGGGAGGATGTCTTTGATTTTCATCGTCTTTTTATCCATTGATTTTCACGTGTATTTATAGTAAAATTCTGATATAATTCATATATATTAAGGAGACAAAGCGCATGAAAAATAGCCGTATTCTATTTTTTTGTATTGTTATTTTATCGTTCGGCATTAATGTAAATGCCGCTGCCGGTATGGGCAACGGCACAACATCGGCCAACTTTTTGAAATTATCACAGGGCGCGCGGCCTTCGGGCATGGGAGAGGCGTTTGTCGGCGTCGCGGACGATGCGACCGCTACCTACTGGAACGCGGCCGGTTTGGCCCAGTTATCCCGCAATCAGGTCTGCCTTATGCATTCGGCCTGGCTTTTGGATGTGAATTTTGAATATTTGGCCTACGCGCTTCCCATAAATGGTTTTGGCTCCCTGGGATTGGATATCATATACTTAAACGCAGGGAGTATATACAGGACAACCGAAGACCCGTCCGGTAATTATGTATCAACCTCGGAAACAGCGAGCGCAACTGATTTCGAAGTAACCATCGCTTATGCCAAAAAACTTTCTGATTTCCTGGGAGCGGACAACCCGGTTTCCGACCTGTCATTGGGAATAGGGATAAATGTGATAAGCGAAAAAATATACAATGACTCGGGCGGCGGGGTCTCGGTCAATCTCGGCGCGCTTTATTATCCGAGATACGAAACATACTCCCTGGGCCTGACCCTTGAAAATATCGGAATGGCTACAAACAGGCCGGAGATGCCTTCGATCATAAAGTTCGGCTTTGGCTACAGGTTCGCCCTTGAAAATGCCATGCTGCCTTTCACCGAAGAAGGCAAGTTCACCTTTATGGAGAATAATGCGACCGGCGTTTTTGACATTATTTATGATATCGTGGCGCAGACGGCCAGGGTACACATGGGCGCGGAAAAATACTGGGAGCTTAACAAATATCACAATATAGCGATCAGGCTCGGATACAAGTTCGGCGAGGACCTGGGATTCCCCGCGGGAATAACCGCGGGATTGGGATACAGGCTGACCGCGTCAAAAGACCTGACGTTTGACCTTGATTATGTTTATGTGCCTTACTCCGATCTCGGGGCCTCCAACAGGATATCGATCTCAGGCAAGTTCAACGGAAAACCGGAAAATCATTACTTCGAGGATAAAAAAGCCGGGCTTGAATTTTACAGAAGGGGTTATGCGCAGCTTTACAAAAAGGATTTTGTTTCGGCCCTGGACTCATTCGCCGAAAGTTTAAAACGCTACCGCGACTACGCGCCGTCTTACATGGGCATCGGGGCATGCTACTTAAGTATGGGAAAAATGGGGATAGCCATGAAAGCCTATTCAAAGGCCATAGCGCTTGATCCTTCCAACCAGAAACTTAAGGACTTTGTCGCACAATATAAAAACACGCAGCATTAAGCCCGAAGAAGCGGGGCAGCACGCGTTTTTAACAGGTTTGGCAGCCTTACAAAATTAAAAGGAGATCTCGATGCGCGTAACCATAAAGGATATCGCAAAAAGGGTCGGCGTAACGCCGGCCACAGTTTCCATGGTGATTAACAGCAGCCCTAAAATAAGCCAGAAAACAAAGGAACTGGTGCAGGCCGCCATAAAGGAGATGAACTATCATCCGAATTATATAGGCAGGAGCCTGGTCAAGGGCAATACGAACAACATCGCGGTTGTTGCCTCGTTTTTTGCGTCGCTTTTCGCGCTCGAATCGGTGCGCGGCATTGAAGCCTCCCTGAGGAACACCCCGTACAACCTTATCCTGTATTCCACAAGAGGACTGGAAGAGAACGAGCGCGAAATGATGCAGAGGCTTTTTTACGAGCGCAGGGCCGACGGCATCATAGTCATATCGTTGCGCATGGACAAGGACATATTTGAAGAATTCAAAAAGGAACGCGTGCCCATAGTATTTCTCGAGGAAGTCATAGAAGGCGCACCCACCGTCAAGTTCAAGAACATAAAGGGCGGATACATGGCCACCGAACACTTTATAAAGAACAAGAGAAAGAAAATAGGCCTGATAATAGGCGAATCGGGCCTGAACGCGGAAGAGCGCTTAAAAGGCTACAAGGACGCGCTAAATGATTACGGACTGCCTTTTGACGAGAATAAAATAGTCAGGGTCAGGAATTATAATTTTGAAGAAGGCGAAAAGTGCCTGAAGACTCTCCTCAAAAAAAGCCATGATGTGGATTCCATATTTTGCGCCGCGGGCGATGTGACCGCCATAGGCGTCCTGGACCAGGCAAAAAAACTCGGAATCAAGGTGCCCCAGGACATAGGCGTCATAGGATACGACGATATATACATAGCCAACCTGACTTCGCCGGGCTTAACCACCATACGCCAGCCTATCGCGCAGATGGGTATGCAGACTTTTGACATTTTAATGGGCATGATAGACGGTACAACACCTTATGAAAGTAAGATAATAAGTTTTGAACCGGAGCTTATAATCAGAGAATCAGTGTAAGGTCAATGCGTGCAAACGGCATATTCTTTAAAATAAGGCTTATTTTAGCCGCAGCTATATGCACAGTTTTTTTTTCGTCCCTGCAGGCGGCAGGGACGGTTACGGGCGCTTTTCTCCTTGAAAATATAGAGGCGAGGGAAACGGCTTTAGGCGGGATATTTTCCCCTTTTTACGCGAGGCCCGGGGCGGACACGGTCAATCCCGCCTGCCTGCAGGGAATTAAAAACAAACACATAATGTTCTCGCATTATAACTCGGTTTTTTCCTCACACTACGAACAGATAGAGTACGCGCAGCCGCTTGATGTGTCCAGCGCGGCGTCCGCATACTTCATGTATTCATCCAATGATCAGCTTTACCGCACGGATTCAACGGGGCAGCCGGTGGAGTTCATAGTTAATTACGATGCCTTATTAGGCGGCTCGTATTCGATGGCTTTAAATAACGAATATAATATAGGAATAAACCTGAAACTTGTTTCGGAAAAAATATACAATAGCGCGCAATGGGGCGGGGTCGTGAACCTGGGCGTGTTATACAGGAATTTTGACAGCAAGTACACGCTGGGCGCGGACATAGAGAACCTGGGGCTGTCCACGGCGTATTTTAAGGACAAGTCCCTTTACCCCATCCTTTTCAGGGCGGGTTACGGCATGGAAGTTTACAAGTATGAAGAAGAGTATAAGGCGTCCATCTTCGTGGAAGAAAGGGTTTTCCTGGTCGAAGCCGACGGAGTTGAGACTTCTTTGGGTATGGAAGCATCGTATAAAAAGTTTTTTGTTTTCAGGTACGGGTATATTCTGGGAAAAATCGAGGGCCGCGTGGCAGTTGGCGCGGGCGTGCGCATATCCGACCTGAACATAGATTACTGTTACCAGCCGTACTTCGTGACGGACAATGCCCATATGGTTACCATAAGGTATGTGTTTTAAAAGTCAAAGGCTCGAGAAAGTAGAGAGTAGATAGTAGAAGGTCAAAAAAATGCCTGTGTAGTGGCGGCAGATAAAATCCGGAGCTTACATGGACGATCTTGAGATTGTGCGGCTCGTAAAAAAAGGCGAGACAAAATATTTTGAAGAAATCATAAAAAAATACAAAAAAGTCGTATTCGGGCATTCCTATAATTTCCTGCGCAACAGGGAAGAGGCCGAGGATACGGCACAGGAAGTATTTATCGCCGTATATAAAAGCCTTGGGAGTTTCAGGGGCGATTCAAAACTCTCGACGTGGATCTACAGGATAACGATCAATACGTGCAAGAACAGGTTAAAGCAGATGCAGCGCTTAAGGGCGCAGACAGCCGACGAGCTTTACGAGGAAGGCGATGAAAATAAGACAAGCATGGTTGATAACATAAAGGAAAAGGAAGAAAAGGAGCCGGACAAGTCATACGCGTCTGACAGGGTCAGGGAATTGATATATTCCAGGATAGATGAACTCACGGCCGAGCAAAAACATGTGATCCTGATGAGGGATGTTGACGGATTGTCATATGAAGAAATAGGCAGAGTCCTGAAATTATCGGTTTCAGCGGTAAAGTCAAAGCTTTTCCGCGCAAGGGAAAACCTGCGTGAAAAGCTCGAAAAGGACGATGTTCTATAAAATTGCTCAAATGTGCTTTCAAAGTGACTTAAAATAGACCGAAACTTTTTTGCCCTTAAAGTGTCTATACTAATAAGAAAGAAGGATGGTGTAAAATGAAAGAAAATAAAGAGTGCCTTAAATTCAAAGAGATGATAATGGAAAAAGCCGACGGTGAGGCTGATGCCGCGGTTTTAGGCATTGTATCGGAACATACGGGTGTGTGCCCTGAATGCGCAAATTATGAAAATTCCCTTATAAACATGATGAAACTTACATCTTTGATGAAAGTTGAAGCGCCTGATTATTTCGAAATAAGGGTTATGGAAGCAATTAAAGATGTTTCCCCGGCATTTAACTGGTTCCCTGTGTTATCATATGGCGCTACTTTTGCCGTTGCAGTGTTTGCCGCGTTCTTCCTTCTATATAATAAGCCATCAATTTCAAAACAAGACATGGCCAAATCTGTATCCGTAGAGCGGCCGCTTGCTGCCGCTCATCCAACGGTAAAAACGCAGGTTGCTTCCGTAAAAGCAACGATCAAACAATCAGATATTAAGGCGCCTGAAAAGGCCATACAAACCGCGCCTGTTGTTCCCGTAGAGAGGCTGCTTGCTGCCTCTCAAACGCAGGCTGTACAAGCTGTTCCGGCTTCTGCCTCGCCTGATGTTGCGGCCGCTGTAAAATCAGTACAGCCGGCAGTTGTGGCTGCGTCAGGTGCTTCCATTGAAAATGGACCACTGAAAGAAAATCTTTCCATGGGAAAAAGTCCGGTTCAGCCGGTTTTAGCCCCTGTTGCCGGATATAACCCGAATTACGGGGTATCAAAGGTTGATATGAACACGGATTTACACGCTGCCAAGGTCGACCCTGTACCCACACAGATTGGCCTGCCTTTGCTTGATACGGATAAGGCCATAGTGGCCAACAACCTGATCAACCCCAATCATGGCGATTATGCGACGATAGTGATAAAAGTGGAAGAAACATCGGTGGTTAAGATCATAATATATGACAGGGCAGGCAGGATAGTCGCTAAAATATTAAATGAAGAAAAAGAACCGGGTGAGTACAGTGCGTTTTGGTACGGGAAAAACGACTCTGTGCAGACGGTTTCGGCAGGCGCTTATTTTGTGTACATACAGATAGGTCAGAGGGTCATTAAAAGATTCATAATAGTGAACAAGAATTAGTTATATATGGACAAATGTTTTAACGTGATAAATCCTGTATGACTTAAAGCACCATGTAATGTAAAAACTTATTGACAATAAAGGGCATTTAAAATATACTTTCCATGATACGGAATAGCGGTTTGTATTGTTGCAAATACTTATATTGCTCAGTATTTGTTCTGTGTTTTTAGCGGAACCTTTTTACATTATATTTGTCTAAATATAAGGACTTCTATTATAAGTAATCAGAAGAGGCGGTGGAGTAAATGAAGACAAAGAATATAAATGCAAAGCATCAGGTCGTGAACAAACTGGTGCCATGGCATATTGTTCCCATATCCATACTGCATATGAACTTGTATGGAATGCTGAAAAGAGAGGTGCTTTCATGAAAAAACTTTTTTACATCCTCGGTTTAACCGTATTTATATTTATTCTATCAAGTTCCGCCGTGTTCGGTGCGACAGCGTACCCGTTCCCGATAAACCAGAACTACGCGGCCGGCATCAGGATAACGAGTTTTGATGCAACGGCGTTCAGGAACATGTATAATACGTGGAAATCAACATATGTTTCGGGCGGGAACCATGTCATCAGCCCCGAGGCCATACAGGGCCTTACAGGATGCACCGTATCAGAGGGCCAGGGATATGGGATGCTGCTGGCGATCTATTTTGATGATCAGACATTATTTGACGCGCTTTGGGCGTATAAACAAAGTAAAATAGGAGCCAAAGCTTCTGGGCTCATGCCATGGTGGATCAATGGCACCGGGGGCATACAAGACCCAAACTCTGCATCAGATGCTGACTTTGATATCGCGTTTGCGCTTGTAATGGCAGCCCGGCAGTGGGGGAACGCCGGCGCAAATAATTATACAACCTTGGCAACAACAGAAGTACAGCGCATCCGCACAAATGACGTAGCAGCGGATTTTCATGTAAAGCCGGGAGATAACTGGGATAACAGGTCATATCCATCATATTGGTTTCCCGCGTATATGAGGGAATTTGCGGCAAATATAGACGCGGCAAACGCATCAACATGGAACAGTTGCATAGCAAAGTGTTTGGCCAACATCATGGCCAATAGAGCCGGACTTTCGAATAATACAACCGGGCTTGTGGGAGATTCCTGCAACGCCGACGGTACGGTCATAGCGTCTGACCCGTGTACGGGCGGCGGATGCGATGGAAGGATATATGAGTACAACTCCTGCCGCGTACCTTTCAGGTATGCCATGGATTACGTATGGTGGGGCGGGTCGGTTGCCAGTAATTCCGGGCCCGAGGTAAGCGCGCTTGCGGGTTTTTTTAACGGCATAGCTCCGGCAAGTGTAATGGACGGTTACTGGGCGACAAACGGCACGGTTCAGGGTTCCAACAACAACGCTTCATTTGAAGGCACAGGCGGTTGTGCGCTCATGTACTCATCTGCGACATCAGCGTCACTGCAGACTTATTTTGACAGGAACAGGAGCTTCAGTGTGACATCTTCCTATTATAACGGAACGCTCGAGCTTTTGACGCTGCTTCTTATGACAGGGAACTTTCATGATCTGAATAAACTTGGGGCCGCGCTTCCGACACCTACGACAGCACCGCCGCCCACAACACAGCTTCTGGATGATTTTGAGGACTATAGAGACGCCAGCACACCGCCGAATTATAACATAACAAATAACTGGGGCGGAGCATGGTTCACATGGGAAGACAAAGCAACCCTAACGACGCCTACCAATATATATCCGGGCCAGCTCAAATGGCTTACCATGACAGCGGGAGGCCCGGTTTTTACCACAGCGGGTATTTATACGGCGCCGAAGACGACTTGGTATATAAAAGTAACAGGAACCCAGGCTGCGCCGGATGCTGTTAACAACCATTATCCTTCTGTGGGTTTTGGGACCGACTTTCCGGCAAATGCCGCAGCATTGACGCTGAGCGTCAATGTGGCGAGCTTTACCGGAATTATGTTTGACGCAATGGGGGACGGCGTGACCCAATACGAGGTCTGCCTTGGCACGGCAAATAACGCCACAAATACCGCAGGAACTAAACCTCATGATTTTTTCCCGGGTTCTGCGTTCTATGTATACACTTTTATAGCACCGACAACTTGGACCCATATTCTTATCCCGTTTGCGTCTTTTATGCAGCCTTCCTGGACAACCCCGGGCCAGATAGTGCCGATGCCGACGGTTGTGGCCTATATGCAAAAACTGCAATGGCAGCCTGCCTCAACTACGTCCGTGGTTACATTTAACCTGTCTGTTGACAATGTGGGATTCTATCCGTACGAATGGTCGCCGACCAATACGCCTGCACCGTCAGCTACCGTGACATATACGAGGACACCAGTTCCAAGTGCGACGCCAATCATAGCATCATCACAGCTGCTTGACGACTGCGAAGACAACAATGCGACCAATAACTGGGGAGGGCCGTGGTACACATACAACGACGCGGCAAACGCAGGGACATCATCAGTAGTACCAGCGCCCGGAGGGGCATTTAATATGATAGGGCCCGCACTGGGCGCTGCCGGCACAAATTACGCTGCCAGGATAACCGGGGTCGTGACAACTGCGTATGCGAGCGGATATATAGGAATAGGGACAGGGACAAGCTCAACCATGGCAGCCAACGGGTTTGTGAATTGCAGCGGTTTCCAGGGAGCCAGGTTCTATGTAAAGGTCTCGCCAAATGCAATGCAGTTGACGTTAAGATTGGTTGGAAATCCCGGAAATGCGGCCTGTAATACGGGCGGCAATGATTACAAATATACATTCAACGCGCCGACCACATGGACGCAGCTTGCGCTGTGGTATTCGGACTTTACCCAGGAACAAAATTGGGGAAATACGCTGATAGCGCGCGCCACAGTATTGACGAACCTGAATAAAATACAGTGGCAGACGGTCGGACAGCCGTGGAGCTATGTGGACATACAGGTTGACCAGGTGGAGATGTTCCCGAACCTGTGGACACCGACCAATACGCCGTCGCCTAACTCATCCCCGACCTCAACGCGGACAGTATCGCCGACTGTGACTAATACACAGACCCCTACATTCACCGGAACCAATACGCCGACGAGGACCGCGACAAATACATTCACGGCGACTGTAACACCTACATATACATTTACGACAGGACCATCGGCTACGATTACGGATACGATACAGGGTTCGCTTACAAATACACCGACGGTGACCAGGACATCTACGGCCATAAACACATCCACCACAGTTTCATCGCCTACGTTTACGGATACCGTGCCGGGCACGTTTACAAATACGCCGACGGTGACCAGGACATTTACGGCCATAAACACATCCACCACAGGTTCATCGCCTACGTTTACAAATACTGTGCCGGGCACGTTTACAAATACGCCCACAGTGACAAAGACATTTACGGCCATAAACACATCCACCACAGTTTCATCGCCGACGTTTACAAATACTGTGCCGGGCACGTTTACAAATACGCCCACAGTGACAAAAACATTTACGGCCATAAACACATCCACCACAGGTTCATCGCCTACATTTACAAATACTGTGGCGGGTACGTTTACAAATACTCCTACAGTGACCAGGACAAGCTCATTGACAAGGACACCGACAGTGACCGTTACAGATACAGTATCAGTGCCCACATTTACATCCACGGTTACGTCAACGGACATACCGGCAAGCCCGACGATTACATCCACAACGGGAACGTCCGTAACGTGTTCGTTTGACGACATGGAAGACCAGAACACGCAGAATAACTACGGCGGGTACTGGTACTCTTACGTAAATATAGCTAGCGACCTGGGCAATATAGTCTGGCCCGCAAAAGGCGATTCGCTGACGCCGTCAGCCGGAGGCGCAAATGGGACATCGTATGCCATGAGGATAACCGGTGTAGTGGCTCCGGTCAACGGTGCTCTTAATTATTATCCGGGCATAGGAATGGGTTCGCAGTTGAATGCCACAGCAGGATCTAACTTTACGGAGACAGACATAAGCACATGCACGGGAATGAGTTTCTGGGTAAAAGGCGACGGCAAGCAGTATTTGGTAAAGCTGCCGTATACCAATGGAAATACGTCCCTGACCTCATCCAATGATTACAAGACCGTATTTACCGCGCCGGCAGCATGGTCGCAGGTAAACATAACATTCAATGACCCCGCGTCTTTTGCGCAGGCTGTTGGATGGGGAGTGACATTCACGGTATCCACGGTACTGCAGCATGCCAAGGAATTCCAGTGGCAGAATACGGACAATACCGGGGCCGCGCCCGTAACTGAAGACTTGTGGGTGGACGAGATACTGCTGGTGGGCTGCGCAAGCTGCCCTGTAATGTCGCCGACCACGGTGGTAAACACGCCGACATATACGCAGACGTTCACGCAGACATTCACACAGACATTCACACAGACATACACATATTCAAACACAAATACGCCGACGCCTACGGACACAAACACGCCGACGGAGACATACACATTCACGACAGTGCCGACAGTATCAGCGCCGTCGCTTTCTGTGGGTATCAACGCGCCGACAGACGTTACAGTGGGGCAGCAGCTGACTGTGATAATGACGGTTAATAATAACGGCAACGCCCCGTTGACAGGGATAGCGCCTTCGCCCATGACAGTTGCAGGATCGAGCGCTTCACTGACGCTTTCCAGCGGGCCGACACCGGCCAACGTCGCAACCCTCGCAATAGGTGAAAACACCACGTTTACATGGGTATATACCGTGGCGTCATCAGGCTTAGTTACATTGCAGGGGACAGCGTCAGGGAACAGCGGAGCGGTTGTTGTAACAAGCCCGCTTGCCGTAAGTTCCGGAACAAGCCTTTTCACTCCGACGCCCACAAATACAGACACATACACGGCAACACCGGTAGGCACTTCGACATTTACGATAACACAGACGCCTACACCGATGCCTACCGGGGTAGTATTGGAATTCGTCAAAGCAACGCCTGTGTTGATATATCCCAATCCGAACTCAACGCCGGGAATTTATCAGGACAGGACGGTAAACTTTACAGTGAACAGGCCCATATCCAAGGCAGTGTTCAGGATATACACGAACATGGGCAGGTTGATCAGACAGGTGGAATACACGCCGGTAAATTATCCGAACAGTACAACTTCTCTTATAGTACCCGGCGATAATTTCCAGGGCCTTGCAAGGGGAATATATTTCTACGTGATAATAGCGACGGACAAGCAAACAAATACGCAGGTGAAGTCGCCTATAGAGAAAGTGATAATACAGTAAGTCAAAACATAAAGAGAGTAGAAAGTAGATAGTAGAAGATCAAAACTCAAACGCCCGGCTGAAAAGCCGGGCGTTTTTTTGTTTGTTTTTATCCCCTGTAGGGGCGGGACTCGGCCCGCCCGCCGCAGGGTGTTGAACTCAGATTGATACAAATCCCGATAATTAAGCATTAGGCATTCTAAGGACGGCTGAAAAGCCGCCTTTTTTGCGTTGGGTACTGTAGTGACCGGATATTATTCTGCTTTTACTTTAAGGACAAGGGCATATAATGGGTGTCTTTTATTGAGTTTCACATCATAAAACAGTGTATATATTTTTATCACAACTTCTGCTATAATTTATTGTCTAAACTAATAAGTATAAGTTTATCTGCATAAATGAGCGTTTAATCGAAGAAGGAGAATACTGTGCTGAAGAAAAAACTGCTGAATAAAACTCCTATAATATTGTTTTTCATCCTTTTCATAACGTCTTCATTATACGCGGTGCATGATTATGCCAATGCCTTATACCTTGCCACTTATTTTTACGGCGCGCAGCGCTGCGGCAATACATCTTCCTGGTGCCATGGCGCCTGCCATGTAAAGGACGGGCTTGCGCCCGGCGGGCCTGGTATTGACCTGACAGGCGGATGGCATGACTGCGGCGACCACGTTACATTCGGCCAGACTGCGCCATACGCGGCTGGAGTGCTCATCGCGGGCTATCTCATGAATCCATCGGCATATGAGGACCGGTATTCACAGGCTAATTCAGCGCCGCCGTCGAACGGCATACCAGATGTATTGGATGAAGCAAAAATTATGACCGATCTCCTTATCAAGTGCATCACGGGGGGGAAGTTTTACTATCAGAAAGGCAACGGCGATTATGACCATAAGCACATGGACGAGCCCATGGATTTTTCACAAAACTATATCATAACCGAAGGCGGGGAAACGGACGGTGGACGGCCTTTGTCTTCCGTCACTTCAGGCGGTTCAAACGTGTGCGGGGACGCGGCTGCGGCCCTGGCTTATATGGCCATAGCTTACGCGCCTTATGACGCGGCTTATGCCACGACATGTTTTACAAAGGCCAAGGAAGTCTATGCCATAGGCGACACAAGCCCGGGAACCGTTAGCGGCGGCTCTTACTATGGGGCCGCAAATTACCAGGATGACATGGCCTGGGGCGGGGCCGTTATAAACCGCGCTTCCAAATTTCGCGGCGCGCCGGAAAATACGTACCTGACCAAGTCCCAGGCCTATATAACCGGAGGTCAGGGGGCCGGCAGCTGGCCCTTGTGTTATGACCATACGGAAGCCATGGCGCATTATGAATTATATCTGCTCGCAAACGCCGCGTCGGACCTGACATGGCTTCAAAATGAAGTGGCATGGTACAAGACAAAAATGACAACGTGCGGCATTGGTCAGTATTCCTGGGTTACAACTTGGGGCTCGCTGCGCTATGCCGCAAACATGGCTTTCGCCGCCATGATGCTTTATGACCTGAATGGCGACAATACGGCTTATACTTTTGCCAAATCAAACATTGATTTCATACTCGGCACGCACGGCGACATAGCGGGCGCGCCAAACTGCCCCCAAGGTCGGTCTTTTTTAATAGGTTACACCAATCCTGATTATCCCGCGCAAGGCTCGGTCATGCACCCGCATCACAGGGCCGCATTTGGAAAAACCAAAGCAAGCGGGGCTGATACGCAATGGCAGACTGAGAACACAACGCCGGGAAGCATCCCGTATTTATACCAGTTAAAAGGCGGCCTTGTAGGCGGTCCACAGTCCGCGTGCGGAACATATAATGACAGGATAGATGATTATACTTCAAATGAAGTCGGTGTTGATTATAACGCGGGCCTGGTCGGGGCATTAGCCGCAATAAAATATGTTTTAAATCCGTCTACACCAACTAACACCCCGGTAGTTTCAAAAACTTATACGAGGACAGCAACTTATACCGCAACAAATACCAATACATCCACTGCGACCATTACGTTAACCGCGACCAGGACCAATACTCCGACCTTTACAACAACAAACACGCCGGTGCCGCCGACCGCGACATTTACATTAACTGCGACCAGGACCAATACGCCGACCTTTACAACAACAAATACGCCGGTGCTGCCGACCGCGACATTTACAGCCACCGCGACCAGGACCAATACGCCGACCTTTACAGCAACAAATACGCCGGTGCTGCCGACCGCGACCATTACATTAACCGCGACCAGGACCAATACGCCGACCTTTACAACAACAAATACGGCGGTGCTGCCGACCGCGACATTTACAGCCACCGCGACCAGGACCAATACGCCGACCTTTACAACAACAAATACGCCGTTGCTGCCGACCGCGACCTTTACATTAACCGCGACCAGGACCAATACCAATACGCCGACCGTCATATCAACAAATACCCTGACTTCAACTTTCACATCAACCGTGATTTTCACGTCATCAAGGTCGGCAACCCCAACGTATACCCGCACCATGACAGATACAAACACATTCACGGCCTCACCGACGGCTACATATACTGGAACAGGGACCTTTACGCCGTCATATACACCCACATCCACAATGTCATCATCCGGGACATCAACCCGTACTCCTACGCCTGGTAATACCATGACATTTACGTCTACGCCTTCATTTACAAGAACGCAGACTTCTACCGCCGGCATAACCCCGACATTTACCGTCTCAAACACGCATACTGTATCGCCGACAGATACGCCATACGCAGGCTCGCCTACTTATACGCCGACAATAACGACGACTTATACTTTTACGCTGACTTATACACTTACTTCGACCCGGACTTTTACAGAAACAGATACAAATACATCCACGGAAACATCCACACCGACATTTTCATCAACATTCACATCAACTCCGTCATTTACACAAACAACATCTTCTACTTTGACTTCAACACAGTCACTAACTGTGACGCTGACAGCCACTTATACGGGTACTGTACTGCCTACGGCATCATTTACATCAACTCAGATCGATACTATGACGGAAACGCCGACAGTTATTTTCACAGTCACTTTCACAGCGACCGCCACGCCAATAATGCCGTCTGCAACATCCACTTCAACAAATACGGAAACCTTGACCAGCACACCTACTTCCTTTAAAACAAACACGCCGACAGCTACGCTGACTTTAACGATTGAAATAACCCTGACAAATACTCCGGAAATTATTGCGATTGTGGTTGAGACGCCTGTGTTTATGTATCCAAATCCGAACCCGACCCCGGGAAGTCAGCCGGACAGGACAATAAGTTTTGAGGTAAACAGGCCCGTATCCGGAACCGTGTTCAGGATCTATACGCAGATGGGCAGGTTAATCAGGAAATATGAAGACTTGTCAGGGCAATATCCCGGTTCGAGAAGTTACATAAGCATAGACAGCGGTTATTTCAAGGGTCTGGCAAGGGGCGTGTACTACTACGTTATTATAGTAAAGGACAAGGCAACCGGCAGGCAGGCAAAGTCGCCGATCGGGAAGTTCATAGTTCAATAACAAAATTTTATAAAAAAAACTGCAACCATCCTTCAGCTTTCACGTTCTATATATAGAAATGCGATTAAATAAGTGGGTATATTAAACGTTTTACCGAGAATAATATTGACATTAACAGCTGTGGTTTGATATAATCATTACAATATTTTATTGGGTTGAATATTACATATATTAAGGAGAAAGCATGAAAAGGACACATCTCATTTACGCTTTTATTTTCCTTTCCCTCTTTATAATACCCGTATATGCAGGCGAGTCGGAAGACATGTTCATACCGCAGTCATCGCCTATATATGACGATTTCTACCAAATGGCGGAAGAAGGGCTTATAAAGTCAGTTCCCGCGGAGCAGTTCAGGATCAGCCCAATGACGGAATATGATGTGGCAGGTTACGTGGTTGAAGCAGCCGCGCAGTACGCGCAGGCAGGCGGAGCGCAGGAAGTCGGCGCCGGGACATCGGCAAAGTTAAAACAGTATTTTGATACATATAAAGCGAAAGCTTTTGAGATATACGGCAAGACAATGGAAATGAGGAAGAAACTGGCAAACATTGAAACACTCCTTAAATCACCCGACATAAAATCCTTTGGGGAAAGTCTCGATGAGGCAAAATCAACCATGTTTGACGTTGAAAGCGATTACGCTCTGACGACATTCAGGGGCGTGCCGCCTTTTAAAGTCATGGGTGAGCTCCAGGTAAGGTGGCAGGATGTCGAGTCATTAGGGGTATCGCAAGTGCATCACACTTCCCTCGGCGGGACCATGATGTCGCTTTGGACCGAAGGCATAGTTTCCCCGGACGTGGGTTTCAAGCTTAACCTGAACTTTGAAAGGCCGGCGGATGAGGCTGATAAAGGCGACAATTACGCGGAATACTGGGGCACGGGACAGCGTTTTCTCGACAAATACACGATCTATTTAAACCTTTACGGGTGGCAGGTAAATACCGGATTTTTCTGGGAAGACATCACTCCTTTTATAGCAAAGGGTATACTCTCGGAAAGGCCCGCGTTTTTTGACCGCGACCCTTACGTGCTTGAAGAAACGACGAAAGGCCATTTTGAGAACGCGTTTTTGCATTCTTTCATCAAGCGCGGGGACATATGGTCCATGCACGCATTTTACGGCGCAGAATTCATGAACATGGCGCTTCCCGGCGGCGGCAGGTTCAAGATCATGGGCGGCAAAGCCGAGAAGTTCGACGAATTAAAATGGGACAAACTTTTCTTATACGAATTCGCGGGCAGATTCACGCAGCCTATAGACATCGGTATTTTTAACGGAAGCGAAGCGTCACTGAACTTTTTTAACACATCAAATGAAAAAGCGGAGATAGAGACCCTCGCGCCCGCCCTGCCGGATAATAATTTCCCGCCGAGCCCCGACGGATATATACAGGAAGCCACCATAGTAGGCGGAGACGCAAAGCTAAAGCTTTTCAATGTTTTCAACATAAACGGCGAATTTGAACATGCGGACACATTCAGCTATCTTATAAAGCAGAACGCCAGCGTATTCCAGATGAACGGGAACCAGTATGGTTATCTTCCCAGGTACCATCAGGAGGGAACTGCTTTGTTCCTTGACGGGTTGATAAAGAAAATATTACCGGTGGAATTGGAGCTGAAATACACAAGGTTGGACCCGAATTACCTTGCGCGCGCATCGGCTATAAACGATACGGCCACCAGGGCGGTTAATGCCGCCAATGACGGTGTTGACATCAAATGGGATTCATACGCCGGGGATCCCACGCTTCTTTACAATAACACATCAAGGCTAGACGCGCGGGCCTCGATTGAAATGCCTGTTTCCATCGGTTTTATTAATTTATGCTACGGGAACGCCAGCCAGATAAATCCCACGGATAACCAGGTGTATGCGGATCATTACCTTTTTGGCAACAGGCTCACGGGTGCCATGTGGTGGCAGATGTTTTTCAGCCAGTACGGGAACCCTGTTGTGGGCAGGGATAATGGGTTTCTTGCATATAACGCCATGGACAATCCGGAAATCCTGAAAGTGCCGGGAGCGGTAGGCACGGGGTTAAGATATTTATACACCGATTTGTGGCTCACTAATAAGGAAATGATAAAATCAACCAATCCAAATGACCTGACTGCAACGGCCGCCCAATCCGTTAAATTTTCGTCAAACGCGTCGGTGGAGTTTAAAATTTCGCTGCACAAACTTTTATCAGCCATGGGCATAACGGTTAACAACATGTTCCTCGAATTATACGGCGAATTGAACACATTAAGGCCGGGCATGGATGTTATGCCGACTTTCGACCCAGACACTCTTTTCTCCGAGAATATCTTTGATTCGTTCATAGTATATAACATGACGCGGAAAACAAACATCATGTTTGAATACGCGTTTGAAAGATGGACCACAAGGCATTCATGGGTTGCGTATGCCCAACCCTCCCCAAACGTGTATCTTTACAAAAACCTGCCCATAGATTATATGGACCAGAGTTTCGGGGTCGGGTTTGATTATGATTTCGCGCCGAGGACATCGCTTTATCTGAGGGTTAAGAGATTTATGCATGATGATATGGTCGCGAAGACCCAGAGTTTTAGAGGCTGGTATCTTGGATTTGAAGTTAAAAATTTCTTCTAATACGGAGGTATAGTAAATGTCAAAGAAAATCGTTATTTTGCTCGCAGTGCTGCTGGTCCCGGTTTTCGTCATGTCCAGTGGGGATACTGTCGGCCGTGACAACTGGACTTATCAGGATTTGAAATCCTTGTGCGACGCGGGTATCATCACAAAGCCGCTTACAAAGGATACCCTGACCAGGGGCGAAGTTGTGGAGTATATAAATGACGGCGTGCACAATGTGCTCGCGCTGAATAAAACCGCCTCGTCATCCTCGTCGGACGCCGAACTTGTGTCGCAGATCGACAAGCTGTATAACCTTGTCAAAGCGTACATGACGGATATGATGAAGACCCAGCAGAAACTGGACTCCATACTCGAGACAATAGGCGACCTGAAAGTGAAGAAGGAACAAATTGAAAAAAGGCAGGACAGGCTTTTAAACGCCATGGGCATGAGGATCAACGGCGAGTCATCCGCGTATATGACGGACCTGCTTTTATATGGCAGCAAATACCAGGCGGAAAAAAGGCCGGACGAGCGCTACAGGCCGATCACGCAGTACCTGGACCTGAAGTTTTCGCTGAACGCCACAAAAGAACTTTATGCCGAGGCCACTTTCAGGATGGAGAATATGTTCGGCGGATTCTGGGGTTCCATGGACATATACGGGCTCAAAAGGTTCTTCATACAGGGGCAGTACCCAGTTTCATTTGTTTTCGGGGATTATCAGGCCAAGCTGACGCCTTACACGTTATGGGCGGTTGACGATGACAGGCCGTACGAAGCAAAAATATTTTCCGATAAAAGGGACATGAATAAAAAGGAGCTCCAGCTCATAGACAATACCTGGCCCTTATCGGGCGGCAAAGTGCAGACCATCATGGAACTGTTTGACACCCTTGATCTGGATATAACGATTCTTGGGGCCAGGCTTGGGCAGGGAAACAGGAGTTTTTATGATGTGTTTGACGCTTCAAAGGGTTTTTTCACTACAACCAACTCGTTTAATCACGACCAGTACCTGGTAGGCGGAAGCGTACACTCTGGGATCCCTGATATATTCAAGGTCGGGATAAACTACTCTGAAATAACGGACGCGAAAGACACGATAACTTATGCCTCCGCAGCACTGGATAACGCCGTGACATCAGCCGACGGGGAATTAAAGATCAAATTCGGGGATGATGGCGGGGCAAAGATAAACGCCGAGTTTGCAAGTTCGAATTATACCAATAACAAATGGATACAGAATTATATAACCGATATTGCCATGAAAGGCTCGGCAGAGGCCACTTTTATGGGTTCAACCATTCAGGTAGGTTACAGCGCGGTAGGCAATTCATTCACTGCTTATGCGGCGCAGACAAGGATGTATGACGATAGTAATAACTACCCATATCTGACGCAGAACAATACATGGAACATACAGAATATTCTCAGTAGCCCGCCCTCCCCCCCTGCTTATTTATTGGGAGGGGTGGCATATCCATTTTCCAAGTATAACCCGGCCATAAACGTAAGCTATGGAACGGGTTCGGCCGCAACCGGTCTTGCTTATAAGCCTGGGAACCTGTTTTTTTACCCTATTAATGAAAATAACGCGATGCCTTACGGTGATTCAACGCCGAACAGGGACTGCCTGACATTAAAATACTCGGGAAATTACCTGGACAGCCTGCTCCAGCCGTCAATAAAATACGAAATGGCCAATGAAATAGTATCGCCGATCGCGAGCACGGTTGCGCCCAGGAATTTCACGGTCGTAGAGGGCGGTATAAAAAGCGAATTTACGGCCGGTATACCATGGGCGCTGGTTGCGGGCTATAAAATGGAGGATACCAATAACGGCCAGAAAAATTCCATCGCGTTTACATCCTATACCATGGATGCCGGTATCGAGGCGACCATAATAAAAAAGAAATTAAAAGTATTCGCCGGCTATAAGGACAATAGCTACAACGGCTCTGAATACCAGTATACCATGGATTATTCGGGCGGTTTTGCGATGGGTAATTACTCATACAGGCTATGCAAGTTTGACGCGGATATTTCAAGCCTGGGGATAGGTTTTGAGTACAACGTGGCAAAACCCGCTGTTATAGGCATGTCATTTACAAATACAGTGATGACGGACAACAATAATCGGTCATTTACAAATAATTTTGATCCGGCAGGTCCGGCTACGAAACAAAGTTATAACGCGCAGGAGCTGGATATAAAGGTTTCCATAAGTTTTTAAGGCGAAAATGCACCACCCGCAACGCCCGGGTACATGGCGTGCCAAGTACCACTCGCAAAGCTCGGGTACATGGCAGGCTTGATTTTAAAAAGAAAATTTAGTATAACTTAAATTACAAGGAGGAATGCAACATGAAAAAGGCAGCAGCAATAGCTTCAGTTTTAGCGGTATTGTTCTCGGTTTCGGCATTTGCGGGAAAGCCGTCAGTACAGATCCCTTTCATCACGGGGGCAATGACCATAGACGGCTCGCTTGCGGACTGGAAAGCATGTGGTATCAAGCCTATTGCTATCGATACAAAAGCGCAGGTGGCGATCGGGGTTCCTTACTGGCTCGGCGCGGAAAAGCAGTCAGCCGAAGTTTATGTGGCTTTTTCATCAACGACGCTTTACGTGGCGGCAAAAGTAATGAGCGTTAAAGGCCTGAAAAATAACAAGACAGACGGAAATATATACGATGGAAATGCCATAGAACTTTTTATCGGATTTGACAATAGTGATCCGGGCAGGGAACTTTACACGGAAACAGACTACCAGTTTGGTTTTTCAACCGGTGATTATTCAAAAGCGAATAAAAAGTACGCTGTTAAACCTTCCGTATATTGTTTCAATATGACAAAACCTGTAGCAGGCGCCAAGATAGTCTCAAAACCCATAGAAGGGGGATATATTATTGAAGCTTCCATTCCCGCTTCTTTCCTGGCCGGCTGGGATGTAAAGGACGGCGGAGAAATAGGATTTGATATCGGCATAGACGACATAGGCGATAAAGGCCTGGCTCGCAAGGTACAGATGACATGGACGGGAGACAAAGACGGATATAAGATACCCAAGGGATGGGGCAAGGCAAGCTTTAAAGCAACAGCATGCAAGTAGGCTGACGGATATAGATGCGCGCAATATAAAATCTTTTTTTTGGAGGTAAAGCAATGAAAAACTTTTGGAAAGTTGTACTGGTAATTGCGGGAGTTTTTGCAATGGTGAACTTCGGATGCAGCAAGAAGAACAATATCTCAATTGATAACAGCGGCACGGCGACAACCACGACTACGGGTCACCCGTCAGGCTGGATTGACGACTGTGAAGATGGTGCAAACGTTGGTACCGGAAATGTCAATGATTACAACGGCGCAAATCCAGCGCCAAATGTGGGCGGCTACTGGATAACATACGACGATAACAGCATAGCCAATAACGGCACTTCGTATGTATGGCCTATGGCACAAACATGGGCGGCAAGAAAACATATAGGCAATGCGGGGGATACACCACCGTACAAGATCCCGCCGTTCTCAATGTCAGCGCCCGGATTTCCAGCGTCGCCTTATGGCGGCTCGTTCGCGGCGCGTGTTACCGGATATGTAACTACAAACGCGATCGCGGGTCTCGGAGAAATGGGCGGCGGATTTCAATACGGGTTTATAGGCATGGGAACCCAGCTTACTTGCACTGCGGGCGAGGCTTGGGGGTGCCATGAAGTTGATATAAGCGCGTATACGGGTGTAAAATTCTATACAAAAGGCGACGGCAAAACATGGGATATTAAGTTACCTTTTGTCTCAAACGTTGCGAACTGTGACGGGAGCATAACCACGACAGTGTCGTCTTTCACCTGTTCCGACGAGTATAAACTGACATTCACGCCTCCTACAGGATGGACGCAGGTAACTGTCTTGTTTTCCAATTTCACCCAGGTAGGCTGGGGCACCACAATATCCATTGCATCTGGAAGATATTGGCAGGGATGTTCAGCTTCTTCAGCCGGGACAACACCGGGCTGGACTTCTACATGCCCCATGTCAACCGTGAAACAGCATGTACATCAGATCCAGTTCCAGACAGACGACCAGTCCGTAGTATATCCCGCCTCAAGGGAACTCTGGGTGGACGATATACAACTTTTCTAAAATACAATTAATATCCGGGGAGCGGCTTTTAAACCGCTCCCCGGAGCAATAAATCTGATGAGGTGATTTCGAGTGAAACGATTATTACACGCAATACCGGTACTCATAATGTTACTTATAATAAACTCCTGCTCGGGCGTTGCCGTATTCAAGACGCCCAAGTTGACGGGTGGAAAAATAGAAACCAAGGGCTATGTGGCAAAAAAAACGCCCGTGCTTTTTGACGACTTTGAGGCGGGAACAGTGGTGGGAGCTTACGCGTACGCAAACTCCGCCGGCGGAGCGTCCGCGAAACTCATGATAAGCGAGCCTGCAACAGATAAACCCCACGGAGGCAAATACTGCGCCAAGACTGTTTTTGACACGGGAACAAACGGTGACTGGGGATGCGGGTTCGGCGCGCAGTCCACATACGGCGGTGGGTACATAGACGCTACGGGCCGCGAATACATAAGCATGTGGGTAGATCGGAAGAGCGTCGTGTAGGGAAAGAGTGTAGATCTCGGTGGTCGCCGT
>CALAOR010000036.1 GCA_937889595.1 uncultured bacterium
GGGGCATCTGCGGGTTTTTATTCGGTAGCCGTGTCAGGCGGGACATTGATGAGCAATAGTAAAAGCGGGCAGATTATAACCGTTTCTGTGAACGCTCTGGCGGCTAATTCCGGGACCATAACAATAATATATGGAAGCAGGGCGTCGCTCGGCCCCGGCGCAATTGCGCAATCCGGGCCTGGAACGGCAATATTCAGCGTGGAAAGTAATCCAAACGGCGCAACCACGTACGCGATAAATACGCAGCCGCAGGTCTTAATGACCGTAGCGACAGCCACAGCAACTTCGACACTGTCAGATTCCCCGACATTAACCGCAACCCTTACCGCCACTGCTTCGCCTTCATTTACCATAACACCCACGGCTGTCACGGGCGAAGGAACGGAAAGCATAGCGCCCAATATTGTAACCAAGGGCGCCACGGGAATCACGCTTGTAATGGATTATATAACCGGTCCGACTGCCTGGGCAGCATCCCCCGGCTACGGAACCCTGAAAATATCAATCCCCGCAGGGTGGTCTGCTCCGGATTTTGGAAACAACACAACCGCTGGATATTTTTCGGTTGTCCTGAACGGAGGGACTTATATGGGAAGCTCCGCGGCAGGGCAGGATATAATAGTAAGGGCCGCTGATCTATTGCCGGGACAGAGGATCAGGGTAACATACGGCGATAAATCTTCAGGCGGCCCGGGCGCCACTGCGCAGTCGACAGGCGGTAATGCCGTATTCTATACTGAAAGCAATTACAGCGGGACAACAACATACAGGATTGCGAATCAGCCGGTAGTGCTTGTGGCAACAGCAACTTCAACGTACACAGTTACTATCACTTTAACGCCCACAAATACGTCGCAATTTACGCCTGCGCCGCCTTCATCACTTAACATAAGCCAGTCCGGAAATAATACCACGCTATCATGGAACAACCCTGCGCAGACAGACTATTATAAGATATATTACACGAGCGGAGCAGCCGGTAAGAAAAATATTTTTCCGGGAGCGTGGCAGCAAATCGCAACGGTAATACCGACACCGGGAGTTTCGGCTTTCACACATATTGACGCAACAGGAAATGCGTATGGATATTATATTATCACCGGGATTAACGCGGCAGGTGAGAGCAAACCGTCATCAATGGTTACAAAGGTTCTATTCAATTTAAAACATAATACAGGAACAACCAGCGCGTACAGGCCGTCCCTTCCTTATGATAATAAATTTACAACAGCTTCAAGCATAGTGCCGGATATAGAAGGGAACACTTATACGGGCAATAGAATAAACCAATTATTGTTATGGAACCCGGTCAGCCAAACGTCAAGTGTTTATCAGTATATTACGGGTTTTGGAAGCTGGAACGGCAATAATTGGACAGTGGATGCGGGTACATTGTCGTCAAACGCTATCTATATGAATGTTGTTTCAACTTTCACATGGATAGTAGCGGGGAAAGACAAGCTGGTACCGCTGTACTTTAATTACAATTCTTTTGTGAGCGGTCTGACGAACATAAATAAACGTTCACTGCCATATGGCTCTGTATATTTAAAGGCTTCGGATATAGTCCTTGAAATCGAAGGCGGCATAGGCGTTGGAACAAACACAAAAATAAATAAACTGATGTCCTGGGACGAAGAGTCTCAGACATATAGAGTTTTCATGTATTTATCCGCGTTTAGCGGATGGTTTGGAAATGATTTTGACATAAAACCGGGTGATTCATTGAGTATATTTCCTGTGAGTTCATTCACTTGGACCCCCAAACTGGTGATAACGCCGGTTCCGTAGGGCTGCACAGAGAAATCAGTTTGTTATGAATATTTAACCCGCATCTTGCCGAAAAGTCGATTTAACGTAATTATTGTGCATATCTTTTAATGTTGACGGGAATAGAGTATCTGCCGGAAAAAAAGGCATATACATATTCAATTTTTGTAATAGCACTGGTTATTGGCTGTGAAAAAGGCGGAGTGGAAGCCTCGAAAGGATAGGATTAATAACCGGATTCAGGTTATTGCTCCATAAGGTATTTAATATTACGTTAGTCAATTATACGGCAACAACAGCATAATGGGGATACTTGAAAAAAAGCAAAAAAACAATGCTTGACAGATGATGATTTTTGGAATATTATCTCATCGCGGTAATGGGTATACCGCATGAGGCCACTATAAGGCTGCTTACGGCACAAGGCGGGTACTTTCACTATGCTAAAATAATAGGAGCACACATAAGGGTGAAAATAAAATTGAAACATAATTCCAGGACTTAATTTTGCTAAAAAATTGGGAGTGCAAATGTACTTAAGGGCTGAATTGGGAGATCAAAACATACAATCACGGCTATTTTCTAAAATATGTTTTTATATTTTGTTGATATTTATATTTTCGGGACCTGTAATCGCAAAGGAATGGACTACATTCAACATGGACAATTCCCGCACCGCATGCAATGATCTGGATACTTTCAGCGCTTCATGGCCATCGTTGGTTATTAACATGCCCGATAGGTCCATGCAGCCATTGTATAATAGAACAGAAATAATAATCCCAACCACGGATGGTGATATTAACATATTTTCCAGGACTACCGGGGAATTGCTGAACAGGTTGTCTCTCGGGGTCCAGGAAATCAATAGTGCGGCACTATATGGTGACAAGGATTTATATGTTGTATGTAATACCAATATTCTTGAAAAAGTTGATTTACAAACAGGGAATGTTCTAAGTTATCCGGAATTTAGCGAATCTGTGTCGTGCCCGATCATTGTGCAGGATAAATATGTGGTCGCAGGCGTTGGAAAATGCGTATGGGCTTTTAATCTGGATGATTTATCCTTTGTTGATAATCACTGCGAGAGCGATTCAAAATATTTTTTTAACGGGACATATATTGCGTCGAGTTCAGATGGGATTACCGGAATAGCAAATGATTCACAGGGGTATATCCAGGGTATATCACTATATGGGAGTTTTAGCGGAGCGAAATATTCCTATTTTGCGAATAACTGTCCGTGGGGCAATCTTGATAATCAGGGTTTTGACTGTTCTCAATGTCTTAATGATATAAACCCAAATTTTGTGCCAGCTTACTATCAAAATGCTGTTTTTTTTACATCATTAATAAGCGACCAATATTATACAATAAATGGGTGTAGGAATAGCGGGCAACATGAACGTCTGATAAGAGCAAGTGCAAATTCCGCCGCCATGTACGAAAATACAATACTGCCGGGAAATCCCACGGCAAATCACTCCTTATGTATCGATGAAAACATGATATTTATGGCCATGAAAAACACCTCATCTAATGGTGATACTCACGATGGGATTTATTGCTATAGCGCCACTTTGGGGGAAATATGGCACAAAAATGTTATTTTGCCGGCGGACGCGAATGTAATAAAAATAAACCATGTTAAAATCAACGGAATAAAAGGTGTTAAAAAAGTACTGCTTGTCTGTATGGGTTTGCCTGCGACGGACGGCGGCGATGGGAACATTAAAACATTGTACGCGCTTGATCCTTCAAACGGAGATGTTCTATGGCATTCCGATGACAATGTAACCCCTGACACCAGGGCGCTGGTGCAGACAAGCGGCAAATCCGTTTTTTATTCCGACGGGTCCGTGATAATAGTTTATGGTCCGGATTTAGGCTATCCTATACACGGCTGCCAGAGAATTTCCTCCGGCGGGGCTAACCTGTTCACCGGCAACGTGGTAAAATCGGTTGTTGACGCCGAATTGCCGGGGCCGGGGCTTTCTTTTAAGTTTGTAAGGACTTATAACAGTTTTAGCGATGCCAACATCGGGCTTGGGCGCAGGTGGACGCATAATTACGATCTCCGTCTTCTGAAAGGGACCGGTTCTAATATTATTCTATTACGCGGTGACGGCAAAAAAATTACATTTCAATATCAAAGCAAGGATGGGCTGTATAAGCCAATTACCTTGTGGGAACACTCAACAATTGCCAGCTCGGCAGACAGCGGTTTTACTCTGACGGAAAAGAACGGATTACAATATTTTTTCCATGGATTTGTCGATAGTACGCAATCCGATTATTTTGAAAATGGAAGGTTAAAAGAAATCCTTGATAGAAATAGTAATCAGATTAATTTTCAATATACGCAGGATGGATATATTGACAAGATCACAGATCCATTGGGAAGAATTGTATATTTTTCATATGACGTTGATGGAAATATTTACATGCTCAATTTGCCTGATAACAGGAAAATTTCTTATTTATATTCTGATAAAGAACTTATATCCGTAAGCACCACAAGAGGCTCCGGCGTGATAAACTCCTCATACAATTATAATGCTGCGGGATTGTTATCCGATTATTCCGAACCGCGGCTGGCTGCGGGGGACAAAAAGAAGAGTTACACTTATTACTCCGGCGGAGTGGATGATAAGAAAGTTCAAAACGTAAGGGACGGCAACGGAATGATTGTCGAGGGCTATACTTATGACGATGATAATTTAACTACAACGAAAACAGATGGAAACGGAAATTCTTATGTGCAGTCTTATGATGAATCAGGAAGGATGATCAGTACTGCGGAGCCGCTCGGTGATTCAGTTCAATATGGCTGGGACGATCATTTTAACAAGACCAGTGTTACGGATGAACTGGGAAACGTTACGGCTTATGAATATACTGCAGCCGATGACATGGTAACAAAAACAGATGCGCGAGGCCATAATGATATCTACGCCTATGATAAATATGGAAATGTTGTGACTCATTATGACGCACTGGGTGTGGAAGAAAAATTTTCGTATGATGGTGGCGGTAATCAGCTTACAAAGATAATCAAGGATAAAGCAGTACAGGGTAATAGTTATAATGGAAGAGGGCAGATTAAAAGCTCAACTGATGGATCGGGCAATACTATATATTATGCCTATGACGCAACCGGTCAAGTGAGTGGCATAACAGACGGGGTGGGGGCCACTGAAACATATACACATGATCCGTCAACTTTTGTCCTGACCCAATCGTACGACAGGAACGGAAACATAAAGAATTATGCATATTATGATAATGGAAAGTTGAAAAAGGAGTCGTCGGGGGATATTGGGCAGACATATAAGATATATACATATGACAATATGCTCAACAATACTTCAATACAAAACACAAAAGGAACAACTGCATACACTTACGATGGGGATGACAGGCAGAAAACTATAACAGATGCATTAGGGCACAGTACCATCAACCAGTATGATGGGAACGGTAATTTAACAGTTGTTACCGATCCCAACATGAAAAGCACAATATTTCAATATGATGCAAGAAACAGGGAAAAAGAAATTGACAAGCCGGATACAGGGGCGATTTTAAAAAGTTATTATAAAAACAATTTATTAAATACAGTAACAATAGCCGGCAGTCAAAGGGTTTCCTATGCTTATGACCAGGCAGGAAGGCAGACTGGAATGACCTTCCCGCAGAAAAGTGTGGTAAAAACTTACTATGATAATGGCCTGTTAAAGACGGCAACTGACGGAGCTTCAAGATTAACATATTTATATGATTCATATAATAGGATGACGAACTTATTGTATGATTCAGGACACCAATATACATATACATATTATGACAACGGTCTTGTAAAAACAGCGACAAAAAATTGGGGCCCCACAACAGGCAGGACAGTCGCCTACACATATGACGCAAACGGAAACCTTACAAACGCACTTTCGGACCTCGGTTCTGAGACAAAAACTTATTTGTACGATGGAAATGGAAATAAAAAGAGCATAAACATAACGGCTGGAGGAATAAACGTATACAGCAACAGTTATAATTACAATTACATGAATAGAATGTTAACTTCGGGCAGCATTGTTTTCGATTATGATAATGAAGGAAATCGGTTATCGGCAAAATATCCCAATTATACAGAAATTGATTACAATAACTACGATGCAATAAACAGGGTGGGGCAGATAAAATACATGCGCACTGAAATACCGGCAAAACCTGTAGCACTTGAACAAAAAAATTATGAATATGATTATACAATAGATGTGGTAAACGAAGCCGGGTTAGATGAGACAAAATCGTATGCATACGACGGCTCGTACAGGCTCAAAGGAGTGACGAGTTCCAAAAGTGATAATAGTGCATCATATAATTACGACCTAACGGGTGTAAGGACGGGGGATGAAGGAACAAACTGGCAATATGACAACAGGGGGAACGCTTTGAGTGTGGGTGGTAAAAACCTCAGCCATGATGATACAAATATGCTGACAGAAGCGAGGGATTCAACTACAGGAACCCAGATTATGTATTCTTATGATGTGGAAAAGAGATTAAAAACAAGGGCAAGCAGTAAAGACAACGCAATACACACATACTATTACGACGGCCGCGACATTGTGGCGGAGATGGCAAATGGCAAGGTAACAAGCTCATATGTCCGCGGGCCTGGCGGGGAACTGCTTTCAGAACACCGCCTTTATACTGACGCAACTACTGGCGATACCGCAGCTGTTTATTACTACTATCCCGACCGCATAGGGAATGTGATGCTGGTGTGCGATGAAAAAGGCATACCTGTGGAAAAGGAAACGTATGATGTGTTTGGAAAAGGAATGACATCAGGAATAAGCAAGCATGGTATGAGCAGCAATATGTACGATAGTGACACGGGATTGTTTTACTTTGCGGCAAGGTGGTATGATGGGAAAACAGGGAGATTTGTAGAGATGGATCCGGTTCTTAATGACACCACAATTCTTAGTATGTATGATTATTGTGGGAACAATCCTGGGAACAATGTAGATAGATATGGGGAAGATTTTAAAGCTGATATAAATTCTTTGTGTAAAAACATATTAGACAATACAATGAATTTTATTAAGTCTGCTATTGCATCAGAACCTGAAGACCAACCTGGATATAAACATCAGTTAGATAATTATATCGATAGATCTCACGAAGTTCCTGACACATACAGTGATGACAAAGATAAAACGGCTACCGATGAATCTTATACTAAAACATTATTTGAGAGTTTAGCTAAAAACGGATATGAAACTGGATTTGTTGTTTCTGCCGTTAGTGGCAATCTCAAACCTACTAGCTTACAAAATCCAAATACACCAAATGTATTGATTGCTGGAGGAGGTTTCTTGATGGCTAATGCAGGGCCTATTGCGGCCTTACCACTTGTTGAGGCTGCTGGTGTATCAGCGTCATTCGTATCTGGTGTGGGCGAAACGATAGTGGTAATTGGTGTAATATTATACATTGCAGACGAACTTAAAAATTAATGAGGTAAATATGAAGGGACAAAAACTTTGGAATAAACCTGGTTTTATTCTAGTAACAGGGGTCGTGATAGGAGTGTGTATAAATATTATTTTTATGAAAATGGGGGTAAATGTATACACTTCATTTTGTTTGACTGAAGCAACCGTTTTTGTAATATATATACCTCTACTTGTTGAAAGATTGTATTTAACTCGAAATAATTCAACGGTTAATATACTTTCAAGAATGTTTATTTCAGCCGTTGTTGGATTGACAATTTTTATACTTTGGGTAAAACTGAACATAGACAATTTCAAAGAAATGTCTAATTATGAAAGATATCGTGACTTCATTCCGGAAGGTACAAAAATTACAGCTATTATTGTTTTGTTGGGATGTGCTGTTAGTTTCTTAATTATCGAAAGTTTAGCCTATTTAATAAAATTGTCAAAAAATAATTTTAAGGAAAATTGAAATATAATAAATGCAAAATTTAAGTGTAAAACAAACATTGTTAAAGTTCAATGATATTATGGAGGATGTTTTGATATGAAAAGTATGGCTTCAAAAAAAGTGAAAATATGCAATACACATAATAATGTAGGCATCAAAAACAAATTTGATTTTACCAAATACTTACACTCTTATAGATTAATCACGCTTGTCTTTATATTTTGTTTTTCATTCATTAATGTTTATAGTTGGAACCAATTCCGCGGTGATCAGAACAGAACCGGGGCTAGTGACGCGTCATTATCTTCTTCAATGGGACTCAAGTGGAAGGTTATTTCCGGTAATTCGTCTGACACTTTTGGTTTTTCCTCCCTGGTTTCAACAACGATTAATAACCACACTTATGTTTACAATTGCAAACCTGGTGGGGTATTGGAGGCCTTAGATAGCACCTTAAATGGAAATAGAGTTTGGTCAATTAATCTACCGGGTAAATCAGCAACGGCACTTGCTGTTGGTACTTGTTCCACAGGTACGGCAGTTTTTGTTGCCTCTAATGACGGGTACATAGGCGCTTATGATGCCGGCAGTGGTTCAACAATCTGGGAAATAAAAACTAACGAAATCATTTATTCTTCACCTTTATATTACAATGAATTATCCAAAAATTTCATTGCTGTATCCACAAATTCCGGCAATATTCTAAAGATAGATGCAGATAACGGGAATATAATCTGGACGGTAAATCCAGGCAAAGGAATAGCTTCATTATCCGGGCTTACATATATTCCCGGTAGTGCAGGAACTGCTGGTGGTTTGTGTTATGGTACGGAAGCAGGGAAAATAATATGTATTTCTTCTGCAAGTGGCGTAAAACAGTGGTCAGTCGCTTTGGGCGGACCTGTGCGGGCGCCGGGGGCGTATGTTGATGGTAAATTATATTCTATAACCTCAACCGGAAAACTTTATGTGCTGGCCGCTACGAGTACAAACGGGTCTATACTTACATACACATCATTAGACAGTTATTCTTCAATTTCAGTTAAAAAAATTGGCTCAATTGTATATATCGCCGCAACCGGACAGGGGAACGTCGATGCGCTTACCTTTAACCCAACCACGCACTTATTTACTTCCCTTTGGTCAAACAATACCGGCAATACAAATAATATTTTAAGCAGCGGGATATTAAGCGGAACAAACTATTTTACAGCTATGCAAAATGGAATAATAAAAGGGTATGATTTATTAGGCGGCGCGAACAGTTCAAATTGGATTTTCAATGGCGTTAATTCGACAGTTTATTCCTCAATGGCAATAAATGTCGATGATATGGCAGTTATATCTAATAACGGTAATATTTTTGGATTTTCCGACAGGATATTGACGGTGGAAAAGAGTGTGGATAAAAGCACGGCTAATTTTGGAGATACCCTCACTTATATTTTAAAAGCAAAAAACAATTCAACCATTAATTCGGCTTCAAATGTCTCGGTTGTGGATTTAATTCCTGCAAATGGAACGTTTTTGGACGCAAACCCGGCTCCAACAGATACTACTAAACAGGGAAAACTTATATGGCAACTTTCAACTTTGAGCCCTGGTTCGGAAATGGACATTACCTTAAGATGGACGGCAAATACATATTTGCCAATACTAAATAATGCTTATATATTCAATGCGGATTTTTTAACTCCGGTTTATATTTCACGAACCCCGGTGACAAATATTCTTACGGCCACAATAACACCTACGTTTACAATAACTATCACACCTTCGCCGACTATTTCAGCAACACCCGGCGGACCCAGTGATACTTCAACGTTTACAGCCACGCAAACCAATACATTTACAAACACACAAACAATCACCAATAGCTGTACTTCAACAAGTACAATGACCTGCACAAATACTATTACGCCTGTATTTTCAGAAACTGATTCAGCAACTTTTACACCAACGGCCACGATGACAAGCACGTTCGGATGCCCGGCCTATATTTCTTGTGGACAAATTTTGTCCCGGTTTGATTTTGAATACAATCTTAATGACAGCTCGGGCAACGGGTTAGGTGCTTGGAATATTGATCCAAATAACCCCGTTACATTTTTCAGCCAACCGGCGCCTCCTGATTCAAGCCCATTCTGTGCGGGTGGATTTAGCGCCGGCTCGGGGCTGATAATTAATGCCTGTGGAATGAATGGAGACAGCGGATGGATAGAATATAAGCAGTATATTTCAGACAGCACAGTTGAAAACCTTATACTCAATTGGGCAAATGCAGATGATTCAAGGTATTTCACCATTTATGGCACTGATCCGTATGAAACCGGAAGTGACAGGATGGAGATAGACTATACATCCAGCGGTGGAAATATGCAGAATGTTTATAGTGCCGCTGGTTCAATAAAAACAGGACAATGGCAGGATATTAAGGTGTGGTGGGATAATTCCGGAGTATATATATCCGTGGATGGTCAGCAAACATGCGGTAATTTGACACAATGGGATAAAGGCGACGTTGGATTATATCCATCAACTGTGCAAATTGGCAGTGATGCGGACAGTCTTTATCTTGACGGATTTATGGATGAGCTCATTTTCAGGCAGTGCATTCCAACGTATACCATCACTCCGACAGCAACAATAACATGCACCCAGGCAGATACATACACAATGACCACGACTCCAACGATAACTATGACTGAAACCCCGGGCATAACACTTGGACAAGCTGTTGATGATACAAGCCATACTTATGATACGGGGGGTTCTGGAAATTGGTTTGGGGAACAAGATGAAATGTTTTATGGCACATCAGCGGCTCGAAGCGCAAAGGTGTGGGATACTCAAAATACGTATATGGAGACCACGGTTTCCGGCCCGGGAACTCTGGTTTTCTATTGGAAAGTCTCTTCAGAACAGGATTATGATTATCTCAGCCTTTATATAGATGGGATTGAACAGGATTGGATAAGCGGGGAAGCTGACTGGACTAAATATGTGGTAAACATAGCCGGTGATGCAAATCAACAGCACGTTATAAGATGGGAATATGTAAAAGATGAATCGCTTAGTGCTGGACAGGATTGCGGATGGGTTGATGATGTATATTACAGTGGCACGGGCCAGGCTGCCAATGTTTCAGGAGCCTTATCAGATCCATTAAATTTTACAGGAATTACAGGAATGTGGAGTAACTGTGTTCCATGGAATTACAATATGGAGCCGACGCCAATTCCAACTCCGTCTGTTTATGGTAAAAACTTTGTTGTTTGTCTCGGTAGCGAAAGTGAAGATAATATTCCTGAATATGTATATCATGGAACAATTGATCAACAAGGTTTTAGTGAAAAATCTTACAAAGGCCAGATAAACCAGTTGCCATCTTCGTGCGAAGAGGTTTTGGGTAATTTTTCATTTTACGCAAAACCGGGTATGCACAGCGTCCTGGCTGCAATCGTTGACATGGATAATAGCGGACTTGATTTTCCTGTTGCCACTGCGGGAGATTTAGTCGGGGCAGTTCCAGTAAGACCAATTACGATACCCGGGTCTGGAAGTGTGGTGGAAAACATTATTTATTGGGAGGTTGCATATGCAAATGTGAGCGGCACAATCACCCTTCCTGCTTCTGCCGCAGGCAACACTTTTTACGTAATTTGGGATAATGATACAAATCCTTTAAATGGGTATATGGGAATCACTAAAAATGTATGCCCGATCGACTCAACGCAGATAAATTATAGTATGTATGTTTCACCATTATCATATTCAAATGGGGGATCACAATATGTATATGCGATTGTAGACAATGCTGAAAACGGAAAGAGTTTTTCACCGGGGGATTATGTTGGTTTTTATGGGGGCCAAGCTGATTCATGCGGAGCTCCTGCAAACCCGAACGCAAATGCCCAAGCCCAGTCAGTATTTGATTTTTCGGTGTATCCATATGCCGCTAATACCCCTGTTCCGAAATATTCCAGCACACCAACCTCTACCCAAACCGGAACAGAGACTCCGGTCCAGACAGCAACTCCGAGCCCTTCATTCACTTTGACTTTGACAGAAACGCCTGTTTATTCGCCAACAATATCCGGAACGGCAACTTTCTCAAAGACTATGACCCCAACAAACACTGTAACAATAATATGTGGTGGCTGCACAAATACTTCCACTCAGACTGAAACGTCAACTTTTACGTTCTCAACAACGCCAACAGTTACTCAAACACCTGATTTGAGCATTTGGGCGGCAACGGGTTTGTGGCATGAAATAGCGGATAACAATGCGCCAATTGACAGGGTGTATACAAGCACCAGTGAAAACACATGGTGGTACGGTCAGGATGCTACCGGCGATTACAATACGGGCGGGATCAATAGCGGAGAATTGAGAAGCCCGTTGATGAATGTGTCGGACAACCAGGCACTACTGTTCAGTTCCTGGGAAAATACAGAAAATAAGACGGGACATGACACAAAAAAAGTGTATATTTCAGAAGATGGTGGCATTAATTGGAATCAAATATTTCAAGCTTCAGGTAACGAGCAAGTTTGGTATCAGGTATCTATAAATTTACAAACATATGCCGGGAAAAATGTGATGTTTAAATTTGTGTTCAACACTGTGGATAAATACAACAACAATTTTAAGGGGTGGTTTATAGATGATGTCAGACTTGACATAGCACCAACGCAAACTATTACGCCAACAATAACACAAACTTTTACGCAAACAACAACGCCGACACCGGGGATAAGCCTTGCGGACGCGCTTAATAACAGCACCATTAATTGGTCTACTGGCGGAGATTCTCAATGGTTTGGGGAAACTTACGATTCATTCGATAATATAGGGGCGGTCAGCAGCGGACATCTTGAGGCAAATCAGCAGACCTATCTGCAGGGGACTGTAACCGGACCAATCGTGGTAAGATTCAAGTGGAAGGTTTCTTCACAAAATTCATGCGAATATTTAAAATTCTATGTTGATAATGTGGAAATGGATTCAATAACAGGTGACGTTCCATGGAAACAGGATGAATTTTATTTACCCAATACCGGGGACCATGTAATTAAATGGGTATACTCTGAAAATCAGTGTTTGGTTATTTCGTCAGAAAATGGATATGTTGACATGGTTGAATTACTCAGTCCCACTCCGACGTCTACAACAACACCCACAATTACAGAAACATTTACAGAAGTTCCAACAACCACTACAAATACAATAACTCAAACTGTGACTGAAACTAACACTTCAACAGTTACGCCAACTATTACAAACACTGTGACATATACCAACACGCTAACTGATACAATGACCATAACACCGACCGTAACGCAAACAATCACTTCTACAATGACTCCAACGGTAACAAGTACCTGCACACAGACTGTTACAGCTACAATAACTGGATCTATTACTGCAACTAGTACTGTTTGTACTGGAACGATCACACCAACATGTACACAAACAGTAACCGGGACTGTAACGCCAACCGTAACTCAGACAGTGACAAGTACTATTACTCAAACGCAAACGAATTCAGTAACCCCGGCAATAACGGCAACGGTTTCCAATTCATCAACAACAACGTTTACAATTATTGGAACAGTAACTCCAACAATGACACAGACCGTTACGCAAACCGTTACGGCGTCTATAACGCAAACGGTAATGACGCAGATTACAACGCAGACGGCAACGCAGACCGTGACAAAAACAATAACGCAGACAATAACGCAGACCGTAACGCCAACATTGACAGCAGCCCAACTGCCTAACTACTGTTTTTCTTCAAAATGGGCTAGTAATGGAAGCGGAAATGGACAGTTTTTCTCTCCTGCTGGTGTAGCAGTTGATAGCTCTGGAAATGTTTTTGTAGCCGATACATACAACAGCAGAATCCAAAAATTCAACAGTACAGGAACTTATATAACACAATGGGGTACATATGGTACAGGGAATGGACAGTTTGACTCTCCTTACGGCATAGTAGTTGATAGCTCTGGAAATGTTTTTGTTTCTGATACAAACAACAACAGAATCCAAAAATTCAACAGTACAGGAACTTATATAACACAGTGGGGTAGTAATGGAAGCGGTGACGGACAGTTTTCTGGTCCTGTTGGTGTAGCAGTTGATAACTCTGGAAATGTTTATATTATTGACTACTACAACAACAGAATCCAAAAATTAAACAGTACAGGAACTTATATAACACAATGGGGTACATATGGTGCAGGGAGCGGACAGTTTTCCTCTCCTTTCGGTGTAGCAGTTGATAGCTCTGGAAATGTTTTTGTAGCCGATAAATACAACAGCAGAATCCAAAAATTCAACAGTACAGGAACTTATATAACACAATGGGGTACATATGGTACAGGGAATGGACAGTTTGACTCTCCTTACGGCATAGTAGTTGATAGCTCTGGAAATGTTTTTGTTTCTGATACAAACAACAACAGAATCCAAAAATTCAACAGTACAGGAACTTATATAACACAGTGGGGTAGTAATGGAAGCGGTGATGGACAGTTTTCTGTTCCTGTTGGTATAGCAATTGATAACTCTGGAAATGTTTATATTGCTGATACAAGTAACAATAGAATCCAAAAATTTGATAACTGCTTATATACACCAACGCAGACAGTAACGCAGATAATAACGCAGACAATAACACAGACAGCAACGCAGACGGTAATGCAGACAATAACGCAGACGGCAACACAGACAACAACGCAGACGGCAACAAGCACAAATACGGCGACAGCGCTTACGGCAACAGTGACACAGACTGTTGCGATAATTCCAACACCTACAGATGCGCCGACCCCTTGTTTACTGTTGGCCTGGGGCAGTCAAGGGGCCGGCAATGGGCAATTTGATATTGTCTATGGAATAGCGACTGATGCAATCGGACATATATTTGTAACGGATGTAAATAATAATAGGGTACAAAAATTTAATTCTGATGGAAGTTATTTATCACAATGGGGAACCCAAGGAACCGGGGATGGACAGTTAAGTCACCCGCAAGGAATTGCGGTTGATACATATGGAAATGTATATGTCGTCGATACAGGCAATCATAGGGTGCAAAAATTTTCATCGAATGGGACATTTATAGCAAAATGGGGCGTATTTGGCAATGATAACTCGCAATTTAATTTACCCGAGGGTATTACAGTGGATAGAAATGGAAATATATATATAGCTGATGCGTATAATGGAGTAAGTAAATTTAATTCGAATGGTGTTTATTTGAGTCAGTTGGGATCTGTTGGCACCGGAAATGGCCAGTACAGATGGCCTTATGGAGTAGGAACGGATAATAACGGGAATGTATATGTGGCGGATACCGGAAATAATAAGATTGAAAAATTTGGACCGAATGGCGGCTATATAACACAGTGGGGAAACACAGAAAATGGAAACGGGCAGTTAAGTTACCCGTATAATGTGGCTGTGGATAATGAAGGAAATATAATCGTAGTGGACAATAGTAATAGATTTCAAAAATTCACATCAGATGGAAATTATTTGACACAATGGCACAATTTAAGCTCGATAAACATAACGTCGGATAGCATGGGTAATTTATATGCTGCAGATTCATCGGGGGATATGGTTGAAAAATACGGTAATTGTATTATTAGTACACCTACTTATACTGAAACCGTACTAATTACTTTAACAACGACCAATACGTGTACTTCAACTTCAACATTAACTTTAACGCAGACGATGGTAACTGCAACACAAACAACGACTCTGACCCTTGTGGCGACTCCCGGTCCTCAAGGAGTTATTTGCTATATGTCTCAATGGGGAAATAATGGGGTCGGTAACGGCCAATTTCAAATTCCCGAGTGTGTTGCCGTAGACTCAAGTGGAAATATATTTGTTGCAGATACAGGTAATAACAGAATTCAAAAATTTAACAGCGATGGAATACTCTTGGCACAATTTGGGACGCAGGGAACCGGGGATGGATTATTTGACAGCCCGTACGGTGTGGCTATAGACAGTTTGAACAATATATATGTTTTGGATACTTTGAACAGCAGGGTCCAAAAGTTTGATAGTAATGGCAATTTTGTATTAAAATGGGGTACTAATGGTAATGGAAACGGGCAGTTTTATTATCCATATGGTATAACGATAGATCGGATTAATAATAATGTTTACGTACTGGATGCGATGAATAATAGAATACAGAAATTTGATAGTTCGGGTACATATATTACTAAATGGCTCAGTCATGGAAACGGAATTGCGGTCGATAATCACTCAAAAATTTTTGTCACGGATTCATATGCGGAAAAGGTAAACAAATATGACGACTCGGGAGTACTTTTATTGCAATGGGGTAGTGCGGGAAATGGTAATGGCCAGTTTCAGACAGTTCGCGGGATAGCAATAGATGGCGGAGACAATGTTTATGTCATGGATACAGATAATAACAGGGTGCAAGTTTTCGATAATTCGGGAACATATAAAGAACAATGGGGGAACTATGGAACAGGAAATGGACAGTTTAATAACGCGTGGGGCATGTCGGTAGATCATGCGGGGAATATTTATATCGCTGATTCTGATAATAGTAGGATTCAAAAGTTTGGGCCATGCGTACCAATAATACCACCGTGTTATATTTCTCAATTTGGTGGAGCTGGATCAGGTGTAGGCCAATTTAGCTCTCCATATGGAGTGGCGGTAGACAATAATAACAATGTATATGTTACTGATTCTGGTAATAATAGGATAGAGAAGTTTGATGATAATGGAATATTTATTAGACGGTGGGGCGCAGGTGGAACGGGAGATGGGCAATTCAATAATCCTAGAGCGATTGCGATAGACCACAATAATAATGTATTCGTATTGGATATGTTCAATAATAGAATTGAAAAATTTGACAGCAATGGAGTTTTTATTACAAAGTGGGGAAGTTATGGATATGGAGAAGGCACATTTTATTCTCCGACGGGCATAGCTGTCGATCGTTTTAACAATGTATATGTAGCTGATCGCAATAACGGGGTCGTACAAAAATTTACTAACGACGGCATGTATTTGACGGAATTTGGCAACAATCCTGATGGCATTACCATAGATGGCGATGACGATATTTTTGTAACGAATAATTATCACACAGAAAAGCTCAGCCTTAATGGTTTGTTAATAATGACAATGGGAGGGAGCGGCATTGGCGATGGTGAATTCAGATACCCAAGGGCAATAGGTGTTGATAGTAATAAAAATATTTTTATTACAGACTGGCAGAACAATAGGGTGCAGAAATTTAATAGCACGGGCGCTTATTTAACTCAATGGGGAGGATTAGGCTCTGGTAACGGGCAACTAAATCAACCTTGGGGTATGGCTATAGACAGCAATGATAATATATTTGTCGTAGATAAAATGAATAACAGAGTTCAAAAGTTCAGTTCCTGTTACAGTACGCCGATAATAACACAAATTGTTACTGCAATTTCAACAGCAACGAAGACTGCAACCCAGACAATAACGCCTGCTGGAACAGAGAATGTTGCGGGTACAGCATCAGCTACTATGACACTGACAGGTACAACAACAAATACGCCGATAGTTCCGACGGCTACAGGTACGGCAATAATAGCGCAGACTCCATGCTTTATATCATCGTGGGGCAGTTACGGGACGGAAAATGGGCAGTTTTTTGAACCTTTTGGAATTGCAGCCGACGGCAATGGAAAAATATATGTGGCTGATATAGTGAATGACAGGATACAAAAATTTAACGCGTCTGGCACTTATATATCACAGTGGGGAAGTACCGGGAACAGCAATGGAAAATTTAATTTTCCTATGGGGATAGCCGCAGATGGTTCCGGCAACATATATGTGGCGGACGCAAATAACAACAGGATACAGAAGTTCAGCTCAGCGGGTAGTTATATAACTCAATGGGGAGGACTTGGAAGCGGGAACGGACAGTTTGATTTTCCTCAGGCTTTAGCTGCCGACAGCGCCGGCAACGTATATGTATCGGATTCAAATAACCACAGGGTGCAGAAATTCAATCCGAGCGGCAGTTACATAACACAATGGGGAGGACTTGGAAGCGGGAACGGACAGTTTAATTATACTTCGGGAATAGCCGTGGATGGCGCAGGTAAAATATATGTGGCGGACTCACATAATTACAGAGTCCAGAAATTTGAACCGAATGGTACTTATATAACACAATGGGGAACTCAAGGAACCGGGAACGGACAGTTTGAGCTTGGGGTAGGGATAGCAACGGATGTTGACGGATATATATATGTGGTGGATGCAAATAATCCGAGGATCCAGAAATTTAATTCAAATGGGGATTATATAACACAATGGGGAAGCGGAGTGACCGCAAATGGAAAATTTGTTTATCCGGTAGCCGTAGCTGCGGACATTGATAAAAATATATATGTATTGGATTCGGATAATTATAAAGTTGAAAAATTTGGGAATTGTGCAGGCAATACACCGACACTGTCTCCGACTTCTATTTTAACTATAGTTTCGCCGACTGTAACT
>CALAOR010000037.1 GCA_937889595.1 uncultured bacterium
CTGCAAACCTGTTAAAAGGACGCAGGGTTACAGGCTGGAAATCCATCATTCAGGACATTAAAAATGCCGGCGCTGAGTATCTTGACCAGGAGGTGGTGGAGGATGGAAATTTCATTTCGAGCCGCTATCCTGCGGATATCCCGGCATTTATCAAAGCTTCATTGAATAAGCTTAAGTAGTGTCAAAAGGAAAGACGGGATTGGCAGGACGGAATTTTTAAAATTATAACAATAACAAAGGAGATCATAACATGAGTACAATCACGACCAAAGACGGCACACAAATCTACTATAAGGATTGGGGGACAGGAACGCCGGTGGTGTTAAGCCACGGCTGGCCCCTCTCATCGGATAGCTGGGAGTCTCAAATGTTCTTTCTGGCGTCCAATGGTTTTCGTTGCATCGCCCATGACCGTCGTGGACACGGCCGGTCCAGTCAGCCCTGGAATGGCAACGACATGGACACCTATGCCGACGATCTTTCGGAACTTATCGAAGCGCTCGACTTGAAGAACACTGTCCTGATCGGTTTTTCCGCCGGAGGCGGTGAAGTCGCCCGCTATATCGGCCGCCACGGCACAAAACGTCTGGCAAAAGCTGCTCTGATTTCGGCAGTTCCCCCGCTGATGCTCAAGACCGCCGCTAATCCCGGCGGACTACCAATCAAAGCGTTCGATGGCATTCGCGCCGGATCAATTGCCGACCGCTCTAAATTCTACAAGGCGCTGGCCAAGGGTCCGTTTTTTGGTTTCAACCGTAAAGGCGCAAAGGTTTCGCAGGGCATGATTGATTGGTTCTGGCTGCAAGGTATGCAGGCCGGGCACAAGAATACCTTCGACTGCATCAAGGCGTTCTCCGAGACGGACTTTACCGGGGACTTGAAAAAGTTCGATGTACCGACACTTATCATTCATGGTGATGACGATCAGATTGTACCTATTGGAGCTGCGGCTTTGGCCTCCGCGAAACTCGTAAAGAACCCGATCTTAAAGATTTATAAAGGCGCACCCCACGGACTGACCGAAACGCACAAGGAAAAACTTAACGCTGATCTTCTGTCTTTTCTTAAGGGAGAAAAAATTGTCGGCGTAAAATCCTGAGAAAAGGGCCCGTTTTTGTCAGCAGCAGGGAATGGCTTAAAATGTCTTTAAAATACAATCATTGGAGATGTAAGAAATGGCAAATTTTGGGACAGCGTTTTCAGGGCTTGCGAAAGACCGTAAATTGACGGAAACAGAACTGATTAGAGCAATAAGGTTTATGGTTGCTGCCGAATATGAGGCAATCCAGCTTTACATGCAGCTCGCCGAATCAACAGATAACAAACTGGTGCAGGAAGTGTTAAAGGACATATCAAACGAAGAGCGCGTTCACGTGGGCGAATTTCTAAGGCTGTTAAAACAACTCGCTCCTGATGAAGAGAAATTCTACAAAGAAGGCGCCGGAGAAGTGGAAGTGGAAATTGAAAAAATGTCAAAAATGAAAAGAAAATAAATTTGCCGCAGGTTTGTCCCGGCTGTGGAGCGGCAAATCCGGATTTAATTGAAAAATCATTCCGGAAAGCAGTATGTTTTTTTTAAACGACATCAATATGTTTCGAGAGGAATAATTTGAAGGTTTTTTTCGTGTCGATACCCCGTTTTCCCGGGTAACCGAAGGGACAGGGCTTGGCTTGCCGTTGTCTAGAAAGTTGGTTGAACTGCACGGGGGAAAACTTTCCGTGGAATCTATGGGTTTAAATAAAGACACATCGGTTAAGTTTACTCTACCGATTGTATCCGTGGGGGGTGGTGTTAGATGAAGCAAAAAGTACTGGTAGTTGAAGATAATTATAACAATCTTTTGTTGGAAATAGATATCCTGGAGGTCGCTGGTTTCGAAGTATTTGGAGCTGAAGACGCTGCCACCGGAATTGCCATTGCCAAAAAAGAAAAACCAGATGTTATAGTTATGGATGTGCGGCTTCCCGACATGCGAGGGACCGAAGCCGCGAGGATATTACGCAAGGACAAAAAAACGCGCGATATTCCCATTGTTTTTGTGACTGCTTTCCTGGCAGAAAATAAAAAAGAACTGGAAGATATATCCAACAGCGGGTTTTTAGGCAAGCCGATAAATACGCGCACCTTTGCGAAAAAAATCAGCGAATTTATTAAGTGAAACATAAAATGGGTTAAATGATGACAACAATAATGAAGGCTCCAAAAAATTACGTTAGTATAATGATATCAGAATTAGAAAAATGTTTTAGCGCAGAAATTCTCGATTGGAAGCCACTAGCTAAGCCAAATACAAATAACAATTATTTTTTTTCTGTTACAGTCACTGATAATTTAGATAAAAAACTGAAAGCATATTGTAACAGTAAATTCCTAAGAAATAATGAAAACCCAGATGGAAGCAAACCAATGGGGAAAATTTATGACGTTTCTTGATTGGGGCGCAAAATATTTTGTGGAAATTCATATTTTATGACATGATAACTTAGGGTTGCAATCCACCTTAAATAAAATCCAGTTCGTATAATATAAATTATACGAACTAGTTTCTTTAGATTGCCGCAGGCATCAAGATCGGCATTGAGGGACAGTTAAAGGCATAGATAGTCAAAAGACAATTAAAACACAATTAAAACACCCCTTGCCTTATAATGTGGAATAATTTACAATATACACATGAAATTCACGACCATAAAAGACATAGCAAAAAAACTGGGTATAACCCATCAAACAGTCTCTCGCGCCCTGAATAACGACCCCCGTGTAAGCAGAGAAACCGCGGCAAAGATCAAAGCACTTGCGGTGAAAATGTCTTATTTCCCGAACACTGCCGCAAGGGGCCTGGCCAGGGCAAAATCAAACACGATAGCCATAATCACATTCTCGTATTTTTCGCATTTTCCCACCCGGCTCATGCGCGGGATAGAGCTTACAATAAGAAAGACCAGGTTTGATATGGATTATTATACCACCCAGAAGTACACGTTCACAGGCCCTGACGGCAAGGACTCATATATATTTGAAAAAATACTCGATGAGAGAAAGGCAGACGCTGTAATATTGATGTCGGTCGGCATGCCCGAAAAAACCCTTGAAAATTACAAAAAAGCCGGCATACATGTCGTATTTATTGAGAATACAGGGACTTGGGGGCACAGGGTGCATTATGACAATGTAAAGGCCGCTGAACTTGCCGTGAACCACTTGGTAGAGCGAAAAAGAAAGAATATAGGAATGTTAGTGGGCAACACCAAGTACGTGGGAAGCTTCGGGGAGAGGCTGGAAGGATTCAAAAAAGCCATGCACAGCCACGGCCTTGCCGCAGACGACCGGAACATATTCGAGTTCCTTGAGGAACCCCCAAATGTGGGCAAGATTGCGCTGGATTTCTTTTTGAAAAATAAAATAGACGCCGTATACTTCGCGGCAAGCGATCCCCACATGCTGGAGGTACTTGTCGAGGCAAGGAAAAGGGGATTAAAAGTACCTGATGACCTGGCGCTCGTGAGCCAGGATGATGCTGATCTGCCGCTTGCGGCAGACGTAACAGCGATTCGGCAGCCTTTGGGTGAGATGGGCAGAAAAGCTGCGGAGATAGCGATCAGGGCAATAGAGGAAAACGATCTGAAAAATATGCGCGACGAGATGTTTTATCCTGAGCTAATAGTTAGGAAAAGTACTTAATCGTGTAAGTATTTTATGTCACAATTGCCTAAAATGTGTCGTGATATATTAATTGCCTTATAAATAAGAAAAAAATCTTACAAAATAGCACAAATTAATTTGACATTTATTAACACAAGTGTTATAAATTATATAAATGCGCACGTGCGCATTAGCTGGTAAGAGAAGGCAAAGCAGTTATTTTATAGGGATTATATAAGCTCACATAAATCATTAAAAGGGAATGATGGTTCAAGGGCGTATCCCCTCATAAAATCCAGTCCGTATAATACGACAATGACTGCACCGGTGCCTGTTGATGCCGAAACTGATCATATATTGCAAGCTGCCGTAAAAAGAACTGCGTTATGTCGAAAACCGGAAAAACAGGAAAACCTGAAAGAACTGGCAAATGATTTCCCTATAGTGTATAATCAAGCCGAAAAAAATGATCCCTGAGCAGAAGGCTATCTTAAGGAGAAATACATGAAAAAGTCAGCGGGTATCCGGATTTTTCTCTTCAAGAGCGTCGTCATCCTGTTTTATACCGCGGCTATTGCCTGCGCCTGCGAGGCCGCGGCCACACCGACATTTACACCTACAGTCACGGCTACGCTCACGAGTACTCCTGTGGTCTCTTCTATATGGCGGGTAAATACGGGCGGGTCTTTATATCCGGACAGCTGGGGCAACACCTGGAGCGCGGACTCAAATTTTAACAGCGGCACCGCACACTGTGTGACGAACACGGTTGTCAATACCAATGACAGCGGCCTTTACCAGTGCGAAAGGTTCGGTGATCCGTTTACATATACTTTTAATGTGCCTGCGGGCAGTTATCAGGTAACATTGAAGTTTGCGGAACTGTATCATACCGCTGCCGGCGCCAGGGTATTTAACGTCTTAATCAACGGCGCGACGGTGCTGAATGGTTACGATATTTTTGCGGATACCGGTTCCGAGTTCATGGCGGTCAGCAAGGTATTCAACAACATTTCACCCGCCGGCGGGCTCATAACCATACAGTTCGGGCCTGCGACAGCGGATAATGCGCAGGTTTGCGCGATACAGATAAATCCCCAGCCGCCGAGTCCAACACCCACACCCACCCTCGCAGTGACGGCCTGCGGGACACCGGGAATCACCCCGTTTATACAGGTCAACGGCGGAGCTTGGCAGCAACTTGACAGCATTACCGCGAGTATAGGTTCCAATGTAACCCTGGGGCCGCAACCTTTGACAGGTGGCTCCTGGAGCTGGACCGGCCCGTCCGGGTTCACTTCAAACCTGCGGGAAATAAGCGGAATACCGCTTTCAAGCGGATTGAACACATTCACCACAGTGTTTACCGACGGCTGCGGAAGCCAGGCCTCAATGGCATTTAATGTCACTGTGGTTGCGGCGACGCCGGCCAGTTTGACAGTTACCGCGAGTTGCGCGGGGGGCATAAGTATTGACGGGATAATGAACGAGCCCGCGTGGGCTTCGGCCGTTTTAAACCCCGTATCAAAATTGTGCGTAGGTACGAATCCGAACGGCATATCAGGCGGCTTCAAGACCCTGTGGGATACGGACAGTCTGTATGTGGGACTTATTATAAACGATTCCTACCTTAATGCCACACAGGTAGCCTGCAATAATTACAATGATTCGTCTGTCGAAATATTCCTGGACATGGCCAATGACCGTGGCAGCCAGCCTTATCCCGGGTCCGTGGGCGATTTCCACTTCATGATAAGTTATGACTGCCTTCAATCCTGCCTGAACGCTGCCGTGGCTATTCCTCCGGGTGGGGGCGGGATACAGTATGCAAGCACTTATAACGTGTCCGGCTACATAATGGAGGTCAGGATACCCTGGCTGTATTTGGCAGTAAATCCTGTTATCGGCGCGGATTATGGGTTTGACGTGCAGGTGAATTTCAACAACGGCACATATACGCGCGTGGGACAACTGGCCTGGAACGGTGACAAGAATGACTGGAAAAGTTCGGCGAATTTAGGGGATATCAATCTTGGTTACTGCCCCAGCCCGACCGCGACTGCTACTCCGGTCCCTCCGTCCCTGACGGAATCGTTCCATGTTTTCCCGAACCCCGTGAATCCAAAACAGTCTCAGGCGCATTTTAATTATAACATTTCGCACAGTTCGGAGATCAGCATTGACATATTTACCATAAGCGGCAATCATGTGAGGACCGTGGTGGACAAAGCAATAAAACCCGCAGGGCAGCATACCGAGGACTTGTGGGACGCTAAAAACGAGTCGGGCATGGAAGTACTGTCCGGGGTTTATTTATGCGTGCTCAAGGCAAAGGACAAGCAGACAGGCGGTACCACAAAGCTTGAAAAGAAGCTGGCGGTACTAAGGTGAGGGAAGAAAAAGACTTAAGGGCCGTTTCCCGGATATTCACGGTATTTATCCTTATTTTATTTTATTCCGCGGCATTTGCCGCACCCGGCGATTACGGCTCGGAAAGTGTGTTCATGACCGGCGCGGGTTCCAGGCCGGACGGCATGGGGGGCGCTTTCACGGCCGTGGCCGATGACCTATCTGCTATATATTATAACCCCGCGGGACTGGTAAATTTAAAAAAACAGGAAATAGTCCTTCTTTATTACCCGCTGTATGAATCCGCATCCTACTCTTCGGCGGCATACGGTCAGCCACTGCTGAATTTCGGGACGATCGGCGCGTCTTTTTTCAGGTTTTCCGCGGACAATATGGATGGTTATGACCAGGCTGGAAATTTTACTTCCGTTTTCGGCAGCGAACAGTACAAGATGACCCTTTCGTACGGCCGTAACATAGCCGAAGGCCTTTCCGCTGGGGCAAACATCAGTGTATATTACTCCAAAATGGACAGATTCAATTACGCGGGATTCGGCGCGGACTTAGGCGTCCTGTACAGTCCTTTTTCTTTCCTGTCAGCAGGCCTGATGATCAGGAATGTCATTACACCGGCTTTTTCAATGCAGTCCGTTACAGAAATGGTTCCGCGTACATACACCCTCGGGCTATTGGCAAGGCACCAGATCGCTGACTTTGAATTCAAGGCGGCTTTTGACGCCTCGGTTGGCGAAAAGGAGGGATTTAAGGACAGGGCCGGTATAGAAATAAAATGGTCGGGAATAGCCTCTGCCAGGGCGGGTTACACTGATGGTGAATTTACTTTTGGCGCCGGACTGGCGTTATATAATACGGAATTTGATTACGCTTACGTATCCAACAACAATTTCGGCAGGATGGACAGGTTCACCGTTTCATACGCGTTTGGAATGACCATAGAGGAGCAGAGGGCGCAGTGGCGAAGGAGCATATACAATGAAGTGCGCAAAATAGTCGACGAGAAGGTCAGGATAAAGATACTCGAAGAGGTACAGGCGCTGTACAGCCTGGCATACGCCCATTATCAAACCGCCGAATACGAGGAAGCGCTTGCGGAAGTCGAAAAGGCGCTGGAGTGGAAGCGCGACCATGAACCATCCTTGAAAATGAAGAAGATACTGGAGGACAAACTTAATGAAAAACTCAGCAACAGCGCGGGCTTCGGGTTATCCGGCGTAAAAGATGCCTACGTAATAGCCGGCATTGAATTTTATGAAAAAATGCAGTATGATGAGGCCATAAAACAATGGGAGCTGGCGCTAAAGGGCAGGCCCGGCAACAAAGCCATAAAATCGCTTATTTTGACGGCAAGCAAAGCCATGGAATCGGCCCACAAAAGGCATCAGGTGCCGAAGGAACAAAAGGACATAGCCGACAGGATGTATTATATTGCGGTAAACAGCTATACTTCAGGCGACTTAAAAGGCGCTATAGAGATGTGGAAAAAAGTCCTGGCAATAGACCCGGAAGACGTCAAAACTCTAAGGGACCTAAGGAAAGCCCAGGCAGAGCTTGAAGAACTGTCCAGGCGGGGAATCGAATGAAGAAAAAATACACAGGCATAAAACTTGAAATAATGGCGGTTATTTTGTCCCTTACCCTGGCTGTGACGGCCATTATGAGTTTTATGGTGCTTAACATACAGAAAAAAAGCCTCACAAACGAGATGGAACTGCGGGGCTTAAGCATGACAAGGAACATAGCGAACAATATCGCGGATTCTATACTTATGAAATACGAACTCGAAGCCGCGAAAATACTCAAAGAGGCCATGCAGAACAAGGGCGTCAGGTACGCGATGGTTGCCGGCTCAAATGGAAAGATACTCGCGCATAACGACATGACGCGGGTAAAGTCAGCGTATATGCCGCCGGGCAGGCTGCTTTATACCACGCCCGGAAAAAACACGGTTTATGAAACTGCCTCCGGTGAAAAAGTGATAGAGTTTACCGCGTCTGTAGTCGCCAAACACAAAGTGAAGATAGGCACCGTATATGTGGGCTTGTCATATGATCTCATAACAAACGCCCTGAAGAGGACGTACTTTGATATAATCCTTGTGACGGTCATTGCCGTGCTTTTAAGCGTGCTGGGCGCTTTTTTACTGAGCGCCGCGTTCACAAAACCGATTTACGCGCTTGCCGAAGGCGCGAGGATAGCGGGCATGGGGGATTTGAACCATAAGATCAGTATAAAAAACAGGAATGAACTCGGATTGCTGGCGGACGCTTTCAACAGCATGACTGGGGATTTGCAGAAAGCGCAGAAAGCCGAGATAGAAAGGCTCGCACTGGAAAAAGAGCTTGAAATAGCGTGGAAGATACAGGACTCCCTGCTTCCAAAGTCATTTCCGGACATGAAAAAATATGAAGTCGCCGCGTTCTACAAGCCGGCTAAGGAAATCGGCGGGGATTACTATGATGTGATACCGCTTTCAGCAGGCAGGTTCGGGATAGTCATGGCGGATGTTTCCGGCAAAGGAATACCGGCGGCGCTGATCATGACCATGCTAAGCGGCATTTTAAACATGGAAGCTCCGGCAAATCCGGATCCTGTAACAGTAATGACAAAGCTAAATGACGGTTTGCTTACGAAGGTCGGGGGCGGCATGTTTGCGACGGTTTTTTACGCGGTGCTTGACACTGGCAGTGGTTCCGTCGAGATGGTTTCTGCCGGGCACCATGAAATACTTGTGTACAGGGGCTCTGCGGCCGCGGTCGAATCATACAGCCCAAAAGGCGCTGCTATAGGCGTTTTAAAAAGCATGGAGTTTGGGACAAGAATGGAAAAGATATCGCTGAAGGTGGCGCTCGGCGACAAACTTTTGCTTTTTACCGACGGTATAAGCGAAGCCAGGGCGGATAAGGGCGGCAGGTTTGGTATGGAAAGGGCAGTGCAGTCCTTGAAAAAAAACGGGGGCAAGACATGCCGGGTGGTAGTGGAAGGCCTGCTTTCTGACGTTGAAGGATTTACCGGTGGACAGGAACAAAGCGACGATATTGCGGTCCTGTCAATAGGAAGGAACGCCTGATGGAGGTTACAAATGGCATTTGAGATCAGGGAGAATGAAGACGGGGAAATAATCATAGTGGAACTTTTTGGCGAACTGGATTCCTCGTCGGTGGCGGCTTTCAGCCTGGGATTCAGGGAAATTACCGGAAAGCGCGGCCCAAAGAAATATGTGCTGGACTTAAAAGGCCTTGAATTCATAAGTTCCGCGGGCTGGACCGCGTTTTTGAACGAATTCAAACAGCTGCGCTCTTCAGGCGGCAATCTTAAGCTCGCCGCCATGCTGCAGGACGCGAAAAGAGTCTACGCGCTTGTGGGTATAGACGGCGTGATAGAAAGCTATGAAACCGTGAAAGATGCAGTGAAGAGCTATGCCAAAAAAGGCTGAAATAAACAGCGCTGAAATTAAAGTGGATGCAAAAGAGGGCAATCTCGGGCTTATAAGAAAATTCATAAACGACAATATGAAAGACTTAGGGTTTCCGAGGAAAAAAATATCGGCGCTGGCAGTGTCAATAACCGAACACTGTGAAAACCTGATAAGGCACGCTTACGCTGAAAAAACCGGGAAAGTCGGGCTGAAACTGGAACTGAAATACCCGGAGGCAAAAATAATCGCGCAGGATGCGGGGCCGCGGTTCAACATGAAGGAACAAAAAATACCGGATACCTCCAGGAGGGTAAAAAAAGGCCTGGGCGGAAAAATGGGTATAAAGACTATACTGGCTCTATGTGACGCGGTCGAATATAAAAGAACAAACGACCGCAATGAAAACACTTTCATAGTCCGGGTGAAAAAATCCGGGAAAGGGAAAAAATAAATGGCAACGATAAAGGACGTGGCAAAAATCGCGGGTGTCTCTTATAATACCGTTTCTTTTGTGGTCAACGGAGTGGATAAGGTAGCGCCTGCGACAAAAGAAAGGGTATTAAAAGCCATAGAAAAGCTTAACTACAAGCCAAACAAAACCGCAAGGGCCTTAGTCGGCGGCAAAGCGGACTCAATAGCCTTCATAAGCACGAGGTTTACCTCGGTATTCGGCATGAACATCCTAAGGGAAATCGAGGACGGCGTGCACCTGGCAGGGCTTTCATCGAACTACGACCTGATACCGTTTTCAACAAGGGGAGAAGCGGGGTTTAAGGAGCAGATAATAGAATCCATAATACATAACAGAAAAGCAGACGCCATAATAATGCTGGGCATAAAACCGGGACAGGAAAACATGGCCAAACTGAAAAAAGAAGGCATCCCGGTTGTCATCATAGATGGCACACTGGCAGGAGCCCACAGCGTAAAATGCGACAACGAAAAAGGCGCGTACCTGGCAGCGGAATACCTGGTCAAAGCGGGCAGAAAAAACATAGCGTACTTAGGGATGACCAAAACGGCCGGAGAAACATGGCCGTCCATAATAGAAAGAGAGCAGGGCTATAAAAAAGCGCTGGCAGAAAAAGGTATAGCGGTGAACGACCGCCTAATGGCCACAGTAAACAACAACTACATAAATGAAGGCCGTGCCATCATGCAGACGCTGCTCAAGGGCAACAAGGAAATAGACGCAGTCTTCTGCGGAGCAGGCGACAACACAGCAATAGGCGCGATAAACGCGATAAAGCAAGCAGGCCTGCGGGTCCCGCAGGACATAGCAGTAGTAGGCTACGACGACATCCCGGTAGCCTCAGCCTTCACGCCGTCACTGACCACAGTAAGGCAGCCCGTAGAGAAAATGGGAAACGAAGCGTTTATTATTGCGCTCGAAGCCATGCAAGGCAGGCTGAAAAATCCGACAAACCTGGTATTTGAGCCGGAGTTGATTGTAAGGGAGTCAGCGTAAGAAGTTAGTAATTTAAAAGGGGAGATAGCGAGAGGGGACAAGCCCTCTCTCTACAGGTTTTATTGTTATATTGTCTTTACCGCACCAGATCTCGTAGAGAGGGGGCTTGCCCCCTCTAAACAGGGATGGGCGATAAAGGAAGGATTTAACTGGTACTATTAAAATTATCGAGGAGCAAAGTGGGTGAAAGCAATACTTAATGAAGCTAGCCAAATAGAAAAATATTTCGATGACAATGAACTTTTTGATGACACATATCTATACCGAATATATTATGATAAAAAAACAGAAAAAAAGGAAATATCGATAGTTGTAGGATATAGATATTATTATGAAGGTTATAAAATCGGAGACAAAATTGGAGATAGGGAATTTATGTTTAGATTTAAGGGGATAAGTAAGTATAAAAATGGGATTGCATCGGATGCCAAACGTATTTTTGCGGGAGTTGCTTACGAAGGGGATGGAGTTTCGACAAAATATATAGATGCGAATAAAAGTAAAAACATCATTCAAACGTATGGATGGCATATAACTGATATAGTGATAGAAAATGCAAATAATGGAAAGATAAGTATTGCCTTTGAAGCGAATGGTTTACTGGAGATTGTATCTGAAGAAATTGAAGTTGGTGATTACAAAGAAACAATTGGTAAGGTTGAACCCTGGGTAGATGACGATGAAGTCGCTTTTATTTTACCGTTTAGTGGTACACCGTATCCAAAGGAATGGGTTGAATGGTTAAATAATGCAGGTGAAAAAAAAGTCGTTTGGCGAATTTATGGAAGCAAAGAAGGAAATATTGATGAAGTAACATATCCAAATTATACTGGCTGGTTTTTACAAAAAAAAGATAGAATTAATAAAAACGATTATGGTATTTTTATAGAAGAATTAAAAGTAGGCGATGATAATTTTCTGCACATAAAAATGAGTGTGAAAGATAAAGAATTGGATAAAATGTTTGCAAAATTGCTGAGAGTTTTTGGTAAAATGAGCCCTGTAAAGGTAATAAGCGGAAATTGCGAATTTAATGCAGCGCAATGGCTCGAATATTTAGATACTGGCAGGTTACCTGAGTGTTAATTGCTTATGAATTTTAAACCAATTTTTAATTGAATAAATGCAGGGGAGAGCCAGAGTATGGTGGCCTCGTTTGTCAAGGCACGTTTTCTCACGATTTAAGGTGGTCCCCGGACGCAGATTTGCACGATTTTTTTACCGGGCTGTTGCGCGGAGCCGGGGTTATGCTTTTTGGGCGGGTTACTTATCAGCTTATGGTTCCTTATTGGCCGGACGTGGCAAAAAACAAATCAGAGGATGGGGCATCCTTGGAGTTCGCCCGCGTGTTTGACTCGCTTGATAAGGTCGTGTTCTCCACTACATTGGAACATGTGGAAGGGGATAATACGCGGATTGTGCGCTCCGATATTGCTCACGAGGTGCTCTCGCTTAAGGCGCAGACTGGGAAAGATATTTTTATCAGCGGTTTGAGCGTTGCTTCGCAGCTTTCTGCGCTCGGGTTGATTGATGAGTATTATTTTGTGGTTCATCCGGTTGTGGCCGGGCCGGGGGCCTCGGATGTTTGATACTGTGCAGCCTCAGGAGAGGATGCTGCTGGACTTTATCGGGTTGAAAACCCTGCAATCCGGCGTTGTGGCGCTTCATTATAGAAAGCGTTCTTGAGGGGAACAAATAGAGACTTTCGGAAGCGCGTCTTTATTTCGTTTTTGCCACTGTCATGTGAACTGATAAATCCCAGCGTTTTCATATCCGTCTTTAAGGCCCGCTGAGAGAGGGGGCAAGCCCCCTCTCTACAAAATCCGATTTTTTAAATAGTGTAGGGGGCACCCATGTCCGCCTATATTGAGGTCATTAAAGGCAGTCGTACTCATATTTACCGGTATATACAAAAATAACTGTAAAATAGACCAATAATAATTCTTGACTCGTAAGTATACAAAGTGTATACTTAATTTGATTTCGAGTATACGGCAAATATAGGGGGGATATGAAAAAGAAGGTTAAGGCAGGTTATATAACGAAAAATTACAGGAAACTTGTCGAGAACATAGGCGGGATATATCAGGACGGAAAAAAGGCGGCTTACCAGGCTGTTGATACGGCTATGGTATTGACGTACTGGAACATCGGCAGGGAGATAGTGGAGTTTGAGCAGAAGGGCAGCGAAAAGGCGGTTTATGGGGAAAGTCTTCTTTCAAACCTGTCGAAAGACCTGAAATTAAGACTTGGAAAAGGATTCAGCAAAAGCAATATATATTTTATGAGGCAGTTTTACCTGAAAAAGAAGATTTTCCAGACAGTGTCTGGAAAATTGAGTTGGAGCCATTACGTGGAGCTACTTGCGGTTTCGGACGATCTAGAAAGAAGCTTTTATGAAAAACAGTGTATAAATGAAGGCTGGTCAATAAGGGAACTAAAGAGGAATAAGGACACCGCGCTGTTTCACAGGCTGGCGCTGAGCAGGGATAAAAAGGGCATATTGAAATTGGCGGCAAAAGGGCATGTTCCCGGGAAGATACAGGACGTAATAAAAGAACCGTATGTCCTGGAGTTTTTAAAGATACCGGAAGAAAACCTGAAAAATGAAAAACATCTTGAACAAAAAATAATCGATAACCTGCAGATGTTTTTGATGGAACTTGGAAAGGGATTCGCCTTTGTCGGCAGACAATACAGGATAACCCTTAATAACGAGCATTTTTTTGTAGATCTTGTTTTTTATCACAGGATTCTGAAGTGTTTTGTGCTTATAGAACTGAAAATCAACAAGGTGAAACATCAGGATATAGGTCAGATGAACATGTACCTGAATTACTTTAAAGCCGAGGAAAACACAAAAGGAGACGGAGAGCCGATAGGCATAATACTGGCGGCTGAAAAGGACGACATAACGGTAAAATACGCAACAGGCGGGATATCAAACAAACTTTTTGTATCGAAATACAAACTGTATCTGCCGGATAAGAACGTGTTGGAGGATAAGGTTAGGGAGATAATGGGAATGGAGAATTAGTGCAGCCTCAGGAGAGGCTGCTGCTGGACTTTGTCGGGTTGAAAACCCTGCAATCCGGCGTTGTGGCGATTCATTACAGAAAGAAACAATCTTAATTTGCTTACTTGATTGGTCCCTTGTTTTCATCCGTTTAGGGCCCTCAGTGAGAGGGGGCAAGCCCCCTCTCTACAAAATATAATACAAATCTTAAAAATAAAACGCCTTAATTTTAATGGGTTTTATGGAATGAAACCATATTTCTTAAAAATATTCTTGACAAACGTTGTTAAATCGGGTAAATTTGTATTAGAGATATGAACGTTCATATAAATTAATTTAAAGAGAAAAAGATTTTATTTAGACACAGAATATGAACGTTCATAAAAAGGGTTGCAGATAAAAAATATCGGAGGATAAGGAATCAAATGAAAATATGAAAATAAAAAATTCAAAGGGGAGTGGAAAATGAAAAAGATCAGTTTGCTTTTGTTTTTACTTTTGTCATTTGTTGTGCCAGTGTTGTACGCCGGTACCTGTACGGTTGACGCTGCGACTACGAACCAGTACATCCGCAGTATCGGCGCGTCAAGCGCGTGGAGCAGTATCGGCAGCCTGGGAACTGCGTTATTTGCCGATGACAACGTGAACGGACACATAGGGATTTCATCGCTGAGGGCCAGGATCGACCCTAACGGTAGTCATGCCAATGAAGTGAACCAGCTGGTTACGGCAAAGGGCGTAAATCCCAACCTTCTTTGCTGGAGCACAGAATGGTCGCCGCCCGCCCAGTACAAGGCCAATAATAATGTTAACGGTGGTGCAAGCAATGATACCTTTCTGGGAGCGGAATCCGGCACGCCGAACAGCGCGGATACGGGCTACGCCAGCTACCTGGTTTCATATATACAGTATGCCGCGAGCAGGGGAATCAACCTTTACGCGGTCTCGATCCAGAACGAACCCAACTGGAACCCGACTTATGAAGCCTGCCTGTGGACGGCGGGGCAGTTTGAAGTATTTACCAGGGCCTTTCATAGCGCGCTTCAAAGCGCCGGCCTTTCGACCAAGATCATGCTTCCGGAACCTGTTAACCCGGGCGGTATGAACCTGGCTTCAACAACAATGAACAACGCAACTTCCGCTTCTTATGTCAGCATCCTTGGTACGCACCTGTACGGAGGAATGCCCAATCCGCTCTCTTCCTACGGTTTCTCGCAGGTGACAAACCAGGAATTTTGGGAGACCGAGATGTCCGGTAACACGAACGATATGCCGGGCGCCCTGCAGGAAGCAGGCTGGATACAGAGCTGCCTGGTCGGCGCAAGCATGAACTCTTTCCATTACTGGTGGCTCGTGGACCTTATCGTTAACAACAGCCTCGATGTAAAGGCCTATGTCCTTGGCAATTACAGCAAATTTATAAGGCCCGGCTATTACCGCATGGCCGCGACCGCAGCTCCAACTTCCGGATTATTAGTGAGCGCCTTTAAGGACACCAACACTTCCTCGCCGACAAAGTTCGTAATTGTGGCAATTAACAACAACACTTCGGCAACAAGCCAGACCTTTAATTTAAACAGCCTGGGCGCGACTTCCGTGACCCCGTGGCTGACAAACTCCGGCACCAACCTGGTTGCGCAGGCTGCCGTATCTGTTTCGGGCAACAGCTTCACATATTCTCTGCCCGCGCAAAGCGTAGTTTCCTTTGTGGGAGCAAATAACGGCGGAATAACTGCCACCAACACGCCAGTAGTGCCGACAAAAACGCCGACAAAGACCAATACGCCAATACCGCCAACGAATACATTCACAAAGACAAATACGCCTGTACCGCCGACAAATACATTCACCAAGACTTATACTCCAACGAATACATTCACAAAGACAAATACGCTTGTGCCGCCAACGAATACATTCACAAAGACAAACACGCCTATACCGCCGACAGCAACGCCGACAACGCCGGCTCCGA
>CALAOR010000038.1 GCA_937889595.1 uncultured bacterium
GGCAGCGTGAATTCCAGTTTCAGGTTTTTTTCCTTATCCGGAACCTCCATCAAATAGGTGATTTCTTTCAGCAGGTAATACCTTGAAAGGCCGGTGTTCCCTTCCATGTCGTACGCGTTCCCCCGCTCCAGGTTGGTAAAAAGCGCCAGGGCCTCGGCTTCGTTTATTTCCATGCGCGTATTTTTAACCTGTTTTACAGCCAGCGAAATATTTTCATTTTCCCAGTTTTCGCCGAGCAGTTCCTGCGCCTTAACCGGGTGCCACGCCACAGGCTCGATATTATCGGGCATACGGCCGTAAATGCCCGTAAAATCCATGATATACCAAGCCGGATCTTTTTTTTCCGATTCAAGCGGTTTTAAAAAATATTGCGCCACATAATGGTCGTCCCAGAAAGCGGCTCTGGAAGGGATGTTGAAATACCGCAGAAGAGCAACAGCAAGCCTGGTTTTCTCTATGCTGCCGCCTTTTGCCGTTTTCATTACATCCAGAGGCAGGGCATGGCAGTCCGACTGGGTAAGGCCTGCAGCATTGCTTTCATCAGACGGCGTAATTGAAAGGTTTACATAATTGAACACTTCGTTTGCCACTAATACGGCGTTTTTCTTTCCGTTCTCCGTCATGTTGGAAATCAGTTCCTCGGCTTTAAGCTTAAATTCCGCCGCTGAATAATCCAGATACTTTGAATTTTTCAGGAATTCTTTGACTTTTAAGGGATATACTTTTAACTGCCTGTAGGCAAAATCAGGAAGATCCGGCTTTTTTACAAGGCCGCCCTTGATAAGCAGAAAAAGCGTAAATTCCGCTTTGGCAGTGCCGCTTTCGTAGGACGGTGCATTTTGAGGGATCTCCGCAGGTGTCGCGGATAAAAACGGGACAAATATGAACAATAACAGGAATATGTGTGTAACCCGCTTTTTCACTTCGGAAAGTACCTCATCAGAATAATCGCGGCCGCAAAATACATTATCAGGACGGTTATATCGGTTATGGCAAAGACAAGCGGATTTGTGGAGACAACCGGATTGATGTTCATTTTCTTTAATATAAGCGGCACCAGTGTGCCGTTAAAGGTGGCCACAAGTATGGTCATAAAGATCGTGCCGCCGGTAAGCAAAGCTATCATGGGGTTTTTTAGCCATGGTATGGTTATCAAACCGACGATAAGTCCTATTACGGCCGCCATGACCAACCCCTCCAAAAGCTGCATGATAAGGATATTAATTACTTTTTTTTGTTTTAATTTACCAAGGATCAGCCCCTCTATCATGATAGCCGAAGACTGTCCCCCCACGCTCTCTCCCATGGCGGTGATCAGCGGGATAAAAAAAGCCAGCGCCAGTATCTTTGAAAGGGCCGCTTTTTCAAAGAAAAACATTATGTAGCCGCATATCAAACCTGATATTACGGTCGTGATAAGCCACGGCAACTTTACCCGCAGGCGCGTAATAAATGAAGCATCAAAAACATTGATCCCGGCTCCCTGTATTTTCAGGACCTCATCGGCATTTTCCACGGCTATATCATCAACGGCTTTTTTCAGGGTCACGGTGCCCATAAGCCTGTACGCGTCGTCAACCACCGGTATTGCCAGGTATTTTGTCTCCCTGAAAAGCGCGTTAACCTCTTCCTGCGTCATCTTCGCGTCTATGACCGTCAGGTTTGGGTTCATAATAGTGCCTATTGGCGTGTTTAAATCGGCCAAAAGAAGTTTTCTTAAGGGAAGCACGCCCTTCAAAACACCGTAATCGCTGACCACATAAGCGTAGTATATCATTTCCTCATTTACAGCCTCGCGCAGTGATTTGATCGCCTGCCCGGCGGTTGTTGATTCGGTCATAGCTATGTAATTCTTGTCCATTTCATAATCAAAAATCTGCGGCATCTTTACCCCGTTTTTTTATTCAAATTACAACTTGAGCGCATTTAATTATTCTTCATCCGTGCAGCAGCTCTGCTTTCTTTTTTATCATACCTTTTTCTATATAATAACATACAAACATTATTTCGTCAGTAACTCTGTTGGCAAATTCCTTTTTTATTGCTTTGGGGTATTCTTT
>CALAOR010000039.1 GCA_937889595.1 uncultured bacterium
ACCATCATGTACCATCATGTACCATCATGTACCATCATGTACCATCATGTACCATTCGCAGTAGCTCAGGTACATGACACGGTTCGCAGTAGCTCAGGTACATGGTTTTAACTCAGCCAGAACCTGATGCCTATGCCTCCGCCCGGCGCGAAGCGCACCGACGGTACTATGCTGATCCCCGGCTCGACCTGGATAAAGATATCTATCGGAGCCGACCTTGGTATCCATGCCATGCCTAGCGGCACCTGTATGCCGGCCGCAACGGTTCCCGGCGCGAAATTTATCCATCCTTTTATCCCGAAATACAGCGGGAACTTGTTGTTGTCGGCTTCTATGATGTCAAAATTATGGATCAGGTACGCTGCGCCTATGCCGAACCCGCCGTAATACAGGTCCCAATTCGCGTCGAACTGGAACGCGTGGTCGTGGCTGACCCAGCTTTTTATGCTCAGCCCGTTTGTTTCGCCTGTTACAATGCCTATGCCTAACCCCTTTGCGCCCGGATAAGCCTCATCTGTTATTCCATGCCCGCCGATATTAATACTGACCTCTGCAGCATAGGCAACGCTTGAAACAAACAATAAAACCACCATAAACAATGAAATTCTTTTCATTTATTTCCTCCTGTGAAATTTGTCCGGTTCTTCCGGCAAAACGCAAAACAGCTGTGTACTGCCCTAACTGACTATGCAACGCGTCCGAAAACGAACCAGATAATGATCAGGATAATCGCGATAACAAGCAAAGAATGGATCCCCCCGCCCAGTGTATTGGACGTGATCAATCCCAATGCCCATAACACAATAAGAACCACACCGATAACCCAGAGTAAATGCATCATAAATTTCTCCTTTTTAACGGCAAAGTACACCGTTTTTAAAAACCAAATTTAATTATAAAGTATCCTGAAGCCAAGCCTTACTGATACTGTCCAGTCTATTGCAGGAACAAATATAATCATGGGAGACAGTTCAAGAAATACCTCCAGCGTATCAACCGGAAACAGCTGAAGGCCGAACGGAACCCTGCCGCCGAAATTAAAAACATTGGGAGGGTTTCCCGGCGTAACGGCAGCGTATGCGCCTATGCCTATATAATAAGACAATCTGTCCGCTATGGACGGATTAAGCAGCCACGCGTCCAGGCTTCCGCTGATTATTGATGAATGCTGCATAAAATTCCATTCCAGTCCTATAACCGGAAATGAGCCGTATCTTAAAGACAATCCCATGCCTCCGCCGGCGCCTGTGCCGTTGCCCACGAGGTTTCCATATAACCCGATCCCGTTCATGGACTGCGCCGATGCGGTTCCCGCCGCCAGGAGCAGCAATACAGCGCTCAAGATCAATAACTTTTTCATTTTTCCTCCAATGTGATTAAAGACAGTTTGTTATTTATAAGAGATACGGGCAGGGTGTTTTTAGGCGCTTGATTATTTACGGCCTCCCCGTATTTAAACCATACGGGGAGGCCGGATATTACAGTTTTTCGATCATATTCTTTATTTCTTGCTTTGTTTTACCGAGTTTCTTCTGCAGTTTTCCCGACAATTCCTCTTCTTTTCCCTTTATGAAAAGCAGATCATCGTCTGTCAGATTTGCAAATTGCTGTTTGAGTTTGCCTGCCATTTCTTTCCAATTCCCTTTGATAATAAGTTCATTCATATAACGCCTCCTTTCATTTTTTTAAAAGCACATCAGAGGCGTACTAACCCTCTTTACCGCTTACTGCCCTTTCTTTATGGCTTAAAAGCCAAGACATATACCTATGCCGATATTTAACCCGCTGTAATCAAAAATAACGTCAGTGCCTGAATCCTTCCTTACTTCGCCTTTTGTTCCCACAGGTATGGTTACACCGAGAGCCGTATAGCTGACATCCTTTGACAATTTCATCTGAGCTATCTTAGCCAGCCTGTATCCGCCGTTGATATTCAGCGATAATCCCGAGGCTAATTTGAGGTTTATCTTGCCAAGCACTTCACCTATAACACCGCCGCCGTCATAAGGCTGGGTGTAAGTATCGCCCACTCTGACATTATTTTCATATGACGCGGTCGCAATGCCGTATCCGCCGTAAATACCCACCATTACCGAAATCGGCGTGCCGGACAAGTCCAAATTCGCGCTTACGCCGACTTCAACCGGTATAAGTGACGCGTTGAGCGTTGTCTTTTGAATAATAAGACTCAGCAGATTATAGTTTACGGTTGACGGCATGCAGTAAATGTATCCGACCCTTGCTCCTGCCGTTAAAAACGGGGCCAAAATCAAATCGCCTTCCAGTATGGCGGCAACAGAACTGCCGAGCAGATTCGTCACGCTGCTGCTGTTTTTATTCATCTGCGCGTTAACCGCGTCCATGGCAACCATGGTGTAGTCCACATCAACACCCAGCTTTATCATTTGATAAGGTTTGTTCTCGTCCGACGCGAAAGCTGTTGAAACAAAAGCTAAAGCCAGTAAAGCTAATACGACTAATTTTTTCATAATTCACTCCTTTTTATTTTTTTTAAATCCTTAAAATATCTTTTATCCGTGTTACGGCAGTACAATGGTGTTCGTGTCCAGCGATACCTGCGCGGCTGAAGCGCTCTGTATAAGCGCCCTGCCGTCAAGCCTTGCTCCTGTCAGGAGCGAAATCGAGGTGCTGGCGATCAAAGTGCCTTTCATCTTGGAGTTTGTGCCGAGTGTTATGGCCGAACCGGCTGTCCAGAAAACATTCTTTGCCTGAGCGCTGCCTGCCAGGACAACCTCACTCGTGCTTTCCGTTGTGATCGATGTTGCGCTGCGTAATACAAATACGGCATTGGAATCGCCGTGCCCGTCAAGATACAGTTTGCCTGCCGCGGATATTTCAATGGAAGTGCCTGATTCATAGAGTCCCGGCGCGAGCGTCAGCCCGTTTAAGTTGCCCGAAATGGATGTCGGGGTGCCGCGCGAGGCGTTTACAGCATTACTATATGCTACTGCCGCGTCGTTCCTGGCATTGATAAGCATGGCCGGTATGGTTATACCGCCATCCAACCCGCTGTCATCAGCCGCGTATATCGCGCCCACTGTAACCTGGCCGTCCGAGTTTAGTAATCCGGTTATATTTGACCTTTGTCCGGGGCTTATCCCCACATCTCCTGCAATATGAGAAGTCGGGATGTCTGTGAGGTTCGCATTGGAAAGGATCGCAAACCGCGCGGATGTTCCAAGTGGAACCGCAGACTGGCCTATACCGCCGTTTACCGTCGGTATCGGCGTCGGCATTACCGGACCAGCCGGGTTTGATTTTGAGCAACCCGCAGAGAACATGCTTAAAGAAAAAACAAGAGCGGCACAGCTGAACAGCAATACTAATTTTTTCATTTTTTCTCCTTAATTATCTGCTTTTTAAAAGTACCGGATGAGGAAGTCAAACTTCCCCATCCGGTTTGTTAAATTACGGTTTTACAACAATATTTCGGTCCAAAGAAACCTGTCCGGCTTGCGAACCCTGTATCAGAGCCCTGCCGTCCAGCCTTGCACCTGTCAGGAGCGATATCGAAGTGCTTGCAATGAGCGTTCCTGACATAAAGGAATTTGTGCCAAGCGTGATTGCAGATCCGGCCACCCAGAAAACATTCTTAGCCAGAGTGCCGCCTGTCAGGACAACATTGCTTGTGCTTTCCGTCGTGATAGAAGTCGAACTGCGGATAATGAAGGTGGCATTGACAACACCCATACCGTCCAAGTACAGGAACCCGCCCGGAGATATTTGAATTGAAGTTAACGATTCGTAAAGTCCGGGAGCCAGTGTCAATCCGTTAAGATCACCCGAGATCGATGTCGCGGTTCCACGTGATGTAGCATTGGCATCGTTATACGCGGTAAGCGCAGCTGCTTTGGCCGCAATCAACATATCGGCGATAGTGGTGCCTCCGTTAACAGTACCCAAGTCGTCGGACGCATATGACGCGTACGCTCCGCCTGCGTTAATTCCACCGGTTCCGTTAATTTGTGGATCCCCCGGTGTTTCCAATCCGCCGGTCATGCTTGACCTTGCGCCCGGGTATATGCCGACATCTCCGGTAATTGCCGAATCCGGAACGTCGGTGATTGCCTGGTCAGACAGGATCACGAACGTTGATAACGTTGATGTTCCAAGAACAGGCGTCGATTGAGCTATGCCTCCGATAACTGTCGGCATCGCTGCCGCTGCTGTAGGAACTATCGTAAAGGTGAACGTCGGTGTAATAGTTGATGTCGTTGTGGCGGAAACTACCGGTGACTGTGTAGCGGTGCCGGTAATAGTTGATGTCGTTGTGGCGGAAACTACCGGTGACTGTGTCGCGGTGCCGATCATTGTCCTCGTTATTGTCCTGGTTGCCGTGCTTGTTCCCGGTGTTCCCGGAGTAACGGTTGTAGGGTAAGTTATGCCGAGCCTTTTCTCACAGCCAACCATAATCATGATCGGCAGGAGCGGTATCAGCCATATTTTAGAAAAGTTTTTCATTTTAGTCTCCTTCATTTTTTATTGAAATACTGTATTGCCGGATCACTTTAAACTTATCCCAAGCCTATTGCGGCACAGTAATATCGGTTGTAACCATGGTAACCGCAGCGGCAAGACTCAATGCCCTGCCGTTTAACACTGTCGGCACAGTATAGCCTGCGGTGGAGAAATGGATATAAGCACTGGAGATTATGGTTCCTACCATGGTGCCTCCGCCTGCCGCGTTAATAGTAGCCGCGCTGCCTACCTGCCAATAAACATTTTTAGCCTGAGCCTGATGCAGTAAAATGACGCTCTTCGGTCCCGTGCCGTCGCCTACCTGCAGTGTTGTCGCCATCTGAAAGACCCATACGGCATTCGGATCAGTGGAATCGAGCGTAAGGTTGCCTGAGGTTATAGTGAATGCTCCCGAAGCGGTTGCATAAGTGCCCGGGGGTAGTGTAAGTGTACCTAACTCGGCGCCCGGATCAGTAGCGGTAACCGGAAGCCCGACCATGTAATTGTATGCTGTTGTAGCGTTGTTAAAAACCGTTGTAACAATGGTACTTACGGAATCCGAGCCCCATATTGTTCCGCTCACCTGGGCAGCAGGAAATCCTGTTATCGTGGAAAGAGCGCCTGTGGTCCCTATATCTCCGATAATATGCGTTAATGTTGTACCGTCATCGGTATTGGTAACTCCTGCCGCTCCAAAAGCCCCAAAAGCCGCTGCCGCACCAAGAACCACAGCCGGATACGAGCTTACAGTGGCGGTAGTGGTCACTGTAGAGGTCGGGGTCATGGTTGACGTGCGGGTCATGGTAACGGTGCGTGTGGAAACCTGCGTTGCAGTACCCGTAAATGTCGGCGTATTAGCAACCGGTGTTGAAGTACGCGTGATCGTCCGCGTACCAACCGTGGTCGGTGTGTTCTGCGGTGAAGTGACGGGATTTTTGCAGCTGACCATAATCGCAATCAGCAGCAGCAGCGGCATAAGGATCAGCCCCAGCTTGAAATAATTTTTCATTGTTTTCATTGTAAATTCCTCCTGGGAATTTTTCCATTTTTCAGCGGGACGAGAAGGAGTTGCGTGAAACTTCCGGCCGTCCGGCTGGTTCAAACTACCTGACTTACATTTCTAACAATGCGCCATACCCTGCTTTTTGCGGTTATAGACCTTTTTCTCCGCGTCAAAAAAGCCTTAGCAATTCATTGTTGCGCGCACCCCCTCCTTTTCATATATAGCAAACAGGCATATCCCCCTGAATCTTCAGTTACGCCGTATTGTTTTTCCGGCATAACAGCCTTTTCCTCTTTTGGAACGAACCTTTTTGCTTTTTTTCTTTCCATATTACACCTATCTCTCTTTGTGGAACAAGCATACACAAAAGCGGCAAATTACGGTATACCGGGTTTCCGCTTTTTATAGACTTATTTCGGCAGGAAAACTTTGTGCAAAATCGGAGTGATGAGTGCAAAACAAAGACCTGCGTTTGAGAGGGAACAAGCCCCTCTACGGGTATATTTATATTATTATTACAACACCGATTGGAGTCATCTTGAAATCGTATTGGAGTGTTGATGAATATTGTAGAGCGGCTGCTTGCTGCCGCTCATTGTCGGCCTTATGAAACAAAGCCTTTCGTTTTTTAAGGCCCACGCTAGAGAGGCAGCAAGCAGCCTCTCTACAAATTCAAATAAAAATATATAGCTACATGTAATACAGAATGGATTGGATTATGCCGGACAGGCTTATTTTTCCGAAGTGTACCGTTTTATTTTTTCAAGCAGCTTTACTACGTCAAAAGGTTTGTTCATGACCGTATCGGCGAGTTTCAATATCTTTGTTTTTTCAACGTTACTCATGTCTTTTTCGTCAGGCAGCGATGAAGCCAGGATGGAACCCGTAAGAACTATGGTTTTTATACTGATTTTTTTCACATTCAGTTCCTTTAAAACCTCAAAACCCGTCATTACGGGCATTTTAATATCAAGCAACAGCAGATCAAATTTATGTTTTTTGATGAGATTTAAAGCCGCGCGCCCGTCCCCGGCTGTGCGCACTTCGTAACCTTCGTCCTTTAATATTGCCGATATCTCGTCCCGCATTTCAGCGTCATCATCTGTTATCAGGATCATTTTTTTCATTGTCATTTACCCCTGACCGGCAGTGTCACGGTAAAAGTGCTGCCTTTACCCGGTTTGCTTTTAATGTCTATGGCGCCGTTATGCATATTTATTATGTCCCTGCATATGACCAGGCCGAGCCCTGTGCCTTTTGTCTTGCTGGTAAAAAATGGCTTGAAAATGTTCCCCATGTCCTCCCTGCTTATGCCCACCCCGGTATCCTTTACGCTTATGACAACGCGTTTCCCCGGGGTTACAGCGGCCCTTAACTCTACAGCGCCCTTTTTAACGTCGATTGCCTGGTAAGCGTTGGTTATTATATTGGTAAAAACCTCTTTTATCTGCAACGGGTCGACATTGATCAACAGTCCTTTTACCCCGCCAAGCGCGCTTTTAAGACTGATTTTTTTGTTCTCAAAGTGCTGATTGACTGAAGCGGCGCATTCCGAAAGCAATTTATAAATGTCTGTTGTTTCAAATTGCGGCACCTTCATCTTCGAGTAAACGAGCAGGTTGTTTATTATCTGGCTGCTCTCGCCAACTTTTTTTTCTATGTTTGACAGGTGCTTGAGCATGTCACCGCCGTTTGTTCCTATTTTTTTCCGTAAATTGTATGCTGCCACGTTTATTACGCCGAGCGGGTTCCTGAGTTCATGCGCGACGGTCGCGGCAAGCGTCCCTATATCCGCGAGGTGCCTGGAGGCAAGCAGTTCGCTTGTCCGCTGCTGCACCTTGCTTTCCATTTCCTCGTAGAGCCTTTTGAGTTCATCCTCGGCTTTTTTACGCTTGGTTATGTCTACGCCGTACGTACGGATCGTCCCCTCAAACGGCATATAGACCATGGTCTGCAGGAAAAAACTGTCCTGTACCTGTATGTCGCGCTTGATAATTTTTTTCTTTTTGCCTTTAAGCGCCCAGAAAAATAAATTAATGTTTTTGAACCACATATGTTTAAAGGGATCTTTTGCGGCGTTGGGGAACATCTTTTTAAAAGCGGGATTCATGTAATGAATTTTGCCTGAAGAATCAATTTCACTTATAGGATTGGGATTTAAGAACGGAAATTCCGCCACTTTTTTGATCGCCCGCTCGGCTGTCTTGTTTTTTAAGCGCATCCTTATCAGCATTATCCCGTAAGACAGGTCAAAGGCCAGTTCTTTGAGGAGTTTAATCTCGGCCTCCGAAAACGGGTCAGCCTCGGCCGAATAAAGCGTGAACGCCCCGAAAACATGGCTGCTCGACTTCAGCGGCAGGGATATTATGGAAGAGTATCCCGCTTTTTTTGCTTTTTCCAGTAAAAATTTATATTTTTGGGCGGTCTGAATATTTCTGCATACCGTGATTTTACCGGTGCGTATGGCCTCAGCGGCCGGGTTGCGGCTGCTTTGTGTGCCTGTCCATGTTATGTATGATTTTTTAACGCGGCCGCCATCAAATCCCATCCGGGCCACGATACGTACGGATACCGCCCCGGAATCCCCGGAATCCCCGGAATCCCCGGAATCCCCGGAATCCCCGGAATCCCCGGAATCCCCGGAATCCCCGGAATCCCCGGAATCCCCGGAAAAACCTATCCATGAAGATTTATACCCGATGTCTTTGACTACAATTTCACAGACTTTGTCCATAAAATCCTGCACGTCTTTTGCGTACATCAAAGCCTGGTTTGAATTGCTTATGGCCCTGAGCGTGCGGTTAAATTTCTTTAAATTCAACGACGCGTTCCTGCTCGCGGTAATATCAACGGAAAAACTTATTATGCCTATTATATTGCCGTCCTCATCGAAGTTCGGTATTTTATCGGTCTGTGCCCATAGTTCCCCGCCTGTTGTGCTGAGAGGCTCGATTATGCCGATCTTGGGCTTTCCTTTTTTTATAACATCCAGATCGTCCAGCCAGAATGCCCGGGCCTGTTTCTCTGGATAAATATCATACAGGGATTTTCCTTCCAGTTTTTCCCTGGACATGCCCATCATTTTGCAGAAGGCCCTGTTAACCTTCAGGAACCTGTTCTGGCGGTCCTTGTAAGATATCGCCGCCGGCGCCGAATCGATAATGGACTGAAGTTCCTGTTTCTGCCCGGCTAAAACCGCCTCGATCCTTTTGCGGCCGGTGACATTCCTTAAATATCCTATCAAACCGTTTACTTTGCCTTCTTCGTCATGCCTGGGTATGTATAAACCTTCAAAGAACTGTGTCTCGCCCTTTAAAGAAGCAAGCTGCGCGCTTATGTGCCCGCGTTTATCCGTCGCAAGCACTTTTCTTTTTATGCCTTCAAGTATTTTTGCGTCTTCTTTTTTGAAGATTTCAATGTCGGTTTTACCGATCATTTCTTTTTCAGTCAGGCCAAATTGGGGATTGATCACCGTGGTATAACGCAGCTTTAAATCCTGCATGGCAATATGGTCCGGCGTATGCGTTGCGATAAATTTGAACTTTTCCTCGTTTTCGACCAGCATGGCTTCAATTTCCTTGCGTCCGGTTATGTCTTCAATAGCCAGCAGGATTATACGTTCTTTCCCCAACGCTCTTTGGATCTGCCTGGCATTCA
>CALAOR010000040.1 GCA_937889595.1 uncultured bacterium
CTATCGTCAATATCTTCGTAGCGTCGCGCCTTCCCTGTGACGCTGATGCTTTCGCAACCTCGTCATACGGTATGTATGTCGCAAGTCCCTGCTGCGCCATTACGTTCGTTATAGCCGCTGTTAATGTGGTTTTTCCATGGTCCACGTGTCCTATCGTTCCCACGTTTACGTGCGGTTTCGATCTGTCAAATTTCTGTTTTCCCATTTTTCTTCCTCCTGAAATATTGATTTAATTCTATTAAACTTCTATTGTCAGGCTCTTCCGCCTGTGAACTTCGAAGTGATCTGTTCTTTTATGACGCCCGGAACCGGTTCGTATTTGGCGAACTGCATGGTGTAAGTCGACCTGCCCTGGCTCATTGAACGAAGATCTGTCGAGTATCCGAACATATCAGCGAGCGGAACAAAGCACCTGATGTGGGTGGCTTTTCCCCTTTTTTCAAGGTTCTCTATCCTGCCGCGCCTTGAGCTTAAGTTTCCAATGATATCACCCATGAAATCTTCAGGCGTTACAACTTCCACATCCATAATAGGTTCGAGTATCTGCGGATTTGCCCTCTTGAAGGCATCCTTAAAAGCCATTGACGCGGCGATCTTAAAGGACATTTCCGACGAGTCAACTTCATGATAAGAACCGTCAGTGATTATCACCCTGAGATCATTAACCGGATATCCCGCGATCACTCCGTTAGCCATGGCTTCCTGTATGCCTTTGTCGATGGCGGGAATATATTCCCTCGGGATCACTCCGCCCACAATATCGTTCACAAATTCATAGCCTTTTCCGCGTTCCATTGGTTCTATCTCAAGGCAAACGTGGCCGTACTGTCCGCGTCCGCCGGTCTGCCTTATGTATTTGCCTTCAGCTTCAGCTTTGCCGTTTATGGTCTCTCTATATGATACTTCGGGTTTGCCTACATTGGCTTCAACCTTAAACTCCCTTTTCATCCTGTCCACGATAATTTCAAGGTGGAGTTCGCCCATTCCCGATATGATGGTCTGAGCTGTTTCTTCATCGGTTTTCACCCTGAATGTCGGGTCTTCCTCGGCAAGCTTGGAAAGCGCGAATCCCATCCTTTCCTGGTCTGCCTTTGTCTTGGGTTCAACAGCGACAAATATAACAGGTTCCGGGAATATCATCTTTTCAAGCACTATGGCATTGTCTTCAGTGCATATTGTATCGCCGGTGAATGAATCTTTTAATCCTATGCCGGCAACGATATCTCCCGTGAAAGCTTCTTTGATTTCTTCCCTGTGATTGGCGTGCATCCTGATAAGACGGCCGATCCTCTCGGTTTTGTCTTTGGTGGAGTTATAAACATAAGAACCTGAAGTAAGCATTCCTGAATAAATCCTGAAGTATGTAAGCCTTCCGACGAACGGATCAGACATGATCTTAAAGACTATTGCTGTGAAAGGCTCGGAATCATCCGGTTTTCTTGTCACTATCAGGTCTTTACCTTCCGCGTCAACATGGTGCGGGTCAAATCCCTGGACCGGAGGTATGTCAAGCGGGGACGGGAGATAATCTACAACCGCGTCCAGCAAAGGCTGAACGCCTTTATTTTTGAAAGCTGTTCCGCACATGACGGGAACTATTTTGAATTCCAGCGTTCCCCGGCGTATTGCCGCCTTAAGCATCGGGATTGGTATTTCTTTTCCTTCAAGAGCGAGTTCCATCAGGTGGTCGTCAAATTCAGCTATGGAATCTATGAGTTTTTCCCTGTGTTTTTTCGCGTCGGCGAGGAACTCCGGCCTTATCTCTTTATAATCAAATATGGCCCCGAGTTCTTCGTTATGCCAGATTATTTCTTTCATGATGACGAGGTCTATTATGCCTTCAAACTTTTCTTCCGCGCCTATAGGCAGGCAAAGCGGGATCGGGTTTGCGCCGAGCCTTTCTTCAACAGTGCCTATCGACATCCAAAAATCCGCGCCGACCCTGTCCATTTTATTGAAAAATATGAGCCTTGGCACTTTGTATTTGTTTGCCTGGCGCCAGACTGTTTCTGTCTGGGGTTCAACGCCGTTAACCGAATCAAAAACCGTTATAGCGCCGTCCAATATGCGGAGCGACCTTTCAACTTCTATGGTAAAATCAACGTGCCCGGGGGTGTCGATGATATTTATCCTGTGTTCGTGCCAAAGGCAGGTTGTGGCAGCCGAAGTAATGGTGATGCCGCGCTCCTGTTCCTGCTCCATCCAGTCCATTGTGGCCGCGCCCTCGTGAACTTCCCCGATTTTATGTGTCTTGCCTGTATAATAAAGGATGCGCTCTGTCAGGGTTGTTTTCCCGGCATCTATGTGCGCCATTATTCCGATGTTCCTGGTCTTCAGCAGTGAAAATTCTCTTGGCATGGTGCCTTGTTCTCCTGTTTGTTTTTTATGCTTTTTGTTCTTTGTTCTTTGTTCTTTGTTCTGTGTTCTATGTTCCGTTTACCAGCGATAGTGCGCGAACATCTTGTTCGCTTCAGCCATCTTATGCGTATCTTCCTTCTTCTTTATGGCCCCGCCCTGGTTGTTGGCCGCGGAAACTATTTCGTTACCAAGTTTTTCAAATGTTTTCTTTTCTTTTCTTTCCCTTACCGCATTGATCAGCCAGCGTATTGCCAAAGACTGCCTTCTCTCGGGCGCAACTTCCACAGGGATCTGGTAGTTGGCTCCGCCGATTCTTCTCGTCTTAAGTTCCAAAAGCGGCTTGATATTTTCTACAGCCAGTTTAAGGGTGGCTGCGGGATCCTTGCCCTGTTTCTCAACCATCTTTAAAGCCTCATAAACTATGGTTTCCGCAGTGGCTTTTCTGCCCTGCATCATGATGCAGTTTATAAGCTTCGCAACGAGTTGGCTGTTATACTTTGTGTCCGCCGCTATTACTCTTTTTACAACTTTTTTTCTCCTGGGCATATCTTTGGTACTCCTTTTTTGTTCTTTTATTGCTGTTTATCGTCTTACCGCGTTCAATTAGTAATTAGTCATTGGTAATTAGTAATTAAGCCTTTTTTTCCTTCTTGGGCGCTTTTGCCCCGTACTTGGAACGGCTCTGCCTTCTGCCGGCAACGCCCTGTGTATCAAGCGTACCCCTGACAATGTGGTAACGAACGCCCGGCAAATCCTTAACCCTGCCGCCTCTTATCAATACGATAGAATGCTCCTGCAGGTTATGCCCCACGCCCGGTATGTAGCAGGTAACTTCCTGCTTGTTTGATAATCTAACCCTCGCCACTTTTCTCAAAGCAGAGTTTGGCTTTTTAGGGGTTACAGTGTACACCCGGGTGCAAACGCCCCTCTTCTGAGGGCACGATTTCAAGGCGGGTGAACTTGTTTTTACTTTAACCTGTCTTCTCTTGTGTCTTACCAACTGATTAATTGTAGGCAACTTCTTGCCTCCTTTTACTAAAATGTATTTCTTTTTCTTAATAAAAAAAAAAGACGGTGAAAAGGTCTCTTCACCGTCTTCTTATCATGTATATTATACATAACTCGATTCTATTAAATCGGCTTTAAAGAGCCTTTTCTAAAAACGCTCGAGTATTATATGCAAAATACAGATTTTGTCAACATTATTATTCAATTATTTTCACTTTTCCCCACCCTGAAAACCCCTTAAAAATAAGGGGTAAAAAAGCGTGTTTTTTGGGGTTTTAGGCGGATTTGGGGGGTTGGTGAGGTTTTATTTGCGGTTTTAAGACGGGCTTTGTGTTGTTTTATTTTTAATAAAATGATAAAAATTCGATTGATTTTGTATTCTGAAACCTAAATATTTTTTTATTTATTTTTTCATTAAATCAAAAATGTTTTTTTAAAATAGTTGTCGCTGTTTATTTGGACTTAGCTCCCCCACGAATATCACCTGTATTTCCATCCGTGTCAGATATATAAAAATCTTTACCGATGTCAACAACCTGTATCTTTCCATTTTCCCAGATAACTTTTCCGCTATTTCCAAAAATAATTCTGTCTATATCTTTATTCAACTGCACTTTATAATCCACCCCGCCAGATTTGCCATCTTTGTTTGATACAGACATGTAAACGAGCACTTTCACTTCTCTGTTCTTTATAATTTCTCGGATATTATCCACCACAAACGTACTGGAAGCAGGAAAAGCTTTGATTTCAAGATAATGTGCGTTATCCACATCAATAACTTGTGTTTTGAAATAAAATGTTTTGTCATAATTCATTATATTATCACCATTTATGGTCAAAATAATGTTCATTAAAGCAGCAATAATCACATCCACAGATCACCTCGCATATATTTTTTCAAATCCTACTTTATCATTGCTGTGTTTAAAGACAAGAACAATAACCATATCGGAAGCAGCAAACTCATTCCGCCATTTCCACAGCGGGCGAACACATGGATCCGCCCTTACACAAGCTAACTGATTTCATTCATAGCTGCAAATCCAATTCAAGTTTTGCTCCCACGCCGTGGGCCACTTTTACAAGAGTTGATACTTCGGCATTTTTTTGGCCGTTTAGGATCCTTGCCAGGATCTGGTGGTCTATTTGGGCTTTCTTTGCAACCGCATAGTATGTAAGGTGCTTTTTTACCATTTCGGCTTTCACCTTTTCGATGAAATTAAACATGGCGTCTTCCGCCTCATATGCTTCCTGCGCTTTTTTGTTCTTCATCAGTTTGGCGAACAACCTGTGGTGGATGCCGGCGTCCGTGCCTATCGTTGCTCTTTTTTTAGCAATCTTCTTCATTTGTTTTGCCTCCTTAAGGTAAACCGATTTGCAGCTGCCGGAAGCAGCCATCCGGCATCCTGATCCGTTTTTTTCATATCATCGGCGCTTACAGACTGTGGGGCCTGACAATTATGTCTATTTCTGCATTTAACCCCTTTGCCAGCTTTTCAAGCGTATTTAAGGTGATATTCCTTCTGCCCTGCTCAATGTTGGATATCTCCTGCTGGGGCACATCCGCTTTTACAGCGAGGTCGCGTTGTGACATGTGTCTTTTACGCCTCAACTGCGCGAGTTCTATAGTGACCGCCAGCAGTTTTTTTTCCCTTTCATAACCGGCCTTAAATTTTGGATCTTTTAATTTGCCGGTTAGATGAGACTGAAAATAGTCGTCTTTACCTAACTTCTCGGGTTTCTTCTTTATATTTTTGCTTTTCATATTTTCAACCTTCCTTTTTCATATTTCAAATCTCTCAATAAAGTCTTTTCTGTTCCTTTCACCAAGTTTAATATCGGCATTATCAAGGTTCCGCCTCTTTTTCACCAGAGCGTGGACAATAACAATATGATTATTATTGCCGAAATAATAAAGCAACCTGACATCGCTTACCTTTAATTCAAAAAGATGCCCGCTTATTTTCTTGCTTATTGACCGGTCAATCATATTTCCCTTATTTTCCAGTTCCGTCAGATAAGCCGCTATTTTTTCATGTTTTTCCATGCTTTATTTTTCAATCACTTCCATAGCCGGCCTGTTATTTAAAGCAGTCCGGTAAAAAATAAGTTTCCATTGAGCCATTTCCCCCTCCATGTTTTCCACCTCAATTATATCATGACATAAAATTTTATGTCAGTCAATCACTGTTTTATCCACTGGTTTGATGTGCCGGATTGTCGCCAAGGCCGCTGTCCAGCATGACCTTTTAGCGCCGTATCAGACATCCCTTCTGCGCAAGATTTTTAAGAATCACCCTTCATGATACCTTCCAAGCCCAGCTGATCTCCCGCACCGCTGGCGCAAGTCCTGATTTATGATGGTAGTTTAGATAAAACTCCCTGATTTGCCTGATATTGCCGGCCGACAGCCCCTGCGCAGCCGGGAACTCCATCTGCAGGTCCAAAGCCAGTTTTTTCATTGCCAATGATCCCCACTTTAGTTCTTCCTGCTTTTCACATATCATCCTGCCCAGGTTCCAGTAAAAATTGATCAGCCTCTTGCTCCTGACCGCCAACACGCCGCACTGCGCCTTTCGTATGCGCTCTTTTACCTCGCTTAAAAACTCTGTATAAACCTTTTCAGCCCGTCTTTTCATACCGCCCTCCTTCGTCTCGCTGTATATTTAAAACAAAATAAGTATACACTTCGTATACTTATTTGTCAACAAAAATCCGGTTTAATAAGTGCAACTGCCTGCGGCGGGCGGCGCAGCCCGGCTTCGCATAAAGCTTCGCCGGGCAGGCAGCGGCGCCCCTACGAGAACCAATCCAATACCCGCTGTCGATACACATTCGATTGCAACCATGGCATAAGACGGGCATACTGCGGTTTATGGAGCCCTGACAACAATAATTTAGAAAATATTATAACCTGTCAATGCGCAATAAACCGCGGTATGCCTGTCTTATGCAGCCGCGGGGGATTGCGGGTCTGCGGCGGGCGGACAAGTCAGGTCCGCCCCTACAAATACAAATCAACACCGCTACACCCATATAACACAAAGGCCCCGGAAGAATTCCGGGGCCTTTGCTATTGAATCGCTTTCGCGGGTTTTTACTATTCTTCCTTTGTCTCTTCCTTGGGCTCTGCTTCGGCTTCTTCTGCTGCCGCTTCTTCCGCGCTATCTTCTTCAAGTTCCTTTTTCGAACGTTTGACTTTTTTGCGCTCTACCTTTTTAAACTTTGCAAACTCGGCTACTCCGGTGCCGGCTGAGATCAAGTGCCCGATAATAACGTTTTCTTTCAGGCCCTTTAAATAATCAACCTTTCCGTTAACCGCAGCGTCTATGAGCACCCTGGTCGTTTCCTGGAAGGAAGCGGCTGATATCCATGACTCTGTGGAAAGAGCTGCTTTCGTTATGCCGAGCAGGAGCGGTTTTGCTTTTGCCGGCGCTTTTTTCTCTTTGTCCATCTTTTCATTTTCCTTGATGAATTCAAAACGGTCGACCTGTTCGTCTATGAGATACTTGCTGTCTCCCGGCTCATCAACCCTTACTTTTTTCATCATCTGGCGGACCATTACTTCTATGTGCTTGTCGTGGATGGTAACGCCCTGCAAACGGTAAACTTCCTGTACCTTATTTAAGAGGTACTCCTGCACCGCATTTTCTCCCATTACCAGCAGGATATCGTGCGGGTTGATGTTCCCGTCTATTAACTGTTCCCCGTTGACAACTTCATCGCCTTCCCTGACGTTAACGTACTTGCCGTGGGGTATCTGGTACTCCCTCTCGGTGCCGTTATCGTTCCTGATCATGATCTTTCTCACGCCTGAGGAGGATTCTTCGAACCTTACTTTACCCTCGATCTCCGAAATGATCGCGGGGTTCTTCGGCTTGCGCGCCTCAAAAAGTTCGGCTACGCGCGGGAGGCCGCCGGTTACGTCGCGTGTCTTGGAAAGTTCTCTCGGGAATTTCGCGAGTATGGCGCCCGGAGATGCTTTCTGCCCGTCTTTTACTTCAAGTCTGGCTCCTACCGGTATTGAGTAGGAAGCAAGCACATCCCCGCCCGGCGCAAGTATGCTGACGTGCGGATATTTCTTTTTATCGCGCGATTCCACGATGAACATACCGAGCGTACCCGCCGTGGGGTCCGCCTGCTCCAACATGGTTTCGTTCTCGATGATATCGTCGAACTGTATCTTTCCACCCTTTTCGGTAAATATGGGGATGTTATACAGGTCCCATAATCCGATGACGTCGTCCTTCTTAATATGGGCCCCGTCTTTTACCTTAAGGATGGTCCCATAAGATATGTGATGGAGTTCCCTTTCCACATTTTTATCATCATATACGGATACTTCCCCGTTCCTGTTGGTTACGATCATATCTCCGGCGTCATTCTGCACGAACTTTAAGCTTCCAAACCTGATTATACCGTCGTGTTTTGCCTTGAGTTCGGATTCGCCTACGACGCGCGAAGCCGTACCGCCGACGTGGAAGGTACGGAGAGTAAGCTGCGTTCCCGGTTCGCCTATTGACTGGGCCGCGATAATACCGACTGCTTCGCCGAGTTCAACCAGTTTTCCGGTTGTTAAGTCAGCGCCGTAGCATTTGGAGCAGACGCCTGTCCTGGCTTCGCAGGTGAGTACCGAGCGTACCCTGATCCTTTCATATCCCATTTCTTCTATCTTTTTGGCTATAGGAGGGGTGATCAGTTCATTTGCCTTGATAACAACGTCGTCGGTAATCAGGTCAACCACGTTATCCAGGGCAACCCTCCACATTATCCTGTCGGACAATGCTTCGATAACTTCGCCGCCTTCCTTGATCGCCATTACGTTGATTCCGTTGATCGTGGTGCAGTCGTTCTCCGTAATGATAACATCCTGCGCGACGTCGATCAGCCTTCTTGTCAGGTAACCAGCGTCGGCGGTTTTCAGCGCCGTATCGGCCAAACCTTTGCGCGCTCCGTGTGTGGATATGAAGTATTCAAGGACAGACAGGCCTTCCCTGAAGTTTGATTTGATCGGGGTCTCGATGATTTCGCCTACTCCTCCGGTCATCTTCTTCTGCGGTTTTGCCATCAGTCCTCTCATGCCCGCAAGCTGCCTTATCTGGAGTTTGCTGCCCCTGGCGCCCGAGTCCACCATCATCCATACCGGGTTAAATCCTGCCTGGTCCAGCGATAGTTCTTTTATCATATAATCGGCCACTTTATCCGTTGCTGTCGTCCATTTGTCGATGATCGCGTTATAACGTTCACCCTCAGTGATGATACCGTCATCGTATCTTTTGCGGATCGAGAGCGTTTCTTTTTCGGTCTTTTTTACTATATCTTCTTTTTCTTTCGGGATCAACAGATCGTCCAGGCCTATTGTAAATCCTGCGAGCGTCGCGTGCAAAAATCCGAGTTCCTTCATCTTGTCGAGGACTTCCGCGGCGACTTTTGAGCCGTAACGGTCAAAAATTATGCCCACAAGTTTTCCGATCTGTTTTTTATCCATTTTTTCATTTACAAATTCCATCTGTTCCGGAAGTATCTTGTTGAATATGATCCTCCCGGCTGTGGTCTCGACCTTTTTTGTCTTCATCTTTACGTCCACTGATTCATGGAGGTCGATTACCTGGTGGTCAAAAGCGATAAGAGCCTCGTCGGAAGAGTAGAACAATTTCTTACGTTCAGGCTTGACCGCTTTTTCCTTGTTCAGGTAGTAAAGCCCGAGCACGATGTCCTGGTTGGGAACGATGATCGGCTTTCCCGAGGCCGGGGACAGGATGTTCAGAGGAGCCAGCATGAGAAGCTTGGCTTCTGTCTGCGCTTCAAATGAAAGCGGCACATGGACAGCCAGCTGGTCTCCGTCAAAGTCGGCGTTAAACCCGCCGCAGACCAGGGGATGAAGCGTGATTGCGTTTCCTTCCACAAGTATGGGTTCAAATCCCTGTATGGAGTGCCTGTGAAGCGTTGGTGCGCGGTTTAAAAGCACCACGTGGTCGATCAGTATTTCTTCAAGTATATCCCATACTTCGGGCCGCACGTTCTCAACCATCTTCTTCGCGCTCTTGATAGTATGCCCTGTTTCCTGCACTTTATTGATTATGAAAGGCTTGAAAAGCTCGAGAGCTATCTTTTTCGGAAGGCCGCACTGGTAAAGTTTCAGGGTAGGCCCCACGACAACAACCGAACGCCCCGAATAGTCAACGCGTTTTCCAAGAAGATTCTGCCTGAACCTTCCCTGCTTTCCTTTTAACATGTCCGACAATGATTTAAGCGGCCTGTTCCTGGCGCCGCGGACCGGGTGCCCGCGCCTGCCGTTGTCAAAAAGCGCGTCTATAGCCTCCTGTATCATCCTCTTTTCATTCTTGATGATTAGCTCGGGGGAATTAATGGAAATAAGTTTCTTTAACCTGTTATTCCTGTTAATTATCCTTCTGTACAGGTCGTTTAGATCGGAAGTAACAAACCTTCCGCCGTCCAGCTGTACGAGGGGCCTCAGTTCCGGCGGTATGACGGGTATTACGTCAAGTATCATCCACTCGGGTTTATTGCCTGATTTCCTGAAAGCTTCTACAACTTTCAGCCTTTTGATAATGTCTTTCTTCTTCTGCAGGGACACTGTCTTGACAAGCTCTTTTCTCAGGTCTTTCGCGAGCTTTTCTATGTCCTTTTCCTTAAGGAGGGCCTTGATCGCATCAGCACCTATTTTTACGTTAAGTACGTCGGCGTATTTTTCTTTTAACCTGATATAATCATCTTCGTTTAAAAGCTCATGTTTTTTCACGTCAGTCGCCGTGCCCGGGTCTATGACAATGTAATTCTCATAATAGATAACGCGTTCCAGGTTCCTGGCGGAAATGCCGAGCAAATATGCGAGTTTTGAAGGGATGCCTTTTAAGTACCATATGTGGACAACGGAAACCGCGAGCTCGATATTTCCCATTCTTTCCCTTCTTACTTTTGCCTCTGTTACTTCAACGCCGCACTTGTCGCAGACAACGCCTTTATAGCGCTGTTTCTTGTACTTGCCGCATGCGCATTCATAATCCTTGGTCGGCCCGAAAATCCTCTCGCAGAAAAGCCCCTCAAACTCGGGCTTAAAGGTCCTGTAGTTGATGGTCTCGGGTTTTTTAACCTCGCCGAATGACCACTGCCTGATCATCTCGGGTGAGGCTATGGTTATCTTTATGGCGTTAAAGTCTAGTTCTTTTACCCTGCCGGGCTCTTCCTTTGATTTCAACAGTTCGCTTAAATTAAGCGGAGTAGCTGAAACATCGGACAGCTGGAACTTATCTTTATCATTTTTCTTTTTCTTTTTGTCTTTAGCCATTTATTCGCCTCTCATTCCTAATTTTCTTTCTTACTGCCGGCTTTTTTCTTGATAAGCTCGACATTCAGCGCGAGTCCCTGGAGTTCTTTCACAAGGACATTGAATGATTCGGGAATACCGGGTTCCGGTATGTTCTTTCCTCTTACGATTGCCTCGTACAGGCGCTTTCTGCCTTCCACATCGTCGGACTTGACAGTAAGCATTTCCTGCAGGGTGTAGGCGGCGCCGTAAGCTTCGAGCGCCCATACTTCCATTTCACCGAACCGCTGGCCCCCGAACTGCGCTTTTCCTCCGAGCGGCTGCTGCGTGATAAGCGAGTAGGGCCCGATCGACCTGGCGTGGATCTTATCGTCAACCATGTGTATGAGCTTCATCATGTACATGATGCCCACGGTCACGTTGTTGGCGTATGGCTCGCCGGTTTTTCCGTCGAACAAGGCTGTCTTGCCGTCGGAGTTCATTCCGGCTTCTTTCATTATGGTTTTTAACTCGTGTTCTTTCATTCCGTTAAATACCGGGGTTTCGTAAGCTTTGTTCAATATCCTTCCCGCGAATCCCAGGTTTGTTTCCATAAGCTGCCCCACGTTCATGCGCGAAGGCACGCCGAGCGGATTTAAAACCACGTCAACCGGGGTCCCGTCGGCGAGGTAAGGCATATCTTCCACGGGAAGCACTTTTGAGATAACGCCTTTATTCCCGTGCCTTCCGGATATCTTGTCCCCGACCGATATCTTCCTCTTCTTGGCTATCAGTACCTTGACAAGCTTGATCACGCCCGGAGGAAGATCGTCGCCTTTTACCTGCTTTTTATCGCGGTAATCAACCTCTACCTTTTCCTGCATATAGTCAAAATAAACCTCTTCCTGTTCTTTCATTTTGTTCTTTTCATCTTTTGATATATCCATGGTATCTATATCTTTAATACGCTCTTTGAGCTTTACGTCCAGCTCCTGTATCATTATGTCCCGTTCCTTGCGGAGCTTGGATATTTTCTCTTCTTCCTTGTCTTTTCTCCTGCCGCGTTCTTTTCTGGCGAATATCCTGATATCAAGGACAATACCCTCAATGCCCGGCGGCACGCGCAAGGACGAATCCTTCACGTTATCCGCTTTGGAGCCGAATATTGCCTTAAGGAGTTTTTCTTCAGGCGTAAGGTTTGAGCCGGAAATCGGGGTTACCTTGCCGACTAAAATATCTCCCGGTTTTACCTTTGCCCCGATGCGGACTATGCCTTCGGCATCGAGGTTCTTTAATGTATCCTCCGAGACGTTCGGTATGTCGCGGGTCACTTCTTCAGGCCCGAGCTTTGTGTCCCTGGCTTCCACTTCGTACTCTTCAACGTGAACCGATGTATAGGTGTCCCTCTTTAACATGTTCTCGCTTAATACTATGGCGTCTTCGTAGTTGTATCCGTTCCACGGCATGAAAGCCACGATAACATTTTTGCCGAGCGCGAGCTCGCCGTGGTTCATTGACGGGCCGTCAGCTATGATGTCGCCCTTTTTCACCCTGTCGCCTTTGTTGACGCGGGGTTTTTCATTGATTGTAGTGTCCTGGTTGGTCCTTTTGAATTTCCGCAGTTCATAGACTTCCATGCGGTCCTTCAATGACCCATCCTTATCGTCGCGCAGCAAGATTATGCAGTCCGCGTCGACAAAAGCGACCGAACCGGCGTGCCTGGCGGTTACCGCCCTGCCCGAGTCCAGTGCGGCTTTTCTTTCCATTCCCGTCCCGACTATGGCGCCCTCTGTTGTTAAAAGGGGTACTGCCTGACGCTGCATATTTGAACCCATGAGGGCCCTGTTTGCGTCGTCATGTTCAAGGAAAGGTATGAGCGATGCCGCGACAGATACAACCTGTTTTGGCGACACGTCTATGTAGTCAACCTTATCAGGCGACATCATGGTGAAGTCGCCCTTATATCTTACAAGCACGGCGTCATCTATGATCCTGCCGTTGTCATCCTTCTTTACGTCAGACGGCCCTATGCGGTAATTATCTTCCACGTCAGCCGTCATGTATTCTATCTTGTCTTCGCCGAGAACTTTTGTGTCCTTTACTTTCCTGTAAGGGGTTTCAATAAAACCGTAATCATTCACCCTGGCGTATGTGGCCAGAGATGTGATGAGCCCGATATTCTGTCCTTCAGGCGTCTCGATCGGACAAAGCCTTCCGTAATGGGTGTAGTGGACGTCGCGCACTTCGAATCCGGCGCGTTCCCTGTTCAAGCCGCCGGGCCCTAGGGCCGATATGCGCCTTTTATGCGTAAGTTCCGCGAGCGGGTTTACCTGGTCCATGAACTGGGATAACTGGGAGGATCCGAAAAATTCCTTTATGGCTGCTATCAATGGTTTGGGGTTGATCAGGTTCGCGGGGATGGCGTTTTTCATGTCAATAATCGTCATCCTCTCCCTTATCATCTTCTCCACCCTGACCAGGCCCGCCCTGAACTGGTTCTCAACAAGCTCGCCGACCGAACGCACGCGCCTGTTGCCCAGGTGGTCTATATCTGATTTTTCCATTCTGTTTGCGTTGACATCAAAGAACTTCATTATTACCGCTATGATGTCCTGCTCGTCTATGGTTTTGGTTGATTTTTCCTTGTCCAGGCCCAGTGCCTTGTTCATTTTATATCTTCCAACTACGCCGAGGTTGTACCTCTTGTGGTCAAAGAAAAGATTTTTAAAAAGGGTCTTGGCGCCCGACAAAGTGGCCGGTTCTCCCGGCCTCATCTTCCTGTGAATTTCAATCAAGGCTTCCTGCTCGGATTTAATGCCGTCCTTTTTGATCGTCTTTAGGATATTGACATACGGGTTGTCTTCCCCGAGAATTATAACCGTGACTTTTTTCACGTCGGCTTTTCTTAACTTCTCGGCCAGATCCTTGGTTATGGGGTTTGCGGCTTCCGCGATTATTTCCCCTGTTGATTTTTCTATTACATCTTCGTACAGGACCTTTGTCGTTATGTCCTTGTCGTCAATGGATGCAGATTCTTTTTTGAAGAATATGGAAAGAATTTCCTCTGTTTTTCCGTATCCCATGGCCCTTAAAACGGTGGTCACGGCGAACTTCTTTTTTCTGTCGATCTTTGCGTACACTATCTCATTTATGTCATATTCGATCTCAAGCCATGTCCCTCTGTAGGGGACAATTCTTGCGACGTATACGGGCGCGCCCATCAATCCTTCGCCTTCATCTTCCTCTTCGAAAGATACTCCGGGCGAGCGGTGCAGCTGGCTGACTATGACCCTCTCCGCCCCGTTTATTACAAATGTACCGCGGTCGGTCATCAAGGGTATGTCGCATATATGTACGGCCTGTTCAGGCGCCTCTTTAAGCGACATCTCTTTTGTCTTCTCGTCTATTTCCTTGATGGCCAGCCTGAATATTCCCTTTAAGGCGGCGGCGAAAGTTTCGCCCCGCTCTATGCACTCATCGACGGGATGCTTTGGCTTGCCGAATTCGTAACCGACAAACTGAAGCGTGTAAAAACCGTTAAAGTCGGATATGGGGAATACGCTGTTGAATACTTCCTGAAGCCCCAGGTTTTTCCTCTTATCAGCCGGCGTGTCCAGCATGAGGAACTCTTTATAGGACTTCTTCTGGATATCCATTAAATCTGGAATTTCCAGAACTTCTTCAACATTATACTTCTGTTTCATTCTTCCCATATATAGCCCCTTCCTGTAAAGTATTTTTAAAACTTTCGGCAAAAGACTTACTTAAGCTCGACTCCGCCGCCTGCTTCTTCGAGTTTTGCCTTCATCTTATCGGCTTCGTCTTTAGCTACGCCGGTCTTTACAGCTTTTGGTGCCGTATCCGCTATTTCTTTGGCTTCTTTGAGCCCTAAGTTTGTCAGTTCCCTGATAACCTTGATTACCTGTATTTTCTTGTCGCCGGCGCTGGTCAGGATGACATCAAAAGATGTCTTCTCTTCCGCAGCTGCCGCGCCTGCCGGAGCCGCTCCGCCGGCCATCATCATAGGCATAGCCGCCGAGACTCCGAATTTTTCCTCAAGTGCTTTCACTCTCTCGTTAAGTTCGATAACCGTCCAGCTTTCTACTTCCTTCAATAACTCTTCTGTTGACATTGCCATAATATGGCACCTCCACGTGGTTTTTTTGGAAAATTTTGTTTTCCGTTATTTTACTTCAGGTACTTCTTCTTTTTTTACTTCTGTTACAACCGCTTCCGCGGCTTTTACGTCCGGTGCTTTCTCTTTTGTGTCCTGCGCTTTTGTTTCCGCGTCTTTCTTGGAAGCCCTGTCCAGGACATTGATGAATCTCTGTATCGGCGAATTCAGGATGTTGACAAATTTGCTGAGCAGTTCCTGTCTCGACGGTATGGAGCTTAATACCTTTATCTCGGCTAATGTGACTGCTTTTGCCTCGATGAATCCGCCTTTGATCTTGAACTTTTCATTTTCCTTTACAAACGCCGTCAGCACTTTGATGGCCGCCATGTAATCCTTGCAGAAAACAAGGCCGGTCACGCCTGTAAAAAGCCCTTTTAAATCCTTGCCGATGTTAAGCTCATCCAAAGCCTTTTTGGACAGCGTGTTTTTCACTACTTTGTAGTCTGCCCCGGCTTTTTCAAGCTTGCGCCTTAATTCATTGATCTTTAAAACTGAAAGCCCCTGATAATCGGTTATGATAACCCCGTTTGCGGCTTTAAAACGTTCCATCGTGTTGTCGATCACTACCTTTTTTTTCTTCTTATTGGCTGACATTTTTATCCCACCTCTTTACAAATACTTTTTGAAATTTATGGAAAGTCCCACGCCCATGGACGTGGATATATACATGCTCTTTACGTACTGGCCCTTGGTTGCGAGAGCCGGGAGCTTTAAAAAGGTCCTGATGAAGTGCTCGACATTCTCTATGATATCAGCTTCGGAAAAAGAAGCTTTTCCCAGGAGAACATGAACTACGCCTTCCTTGTTTGACCTGTACTCAACCTTGCCGCCCTTAAAATCCCTGACAGCCTTTGCAACGTCGGGGGTAACTGTTCCCGATTTGGGGTTTGGCATGAGACCCTTGGTTCCGAGGATCTTACCCAGCTTTCCTACGTCTTTCATCATGTCGGGAGCGGCGATAGCCACGTCAAAATCCATCCACCCGCCCTTGATCTTTTCTATCAGGTCTTCCGCGCCCACGACATCCGCGCCTGCTTCAGCGGCCTCTTTTTCCTTCGGGCCCTTCACGAAAACAATAACGCGTACTTTTTTGCCGCTTCCCTTTGGGAGCGCGACCGTGGTCCTGATCTGCTGCTCGGCCTGTACCGGCTTTTTGGAAAGGTTGACGGACATGTCTATGCTCTCGTCAAACTTTGTGGTCGCCGTTTTTTTCAGGATAGCCACAGCTTCCGCCGTTTCGTAAACCTTTAAAGGGTCGACGAGCGGCACTAAAGCTTTATGCCTTTTGCTTTCTTTCTTTTTCATTGATAAATCTCCTTTTATTCTTCGTGCAGCCTTTTTAAGAACAGGCACTGCTGATTTATTCTACGGTAATTCCCATGTTCCTGGCGGTTCCTTCTATCATCTTAACCGCCGACTCGAGCTTTGTCGTGTTTAAGTCCGGCATTTTAATCTTTGCGATCTCGATAACCTGCGCTTTTGTGACTTTAGCGACTTTTACCTTGTTAGGCTCGCCCGAACCCTTGATGATGTTAGCAGCCTTCTTCAGGAGCACAGCCGCCGGCGGGGTCTTGATGATGAAACTGAACGACCTGTCTTCGAACACGTCGATCACGGCCGGCAATATCAGGTCTCCGCGGTCTTTTGTGCGGTCATTGAACTGCTTGCAGAACTCCATGATGTTCACGCCGTGCTGTCCGAGCGCCGGGCCTACAGGCGGCGCAGGATTTGCTTTTCCTGCCTGTATCTGCAGCTTGATCTGCGTGATTAACTTTTTTACTTTTGCCATTTCACTTCTCCTTGAATATTTTTAACGATCCACACGGCACGCTTAAAAAGCGGCACGCTACGCGATCTCTTACACTATTTTTTCAACCTGCGAGAACTCAAGTTCCACCGGCGTGGGCCTTCCGAAAATAGTGACAATGACTTTCATCTTGCCTTTTTCCGGCATGGCTTCCTCGACAACTCCGTTAAAGTTCATGAACGGCCCGTCTGTTATCTTCACATGTTCGCCTTCTTCGAAATAAGAGGCCATTCTCGGCTTCTTTTTCCTGTCTTCCATGAGGTCCATAATGGACTGTACTTCGGGCTCGGATAAAGGTATGGGCCGTGACTTTGTCCCTACAAACCCGGTGACCTTCGGAGTGTGACGCAGGATATACAGGATCTCTTTGCCTTCCTCTGTGTCTATATCAATATCCATCTCAACCATGATATAGCCGGGAAAGAACTTTTTGTTCCTGATAACCTTTTTTTTCTTCTTTATTTCGGTCACATTTTCAGAGGGTATTATAACGCTGGTGATCTTTTCATTCAGGTTATATGTCTGTATCCTCTGTTCCAGGTTTTCCTTTACGCTGTTTTCCTGGCCTGCGTAAGTACTGACTACATACCATTTCTTAGCCATTAAAGTTCTCCTTAAGCAAAAATAAGTTTCACAATCTTAGCCAGGACGAAATCAATAACTCCGAGGTAAATCATGAGAAGCAGCGTCACAAGGACCACTATTACCGTCGAGGCTATTATTTCCTTTCTTCCGGGCCACGTGACGTTCTTGAGTTCGCGCCACGCGTCTTTTACAAACTGTATTAACTTTTGCATTGTTTGCTCCATGTTCCGTTTTTCGTAATATTTAAACCGGCCCAACCGCATCAAGGTGGGCAGGGATAAAAGCCTGCTGTTAACTTCTACTTCTACTTCAAAACCTTAAACCTGAGCAGTTGAACAGTTGAGCAGGTTGACCGTCGCCACTCGCTTGTCCGGCGGATATTTCATTTTCTGGCCTTTGCTATTTGCATCACTGGCGCCGATACTTTGCCAAATTTCGCTCCGCAAAATTTGGCAGGCCAGGAGGGATTTGAACCCCCAACAAATGGTTTTGGAGACCACTGCTCTACCAATTGGAGCTACTGGCCTACTTTCTAAGGGTAGTTAAAATTTAAAATTTAACTTACTTCGTTTCCTTATGTAAAGTATGTTTCTTGCACCACTTGCAGTGTTTTTTAACTTCGAGCTTTTCTGTATGGAGCTTTTTGTTCTTTGTCTGTGTGTAATTCCTGCGTTTGCATACGCTGCAGGCTAAAGTAATGATATCTCTCATTTTATAGTGTCATCCTTTTCTTTTATTCTACGATCTCTGTGATTATTCCCGAACCTACGGTCCTGCCGCCCTCACGGATGGCGAACCTTAACTCTT
>CALAOR010000041.1 GCA_937889595.1 uncultured bacterium
ATGAAAATCAAGGATTTATCATCCTCTCATATCAAGCTCCGCTTATAATACAAGCGCACAATCCATAGAAAAATTTCATCCGTGCCGGACACGACCTATCATTAAGGACTTTTCCGCCAACACCCTCAATAGTTCCTAAAATCCGCGGCGCCTGCACAAGCAAAATCTTTCGATTTTCCAATCCGAATTCCGCAATAGCATCGGGCTGCGTTATTCCCACTCGATGGTAGCCGGCGGTTTGTTTGATATGTCGTATACCACCCTGTTGACGCCTTTTACTTCATTTATGACGCGCGAGCTTATTGTGTTTAAAACTTCATATGGCAGTTTTACCCAGTCAGCCGTCATGCCGTCCTTGGAATCCACTGCACGCAGGGCTATCACATTTTCATATGTACGCAAATCACCCATGACCCCGACTGTCTTGACGGGCAGCAGCACTCCGAATGACTGCCATATCTTGAAATACAGCCCGGCTTTTTTTATCTCTTCAACTATTATATTGTCGGCTTTCCTTAATATCGCGGTTCTTTCTTTTGTGATATCCCCGAGTATCCTGACAGCGAGGCCCGGACCGGGAAAAGGCTGGCGCCATAAAACGTCCTGCGCTATGCCGAGTTTTTTTCCTATCTCCCTTACCTCGTCCTTGAATAAAAATTTCAGCGGTTCTATGAGCTTCATTTCCATCTTTGCCGGGAGACCGCCCACATTATGGTGCGATTTTATCATGGCTGAAGGGCCCTTTACCGAGACACTCTCTATGAGGTCGGGGTACAGCGTTCCCTGTGCCAGAAATTCAAAACGGCCCATTTTTTTCCTGAGTTTCCTGGTATGCTTTTCAAAAACCTCTATGAAATAATTGCCGATGATCTTTCTTTTTTTCTCGGGATCTGTGACTTTTTTCAGCCTTTTAAGGAATGCTTCCGCCGCCTTTATCAGGGTCACTTTTATCCCGAGTTTCCTGAACATTTCCATGACTTTTGTGCCTTCATCCATCCTGAGCAGGCCGTTATCCACGAACACGCATGTAAGCCTGTCTCCGACCGCTTTGCTTATTAGTACAGACGCGACCGTGGAGTCAACCCCGCCCGATACCCCGCATAGGACGCGCTCGTTGCCGACCCTGTTTTTTATCTCCTCCACTGCTGTTTTTATGTATGATTCCGGGGTCCAGTTTTGCTTTGCTTTGCAGATATCCACGCTGAAATTTTCCAGGATTATTTTCCCGTTTTTCGTGTGCGCCACTTCGGGATGAAACTGTATGCCCCATACTTTTTTTCCCGGATTTGCTATAACGGCGTAATCCGAACTGTCGGTTACAGCTATCGTTTTAAACCCAACAGGGCTTTTCACAAGCTTGTCGCCGTGGCTCATCCAGACTATTTCCTCTTTGAAAAGCTGGTTCAACAGCGTTTCTTTTTCCCGGATCTTAAGTTCCGTGAACCCGTATTCCCTGTGGTCCGACTTCTCGACCTTGCCCCCGAATTTTTTGGCTATCACCTGCATGCCGTAACATATGCCGAGTATGGGCAGCCCCAGGTCAAATATGCGCATGTCGGGAAGCGGCGGCTTTTTATCATATATGGACGCCGGGCTTCCGGATAATATAATGCCCTTGGGCGCGATCGCTTTTATCTTTTCCAATGTAGTGTTAAAAGGAATTATCTCGGAATATATATCCATCTCCCTGACCCTGCGGGCAATGAGCTGGGTATACTGCGATCCAAAATCCAGAACAAGAATAGTATCGTGTTTCATTTAAAAGTTTTCCTTTGAAGTTTTTTTACTTCATAATCCTGTAATTCGGAGCTTCGTTCGTTATGGCTATATCGTGCGGGTGGCTTTCTTTAAGCCCCGCGTTGCTTATCTTGACAAAACTTGTGTTTTCCTTAAGTTCTTTTATGTTTGTTACCCCGCAGTATCCCATGCCGGCGCGTACACCGCCCAGGAGCTGGTGTACCGTGGACGACAATGCCCCGCGGAAAGGAACGCGGCCTTCTATTCCCTCTGGGACCAGTTTTTCCTCTTCCTCTTCCCACTGGAAGTACCTTTCCCTGCCGCCGCGTTTTTTCATAGCGGCCAGGGATCCCATGCCGCGGTGGGATTTAAAACTCCTGCCTTCAAGCAGCACCGTCTCGCCGGGTGATTCTTCCGTGCCGGCAAAAAGACTTCCTATCATGACCGTGTCTGCGCCCGCAGCAATGGCTTTTGTAATGTCCCCTGAATATTTTATGCCGCCGTCGGCGATGACGGTTACGCCGGTTTTCCCCACTGCCTTTACCGCGTCCATTATTGCCGTGATCTGCGGAACGCCTATACCCGCGATAATTCTTGTGGTGCATATGGAACCCGGCCCCATGCCGACTTTTAATCCATCCGCACCGGCCTTGATCAGGTCGCGCGCGCCCTCTTCCGTGGCTATATTTCCGCCTATTATATCAATATTCTTGAACCTTTTTTTCAGGTCAGTAACAGCTTTCAAAACCCCTTCTGAATGCCCATGCGCCGTTTCCACTATAAGCGCGTCCACACCGGCGTTGATCAATGCCTGCGCGCGCTCAAACAATTCATCGGACGGCCCCACAGCGGCCGCGACCATCAGCCTGCCGAATTTATCCTTGGCGGCGTACGGATGCTTGAGCCTTTTTTCAATGTCTTTAATGGTGATCAGCCCCTTTAATTCAAAATCCTTGTTAACTACAGGCAGTTTTTCTATCCTGTTCTTATGGAGTATTTCCTGGGCTTTTTCAAGGGATATGCCGCTGTTAGCGGTGATGAGCCTTTCTTTCGGGGTCATAAGCTCGCTTATATTCTGCTTTTTATTCTTTACAAAACGAAGGTCCCTGTTGGTAAGTATGCCCACAAGTTTTTTGCCTTCAACGACCGGAAACCCGGATACGCTGTACCTGTTCATGTATTCGGCTGCCTGGGCAACAGTGGAATCCAGGTGAAGCACTATGGGGTCGAGTATCATGCCGCTTTCGGAACGCTTTACCTTGTCGACTTCTTTAGCCTGTTCATCTATTGTCAAATTCTTGTGAATGACACCGATTCCGCCTTCCTGGGCTATGGCAATGGCAAGTTTGGATTCTGTGACAGTATCCATGGCAGCGGAAACCAAGGGAATATTTATGGAAATATTCCTTGAGAATTTCGTCTTCAACTGCACTTCTCTGGGAAGCACCGCGGACCTTTGAGGTATCAATAAAACATCGTCAAAAGTCAGGCCTTCTTTTTGGATTTTATTTTTTGACAAAACTTTACGGGTCATAAGCGTTATCTCCTTTCTATTTAATATATCACTTTTTTAAAAATCAGTCAAATTTTAAATTTATCGTATTGTGAAACGAAAATAGTGGCATATTCATATGCCAATAAAAATGCTTTAACCTTAAAATTTATGGAATAAATAGACGGGGTAAATATGATTTATTCCTGATTTGCCTTGTTGCATGATGAATAATATTTGTGTATAACTTCATAAACACCTTATTTTTATACCTGTTTTTAGATGTTTTATCCACATATTGCCGGCAGTCAGCCACACAATAAACAGCCATATTTTAAAGGCATATTATTGTTTTTCAATGTATTACCCACAGTGTTCCCACATATACTTCATAAACGCCTTATGCATCAGGCCTTTAATAGTTGATGTCAGCCTAAGAACAATATCCATCCTGACATGGTCAATATTGATAACAATGTAGTTACCATTATTATCGCGGCTGTCAATTCGCCGTCTCCTTTGTACTGCTTTACCATAATATATGTGGACAGAGCGGATGGGAAGGTAAAAGTCATGACAGCTACCTTAAACTCCAGCCCTGAGACAGGAATTAAATATGTGAATATGAATAAACTTATGGCAGGCTGTATTATTAATTTTAAGACCGTGGAAATCGCGACCAATATCTTGTCCTTATGTATGGCCGATATTTTCAGCCCCGCTCCGACCGTGATTAACATCAAAGGCGAGCCCATGGAGGATATCATGTCAAGCGTGTTTACGGCAAACTGCGGTAGTTTCAGTTTAAAATATGAAAAACCTATCCCCACGACCGAACTGATCACAAGGGGGTCGGTGATAACATGGTAAATGATCCCTTTTGTTTTTTTGTCCTTTTCCCTGTACAGTATTTTAAGGTAAATTATGGAAAGCATTATGGTCACCGGCGCTATAAAACCCGTCAGCACGCTTATCTCGGCCAAAGCAAGCTGGCCGTACGCGTGCAGGATCAGCGGAAACCCCATATATGCAATATTTGTCCTGAAGGCAGGCAGCACAAACCCGGCCCGTTTTTCCCTGGGGTACGCAAAAGCAATGGCCGCCGCCGCGATAAATACGATGAAAACCCCCGCGTATATGCCGAGCACCACGCGCAGGTCAAGGATCTTTTCAAAAGGCGACTTGTATATGCTTATAAATATCATTGCCGGGAGCAAAAGGTAGTACGCGATATTATTCAGGAATTTCTCAGTGGCTTCTTCTATGATGTTTTTCTTTTTAAAAAAATACCCCAGGGCAACTATCAAAAACACGGGCACTATGGAATTTATTATGAGTTCCATTTATATTATTTCCCTCAAAGCACCGAAATCATCCAGGTAAAATTCCGGTTTAAGTTTTTTTATGATCTTTTTGTCCGCGTATCCGTATTCCAGGTAAGCGCAGTCAACTCCGGCGTTTTTTGCGGTTTCCACGTCATACTGGCTGTCGCCCACGAATAAAACGTCTTTTTTCCTGAGACTGTATTTTTTCATTAAATGACGGACCACAAAAGGGTCGGGTTTGCGCCGCAGCACGTCCTCGCTGCCGAGGGTTATGTCAAAATAATCATGTATGCCAAGTTCCTTATTTATGTCATCCACATACTTTTTCAATTTGTTTGAAGCTATGGCGAGCATGACCCCCCTCGCGTATAAATATTTCAGGGTCTGTTTTACGTTCCTGTATATCCTCAGGCCGTCCTTGTACTTGACGTCATATATGGCGCGGTAAATCCCCATCACTTTTTTCATTCCAAATCCCTTTACCTGCCCGGGGAACAGGTCGGTAAGGAAACTGTCAAGACCCGTGCCGACCGCCTTTATTACAAAATCCCTCTTTAACGGCTTCATATTATATATTTTTGCCATTTCATTTGCCGTATGCCATATGCCGGTCGCGCTGTCAACAAGCGTGCCGTCAAAATCAAAGATGACCAGCTTGTAGGCCTTTTCCATGATAAAGGTGTCGTTGTGAGAATAAGGCGGCGCGCACACGCAGAGTATCTTAAGGTCTTCCTTGCCCTTATTGATCACTTTGTGTGTTGTCCCCGGGGGTATGAGGACGCCGTCACCCTTTTTCACGGGGAAACGCTCCTTCATATTAAATATCATGGTCCCGCGGCCCTGCGTGAAGTAATATATCTCCTCTGTTTCCCTGTGCTGGTGCGCCATGGTGGCTTTTCCCTCCGGCACCACCGCCTCGGCAAGGGAGGAGTTCTTCACTTTGGCGTTGGTTGAGTCAAGGATGGATCGGATTATGGATGAGTCCTTGGTGATGAAGGGCTTAGAGTCGTTTAAGTTGTTTTTGTAGATTTTCAATGTTGGGTCCTTTCGTGTTGTTTTTGTGAATTTGTTTATGTAGCCGCAACCTTTAGGTTGCGGATTTTGAATTAACGCGGTTTAAATGAGCCAACGTTTCAAACAAGATCCGCAACCTAAATGTTGCGGTTACACAGACAAAAACCGATTTTAATTACAATCCTTCTATATCATCGTCCCTGAGCGGTATCCTTACCTGTTTCCTTTTCTCAAAAATCACTATTTCTTTCACTCCAAGAGAATCAAGAGTTTCATAACCCTGCTTTATCCCGAAAAAAGAATCTTTTATTGTGTGGCTGTCTGAACCTAAAAACAGCGAATTGCCGCCGAGTTCAAGATAGGCCTTTATCACGTTTTCATCAGGTATGAGTTCCCCTGCAGGATACCTGAGCCCCGAGCAGTTGACCTCGAGCGCCAGATTTTTGCTTATAATAACCTTAAGTATGTCGTCTATTTCTTTCTTATACTTTTCATATGTATAATCATTGTACAGCTTCTTACCAAGCCTGTGCACCAGTGTTAAGTGCGCAACGGCGTCAAACTTTCCGTATGAAACAAGCTTGAATTTTTCCTCAAAATACTTTTTATAAGCGTCGTCATAGGATTTATACCGTTTGAAATACTCCTCAAATACCGGGGTCGCGCCGTCTATCCAGTGGACAGAGGCCATTATGAAATCAAAATTTTTGTTGTCCATATACCTTTCATACAGGTCTGAATGCGTATTTGGCTCGCCTACTTCCACTCCCTTGATGAGCCCGGGAAAGTCCTTTTTCGCGTGTTCCACCGCTTTTGTGTACTTGTCATAATCCAGGTGCATGAAGCTCTGCGGGTGGTTGTTGTGGAAATCCAGGTGTTCGGTGAGCCCTAAGAATTCTATGTCTTCCTTGTAAGCTTTCTTAATCAGGGCCTCCATGGTCTGCTCCGCATCCCAGGAAAACGTAGTGTGCAGGTGAAGGTCGGTGAAGTTGTACATGGTAAACCTCTCATTTAGAGTTTAAGAGACAAGAGACTGGAGCCTAAAATTAATACAAAATCGTTTAGAATTAAAGAATAAGAGACCGGAACGCGGAGTTTTGTTTTAGGTTCCCTCCAGTCTCCAGTCTCTTGTCTCTGTAACTAAACGCATCTTTATCTTTTCCAGAGGATCTGCAAAACAACGCCGGTGTTATAAGCCGGATTCTGTGTTCCGCCTTCGCCTAAAAAGCTGCTTTGGCGGACGACGACAATTACTCTATGCAGCCTACCCGGGCATAAGGACCGAAGTTGTCCCGTCATACTTTTTCCCTTGCGGTAAAAATATGACTATTGCCCTCTATTTGGCCTTGCTCCCGGCGGGGTTTTCAATGCCGTATCCCTTGCGGAAATACGCGGTGGGCTCTTACCCCACCTTTTCACCCTTACCCTTCGACTTAGCTCAGGGTACCCCTCCACATTAAAAACTGCTGGGGAACCGTAAGCTAAGCCGAACGGCGGTACGTTTTCTGTTGCACTATCCATCATGGCGGCTTGATTCACGCCATGCCCCGGTTTTCACCGGGCACCGCACTTCATGGAGTCCGGACTTTCCTCCGGAAAACTACTTCTTCATCTTAATCTCCTCCTCAGGAGGGTTATTCTCTCCCGGCACTGGTCCTTCAACTTCTCTCGAAGCCCCCGGAAGAGTTTTGAAGTATTTCTCGGTAGCCGTCTGCACCGGCGTTATTTTGCCTTCCTCTGTCAAAGGCAAAGTCTTGTATTTTTTTCTTTTTGCGACCCAGCTGTATGGGAATATCTTTATCTTGCCGTTAAAATCATCTGCTGATTCATTATACTCGGGTTTTGTGGGTTCATATTCCTTTATGTATCCCTGGGTTATATTGCCCCATTCCAGGTACGAAAACTTTTTTTTCCTCAGATCCATCCTCGAATTATAATAGCTTATTACCATGTTCACTTCTTCCTCAAACTGCTTAAGTAAGGGCACTTTTTCACCCAGTGTATCCCCGCCGATTATCCGGCTTCTTATATCCACGGTCCTGTCAAAAGGCTCATAATCCACTTTTTTTACCCTGTCCTGAATCAGCAGTTTCTTTAAGGCGATAGTCTGGTCAGCCAGCCGGTTCGCGAAGTATTCGGTCCTGCTCCAGTCCTGTTCTATGTATTTAAGTTTCTGCGCCATATAAACATCAAAAAGCTGGCTGAAATAAAAATAACTGATCAGCGCGCCTAACGCAAATCCCACAAGGGTGAAAGTTATTATCTGGAACTGTGCAAATGTAAATTTCTTTTTTTCCTTTGCTTTAACGGCCATAAAGCCTCCTGTTTTCGCTGTTAACGGAATATTTACAATTATAACAACCCAGAGGGCTGTTGTCAACGGTTCTAAACAATCACCTGCTTATGACTATCTTTTTTGGCTTTGATTTTTCTTCCAGGTTTGAGTATGTTGTTTTTACCGTATAAAAATACACTCCCGCTGCCATGGCCCTGGTATCCACAGCCAACCTGCCCCGGCCAGAAACACTTTCCTGAACCTCCGCGGCTTTCCTTCCGTCAAACGTAATAATACTAACAGTTATCACTGCGGCCCCCTGAATATCATAAAGCATGTACACTGTGTCTCCCTGCTTTGCCGGATTTGGATACAGGCTGTTCTTAAAACCTTCATAAACCGACTGCGGTATGGTCGGCGTCGGATACGGGGCCGGGGTGTCTGTAAAAGTAAGCGTGATTGTATATGCCGGTGTAATGGTCATGGTTGAAGTCGCTGTAAACGTCAGGGTCATAGTCGGGGTTACAGTTGACGTTGCGGTTAAAGTTCCGGTTCCAGTCGCGGTATTTGTTACGGTATAAGTCGGGGTCCGCGTAAAAGTAAAGCTACGGGTTGAGCTGGCCGTAAAAGATGCTGTCTGTGTCTGTGTGTTAGTGGCCGTATTTGAAGGCGTGGCAGTATACGTGTCAGACGCTGTCTGTGTCTGTGTTTTAGTGGCCGTATTTGTAGGCGTGGCAGTATATGTGTCAGCCGCCGTCTGCGTCTGTGTCTGCGTCACGGTCGCAGACACCGTTTCTGTATCGGTCTCTATAACTGTAGGCGTATCTGTGGGCGTATTAACGCCGAACAACAGTCCCGCAGAGAATGCCAGTGCCAGTACAATCAGCGCCTTTTTCATATTACTCCTTTTTAAAAAATTAATCACAAGATCCAAATCCCAAAATAAAACAAATCACGCCGTTCAATCCGCAATGCGCAATCCGGATTCCGCAATCATTTGAGCGATTTTATCCAATGTTTAAGGATCTCATTCTCCCTGTCAAAATAAAGCGCCCTGTCAAAATACTGTTTTGCGTTCTTGTTATCCCTGACATTATAGTAACATATGCCCAGTTTCTGGAAGAAAGACGATTTTTCCCTGTCTTTCATGTCCTCAATCTCTTTCCAGTAAAGCAGGTTTACATATTCATAATACTTGATGGCCTGCCTGTACTGGCTGTTTTCATAATAATAATTCCCCGACTCCATGTATCCGCTGAATGTTTCCCCGCCTTTTGCCTCGGGTTTTTCGGAATTTTCCTGTTCTTTGCCGAAGGCGCCTGATATGGAAAACTTGTGCGTACCGCCGGTTAAAACGTCGGGAACGTAAGCATAAGAAAAAGATGTCCCGCCGGCTTTTAAGCTGAAACCCGCTTCGAACTTAAGGTCCTGTTTGTTTCCCAGTGTAAACCCGCCCCTTAAAATAAATTCGTCAAAGACCGCATAATCAAAACCCGCCCCTCCCCTTATAGCCTGGTCATAAACCAGGTAATCAGCGGACGCCGTGATCTTAACTATGTCGCGTATCCTGTCTTTTATGTTGTATGAAAGGCCGGCCTTTAAGTCGAGCGGAAGCGCGAAATCATTGTCTTTATTTGAAATATTGCAGGCGGAAAACCCCAGGTTCAGGTCGTCTACGGATAAATTCTCAATTATAAACCCCAGGTCAACTGCGCCAGTATAAGCCGGCGTGCCTGACAGGTTTTCATCTATAAGCTTGACTGCCGCGCCTAAACTAAAGTTTTCAAACTTCCTGGCGTATATTAATGAACCGTATATTGAAAAAGGGTTTTCAACCAGGCCCGTCAGTACCGGGTACAGGTTTTCATCCGCGCCTATGCCGCTGTATGCCCCGAAATCCATGTAGGAAATATTTACCCCCAAACATCCAAAATCAAAATACTTCACGGCGCTAATTTTTTCCAGGGAAATATTAAGCGGAAAAACCGAGTGCATGGCTGAAAAAGCAAAATTTTCCACCCCTGCCGCTGCAGCCGGATTTAAGTCGGAATTGCTTACCCCGTAAGAAGCCGTGCCTGAAGCCGGCCCTTTTGCAGCTGATTCAGGATAGGAATCAACAAGCAGATATGAAGACAAGGCGGTATTCCCCGCAAAAAGCGGGCATACAAGTGCCGCAAGCAGAACAATAAAAACAATTTTTTTCATTATTCCCATCCCGTATGAATTTAAAAACAAGCCATAATATCATTAAAAAACAAGCGTGTCAATGTGGAGCAGAAGAAAATACTGCCCTGTTGTAAATACCCTCAAGTTGTAGAGACAGGAGACTGGAGCCTAGAATTTCGCCTGGTTATACCTCCAGGCTCAAATCTCTTGTCTCTATGATACTGTCGGAAAACCCCATAAAACCATGAAATTCTTTATCGTGTCCGGCGCGGATGAAATTTTTCTATGGCCTGTGCGCCACTAAAACCCTTATAATACAAGCG
>CALAOR010000042.1 GCA_937889595.1 uncultured bacterium
TTTTATAATCGTTTATTTAAAAAATTTGTCCGGCTTATAAGTCGGCTTTAGGAGAGATAAAAGTGGGGTACAGTGAAAAAAATCTGGTTGCAGGTGAAAATCTTTTATACGTGGCCAGATTGCACTGGATAATATTTATTACCCCTGTTCTGGTGCTCTTGATCGGCGCGGCCATGGGTAGAACTATCCAGGGCTATGTAGTGGACGGCGCGGGTCTATTAATAGCATTTTTTATGTTTAGTGAGTACATTGGGTCAGAGTTTGGGGTCACCAACAAGCGCATAATCGTAAAGACCGGTCTTATAGCCACACAAGCGCGGGAGATCTTCATAAACAGGATTGAGAGTATACAACTGCAGCAGTCAATCGCGGGTCGGTTGTTTGGATATGGCTCAGTTATCCCGGCCGGTACGGGCGGGGATAAAGCAGGATTGCACAGTTACATTGACAACCCGGTAGGGCTTAAAAAAGTAATTGATGAGCAGATAATGGGAAAGATTTGAGAAAAAATTCATTTAAGTTTGCAAATTTTGATCTTAAACTTGAAGTTCCAAAATGGTCCCTCAAGAGAATAGGATATTTCAAGGTGCCATTTTGGCACCTTGAAAGTAGAAAAAAAACAAATTGGCTTCAGGCCAGAGGGGGAAGTAAAATGAAAAAAGTATTGACCGTGATCTTAGTCGTAATGGTTGCAGTTTTGTTTTTGTCTGGTTGTACCATGAGGTATGTTTTGAAAGATACAATCACACCCGATGTTGTTTTGGACAAAAAATCTTCGGAAAAAGTACTCGTTGTAATTGACAATGAAATTAAGGATTACGTAGAAAACATACACGCAAGTAGTCTGGAAGGAAGCATACATACTTATATAATAACTTTAGGCGGCGCATTTTATGACGGATTAATAAGTAGTGTAAAAAGCAAGTATCTTAATGTAACTGTTTCTGATGGCACAGAACTAAGTAGCTTTGATAAAATAATTAAATTTTCAATGACAGAACATAAATTAAAGTTTGTTTATGCGACTGAACTCTTTTCAACAAAAGCCGTTGTAAATTATCGTTTAGGAGTTGAAATGACGGTTATTGACGGAAAAACTGAAAGCGTTTTGAAAACAAAAAAACTTGAGGGGAATGCGGATTTTGAAGGCGATGCAAATGAAACAACCGTAGATAAATATTTAGGACAAACAGCAAAGGAAGGTATCAAAGAAGTCGTGAATAAAGCTGTTTCTGAATTAATACAATAATAAAGGGAGGCAACAAAATGAAAAAGTTATTGACCGTAATCTTAGTCGTAGTAATGGCATTAAGCATGATGTCCTGCAAAGGTACACAAGGTGTACCAGGCACAACCGGTCCGGCCGGGCCTACCGGCCCGCAAGGACAGGATTTTAATACGCCACCGGCCAATGCCACAATCTTAATGTCAGAAAATTTTGAAAGCTATGCCGTGGGTGTGACACCAACAAACTCTGCCGGCACATGGCAGCGCGTATCAGGAGCAATGACGTCTTACCCTATGAGCGTTTATAACGTGGTCACCAACACAGCATTTGTATCATATCCTAAGTGTCTTATGGTTGACGGAAAAATTGTTGATGCGGATCGCGAGATTGTTAAAGGCCCGTTTGTGGACACAATCCCAAACACATTGTCCGGCAAAATCTACGCTCATTTTTATGTTCGTAAAGACGGTACAGGCACTAAGGGATTTACCATATATATCAATCAGCTCGAAAAAGCGCGCATTGATCTTAATACAACCGGTGCTATTAATATTTATACAGCTAAGGCGAGTTTTTACAGCGCGGCGCAATACGCTTTTAATATTTTTGAAAAATACTCATTTGTAATAAATTTAAATACAAATACATATGACGTATATTTTAATGATTTGCTGATTGCTCAAAATATAACTTGCTATAATTCGGTTGAGTGTAGCCTGGCTGGTACTCCTGTATCACCCATTAATACAGTATATCCAACTTGTTTTGGAGTTTTTACAAACATGAATATAGAGTATACGTTTGGCACGGTATATCTTGACAACATCCTTATCTACTACGTGCCGGGGGCTTAAGTGATAAAAATAATAAAATCGTTGAAAACCGTTGCAGTCATACTGTGTGTATTAGTTGCGGTGGGATGTAATAAGTTAAACCCTGCCGGCGCGCCGTATGACGTTCCACCGACACCGGGCACTGAACTACGCGCAGAAATTACATTGACTGACAACGGCATACCCGCGCAGGGTGTGCTCATACAGGTTATATCCTCGGGCAACGTTACAACAAGCGGCACTACCGATACTTTAGGTCTGGCTAAAATCACTATCTATGGCTATGGCAACCATAGAATTATAATCCCTAATGATACTACACACGGATTTACAACGCCGATTGAGTACAGCCTCAACGCCACCGCCAATATTAGTCAAAAGACAATTGACCGCGGCACTCAGACAATATCAATGTCACTTGATCCGTTGTATACAAATTCGTTTGGGTCAGGCTCAACTAATATCATATATAATGTAAGTTACAAAACCGATACCCCTAAAAAATATACTCTATTAGTTAACGGCCTGCCGACAGGCACCAGCTGGCAGTTTGTACCGCCCTATGTGCAAAATACCGGCGATACATCAATACTTACAATTACAACCCCAAAATATTTAAAGATTGGCAAATATTATAATTATTTGACGTTTACCGCGTCCGGCGATGATGGAACTGGCATACCTTTTCCGGCAGGGGACACAATTGCCGGTTATGCACTATATCAAAATTGGGGATTTGATTTTATTGGCGTGAGCGTGACCGACACCGCCAATATAACCCAAGTCTTTACCGCCGCAGGGGTCGAAATAGGCAGGATATTTCAATTTTCAAACTTACAAAATTTTCCAACAAATTTACCGCTCAAAGTTTCTGTTTCAAACACGGAAACAGTAGGATATGTGCCGGTCTGGAACGCATTTATACCTTTTGAGTTGTTTAGTCCCAGTGCTAAAACTTTTGCTGTTGGTTCAAATTTTATGACATATCCGATATATCCACCGGCTCCGGTCATGATTATAACGGATATTTATAATACTTTTTTTTATAATAGCGCAAAAATATGCGTAAAAGGAGCATACCCTCTGGCTTCACCATACCCGGCTTGGGTATGGATACACATGCCAGTAACTTTTTCTAACGACGACGGGTTTAGTTATACAGTAAATTGCGGGACCGATTACTAATGGAGGGTCAAATAATGATTAAAAAATTGCCTATTTGGGTCATGCTGATCACGATCGTGTTATTAGTGGCGTTGTCGTGCGGTAAGCGGTCAGCACCATTTGCGCCATATGACGCTACACCGACACCGGCGCCGCCCTTGCGCGTGGAAATTACTTTGTCCGACAGCGGTATACCGGCCGCAAATGTCTACATGACCATTGACGCGGTAAGCGGCACGACAAACGCAACAGGGTACTTGTTAGTGACACTTAATGGTTATGGCAATCATCAATTAATAATACCCAATGATATTGATCACGGTTTTACAAATCCGTTAACATATAATATTAATGTCACAAAAGATTGGGCCGCAATTGCAATTGACAGGGGCAAGCCTACAATAAGTATGACAATGGATCCAAAATCAGCAAATATTTTTACGTGTATAAAACATACCATTATTTATCATTTAAAATATTCAACACCACAAAAAAAGAAATTGGATTTGGAAGTTGACGGACTGCCCGGTGCGTTTCAATGGCAGTTTGTGCCGCCATTTGTCGAAAATGACGGTGATACATCAACACTTACGATTACAACTCCCAAATATTATCTTGTAGGTTATTATTTTGCGCCTTTAACGTTTACGGCTTGGGGCCAAATTGGCGTGGCTGAAAAATATCCCGCCGGTGATACTGTCAATGGTTATACCCTGTACCAGGGTTGGAATTTTAGGCTTAAAGACCAAAATGCAAATAACGAAATACCAATTCGATACTTTGTTATGACTGATATCCCGATCGGAAGTCCTCCATTTGCCGGTTATGTTAATTTGACTGTATCTGTTAACACAAATAATACAAACGTATCAGACGGCGCTATTGTTGACCACACAAATTTTCCGACAACTTTTCCGATTAAAGCCAGAATTGTACCCATATCAAACCCCGCGCCATCCTCGGTGCAAATATATATGTCATTATACGGTAATACTAATAATTGGTATTACCTTGACAGTTATGCGTTTAACTCGTCCTGGCTATTTATTAATGGCACGGCCCTTGGGCCTGTGACAACCCCATACGTGCCGGCGGAACCAACGGATATTTACAACGGGTCAATCTACACCATTTACGCGCATATGTATGAGACAGATAGATATTCTTCTTTGACCACTATCTCAAAAGTAAAATTCCAGATGGAATTTTACAATGACGACGGATTTTCAATGACGGTAACAGCAAGGACAGATTTCACATATTAAACTTAAGGAGCGTTTATAACATGAAAAATTGTATTAAATTTTTTGCAGTGGTTTTAATACTTATATTTTCAGCGGGTTTTGTATTGGCCGGTGAAATAAGGACATCAGTACCGGCCCCTGTATCACCGGCAGCAATTGTCGCTGTGCCTGTAACAGCAACGGCTGTTCCAACAACACAGCAGCGAACTGAATCCGGCGGAAGCCAGTTTGGCATGAGTACAAAGTTTTCAATTGATCTTAAAACCGACTATCAGGACGACGCGAACGGAAAACTTTTTGCTAATAAATTATCCATTAAAGCCAAACAGACTTTGTTTGATAATTTTTTAGCTGACGCGTTTATCAGGCTTACAAAGCCCATGAGTAACGAAAACATGCCGGTGTTCACTGAAATTTTGATTGCAAAATTCCAGTATGTTAACAATTATTTTAATATCACGTTTGGCCGTGTAGAACTTACAAAGACAATAAGCACATTAAACTATTTTGGCCCGTTCGTAACAGCCGGCCAGCGATATCTGGACATGATAGGTATTACGATCCCTTTTTATCTAAAGGCGGGCATCCCGGAACTCGAAGAAATTGATTTGCCACCCCTTGCTCTGTCAATGTATTATTTTCCGTCAATGTTTAATTTTTTGCATACGGCATATGACGGCAGTCAGGAATATTACTTGTTTCAAATCCGGGCAAATATGGAAATAGCAAAATGCCCGTCTCAGATAATTTTAAACGTGGGTAAAAGCACAACGGACTATTTTAATTATTCCGTTTTATCGGCAAATCCGGCAATTGATCTATCTATAAGCACGGATATAGGCAACCATGTTAAGATTAACGCCGCTTGTGGTGTCTTAAACACGTCGTTGTTTGCCCAGACGCTCGTTGTGGCAGGAGGCTTTGAACTGCATAATCTTAAAGAGTGGATTTTTGCCTTGGATGAAGTAATATTTGAAACGCAACTGCCATTGTCTCAGGCAATAACAGGTTTTGACCCAAATAAATTTCCATGGTTTTTATCGGTCAGGAACAAATTTGGTAAATTCCGGTACGGGTTGGCTGTCACAACATCAAACAACGATTATACATTTAAAACGCTTACATCATATAATTCGTCTTTTGCCCCGCCGTTTGGGAGTGGTAACGTCTATGCACCGGAGGGAATTACGTTTGATAAAAAACAAGGAGGCCTGCCGGCATGGTATGGATATGTGGGCTATGAGTTTTAAAAATAATAAAATTAAAGGGGTTAACAACAATGGAAAAGTTTAAAAAGTTGTCCTGGTCTTTGTATGCGCTAATACTTATTTGTTTTGCTATGCCTTTTGTAACCGTATCGTGTGGAGGTCAAAAAGTCATGTCGGTTACCGGTATACAATTAATTACTGGTACTACAACACAAATAAGCGGTCAAACACAAAAATTGGATCCGAGTCCATATGTAATAGGTGCATTTATTTTTACAGTGATTGGTTTGTTTTTTGTTATTAAAAATAACAAAAATAATTTTAGAAACGGATCAATTGTAAATGCACTTACCATTATTATGCTTTTCATATATAAAACAAACACCGACAACCAAGCTGTAAACCAGGGTCAGGGTGCGATTACGCTGGATTATAACTTTGGTTTTTGGGGAACTGTTTTTTTAAGTTTTGTTGTTGCTATAATAATGATTTATTATTATCAAACTTATCCGGTTGAAAAAAAGGATAAATAAAATGAAAAAATCGTTAACAATTGTTGCTCTCGTTTGTGCCTTTGTAATCCCGGCTATCGCCGGTGAGGAATCGTTACAGGCACAAAAAGACGCGATTTGGGCCATGGCAACACTGTATAAGCTGGATAATCAAAAGCGGGCCATCCGCCTGCCGGCGGCGCCCAAAGCTAAAATCGGGCGGCCTATATACCGGCCGCGTACAAAAAGAGCAAGCAACACAATTGCCCCGGCGACAAATGCCGTGACAATTGAAGAGGCACAATCGCGCGTATTAAACTATACCGCGACTACTGCCTGGGGTACATACAAGGCTGAGGTGATCGAGTACCCGGGAAAACCGTATTTTGATGTGACATTTGAGTCGGAGCATCCCATACAGGGTCTTGTAATCCGCGACGGCCCGAGAAAAATGGATGTGTATACGACATATTTCAATGATATTAAGGCTCCCAGTGAGCCTATACGCATAAATTACGCGTACAGCCCGACATATTTAATGATTTTGAAAGCAAACATAGACGGAGAAATACAGCCGCAGATTATAGCATTATATAAAAAAGATACTCAAAAAATAGCACAGTGAGGAGGCAAAATATGAAAAAAATTATCAGGATCGTACTTGCGGCAGTACTGGTTTTTGTTCCGTTGCTGTCTTTTGCGGCGAGCACGGAAGACAATTTACAGGCCGCAAAGAGTCAGACCGAGGACGCGCTCAAAGAATTAAAAACAGCAAAAGGCTCAGGTGTAAACCAAAATGCGGATACATCTCTTTACCGCGAAAAGGGGAGCGCATACTCGGAGTATAAGACATCAGGTTTAGGACCTGATTATTATGCAAAAACCGCTGAGAGTCCTTACACCAAAAGTAAGATTGCCCAGGGTATAGCAGCCCTGGCTACAACCGCCGCGGCATCCATTGGTACATCAATGCAAGCGTCGGTTATTAGCCAGTTAACGGCCCTGATCTCGGATTTAAAAGGCTCCGGCGTGCCGGAATACCAAACTATGGCCGCTAGTCTACAAAAAGAGACCACTTCTATACAAAATGGGGATTCAATAACGGCAAAAACTACTGCCGAGAGTATTGCCACATATGCGGCCACATACCTGCCGGTTGATACAAGTTATGTTCCTACAGCCTCGGAGAAGGCGGCTTTGAATCCATTTGTGGAATTTTTCAAAGGATTTTTGAGTTCCATATTATCGGTTTTATCAAGCAACGCCATAGCAGTACTTACAACTGCGCTCGGCGCAATATTCGGACCCATTGGCGCGGCCATAGGCGGGTCGTTAGGGGCGGTAGTAAACAGCCTGGCTCAAAGCCTGATTAACAACACTCCTGTTGACCCGTCAAGTCTTGGTTCAGCTGCGGCCGGGGACGTAAACAGTTTAATATCCAAAAATGCAAGTTCCGCTTCAAACGCGATCAGGACCAGCGCAACACCGGTGGCAAACGGATCATCAAACAACCCGTCAGCGGGTCCGACACAGACAAGCGGTGACGCAAATGCAGGGTCAACAACATTACAACAAAACAGCACAGATACTAAAGCTGTTAATACAAAACCGTAAAAGGAGAATAAAAATGAAAAAGGAAACGAAAAAAACATGGTTTTTAGCAATTGCTTTTGTACTTGGTATGGTATCGGTTGTTTTTGGCGCGGATTCGACCAGTTACATGGCAAATGTTATGGCGTATGGTAAATGGGTCGTAAGTGTAATTGCTGGGCTTGTTACATTAAGTGCGGCAGGAACTTTAATGTGGGGATATCATCTTAAAGATATTGGGGATATGCGCGGTGATGCAATGGTAAAAAACTCATTTACCACTTTAATAATTTGTGGCGTTTGTTGGGCTTTAATTGGCGCATTTTTATTCAAAGGTGCGGAATTAAATACCGGTGCGGCCGGGATCACGGAAGGCTGGAAATAAAATAAGGCGGTGAGACGGTAATGAAAACAACATTTATAAAATCATTTTGTTTGTTGTCACTATTTTGTTTTTTACAAAATATTATGCCGGTGATTATCCATGCAGATACTGCACCTGCAACGCAAGCAACACCGGTAATGGATGCAAGGGTATACAACGCAAACCGCGCGGCTACAGTATGGTGGGCTGATAATTTTTTGGTAAAATGGTCAACACGTCTTGTTACAAGGGGCGCAATTGCGATAAAAAATGCTTTTGAAGCTCTTGTTGACCTAGTATTTGATCTGTTGTGTAAAAGTCTTTTGAGGTTGTGGGATGTTACGCAAGCCACGCATATTTTTAAATTATATGCCGGGACTGAAGTTACTACAGACACCGGTGTTGGTGTTAAAGCGGCTGACTATGTCAATAATACGGTAATGCCTTTCCTGTATGTGCTTGTGGGTTGTTTTTTGTATTTGTTCGTTGTTTTGAAGCTACTCACAAATTTATTTAGAAACGAAAGTTCAATTAATTTAATTGCATATTGTGCCCTTGTGGTATTTTTTGTTGTTGCATACACTATTTTTTACTCTGTAACCATTCAGATGTTTAGTAATATCCTGGGAACCATGGGCAGGGAAACGGCAACAATTAAAACGTCAACATTGGGCAATAATTTTGCCGCAACTTTGACAGGTGATGAAACCACGCTTAACTTGATTGCAAGTGGACACCATATAACGGACGCGGAAATTGATTCGATTTACCAAAGTACATTAACTACTACATCATCAGATAATGCAACAAATCAATTAATTGCTAATTACGCAAATAATAATGGTATTAATAACACAGCAGTATCAGCAACGACCCCAAATCCAACCGCAACACCAAATTCAACAACTGTGGGAAAAACATCTGTACATATGACACCTGTTACTGCCCTGTGGGTGGGCTTGATAGTTGAACTGGCAGTGTCGAGCATGTTTGTATTTTTTATTGTAAAACTGTTATTGATGAAAGGTGAACAGATCGTTCAGTTATTTTTATCCTATTTTTTGGGAATATTAATAATACCCCTTACAGTGCTCTCCGGCCCGGATCTGTTTATACGTTGGATTAAATCTTTTGTTGGCGTTTGTCTGCAAGCTTTTGTTTGGGGATTATTATTTATGTTGTTATATACCGTATCGCTTACCGTGCTCGGCGGTTTGGATTCGGCCACCGGGCTGCCCAGTATACTGCAGCTTATGATGTATTTTGGGGTTTTTATGTTAATGACCCAGGTTGGCAAACTTACGGATTTTTTTACCGGTGGTGATACGTTCGGCAAAATCACGCAGTCAAGCGGGAGGGAATTTGGATCTATGTTGCGCGGTGCCGGTACAATGGCGGCAATACCAATTGCTGCAGCCATGGCGCCTGCTGTGGGTGCAATTGGCTTTGCCGGAGGATTAATGCAGGGCGCAGGCTTAAAGATGCCTGGGTTAGGTAACATAATGCCCGGAGGAGACAAAACAGGCAGTCCAAAGGCCGGTCCTGGCGGCGGGTCAAAAAAACCAGGAGGATTATTTGAAAAAAGTATGGGCGCGGCCACGGGCATGACAGGGTCGATTGCAACAGGATCTTTTGGCGCAGGCGCGGCCGCCGGGTCATATCTTAAAAATGGCGCAAGCGACATTATAAAAGCAATCCGTCAGGGTGGAAACAAAAACAGCAACAATAAGCCAAATGATGGATCATCAAGTTCAATGCCGGAAAATTTTAGAGGAGCGTAAAATAAAATGAATATTGATAAAGAGGCCGAGGTAATAGCCGGGTTTACATCAAAGCATATAATGGTGCTTGCGGGGGGATTGGTAGTTGATGTGATTTTGTCGTTCTTGCTTAACAAATTTTTTCATAATTCCTTAATAATATTTGCATTTTTTGTTTTTGTTGCTGTAAATATTATTGTCGTAGTAAAATTTTCACAGAATTTACCTGATCACTTTTTTGCAAATTTTTTAGAAAGTTTAAGCTTGCCAAAACTATACATGCCGGGAGATGATAATGAGCCAGACCAAGAATAAGGATAAGCAGATCAAATACGGCCAGACAAAAGAACTAATACAGGATATGACTAATATCATAGAGGGGCATATTGTTATCAATCAAACCCGGCCAGTTGCGGTCTATAAACTTACCCCGACTATTAATCCCGATACAATTGATACAAAGAGCGTACAATCCGTGGTATCAATGTATCAAAGCACTTTAAACGCTTTCGCGCCGGGCGAGAAAATGCAAATAATCGTTAAAACCAAGCCGTATAACCTGCCGGATCGGTTAAAACTTTATAATAACATGACAGCAGCAGCCAGGGCAGAAAAACAAAAGGAATTAAACGAGGCCGTTATAAATAAAAATCCGGTCCTTATAGAAAAAATTACAAAAATACTAAACGATAATTATATTAAAAACAAATATCCTGTCTTTTTGAACGGTTGGCTTGACGAATTTATTAAAATTAACAATGTTTTTGATTACGAATACTATATATTATACGCCTACGATCGCGTCGGATTGCAGGATATGGTGCCAGGAGGGGAAACGGACCCGACCAAAATAATG
>CALAOR010000043.1 GCA_937889595.1 uncultured bacterium
TCGTTTGTGTAACAGTCTCCGTAACCGTGGGTGTGGTTGTTTCTGTAACCGTTTCGGTAACGGTCTCAGTGACGGTTTCCGTTACTGTCGGCGTTATCGTTTGCGTGACGGTCTCCGTAACCGTGGGTGTGGTTGTTTCTGTAACCGTTTCTGTTACTGTCTCTGTTACAGTTTCCGTTACTGACGGCGTTGTCGTTTCCGTTATCGTTTGTGTAACAGTCTCCGTAACCGTGGGTGTGGTTGTTTCTGTAACCGTTTCAGTAACGGTCTCAGTGACGGTTTCCGTTACTGACGGTGTTGTCGTTTCCGTTATCGTTTGTGTGACGGTTTCCGTAACCGTCGGTGTCGTTGTTTCAGTCACCGTTTCGGTAACGGTCTCTGTGACGGTTTCCGTTACTGTCGGTGTTGTCGTTTCCGTTATCGTTTGTGTGACGGTCTCCGTAACCGTCGGTGTCGTTGTTTCAGTAATTGTTTCGGTTACGGTCGCTGTTGCGGTTTCCGTCACTGTAGATGTTGTCGTTTCCGTTATCGTTTGTGTGACAGTCTCCGTGACCGTTGGTGTAGTTGTTTCAGTCACCGTTTCTGTGACTGTCTCTGTTACAGTTTCCATGACAGTCGGTGTTGCGGTATATGTTTCATAACTTACATGCAGGTACATATGGTTCACAAATACCTGCGTAAAATCCTGCCCCGCGTTGGTTCCATTTTCAGCCCTGATCAAAGCCCCTATGGAGCTCACATTCGACCATGTCCATAAAGCATACAGCCCGGTTATATCTATAGAATCCGTGCCTTCAGTTGTCCTTATTGCCATTGACGCGTAATCAATCGCCTCGGTTCCGCCCGTCCATGAATTCCCGTTCGCCCAGATTGTTCCGCTGTCATTGGTAAAATTAACCCCTATAAGGTCATCAACCGGGCTGAGTCCGTATTGTACTATCATGAAAGTAACTGAAGTTATTTTTCCCAGATCTATTCCGGCAGAAAAATTTGTGTACATTTTCGCAGACGCAGTTCCGGTGCTTGCATAAAGGGAGTCCGGCGTTGCAACATAAGTAGGATCAAGCCACGCCTGCGTAGGCCCTGTCATTTCACCGGTTGCGCTTAGATCAACTGTGGCTGAATATATATATATAGGTAGAAGCAGCAGGCATAACAACCCCACTGCGACTTTCATCGCATTGTTTGTTCTTTGGTCTGTTTTTTTAGAAAAATTTTCCAAAGCGCAGTTGCTCCTTCTCAAAGCGCGTCGCAGGTTTTTTGTGAAGTTTATTCCATTCTATGACACGCCTATTACTTTATGAATCGAAAAAAAGACAGCTTGCATTATTCGCAATCCTATTGCTGTCCTTTATACTATGTTCTATTCTGTTTTCTGACAGAATAAGTCCTTTTAATAGTATACTCAAATAAAACACTGTTGTCAAACGCGATTGTTACTAAACCACTTAAAAAAAGCTTGTTTTTTCCATATTCTTATACTATAATTGTCTTTAACATTACAGGAGGAAGAGTATGGCTAAGAAAACATTATTAAGCGCTTCAGCATCGGCAAGCGGACATTTTATAGCGGGGTTGCTCATTTTACTCCCTCTTTTTCTTACCTTTTGGATTTTACAGTTCATTCTCAGCAAGCTTGATTCAATTTTAGGGCCTTTTTTCACCAAATACATTGGTTTAAGCATTCCCGGCCTTGGGCTTGTTTCCCTTATCATAATCATATGGTTCACTGGAGTTTTGACCGCCAACTTTCTCGGCAAAAAGTTTGTGAAAATATATGAATCAATAATATCCAAAGTTCCCATACTAAACACCATATTTTCCGGGATAAAACACATATCAAGCTCGCTTTTTTCAAGCACAAAAAAATCATTCTCGCAGGTTGTCATTGTTGACATCCCCCATACCGGAATGCAGCTCATAGGATTTCTGACATCGGACCAGGAGGTTCCCGTTAAGAATAGATTTTCATCCAAAACCGTGTATCATGTTTTTGTTCCCCATGCGCCAAACCCGACAACGGGTTTTATAATCCTTACGGAAGCCAGATATATCCACCCCGTAGATGTTTCCATAGAAGACGGATTTAAATCGGTCATCTCGCTCGGTACGTTCCACCCTGATATTTACAATTTAACCGGGCCTTTGAAGAAGGTTAAAAAATGAGCATGGAAAAAGGTTGGCTTGAAAAACAGCGGCAGTTCGAGAGGGTTCAGGATATCCTTAAAATATCCTTTTCACCCATAGAGGGCACTGCCGAGCAGATCATGGCCACAGACGACTATAAAGACACAACAGTGGAAAAATTGGCGAATACAAAATCAGGAAATTCCTACATAAACGCCATGACAGACGACATAAGCAAAGGCGGCATGTCCATACTGACAAACAAACCGCTTGCATTAAAACAGCTTGTGGTTATTGACTTATTCCTGCCGAAGATATCAAAACCCATAAAGCTGCTGGCAGAAGTCAGGAATGTCGACTCCGCAATCAAAGGCGCCGCGTCATATAAAGCGGGTGTCAGGATCTTGTCAATGAGCAAGAGCGACTTAAAAAGAATAGAGAACCATATACTGTCGCTGAAGTTTGAAAAATAATGCAGTAGGGGAGGCTGACCATGGCTGAAGAACGTTACATGTACTTAAAGGGAAATATCTATTATGACACGAAAGACAAAGTCATAGTACAGCACCTGGGCAACCGTTACGTTTTCATACGCCATGACAGGCGCACCAAAGCCGCCCCTGTCACTGAAGGCAAAAGAGAAGAAGACAGGATAACAAAAGGCTTCATCCAGGTCCAGGGCACGCTGTACTTTGACAAAAACACAAGGCAGCTTTATAAAAAACTCGGCAAAAATATGGTTTTATACACCAAAGACCGCAGGAAAGAAGCGGCAAGGGTCGGTTTGGACAGACGAAAAAAACAGCTGTAAAAATAATTGATAATTACAAATTACTAATGACTAATTAAAACAAAAGACGCCGTCTTCCGCCTTAATTAGCAATTAGTAATTAGTAATTTGTAATTGCCTTTTGAACTATTCCCCGAACATCGGTATCGACCTTGCGTCGTTTGTCTGTATCTTTATGTCAACTTCCTTTGACTTTAAGGAATTGTCGTTTTCATCTATGACCGTCAGCGCCGCCTTATAAATGCCTTCTTCGTACGGCATTCCATCCTGGCGAAGACCGTCCCATATAACTTCAGCGTCTGGAACGCCTGCGCCGTTCCAGATCCTGACCGTATCGCCTTTTTTATCCTTTAGTTCCAGCGACCATTTATATATTTCATACTTGGTTGCCGCCGTTATCCTTATATATGTTTTCTTGATCGCTCCCACGGGCGAGAACACTTCAGGCTCGGCTTTGAGCGCGACTTCGTACCCTCCGAACGCGCAGCTTAAGGCTATCTTATGCATAAGCACGGCGTCGGAAAAAGTAACCGCGTAGTCAAGGCTTAAGTTCTGGAAATTGATGCCTAGCCCTCCGCTTATTTCCGAAAAAGTATTAAAACCGGCCCTTAAGGAAAGCATGTCAAACAGCATGTATTCCGCCCCCACAAAAAATACCGGATTCTCCTGTATGAAGTATTTTTCCATATCAGCCGCGATTTTCAGGCTGGAATCAAGAAGTTTCAATGACGCGCCTATCCTCATGGAACTGACAAATTTTTCCGAATCAACCGAGTACTTGATGTCTATAGGCAGCACATTTTTAAAAGCAACGCCCAGGTCCACCCTGTCAAATGACTTGTGAAATGAAATATCCGCGTTAAAAGCCGGGTATGTGCCGTCGGCCGCGGCCCTGACAAGCATTTTAAGCGCGAACCCGGCCTCGTAGCCGCCGATTATATTCTTACCGTAAGCGGCTGTCAGGAAAATATCCTTTAAATCCGCGTTCCCCGTGACCTCGGAACTGGAATTCACAACTTCATAAGAACCGTATCCAAGGTAGCCTGCCATGAGCCCCAAGCTGCCGTACTTTCCCATCGGGGTTGCATATGAAAGGTATTCCATATGTGCGCCTTCATAAAGCAGTTCCGCTCCCCCGTAAATTACATTTTTATTTGACGAATCCAGTGCCGCGGGGTTCCAAAAAATCGTGCTTATGCCGGATGGGTCCGCCACGCATGCCTCTCCCATGGATAGCGCCCTCGCGCCGATAGTTTTATCAAGTACTTCAAAAGGTATTCCCCCAAGGGCGCCAAATAAACATGCCGCAAAAACCAGAATAACCGCGGAAATCAGAATATTTCTTTTCATATTTCACATCACCCCGTCACTTTATTTTATTAATACGCAGCTTTAGAACATGGATGTTTCCGCATGTTCAAATCCTGCTTTTAGCAGTTATAAACTGTTTCCGAACTTTGGCAGGCTCTGCAGGCCCTGCTCTATGGCTGTTGCCTGAAGCGGCGCGTCCGTTAATCTTCCCGCGAGGAAATCATCATAGGCCGCGAGGTCAAAATTCCCGTGTCCGCTTAAGTTGAAAAGTATGGTCCTTTTCTCGCCCTTTTTCCTGGCGTCAAGCGCTTCATCTATGGCCCCTTTTATGGCATGGGAACTCTCGGGCGCCGGGATTATGCCTTCATTTCTCGCAAATAACATAGCCGCGGCAAAACACGGATTCTGGTCATATGCGACAGCTTCGATCACTTTTTCTTTTAAAAGGGCTGAAACCAGCGGGGATGCCCCATGATACCTTAATCCGCCTGAATGTATGCCCGCGGGAACAAACTTATGTCCGAGCGTGTACATGGCCACAAGCGGCGTCATCTCGCCTGTATCGCCAAAATCGTACGCAAACCGGCCCTTAGTTAGCGTCGGGCACGCGGACGGCTCAACAGCTATAAACCTTGTCTTTTTATTTTTTCCCTTTAATTTGTCGTGGATAAAAGGAAATGCAATTCCTGCAAAGTTTGATCCGCCGCCATGGCATGCTATAACTACATCGGGATAATCCCCGGCAAGTTCCATCTGTTTTTTTGCTTCAAGCCCGATTATGGTCTGGTGCAGCATTACATGGTTTAAAACCGATCCAAGGGCGTATTTTGTGTCGGGATTCTTTGCGGCTATCTCAACCGCTTCCGATATGGCGATACCCAGCGAACCCTGTGAATTTGGGTTTTCAGCAAGAATTCTTTTTCCTACGTCGGTGTAATTTGTGGGCGACGGGTGCACTTTTGCGCCCCATGTCTGCATCATCATTTTTCTGTAAGGCTTCTGCTCATAAGATATTTTAACCATGAAAACTTCGACCGCGATGCCAAAAAGGCTCCCGGCAAAAGCCAGCGCCGAACCCCACTGCCCCGCGCCCGTCTCGGTTGAAATCTTTTTTATGCCTTCTTCTTTGTTATAGTAAGCCTGCGGGATGGATGTATTGGGTTTGTGGCTTCCCGCGGGCGATACACCTTCATATTTATAGTAAATCTTAGCCGGCGTATCGAGGGCCTGTTCAAGATTGTAAGCCCTGTAAAGCGGCGCCGGCCTCCAGAGTTTATATATGTCTATAACTTCACCGGGTATGTCTATCCAGCGCTTCTGCGACATTTCCTGTTCTATCAAAGCCATGGGAAAAAGCGGGGCCAGATCATCGGGCCCGAGCGGCTTGCCTGTGCCGGGATGAAGCGGGGGGGCCAGGGGTTTTGGAAGGTCAGGCGCTATGTTGTACCATGCCGACGGCATGTCTTTTTCCTGAAGTACGTACTTCACCTGTTTTTTCCTGATATTCATGTTTTCCTCCTGGAAAGCTTGAATGTATTTGCCGATGATTAAACAATATAACACGCAACTTATAATTCGTCTATAAATAAAAAAACGGAATCAGGGGAACTTAACCGCAAATCCGGCATATGATCATCGGAACAAAAAAATAAAAAAGGGAAACAAAACCCGTTTGTTTCCCTTTTTATTTTTTTGCGTATTTCGTTTTTCAGCCCTGCTTCAGGCAGCAGTTTTTCCTTATTCTGCCGCGGCTTATTAAATTGTTCCTGCTTATTTCGCGCCTGCCGCGATCAGCAGCTCCGTTATATCTTTCGTGTCCTGGCTTTTTGCCAGCTCAAGGAGTGAATGTCCCCTGAACTTCACGTTCACGTCAGCACCTTTCTGAATAAGGGATTTTACCATTTCAGCATTCTTCACGGTTACGGCAACCATGAGCGGGGTTAAATACTGCCCGTCAGTGCTGACAATCTTGCAGTCGATGCCGGCCTTCATAAGATAATTGAAATTATCCAGTTTATTGGCGTTAATCGCGCCTTCCAGCGCGTTAAAACCTTTCTTTGAAAGCCCGTTTAAATTGCAGCCTGCCTTAATAAGCAGTTCCATGACTGCCGGATTCCCCTGCGACGCGGCAAACATTAAAGGAGTGCTACCGTCATTGGATACGGCCTTTGCGCCGGCCTTATGTGATAAAAGAAGCTTCATCATGTTCGCATCGCCTGTGCTCGCCGATACAAATATAGGAGTTTCTCCGTTTTCATTGGGTGAATTTACATTGGCGCCGGCTTCAAGCAGCATTTTAACAAGTTCAAAATTACCGTCATTTATCGCGAACCAGATGGGAGTCATCCATTTTGTCTGCAGTTCGAGATTGGGTTTTGCCTTTAACATGGCCTTTATTACCGGCATGTTCTTTTTTTCGATGGCGTAGATCAGGGCGGTCTGGTAGTGGCCGTCCTTGACATTAAGATCGGCGCCTGCTTCTATCAGGATAACCGCCTTTTCTGTCTGGTCCATCGCTATCGCCGCCATCAAAGCGGTGGTACCGTGGTCTATCTGGTCCCTGAAGCCCTTGTCTTTTGCCATTTCCCTGACTTTACCAATGTCATTTACGTTTAAGATCTCCAGCGTGTAAGCACAGCCTGTAAGGATCACACAAAACGATAAAACTGAAAATAAAATAAATTTTTTCATGAACACCTCCCATTTTTATACATTATACAATCAGCAAAATTAAAATCAATCATTATTTTAATCTGATAATTGTTGTTTTGTTTAGGGGTCTTGTTTGCGATTTTCAAGTGTGTAAAATCCATATAATAATAGGCTAAACACGGCTAAAGAATCCGTCTAAAAATCAGCCAAAGGGTGAAACATTGGATTTTATCCAATTTACCAAATATTTGATTAAAATGGGGTCTTACACCATCCTAAAATCGCATATATAGACCTATAATGCGATTTTAGGATCCTCATTTAACATTGACAAAATCCTTCAATTTAATATAATGGTATCGCAATAAAGCCTTGTGCCGGAGTGGCGAAATGGCAGACGCAGTGGACTCAAAATCCACCGCAGGCAACTGCATACCGGTTCAAGTCCGGTCTCCGGCACCAGTCAGGCTGGGCCTGCTGAACATGAACTTTGAATTTACACTTACCAAAAAATTGGAGAGAACATGAAAAAAAGAGAATCGAGAGAATCAAGAAAGCATCCAAGATATACTAAAATTATCCAGATGAACTGCCGGATAGAGCATTTTCCCGATGATCTGATCGGAGATAAGGCTAAATTAAAAGAAGGCGATTCATTCAGGGCCACAACCATAAACGTCAGTGAGACGGGTATGCTCATTAACTATGATTTTCTCCTGCCTGAGCGCACTTTATTGAAAATGTCCGTCAGCGACAAGACATTTGGCGTCAAAAAAATATCTTTCTTTGCAAGGGTAACCTGGACAAAGAGGAACGCCTATAAAATATTCGGCCGTTTCGCCGCCGGGCTCCATCTTGAAAAAGCGGACAAAGATGACATAGCCATGCTGGTCGAGCACTTCAGCTGATTTAAATGCCGCGCGCCAGGATTTCCTCATACCTTATTCCGCTCCTGTCTTTACTCGCGGTATTTTCATTTTACCTGTCCTCCATGCCGGCGTCTGTCTATCACGGCGATGACGGCGAGACTATAACCGACCTCTGCACGCTGGGCATACAGCATCCGCCCGGCTATCCCCTGCACACGGTTTTGGGCAAACTTTTTACTTTCCTGCCGCTCGGAGACGTGTCTTACAGGGTGTATGTTTTTTCCGCTTTCCTGTCGCTTATAAACTTCCTGCTGGTATATTTATTCTTTCTCCGCTTTTCCCATTTGGCCGGCATAAAATCCCACACCAAGCTTATGTCGGCCGTAGCCGGGTTTGTTTTTTCCATGGGTTTTACCGTATGGGAACAGTCCATAATAGCGAAAGGCGGCATATACATATTCAACCTTTTCTTCACTTTACTCCTGACCCACATAATATACTCCATATATTTAAATCCGGCCGGGAAAACAAAGTACATATATATGTTCTCCCTGGTTTACGCTTTAAGCCTGACCCATCACCACATGTCACAGGAAATACTCCTGCCGCTTTACGCTTTTTTTCTTTTCAAAGCCGGGGCTTTTAAAAATCTCACGCCAAAAAACATCATGTTTTCGGCAGTGTTCTTTTTTTGCGGAATATTTGCTTATTTCTACCTGCCTGCCCGGGCCGACATGGCTTACTTAAACTGGGGCCAGCCGTCAAACCTGGATAATTTCATAAAGGTGGTATCGCGCTGGCAGTACCTGCGCTCCGAACTCACGCGTTCTTTCGCCGGATCGCTGCAGCAGGTGTGGAAATTTATGTCTTCCATCTCCGTGGAATACGCCGCTGCCGGCGTTTTGTTTTTGCTCCCCGGTATGGCGGCTATATACAGGCGCTCCAGGAATGTTTTTATCTATCTCACCGGTATTATCCTGTTTTTTCTTGCCGTAACAGCCGTTTACTTAAACCTTGCAAAAGACAGGCTTTTCATCATGGAAACCTACATAACCCCCGTATATTTTCCCCTGTCAATTTTCATGGCCGCGGGCATATATCACACCTGCGCCTGGCTCAATAAAAAATTAAAGATCAATGCCGGTATTATGATCGTTATGTTTTCATGCGCGCTTGTGGGAGCGCAGGTTTATTACGGTGCTCCCCGCCTTGACAAAAGCAGCTACTTTATGGCCTATGATTATAATAAGAATATGTTTGATTCGCTGGAACAGAACTCCGTTCTCTTTTTAACCGGTGATGGTGTGGTCTTTCCGTCATGGTATTTAAAATACGCCAAAAGATACAGGCCGGATATCACTCTCGTCGGTTCGGCGGTGCTGCCCATGAAGTGGGTGCGTGATTCAATAAGCCGTCAGAACCCGGCTGTTGCCGTACCCAAAATAACCAGCGAGAAAATAGGCACGGAATCGACCGGCTACATCATCAACGCCCTGATAAAAATGAATTTTTCCAGGCTGCCCGTATATTTTTCCTACAATAAGCCCGAGGACAACGCGCTTGACGCGGGATTAAAGATCGTACCCCGCGGCATCATACAGAAAGTACTGCCGGTCAGCTACGCAAACGCATCTCCCCAGTATATTGCGATGCAGGAAAATATATGGAAGTTCTATAACTTTCGCGGGCTTTTTGACAGGCACCCAAAATTCCCGGATGAACGGGCTATCGGCCTGTATGTAAAGGATTATTCCGTGTCATTGAATTCAGCCGGCACATACTTCGAGGACCAGAACTTAAATGAGCTGTCTTTGAAATATTTTACCCTCGCCCATGATTTTTACCCGAAAGACCATGAATACATATACAACATGGGTAACGCCCACTTCAACTTAAATGACCCCAAAGGCGCCATAGCGCTGTATAAACAGTGCCTGGCGATCGAGCCCAAATACGAAAGCGGCTGGTTCAATCTCGGAGTGGTAAATTACAAGGAAAATAATTACAAGGAAGCGCTGGAAGCATTTAAAAAAGTTAAAGAGATAAACCCCGCGAGAAAAGACATAGACCCGTTCATAGCGATTACGGAGAAGCTGGTACAGTAAATTACCGTTAATTCGTCCTTCTATCCACCACATACTCGCTTTTCGGGAACTTCTGCGCGTACTGTTTGAGTTCTGTTGCCAGGTCTTCGACCTGGGCGTGATGGGACAACTTTCTTTTGGCATTCCATACTATACTGATGGACAAGGTCATAATCGGGGTCCTTATTTCTTCACCCCGCCTTGTATTAGTCACTATGTAGCCTTTTGCCCTGTCTTCCTTGTCATAGTGCTGTTCTATAAGAAGGTCAAATGACTTTATCAATTCGGAACATATCTTTGAATACCTGTCATGGTTTGTGATTATTACAAAATTATCCCCGCCGCAGTGGCCCGCAATGTCATTTTTCTCCCCGTTTTCCTTGACAACGTCATAAATTGCCGAAGCCACAAACTTCAGTACGGCATCACCTTTTTCATAACCGTAGCGGTTATTGTAATACTTAAAATCCTTCATATCTATGTAACACACCGCGAGCTTCGCGTCGTCATCCATCCTCCGGCTTATTTCCTGCTGGACAAAGAGAGCGTCAGGAAGCCCCGAAAGCGGATTTATCCTTCCGTTTTTCTTCGCGAATTCGTACACTTCTGAATCAAGCGTGATATTCAGGTCAAATACATCCGGAGATTCCACTTTATCTTTAAGCAGGTCGTCCTGCAAAAACTTTGAAGATGTAATTAAATCATTAATCCTTAAGTTATATTTTGCAAGTATGTCCCGTATCGCAATTATCTTTTTAACCATATTTTTTGAGAACTTTCTGTGGCCTGACGGGAGCCTTATAGGCTTTATAAGCCCCAGGCTTTCCCAGTAACGCAGTGTCCTTTCAGATAATCCGCTTAATTTTGCGGTTGCTCCGATTCCGATAATTTTTTCTTTCATTTTTCACCCCGGTAAATTATTATTTTGTAATTTTATAGTGATTAATATAAGCATATCACGTGTGATGTATTTTGTCAATTATGTTTATTGCGTTTACACGATTAAAATTACAAAATATTTGAACCGGTTAAGCAATTTTAAGTTTAAAGAGAGGTTTAGTGTGAAATATAACGATTAACTGGAGCATTGCCGAATGCCGAGTTGGAAACACTAATGGGACACTTTAGAGTGTTGATAGTCATTTAACGCCGTGTAAACTACACATTAGTGAATTCCGGCTGAAGTTTCACTCGGCACTCGCCATTCTCCGCCTGTCCACATTCGCCACATTCCTTTGTTTTTGTATTGACATTTTCCGTTAAATAAAATATCATTGATACATGCGCTACACCGCTCACCGGTGTTAAAATTCCGGGAGAAATAAGGCTTTCCGGTCATTTCTACAAAGGATGGTAATCCAAAATGGCAAAGAAAACAGTAAAGAAGTCAAAGGCAAAGGTAAAAGCAAAATCAACAGTTTCAAAAACTGCGGCACCCGGAAAATCCGGTTCCAATTACATGAGGATAGTAATAATATCCTCGGTTATATTTGCCGCGGCGCTCGTTTTCGGCATTGTTTACTCGCAGGTTCGCTCAGCGCAGCTTGAAAAGGCCGCAGCTGCCCCTGCTGTTGTTTCACAGGTTTCCCCTGCCTCGATCCAGATACAGGATCCTGCCACTAAAAAATCATATACCATGGACATAAAACCGGCGTCAGTCAGCCAGTCGCCCGCCCAGGCCGTTTCACAGACCGCAGCCGCGCCGCAGGCCGCTCCACCTGCACCCGTGGAGTCGCCTACGTCCACAAATATCCCCGCAAGATGTAAGGTTTATTTCAAGGCAATTGACGTTAAGGCAAACATTCACAGAATGGACATAGAGGACGCGTGGTACCTGTATAACAGCGGCAAAGCATTATTCATCGACGCCAGGGGGCCGAATGAATTCGCGGACGCCCATGTAAAAGGCTCCATTAATATCCCGGTCAATACCACACCCGTTGAACTAGAAAAATTAAAGGACAAATTACAGGGCAAGCTTCTCGTGACATACTGCCACGGCGTAGGCTGCCACTTATCCGACAAAACAGCTTATCTCTTATTTGACGCAGGATACCGCAAGGTAGGGATATTTTTCGGTGGCTGGCCCAAATGGAACGAGCATAAATACCCCATAGATGCAAAAGTACAGCCGGCGGCAACCCAAGTACCGACTAAATAAGCATGAAAATGCTAGTTAAATTTTTCTCGCACCCGGCAACACTTGGGGTATTCAAAGTGTTGCTCGGGGCGCTGTTTGTGATTTCCAGCATTTCAAAGATCCAGAATCCGTCCAAATTCATGGACTCCATAGAAGCGTACAAACTCCTGCCTGTCATATTTGTGCATCCCATGGCCATAATCATTCCCTGGCTGCAGATAGTATGCGGGTTATTTTTTATTTTTGACATTTACGCCCAAAGCTCCGCCTTTATCCTGTCAAGCCTGCTCGTAGTTTATACCGCAGCCATAGCCCAGGCATTTGCCCGCGGCATGTCCATGGACTGCGGCTGTTTTGACCTCATAGAAGGGCTTGAAGATAAGGTAGGCTGGAAATCCATCGCAAGGGACCTGATTTTTCTGGGCATGACAGGAGCAGTTTTTCTTTTAGATAAAAACACGGTTAATGTTTACGGGCTGGTTAAAAAGATTTTCAAGTAACCGCGATTTCTATTTGTCTTCGTAGGGGGCCGCGCGCTGCGCGACCCGCACGTGGTTTAAACGCGGGGACTCAAAAACGCCTTTTATTTTGATTCCAAGTCCGGCGTTTCTGGTGACACAGCGTGTCACCCCTGCGCGTTATAAACAAAACCCTTGTCATGTCATATATCATTTGCCTTGTAACCTTAATCCCTGTGATTAAAACTTACTTCTCCAGCAGCTGATGCCCGTATCTTAACTTCATATAAAATTTTTTGATCGCCTTTAAAATACTCTTTATTTTCCTGATCAAATATCCGTCTTTTCCCTCTCCCCAGCGCTCTTTAAGGACTTTTATGTTTTTATCCTCAAAAGCCTTTCCCTTTTCCCGTCTCATTACATTAAGTGTCTTTGAACGGAAATGATGCACAAAAGACGAGCCAATTATATAACTGTTATACCCTTTTTCCTTTAACCGCCTGTAAAAATCCCTGTCCTCACCCACCCCTATCTTAAATGTTTCGTCGAACATACCCGCCGATTTGAATCTGTCCTTTTTAACCAGCATGCACCACCCAAATATATCTTTTTCATACACATTCTTCATTGCGCGGGTATACCGGGATGCGTAAAGGTTTATGACATAATCAAAAATTCCTTCCCTGGTCCCGGGGCTTACCACCCCCGCGTCGGCCCTTGATTTGTAAAAAGACAGCATGGCTTCAAGCCAGCCTTTTGACACTATGATGTCATTATTTATTATGCAGACATAATTATACTTTGCCTTTGATATGCCCTGGTTCCATGCTTTTGCCACTCCGAGATTTTTTTTATTCCGGATAACCCTGACTTTCATTTTCTTTAAGTATCCGGCCGTAGCGTCCGTGGAGCCGTTATCCACCACGATTATTTCATATTCCCCGCGGGCCGTATTTTTTGCTATCGATTCAAGGCATAGTTTTGTAAATTCAAGCTGGTTCAATACCGGTATTATAATGGATGTTTTCACAGGATTTGCCCCAGCTTGTTTATGGTTTTTGCGTGTTCATGCCTGTTATTTGAAAAAACCACGTTATATCCGTCTGTGAGCCGTTTGCTTTTCAGCCTAAAATCCATTCCGTATTCATCCGTAAAGCATGCCTTTGTGTGCTTTGCAATGAGGAAAAAAGGCGCGAAATTCTCCGGGGTAAGGTCGTTCCTGATATCTATAAATGACTTTGCCCCGCCTTTAATAACCAGGATCAGCTCGCCTATGGTCGCGCCAAGCGACCTTACCTTGCCTGATTCATAGAGGAATATTTTCCTGAATTTATTGTCAAGATTCACGGCGGTATCGGTAAAGGCAAAATAAATGATATCATTGGGTTTCTTAGCGGCTTTTACCGCGTCAAACTTTTTCCCGTTTAGAAAAAGCGCGCGCCTGTCCGCGTAGAACCAGTCCCCGGTATAGTAATTACCCGCCAGGGAATATAAAGGCTCCATGTTCCCGTCAAAAACCGCTATTCCCAGGCATACAAAAGGAACGCCGCTTAAGTAATTGTCCGACCCGTCAACCGGGTCTATGATTATGTAATGCATCTGGGTTTTTAACGAAGGGTTTATTATAAGAGGATGTTTCAGCTCTTCCGAGATAATGGTCGCTTTGACCGGTAATTTACGGAGAATTGAGATTATTTTTGTTTCGCAGAATTTATCGAAATATTTGGTCACATCACCCTTGCTGTTAATCCCGACTTTTTTTACGGATAAACCCTTAAGGATATGCGGCCTGATCGTGTTAAAAATACCTGATAGAACTGTCTTCATTGTATTTATTTCTTGTAAAATATGACAGATGTGAGATTTACCTCACCATACCAGTGTGTATCCTCAAGCAAACCGCCATAAATTAACTGTGATGAACTCGGTACGTTGAAATTTGCAAGGCCCGAGGCGGTTACACCCGACGCATACATCTGGCCGTTCGCGCTGACTATAAGCGTGTCACTTTCAGGGGCTTTGAAAGTTATGCTGTTTGTACTGTCACAATCCTCGGCTCTTGTCGCATAGCTGTTCGGCCAAAACCACTGGTCATGATGTTCAGTATGGGTATTGATGGCAACCCATTCAGCGCCAAAAATGGGGGCAGAGTTATATACTGTTATATCTACTTGCTGGCCGCATCCTGATATAAAGAAAATGGCTGATAACAGGACAAATATTACTGCTGTATTTTTCATGCAAACCTCCTGAATTATGTATATCTTAAAACTATCATATTACAATTCGGGTTTTATTTCAATATAAAATATTATCCCGAAAAACGCGCTAGACCTGATGCAAAACCATTACAGTCCCGCGAAATACCCTGTTTATACTTCTTCACGTAACGCCAAACGGGCGAGTCCTGCAGAACCTTGTGATGCACGAATAAAGTAATGTATTTTATCCGGAAATCCTCTGCTGCCACATCATATAAACCTATCATATGCAGCGTCCATCAAAGCTTAAGTTTGCGAAGATGGATAATGCACGCATAAGTTACACGCCTTTGTTATTAGTGTAACTTATGCAAACCATACTCCAATGCGATTTCCAGGATTATTTTCCGATCAGCTCAAATTCAACAGGCAGTGTATAAATGATACCTGTGTTCGGAGGATTTGTCATGGTATGCGTGTTCCTTAACTTTGCCTTAAGATTACCCTCCGGCTTTATATTATACCTTAAAGTTTTAAACGGCTGTGATTCATTGAAGGGCAGCGTGAATTCCAGTTTCAGGTTTTTTTCCTTATCCGGAACCTCCATCAAAT
>CALAOR010000044.1 GCA_937889595.1 uncultured bacterium
TTTTCATGTTATGCCATATATCCTTTTTTGTCCGGGTCAGGCCCGGTTCAGTCAACATTCCCCGGGTTCATTATACTTCAAACTTTGTTTTAAACAAGTGTTTTGATGTAAAGTTCCATTTATAAGGTATCAGTTCAAGCCCTGACCACTTTTTTTAACTTTTAATATATATAAAAAATTTGTCAATTATTTTTATCAACTATTAACTCGACTTGCCAGCCGGCTCGTCCGCCAGAGCTTCAGCGACGGCGGAAGAGCTTCAGCGAAGGATGGAGGTCTGGCACCAAAATTTCTTTTGCTATTGCCTTTTAAAACTTATTTGCTATCATAATGGTGGTATTTAAACCGGCCCGGCACACACCCTAAAACCGGTACAAACAGGAGGTTTTGATATGAGTGAAATTCCCGGCAACAAACCACTGGAAACAGAATTTTATTACCCGCCTGAAAAGACCACCAAAAACGCCAATATAAAAGAGTATGATTCCCTTTACAGGCATTCCATTGAAAACCGCGAAAAATTCTGGGCGGAACGCGCGGAAAAACTTTCATGGTTCACCAAATGGGATAAAGTACTGGACGAAAGCAACCCGCCGTTTTACAAATGGTTCACCGGCGGAAAGATCAACATAGTTCATAACGCGGTGGACAGGCACCTTACAAACTGGCGCCGCAATAAGATTGCAGTCATCTGGGAAGGCGAACCCGGCGATACGCGCATCTTTTCATACCATGAATTAAACCGCGAAATATCAAAGCTGGGCAACGTGCTCAAAAGCATGGGGGTCAAAAAGGGCGATATTGTCACCATATATATGCCACAAATCCCCGAACTTTTAATATCCATGCTTGCCTGCGCAAAAATAGGCGCGGCGCACAGCGTCGTGTACGGCGGGTTCAGCGTGGAAGCGCTTGCCGGACGGATAGAGGACGCCAACAGCAAGGTGCTGCTCACCGCTGACGGCGGGTACAGGCGCGGAAAGATAACCGACTTAAAAAGCATAGCCAATGAGGCCATGAAACGCTCCGCCACCATAGAAACCTGCATCACGGTAAAAAGAACGGGCCACGAGGTCGTAATGGAAAATGACCGCGATTTCTGGTACCACGACATGATGAGCCTGCCTATCGCCTCCCCCGTTTGCGAGACGGAAAAAACCGACGCCGAGGACATGCTTTTCGTATTATACACTTCAGGCACAACCGGCAAGCCAAAGGGAATAGTCCATACGCACGGTGGTTATTCGGTATATACTTCCACGACCCATGAATTTGTATTCGATATAAAGGACGAGGACCGCTGGTGGTGCGCGGCCGATCCGGGCTGGATAACCGGCCACAGCTACATTATTTACGGCCCGCTCATAAACGGCTCCACAATAGTGATGTACGAGGGCGCGCCAAACCACCCGTATCCGAACCGCTGGTGGCAGATGATAGAAAAATACGGCGTGTCGATACTGTATACTTCTCCTACGGCAATCCGCGGACTTATGAGATTCGGCGAAGCATGGCCGAACAGGCACGATTTAAGCAGCTTGCGTCTTTTGGGGTCTGTCGGCGAACCGATAAATCCGGAAGCATGGAAATGGTACAGCCGCGTAATAGGTAAGAACAACTGCCCCATAATGGACACATGGTGGCAGACCGAAACAGGCGGGTTTATGATAACGCCGCTGCCGATCACTCCCCTAAAGCCGGGCTCCGCCACAAAACCGTTTTTTGGGATTGAAATAGGCGTCGTGGATGATGCTGGCAACGAGGTAAAAACCGGCGAAGAAGGCAAATTGGTCCTCAAAAAACCCTGGCCCGGTATGGCAAGGACAATACATAAGGATCCGGACAGGTTTGTTGAAACCTATTGGAAAGATTTTAAAAAGCAGGGCTGGTATAAGACCGGCGACTCCGCACGCATGGATAAGGACGGTTACGTCTGGATTATAGGCAGGATAGACGACGTTATAAAAGTAAGCGGCTACAGGCTTGGCACCGCTGAAATAGAAAGCGCGCTTGTGAGCCACCCCGCCATATCGGAAGCGGCTGCCATAACCGTTCCTGACGAACTGCGCGGCAACGCCATCCACGCTTACGCGATACTGCGCAACGGCTTTACAGGCAGCAAGCAGCTTGAAGAGGAAGTCAGGAAACATGTCAGCCACGAGATAGGACCCATCGCAAAACCGGATTCCGTCACCTTCGTGGAAACCCTGCCGAAAACAAGAAGCGGAAAAATAATGCGCAGAGTTTTAAAAGCCCGCGCAATGGGGCTCGATGAAGGCGACCTTACAACGCTGGAGGAGTAATGCTTTATTATAGTGAGACTGCAGAATATATTTGTGCCAGACCTCGAGTTGATAGTTGATAAATCTATTTTAGTAGAGAATGTAGTCGTTAACTATTAACTCGACTTGCCAGCCGGCTCGTCCGCCAGAGCTTCAGCGACGGCGGAAGAGCTTCAGCGAAGGATGGAGGTCTGGCACCCACCTTTTGTCTGATACCTACTGATAATAAACCGTCAGCTTGGGCGCGTTTGCGCCTCCGCTTTGGTCCGTAATGCGGGCATAGCCGGATGTTTCATTTGACGCTTTCAAAAGCACTCCGTAATTTTGTGTGAAGTTTCCAACCCACGCCTGCACCATGGCTGTATTGAGGGTGACACTGAAAGTGCCTGTGCCTGATACGGATGCCTGCTGGCTCTGTGACGCGGCGTCATAATCCCCTCCTAAAACCGCCCAGGTATTTGCCGCTCCATTGTAATAATTCCAGCTGGGGCCATAACCGTTTATACCGCTGCAATCCCCCGTGCCTTCCGACCAGTATTGTATTGTCTTATAGGCCGATATATCCACGGTCCCCGAGGACGCGGCAACCACAAAAGTCAAAACAGCGCTTGTCACAGTGGAAGTATTTGATATGGAGGAAATATCAAAATTGATAAGCACCCTTGATGACGACCCCGCCGTATAACCTACAAACAGATTGCTGCAGGCTCCGAAATTTAAATTAGCCAACGTCTGGTCCATGATAGGCGCGTCGGCGTAAGCATAGGCGATCAAAGTGGGCGGAGTCGGCGTCGGCGTAGGACCGGGCCCTGCCGGCGACTTCCTGCAGGAAACAGAACTTAAAAATAGTACAAAAACGATGAATATTGAAACTATTACCGGAATTGTCTTTTTCATAATATTCTCCCGTGTTGGTTTTTAATACCACCGTCGAAGTAGTATATCATAATATATTTTCCTTGTGGCTACAAATTATCATTGAACATACATATTGTCAAAACTCATACAATCCCCGAAAAACGCGATAGACCTGATACAAAACCACTATAGTCTCACGAAATAAGCTATTTATGATTCTCCACGCGCCTCCCAACGGATGAGTCCTGCAAAACCGTGTGATACACGAACAAAATAACGTATTTTGTCTGGAAATCCTCTGCTGCCACATCATATAAACCTATCATATGCAGCGTCCATCAAAGCTTAAGTTTGCGAAGATGGATAATGCGCGCATAAGTTACACGGTTTTGTTGTCTGTGTAACTTATGCAAACCGTACTCTAAATGCGATTTCCAGGCAATCCATCCCTACAATATTGTCAATGCTCTATGCGAGGTCTGGCCCCAGCCACCGTTTATTTTCTCCACACTTATTAAATTTGGCAGTCTCATCAGGTATAGATCAAGACCCGACCCATTCTTTTTATTTTTCCTGGATCTTCCTTATATAATCATAGGCCTTGGCATATCCGTATTTCCCCGCCAGGTTAAGGTCTTCCATCGCCCCTTTTTTATCCCCCTCCAAAAACTTATCCATACCCCTGTAATAATAGGCTACCCCGAATTTCGGCCTCAGTTTTATCGCTGCGGTGTAATCATCTATGGCCGCCATGTAATTGGTCAGCCTGGCGTTCGCAAGCCCCCTGTTCAGATAAAAATCAGGTTGCTTCGGGTCAAGCCCGATGGCCTTATTATAATCCTCCATGGCGCCCGTATAATCATTTAAGTCGTCTTTCGCGTTCCCGCGGCTGCCGTAGGCGTCCGCGTATTTGGGGTCAAGCTCTATTGCCTTGCCGTAATCCTCTATCGCACCCGCAAAATCGCGCAAATTATATTTTGCCCTAGCCCTGTAATAATAGGAGTTTACTATTTTAGGGTCGATCCCTATGGCCTTGTCCAGGTCCTCTATGCCCTCTTCATCCTTGCCCATGCGCACCCTTGCAAACCCGCGGTAACACAGGGCGTCGCCGTTCTTAGGATCAATCTTTATCACGGCGCTGAAATCCGCTTCCGCGCCCCGGTAATCATCCAGGCGGTACTTATTGCTGCCGCGGTTATAATAGGCCTGTATATTTTGGGGGTCAAGGGCTATTGCCTTATCCAAGTTTTCTATGGAATTGCCATTATCACCCAGGTCGCTGAATGCAAGGCTGCGGGCGATATACACGCTGGCGTCATCGGGGCTGAGCTTCGACGCGGTATTAAACTGCTTTATGGCTCCCCTGAAATCACCCAGTTTGCACATGGCGTTGCCAAGCCCGTAATAGGCCTTTGAGAGCTTAGGGTTCAATCCGATGGCCTTATTGCAGTCTTCAACCGCTTGTTTTGGGTTTGTTCCTGATTCAATGCGGCCGAGATACGCATATGCTTCGGCATTATCCGGGTCGAGCTTTATCACCTCTTTAAAACTCTTTATCGCAACCTCGTCCTGGTCGGCGTCAAAAGCCGCTTTGCCTTCGGAAAAATATTTGTCAACGGCGGATGGATATGCCGCTGCCGCGAAACTCAGTACCACAAGGGCCGCAAAAACTATTTTTTTCATGGATCCCCCTGACCTTATTTTATCTTTGACTTTATTTCCAATATATACGCCCCGGCCGATTCGTCGCCCAGCTGCTTTGCTTTTTCCAGGTCATCCAGGGCTTTGTCATATTTTCCAAGCCCATTGTATGCCAGAGCCCTGCCGAGAAAAGGGAATGGATACCTGGCGCTTATCTCAAGCGCCTTGTTATAATCCGACACCGCCCCGTTATAATCCCGCGCTCCTCTTTTTGCGTCCCCGCGGTTGTTGTACGCTATTATTGAGCCGGGATCCATCTTCAGGACCTTGTTGCAGTCCTCTATGGCGGCGCTGTAATCTTTCAGGTCGGTTTCCACGCTGGCCCGGTTGCCGTAAAATTCCCCCTTCGAGGGATCCAGTTTTATCGCTGTGTTAAAATCCTTCAGGGCGCCGCTGAAATCCTTAAGCTCGTTCTTTGAACACCCGCGATTATGGTAAACATCTGCCGATCCCGGAGCAAGTCCGATAGCTTTGTCATAATCGGCCACCGCCCCCTTAAAATCATTCATCTTGTGTTTGGCAAGGGCCATATCCGCGTATGCCACCGCATCATTCGGGTTAAGCGCTATTACCTGGAGATAATCCCCGACCGCGCCCTTATTATCACCCGCCCCTTCCCGCGCCTTTGCCCTGTTATAATACGCGTCCTGGTTTGGCTGGATCTCTATGGCCCTGTCGTAATCTTTAAGGGCCCCTTCAAAGTCGTTATTCCCGAATTTCATGTTTGCCCTGTAATAATAAGCCTCGGGCCTGTCCGGCGACATCTTTAGCGCCTTGTCAAGGTCATACAGGGCGTTTTTTCCGTCCTTGAGCGCGTTTTCCGATATACCCCTGTTGCAGTACGCGTCGTAATCTTTCGGGTTAATCCTGATGGCCTCACTGAAATCCCCTATGGCGCCCTTATGGTCGCCTGAATACCTTTTTGCCATGCCCATATTAAAGTAAATGTTCCCGTTCCCGGGATTGTTTTTTAATGCCTGGTTATAATCCCTGATGGCATTCTTAAAATCCCCGAGGGTTGCCCGGGCCATGGCGCGCTGGTAATACCCGTCCTTTATCTTCGGCGACAGCCCGATGGCCGCATCATAATCTGCAACGGCATCCTTGAACATCTTAAGGTTGTTCTTCGCCATGCCGCGGTTGAAATAAGCCATGGCATTCTTGGGGTCCAGCCCGATCGCCTTGTTGTAATCCCTGATCGCGGCCACATGGTCTCCAAGATCGTCCATAGCGTTCCCCCTGTTATTGTAAGCCACGACGATCTTGGGATCCAATTCAATGGCCCTGCTGCAGTCCTTAACCGCGCCTTCAAGGTCGCTTAAGTAATACTTGGCGTTCCCGCGGTTGTTGTAAGCCTCCGCGTATCCGGTGTCAAGTTCAATTGCCTTGTCATAATATTGTATGGCCCCCTTATAATCCCCGGCAGCCGACTTGGCTGCGCCGGATAGAAAATATTTCTCAGCCTCTTTATTCCCCGCATATAAATAAAACCCGGCAGCCGCCAGCAAAACTGCAATAACGTATTTTTTCATTTGTGTTCCTCCATATGTTTTTGGGGTCAGACTTCACTAGTGTCGAGTGTCAGACCTCACAAATAGCTTTTATATTTTTTACTTTTCTTTTC
>CALAOR010000045.1 GCA_937889595.1 uncultured bacterium
TGTCTACTTTCTACTCTCTACTCTCACCTTTCTCGCCAATTTTGCCCGAGCAAAATTGGCGGAGAGGGTGGGATTTGAACCCACGGTCCCTTGCGGGACACCTGATTTCGAGTCAGGTACTATCGGCCACTCTGACACCTCTCCGCGTTGCGAGTTTAAGCGAGCAACGGCTCAATCTGCTCAACTGTTCAACTGCTCAGATCTTATGTTTAATTTCTTGCTTTTATAATAATCATTTTTTCAAACCCGTAGAGCGGCTGCTTGCTGCCGCTCACCCTGGCCTTACTAAACCGGACCTGCGTTTTTCAGAGCCTGCGTTAGAGAGGCAGCAAGCAGCCTCTCTACGAAATCAAAATAAATACAAAACCACAGTTAAAGAGCCCTCGTGCGGGTCGCCCACCGGGCGACCCCCTACGCGTTTTTCCGCCTTTTCTCCTTAAAAAACCCGCTCAGCAGGTTTCCGCATTCATCCTTCAAAACGCCTTTTATAACTTCCACCTGGTGGTTATTTCTTTTATCGTTTATTACCCTGTGCACGCTTCCACAGGCCCCGGTCTTTAGATCGTCAGCGCCGTATACCAGCGTTTTTATCCTCGACAGCAGTATTGCCCCGCCGCACATTGGGCAGGGTTCAATTGTAGCATAAAGTATTGTGCCATACAACCTTTCGCTGCCTGTTTTTGCCGCTGCTTTCCTTATGGCTAAAACCTCGGCATGACCGCAGGGGTCCTTTTTTCCGATTATAATATTATGCGCGCGGGCTATTATTTTGCCGTCTTTTACGATTACAACGCCTACCGGCACTTCATCTTTTTCAGCCGCTTTTTTTGCCTCTTTTAACGCTTCTTTCATGAAATACACGTGATCCATAGATCCCAACCTTTCTTAATCACTTAAATCGCGCGTTGTTTCCGCGGGTTCGTCCAGATTTTTTACTTTTTCCGGCATATGAACCCATCCGTAGCTTTTTATGTACCCGTGCCATTTGACCGCGCAATCCGCAACTATTATCACCACGAGTATCAGCATTATACCCGATAAAAACGTGTTCAGATTGCCGTTAAATGTTTTTAACGGCAGGTAATTGATCAATATATTCTGTACTCCGGCTGTCACGGTTGTCACAAGCATAAAAAGCATGGGTATGAAAGTGACAAGGCCGTAAGCCTTGTATTTATTGTTCTTCAATATTACCGAAGTCCCTATGGCAAGCGCGGCGGTCGCGAGCAGCTGGTTTGCCACCCCGAACATGGGCCAGATAGTGGATATGTCGCCGTTATATACAAGATAGCCCCATGAAAATACAATGGCCGCGCTTGTGATGATTATGCCGGGCGCCCATTTTCTGTTACCAAAAGGCTTTACTACCTTTCCTGTTATGTCCTGAAGTATATAGCGCGCCACCCTTGTGCCCGCGTCAATTGTCGTTAATATGAATAAAGCCTCAAACATTATTATAAAATGGTACCAGTAACCCATGAGGTTCTTCATGCCCGGGATGCCCGAAAATATATAGGCCATACCGACAGCGAGCGATACCGCTCCTCCGGGCCGGCCCGCCACATTTTCCTGCACCATCATGGAAAGTTCGGACAGGCGCTGCGGCACGAGCCCGAGCCTGGCAAAAACTTCGGGGCTGCAGTTGATGGCAAAGTAATCGGCGGGTACCAGAGCCGTGGCAGCAATTAAAGCCATTACAGAAACAACGCTTTCAACAAGCATGGCTCCGTAACCTATCGCAAGCATGTCTTTTTCATTGTTTATCATCTTGGGCGTGGTGCCGGAAGATATCAGGGCGTGAAATCCCGAGATCGCGCCGCACGCTATTGTGATGCAGACGTATGGCCAGACCTTGCCGGGTATGACCGGCCCGCCGCCGTTTACATACTGTGTTATCGCCGGCATCTGTATTTTCGGCATCACAACCATGATTCCTATGGCCAGCAGCCCTATGGTCCCTAACTTCAGGTATGAGCTTATGTAGTCCCTGGGCACTAAAAGCAACCACACGGGCAGGACAGAGGCTAAAAATCCGTAAACAGCAAGCATGACGGCAAGCTGCTTTTTATCAAATGTAAAGTATTGGGCAAAACCCGAATGCTGGACATAGTAACCGAAAAACACACCGAACAAAAGCAGGACAACCCCGATAAATGACGCTTCAAGTATTTTATCTTTCCTGAATTTGGTCATATACAATCCAACAAATATAGCGGACGGGATAGTGAGCGCGATTGTAAATGTCCCCCAGGCGCTTTGCGACAGGGCGTTTACAACCGCGATGGATAAACCGGCCAAAGCCGTTATTATAATGAAAAGCACAGCGGCCGCAGTGGCGCCGCCTGTGAGCCGCCCCACGTAGTCGCGGGCTATCTGGTGAAGCGAAGCGCCCTGGTGCCTGACCGAAGCAAAGAGTATGACATAATCATGAACCGCTCCTGCAAGCACGGACCCTATTAATATCCACATGAGGCCCGGCAGATACCCGAACTGCGCCGCAAGCACCGGCCCAATCAAAGGGCCGGCTCCCGCAATAGCAGCAAAGTGATGCCCGAACAGTACCCACTTGTTTGTCGGAATATAATCATGACCGTCTTCCAGCTTATGCGAAGGGGTGGTTCTTTTTGGGTCCAAAGCCAGGACTTTTGCCGTCAAAAACGCGCCGTAAAACCTGTAAGCCAGGGCAAATACACAAAGTGAAATAACCAAAAGCACAATTGCGTTCATCTCACATCTCCTTATTTTTTCCTTAAAACAACTAAAAATCCCGCATTGGTTAAAATTATACATCAAATATCTAATTTTTCAATTAAAACCACTTAAATGATGGTGGCGGAAAAGCATGACATGTACCTGAGCTACTGCGAATGGTACATGTCCTTTATGATAGGTCGCATCCGTCGCAGGCCAATTTTATTTATGGATCGGCCGCCCGGTATTATAAAGGTTTTAGTGGCGCCAGGCCATAAATAAAATTGGCCTGCGACGGATGCGAAAGAAAATCAGTCATAATAAAGAGGGTTTTCCGACAGTATTCTAAATAAATACTTGAAAGACATCAAAAACCCTGTATAATGACATCTGTTTTTATATAATATTATTGCGCCCGTAGCTCAGTGGATTAGAGCGTCTGGCTACGAACCAGTAGGCCGCAGGTTCAAGTCCTGCCGGGCGCACCATTTTTTCTTAGAAAAAATGGATAACTGTTGAGCAGTAGAACAGGTGAGCAGTTGACAAACAAAGACAAACCTCTGAAAACTACGGTTCTTTCTTCTTCCCCAGGTAATTCTTCAGCAAATCCCAGTCATAAGCGTCAAAATGCCGCAGTACCGCCACAAGCAGCCCCATATAAACCAGGGTGAACACCGCCGCCTTTGAAAAAAACATCAGCCAGTTTGAAGGCAGTAACACATGCTTTGAAAACGCGTAATACCCCGCGAAACAAACGGCCGCCGTTATAACCGGCTTTAAGAACACGTCAACAAGGCCCATTTTAATCCCTGTCATCCTATAAAACAATATGGCCAGGGCTATGCCGCCGCCAGCCATGGAAATCGCTGTTCCTGTAAGCGCTCCTTTTAATCCGTAATATTTTGTAAGGACTATGCTGAGCACCACATTGAGCACAGCTGACACCGCGGAAATAATAAATGTTTCCCTTATCCTTTCAAGTCCGTTTAACAGGTTCATGGAAACATAGCCTGCCAGGGCCGCTGTGTAAGCCGCGCTTAAAATAATCAGCACCAGATAAACATCTTCATAACCCGGTCCAAGCCATATGGATATGAATTCCCTTCCAAAAATTATTATCCCGGAAAAAATAAAGATAGCGAGGAAAAATATATATTTATTCACCCTGGTGTAAAGCATCCCGAGTTTATGTATCTGGTTTTTCACCTTAAGTTCGGATGCCGCGGGCATAAGCGATATCAGCCCGAGCATCTCCGGCACCTGGGATATGTATTTGGCGATATTTGAGCCTATCTGGTAGTATGCCGCGATCACAGGGGTTAGAAAATAGCCCAGTACCAGCTTGTCCGCGTTGTAATTAACCAGCACGGCCATCCTGTTCATTATAAGTTTCAGGCTTAAGACGAGCAATTTCTTCAGTTTATCAGGATTAAAATATCGCGGCCCAAACCGCAGTGGCGGGTAAATGAATTTGGTTATGGCGATTATTAACAGGGTTTCAAATATCAAAACCCCCATCTGCGCCGCTGCTATGCCTTTTATCCCGTATCCGGCAAACAAAACTGCGGCCATCAGCCCAAAACGCAGGAACGCGAATATTATGTGGACAATATTATAGACATAAAATATGTTAAAACCGCTCATAAGATTGGCAAAACTCAAGAGTATGAAGTTCAGGAGAAATATGAAAAAACTGAAAACCAGGACAAAACTTGCGGTATCCGCAAGGGATTTCTCCACTTTAAAGAACATGTTCAATATCGGCTGCTTGAGAAATACAAATACCGCTGATAACACAATAGCTACCGAAACATAAAACCAAAAAAGCGTGTTTGTAAGCTCATTAATGTCTTTGGAGTCTTTCTCGGGGTCGAATTTGGGAACCATGATGCCAAGGGCTGTTGATGTCTGCATGCCGCCCAAAAGTTCAATAAATACAAGTATGGTGCCTGTAAGTGCCCAGACTCCGTAAGCTTCTTTGCCAGTATATTTAAGTATGAGGGGTGTGAGAATAAACATCAATGGGAAGGTAATGACAAAAAACAATATGTTGGAAACCGAATTTTTTTTCAGCCTTTCTTTCAGCGGTTCACCGGTATATTTCAGGTTTTCTTTTGGGGTCATGCCATGTCCATGGTTTCTTTGGCGGACTGCGGACATATTTCCCTGTAAAAATGGTAAAGTGCGGTTTGGGTTGACCGCATTCTTATGTTCTCCCTGGCATTTTCCCCGGAACCCGGGAATATGTATTTGAATACTTTGATAACGCCACTAACGTTTATTCCGATGTAAACAAGGCCGACGGGTTTTTCCGGGGTGCCTCCGTCGGGCCCTGCAATGCCTGTTACCGATATGGAACAGTCTGTTTTAAAAAACCTGCCCGCGGCTTTAGCCATGGCTTCCGCGCATTCGGGGCTTACCGCCCCATAGCTGCCTGCTTTCAAAATATCGGCGGGGACGCCGAGTATGCTTGTTTTTACTTCATTGCTGTAGGAATTTATGCCGCCCACATAATAACCGGAACTGCCCCGCACACTGGTCAGCCTGTACGCCACCATTCCCGAGGTGCATGACTCGGCTGTTGCGACCGTCAATTTTTTTTCAATCATGATATCATGTATCTTCTGTTCGAGCGGTTCCCCGTCCTCTCCGTATATATGGGAACCAAGCCTCCCATATACCTGTTTTTTAAGCGCGCCTATGAGTTTTAAAGCCTCTGCCTCAGATCCCGCTTTTGCGGTCAGCCTGACTTCCACCTCATTTACATGGGCGTAAACCCCTATGGTCGGGTTTTTTGATTCCTTGAATAGGTCCTGTATCATATCGTCAATCTTTGACTCTCCCAAGCCCAAAACTTTGAGCGACTTTGATATGATAACCTGGCGGGCGCCGCCTGTCTTTTCTATAATATATGGTATGACTACATTTTCCATCATGGGGTACATTTCCGACGGGACGCCGGGCATGGCCGCTATTATTTTCGATTTGTATTCAAGGATGAAACCGGGAGCTGTTCCATTATTATTTTCTATTATAACGGCGCCCTGCGGCAGGTATGCCTGGCGTTTATTATTTTCGGTCATTTGCGCGCCAAGGCCCCTGAAAAATCCTTCAAGCTTGGCCATGGATTTGCCGTCAAGTACAAGCTGCCTGCCCGTAAACTGCGCGACTGCCTCGCGCGTCACATCGTCAACTGTCGGGCCTAATCCGCCCGTTATAATGATGAGGTCCGCCCTGCTGCAGGCTGTTTCCAGGACGCTTTTGACCCTTTCTATATTGTCCCCTGCGGTTGTCTTAAAGTATAAGTTCACCCCTACCCCGGCAAGTTTTTTGCCGAGGTAAAGGGCGTTAGTATCGAGTATCTGGCCGAGCAAAAGCTCGGTTCCGATGGTCAGTACTTCTGCGTTCACTTCAAGGCTTCCTTTGCCTTGCTGATGAGCGGTTCCATCATTGATGTAAATTCCATTGGTATTATGTATTTCGTCGAAGCGCTTGCGCCGAGTGTTTTTAAAGCCTCAAAATACTGTATAAGCATGGTCTTGGAATCTATCTTGCCTGCCGCGCTGAATATCTGCTCTAACGCCTGTGAATACCCTTCCGCGCGCAGGATCTGCGACTGCCGTTCTCCTTCTGCCTGCAGGATCCTTGACTGCTTGTCTCCTTCCGCAACCGTGATCGCAGCGGTCTTCTTGCCCTCGGCTTCCGTGACCAGGGCCCTTCTGGAACGTTCCGCGGACATCTGTTTGTTCATGGAATCCTGTATCTCGCGCGGCGGCGTGATCTCCCTTATCTCAACCGATGTGACCTTTACCCCCCAGCGCTCTGTTACTTCGTCCATTTTCGTGCGGAGCCTCATGTTGATTTCTTCCCTTTTCGCGAGCACGTCATCAAGTATGATGTCGCCTATGATGGAACGCAGGGTCGTGGTCGCGATGCCCTGTGAAGCTCCAGCCATGTTGTTTACCTGTACCACGCTTTTCACCGTGTCGGTCACCTTCCAGTAAATAAGGAAGTCGATCGATATGGGCGCGTTATCTTTCGTTATACATGTCTGTTCAGGTATTTCCAGGAACGACTCGCGCAGATCCACCCAGACGGGCCTGTCTACAAAAGGTATCAGAATAATAAGCCCTGGCCCCAGTTCGCCGATGCACCTTCCGAGGCGGAACACCACGAGCCTCTGGTACTCGGCCACGATCTTAATAAACGCCGGCACTACGATTACAATGACAACAACAATTGCTATTAAAATTCCCCACATGTTCTTTGCCCTCCTATTTTCTTGGTATTTTTTTCACTTTAAGCTTCATCCCGTTTACTTCAAGAACCTCGATTATTTCCCTCGCCTTGACAGGCTCATCCGACAAAGCCTGCCAGTCTTCGCCTCCCACATTTACTATGCCTCCGGCATCGGTAATATCCGCGGATACCACGCCTTTCTTGCCCACCAGTGCCTGAACCCCGGTAATGGCTTTTTTCTTAAAAGTCTTTAGCACAGCGGCAATAACGAACACAAAAAAAGCCACAGTTATCAGCACCATGGCGCCGATCAAAAAATAAGACGGCGCCCACTGTTCCCCGAGGGAGCGGCTTGGAAATAATAACAGCGAGCCCATTATCATGGACACCAACCCGCCCAGGGCAAGTACGCCATGGGTTGAGTGCATGAGTTCAAGGAAGAAAAGTACGGCTGAGAGCACGATAAGTATCACTCCCGCGTTATCAATGGGAAGGTTGCCAAATCCGATGAAAGCCAGCACCAGTGCGATGGCCCCGGCAATCCCCGGTATTACAACTGTTCCCGCGTTTGCCAGCTCAAATATCAACCCGTACAGGCCTATAAGGAACAGCACATAAACTATGTTCGGGTCCGACAACTGGTGAAGAAATTTATGCCTTTGCGAAAATCCGATGCTTTTAACCTCATAGTTGGCGGTATTCAGCACAACTTCTTTGCCCCCGACTTTCACCTTGAATTTATCAAGCTTTTTCATCAGGTCAGCCTCATCAACCGCGATAAAATCGATCACTTTTTCCTTCAAAGCGACGACCTCTGACGAGGATATGTTCTTTGTGACAGCTTCCCCTGCCCATTTCTCGTTCCTATTATTGATGCGCGCCCAGCCCTTTATGGTCTCAACCGCGTCATTTGTTATTTTTTCCGAAGAAGATGCCCCGTGAAAATCTACAGGATGTGCCGTGCCCACGTGCGTGCCTTCGGCCATTGCGGCCACATGGGATGAAAGCAGTATATAAGCCCCTGCCGAGGCTGCCCTTGCGCCCTTAGGCGTTACATATGTTATGACAGGCACCTGGCTTCCCAGTATCTTATTGCATATATCCCGCATGGCCTTCTC
>CALAOR010000046.1 GCA_937889595.1 uncultured bacterium
GTATTTTTCGCCGACTCTATTATCATCTTTTCATCTATGGGCTTTATTGACGGCATGTGGATCACTTCGGCTGACACGCCTTTTGATTTCAATATTTCCGCCGCTGACAGCGCGAGGGTCAGCATGATGCCCGTGCTGATTATGGTTATGTCTTTGCCTTTCCTCATCAAAATGCCTTTACCGAACTGGAATTTGTATGTGGAATCAAATACCGTGTCCGTGTTCATCCTGGTGAGCCTTACATAAACCGGCGAATCCGTGTATGTAACAAGGAATTCTATGAGTTTTTCCGTTTCCACCGAGTCGGCCGGGGCTATTACCTTCATGTTAGGGATGGCCCTCATGATGGCCATGTCTTCGCATGCCTGGTGCGTGGGGCCGTCTTCGCCGACTGATATGCCCGCATGTGTCACCACTATTTTAACCGGTAGGTTCGGGTAAGCGACCGAGTTCCTTATCTGCTCCCACGGCCTGCCCGAACCGAACATGGCGAACGTGGAGGCAAAAGGTATCATGCCTGCCGCGGCCAGTCCCGCTGCCGTACCTATCATATCCTGCTCGGCTATACCCATGTCAAAGAACCTGTTGGGGAAAGCTTTGCCGAATTTTGCCGTCTGCGTTGATTTCGCGAGGTCGGCGTCCAGTACCACTATATTTTTATATTTCGCGCCCAGCCTGACGAGTGTCTCGCCGTACACGCCTCTCATTGAAGTTTTAGCCATATTATTCCGCGCACCCGAGTTCTTTTAAGGCCCGCGCTTCTTCTTCCGGTGTGGGCGCGGTGCCGTGATACTCGACTTTCCTTTCCATGAATGATATGCCCCTGCCTTTTACCGTCCTGGCAATTATTATGCTTGGGGACCCTTTTGTATTTTTTGCGGTTTCAAACGCCTCTATTATCTGCTCGTAATTGTGCCCGTCTATTTCTATCACGTTCCAGTTAAAAGCCTTCCATTTTTCCACGAGCGGTTCCAGGCCCGACTTTACCTCGCATATGGAGCCGTCTATCTGGAGTCCGTTATAATCAAGTATGGCGCAGACATTGTCAAGCCGCCTGTGATGCGAGGTCATGGCAGCCTCCCATATCTGTCCCTCCTGCATTTCACCGTCGCCCATCATTACATATACCCTTGTCGGCTCTCCTTTTAATTTGGCCGCAAGCGCCATACCGTTCGCAACGGACAACCCCTGTCCGAGCGAGCCCGTGGTCATGTCCACTCCCGGCGTTTTTTTCATGTCAGGATGACCCGACAAGCCACCGTCTATCTTGCGCAGCTGCCAGAGTTTTGCTTCGGGGAAAAACCCGGCTTCCGCAAGCGCAGTGTATAAAGCAGGCGCGGCGTGGCCCTT
>CALAOR010000047.1 GCA_937889595.1 uncultured bacterium
AGCTACTGCGAACCGTGTCATGTACCTGAGCTACTGCGAATGGTACATGATGGTACATGGTGCTTTATGTTGTTAGGTGCGTATATTGAGACTGTCCGAAAAGCCTTTATGATAGGTCGTGTCCGGTACGAACTTTAATTTTTCTATGGATTTTGCGCCATGAACCACTCGCTGGGCTCGGGTTCATGGCAAGCTTATATTATATAGGGGAATCGCGCAAAGGCCATAGAAAAATTAAAGTTCGCACCGGACACGATAAAGAATTTCATGGTTTTATAGGGCTTTCCGAGCATCACATCCTCTGTTCGTCTCCTTTGTCTTATCTTTTTTATTGCGTTTTAACAAGGAAAATGTATAATATATCTCAAGTTGAGCGCTAAACCAAACAAACACACATACATACGTTTGTAATAACTTAATACAATGCCTGTTGATAATAACATAAATTTATTTACCGGAAAGGATGATCAAATGAGCATAACCATAAAAGATGTCGCCAAAAAAGCCGGTGTATCGCATACCACTGTTTCCATGGTGATTCATGATGACAAAAGGATTACGCCTGAAACCAAGAAAAAAGTGCAGGCAATTATTGCCGAACTCAAATACCATCCCAATTATCTCGCGCGCGGGCTTGTGCAGGGAAAAACAAATACAATAGCGATCATGGCGACGTTTTTTTCCTCTTATTTTGAAATGAATTTTTTAAAGGGCATAGAACTGCAGTCTGGTGAATCAGAATACCAGATAAACCAGTATTCAACCCGCGGAAAAGCCGGGGTAAAAGAACAGGTCCTGGAACAGATTTTATACGGGAAAAGGGCCGACGCGCTCATTTCCTTAAGCATCAAGCCTGATAAGGCCATGCTGGAAGAATTCAGGAAAAACGGGCTTCCTATAATACTTATAGAAGAGGAAATGAAAGGAGCCCACACTTTAAAAACCGATAATTATAAAGGCGGTTTTCTGGCCACGGAATATCTGCTTAAAAAAGGCAGAAAAAACATAGGAATAATAGTGGGGGAAATCAACGGGGATGAAGTAGGCACAAGCCCGGCTGAAAGGCTCAAAGGCTACCGGCGCGCGCTCGAAGAATTTAACGTGGAATTTGACAGTGATTATGTTTATGAAGTCAAGGATTTTGATTATAAAGACGGGAAAGAGGGGCTTGCTAAATTTCTTTCCACGGCCAAGAAAATTGACGCGGTGTTCTGCGCCGCGGGTGATTATACCGCCATGGGGCTGCTTGAAGAAGCCAGAAAAAGAGGTTTGAAAATACCCAGGGATTTGTCGGTTGTGGGGTATGACGACCTGGAAATGTCGGCCGTGGTCAATCCTCCATTGACCACGATAAAACAGTCAATCACCGAGTTGGGCAAAGAAGCTTTCAAAATAGCCGTAGACGCGGCAAACGGAAAATTGAAAGAGCCTAAAAACATAGTACTGCAGCCCGAGCTTATAATAAGGGAATCGGCTTGATTTTGTATTATTGACTTTTAACCTTTTTGTTGGTAAAATAAGCGCATATAAATGGTTTTTGGATTGATTACAAGGCGTTAATCGGCATATTTTTTCACACTAATTCAGCTGAAAGCCGTGCAAAAAATTAATAAAATGATTTATGTTATTATTTTTATTTAAAACCGGGAGGAATTTAATGAAACTTGACAGATATGGCAATGCAACAGCGGATTCGGGGTCTTTTAATCCGCGTTTGGCGCTGTGTTTTATATTTTTTGTAATGCTGGCGGGTAGTGCTTTTGCCGCTGTAGATCTTGGAACTGCCGGTACTTACGGCGTCCTTTCAAACATCTTTACCTGCACTGGAGCGTCATCAGCCATTACAGGAGACGCAGGATATACAACTTTGTCCGGCACACATTCGGTCGTCAATGGCACAGACCACATACCATCTCCTGCCCAGGCAGGGTCTGATCAGGCCGCGGCTCTGGCTTCATTGAATGGCCAGGCAAGCACCAAAACATTAACCGGAGACATTGACCTGGAATCTGACACCACACACGGCACAATAAGGGTATATACACCCGGAGTGTATTACGTCACGGGCGCGATGAGCATAGGCGGAGGAGGGACCATAACTCTGGACGGCCCGGGAACTTATATTTTCAGGTCCACGGGAGCCTTTACTACTTCAGATAATTCGCAGGTTTTGTTTATAAACGGGGCAGATCCCTGTGATGTATTCTGGACCCCGGGCGCGGCCGCAACACTCGGCGCGACCACAGCATTTATAGGAACCATTATTGATGACGCGGGCATTACAGTGGGCACTACGACTTCGTGGACAGGAAGGGCACTGGCTTTTAACGGAACAGTCACCCTGGACTTTGACACAATTGCAGTACCGGTCTGTGCAGCAGTACCAACAGCAGTGCCGACCGCAGTAAATACAGCCGTACCAACAGCGGTAGACACCGCAGTGCCGACCGCAGTAAATACAGCAGTACCAACAGCGGTTGATACAGCAGTGCCGACCGCAGTAAATACAGCCGTACCAA
>CALAOR010000048.1 GCA_937889595.1 uncultured bacterium
CGGTGCTGACGACCTTGTTGTTTTTTACTATAATGGCCCCCACGTGATGCCTTAAGCAGGTGGAACGCTCGGCCGCAAGGTATGCCATTTTCATGAAATATTCCGTCCAGTTTGGCCGGATATAGGGCATGTACTTTAAATCCGCGAGGATTTTATCGATCTGTTTGAAAAGCTGCCCGGTCGTTCCCGAATTATCAATTTTGACATCAGACATTTCGAAACATTTTGTAAGCTGTTGCGCATTAGGATCGGAGGAATTTTCCTTTTCTTCCTTTTTTTTGAATTCGTCCAGGGTTTCCGGGTCTCCCGGCCTGGCGCGTTTTACCGCCCTTTCAAAACGGACTTTAGGGTCCGCATTTATGCCTATAAGCATGAAGTTTTTGAGGGTTTTTTTAAGTTCTTCGACTTCAAAAGGATTGCGTATGGAATCAACCACAGCCTGCGGCATGTTCTTTATCTTGGACGATGTCATTTGGGCGAGGACAGCAGGGCCGTCCTTTGCGCGCAGTTCATTGCCTATGGTTATGAGGTTGTCCCTGACAGGCTCCAGGCCTCTTTTTTTGGCCTCGTGCCTTATAATGTCGGAAAGCGAAAATGCCGTGAATTTTTTGTTGTCAACCAGGTACTTTATGGCTTCGCCTTTTCCGGCCGCGTTAGGGCCCGTAAAACCTAAAAACATGTGAGCCTCCTTCAAGGTCAATTACAGTGATACACATTATAATGGATTGGACTGTTTTTGCAAGTTTTTTTATTTGTTGGTGTTTCCCTTTGCAGTTGACACCAAACAGCCCTTATTTTTCAGGCAAGTTTTAAAATTAATTTTTTTCCCACCCCGGCCGCCATTTTAATCAAGGTCTTAACTTCGGCATTATCCGCCCCGCTGATAATCCTGTCTATTACCTGCGTTTTCAGGCCTGAACGTTTGGCAAAAGCGTAATTTGTAAGGTGTTGTTTTGAAATCTCACGGTGAAAGCTTTCAAGTAATTCATACATAATTCTTTCCTGGGCAAGGACTTCCTGTGCTTTTTTTCTTTGTCCTATTCTGTTAAATATGTCTTCCACATCTTCCTTTTTTGCCAAAGTAACCTGTTCTTTGGTTAATTTTCCCACGTTTTAAGCCTCCAGTTGTTTTAAAATTACTGTTTTTATGCTGTCTGCCGTTCTATACTCGCGCTGATTTTTAGCTTTTTTCCCGCGTTCTTCAAAAGCGTGAACAAAATACGCAGTCCGTTCTTTCCAAAAATAAATCATTCTGAATTCCATATTATGAAAGTGCGGCCTTAACTCCCATAAGTTTTTGTATCCTTCAACCTTGTCAACATAAGGAAAAAGTAAAGCATGGCCTTTGTCCTGCAGCAGATCAAGATAAGCGTTAATCTTATTCTGCAATCCCCGAGGCAGTTTTTCTATTGTTTCACTTACTTTCACGGTCATTTCAAATATAAAACTTTTCATTCGTGCTCCTCTAATACTATACAATTTAAAATGTATAATGTCAAGTTGTTTTCCAAGTATGAGAAACTTTAGTAAGTATACATCTTGTATACTTTTAAATCAACGGGATTTTACGGTTTTGGTTTAGCATGTTCAGCGACAATTATAATTCCCTGTAGTGGGGTTTTAATTGTCGTCAATCACCAAATGTAATATTTTGGACAGTGCCTCTCTTTTATGCTATTATTTACCTTATATTATATTACGGAGGCTTTTATGAATTTCACCCATATGCCCGAGAGCTGGCTTGAATTCTGGCTGTTTAACGCCTTTGTGATCGCGCTTTTACTGCTGGACCTCGGGGTGTTCCAGAAAAAAAGCCATATCATAAAAATGAAGGAAGCGCTTATCATGTCCGGCATATGGATAAGCATATCCCTGCTCTTTAACGTCTATGTTTTTTACGCCCACGGCGGGCAGAAGGCCCTGGAATTCTTTACCGGGTATATCGTGGAAAAATCATTGAGCGTTGACAATCTTTTCGTATTCCTGACCATATTCAGTTTCTTCGCCGTGCCCGCTGCTTTCCAGCAGAAAGTTCTTTTTCTTGGCATAGTCATAGCCATGGTACTCCGCGGGATTTTTATCTTTGCCGGGATAAGTTTGATTGAGAAGTTCAGCTGGCTTATATATGTCTTCGGGATATTCCTGATATACACAGGCATCAGGATATACCTCCAAAAAAACAAGGAGAAAAACTCCGGGCAGGACGGATTTATAAAATTCCTCGAAAAAATACTGCCGCTTTCAAAAAATTACGACGGCAGCAGGTTCATTACAAAAGAAAACGGCAAATTACTTTTCACCAGGCTGTTCCTTGTTTTCATCGTAATAAATTTTGTGGATGTACTTTTTGCTTTTGACTCTATTCCGGCCATATTCGGCATCACGCTTGACCCGTTCATAGTTTATTCATCCAATATATTCGCGATACTTGGGCTTCGGGCGCTTTACTTTGTACTGGCAGAGGCAGCCGTGGCTTTCTACTACGTGAACCACGCGCTGGCTGTTATACTGGTTTTTGTCGGCGGGAAAATGCTGGTTTCCAATATTTATAAGATAGGTTCCGGAGTTTCGCTGGTTTTTATTGCCGTTGTGCTGACGGTGGCGATTGTGGCGTCGGTTAGAAGGAATAAAAAGCCGGGAAAAAAAACCTGAGGATTTCGTAGAGAGGCTGCTTGCTGCCTCTCTGATGTGGGCCTTAAGGACGAGGGCTTTAAAGACAGGAACCGTTATTTAAAGCCAAGGTGAGCGGCAGCAAGCAGCCGCTCTACAATTTTTGTTATGGTTATTTCCCGCGCAGCCTTGAGGCCACCGTCACTCCGCCAAAGATCAGCGTCGCTACCACCACTATGGCCGCGCCTGATGCCAGGTTAAAGGCGTAGGAAAACACAAAACCCGATACCGTCGAGATCACGCTTATTATCACAGCCAGCAGCATAAGTTTTTTAAAATCATGGGTAAGCAGCAGGGCCGTGGATGCCGGTATAATAAGGAAGGCCACTGCCAGTATGATGCCGATTATCTTTATGGAAACCACTATGGTAAATGATATTAAAGTTAAAAGCAGGAAATAAATAAAATCAGTGTTTATCCCCGAGACCCTGGCGCCTTCCTCGTCAAAGGCAAAAAACAGCAATTCCTTGAAATATATATACACAGCTGCCAGCACCAGGACGCAAACAACGCCAATGGCGTAAAGGTCATTGTCTGTGACGGCAAGTATGTCGCCGAACAAATAACCGAATATGTCGGCGTTGTAAGTTTTATTAAACCCTATGAATATGACGCCAAGAGCCATTGTAAAAGCAAAAAATATCCCGATAAGCGCGTCCTCGGATGTTTTGGAGTTTTTCTTTGATATGCCGATCAGCATGGCGATAACCCATGAAAATATAACAGCGGCCGCTGTCGTATTAAAACCAAGCAGAAGACCGAGCGCCACGCCGCCAAAAGCCGAGTGTGCAATGCCGTCGCCGATAAAGGACATCTTTTTCAAAACTACATAAACACCGATAACAGCAAGCAGTACGCCGGAAATAACGCCGGCTATAAGGGCTTTCTGTACAAAAGCATAATGGAGAATGTCGGTCATTTTAAGCCTTTCTTTACGCTATTTGTCATGGTCATGTTTCTCATATATACGCCCGGACTTTTTAGAATGGAATATAAAATCCGTATCAATCCCGCAGACCTCGCATGCCTGTTCGTCGGTCAAGACGCCTTCGGGCTCGCCGTGCACGTGTATTTTATGGTTTACGCAGGATACTTTTGTAACCTGTTTTGCTATCATGCTTATATCATGCGATACCATTATTATGGTAAGGCCCATCTCCCTTTTCAGCTCATAAAGCAGTTCATAAAAAGTGCTCTGATTTTTCGCGTCAACCCCGGTCGTGGGCTCGTCAAGTATGAGTAGTTCCGGATTATTCACTATACCGCGGGATATAAAAACCCTCTGCTTCTGGCCGCCTGACAGGGCGTCTATGTGTTTTAAAGCTTCCCCATCCATGCCTGTTTTCTTCAAGGCAGCATGGGCTTTATCAATGTGTGTTTTTTCAACCCTGCGGGCCGGGCCTATGCCTGCATACAGCCCCATAAGCACGACATCAATCACGGATACCGGAAAACCGGTATTTATGTTGGTTTCCTGCTTTACATACGCTATCCTTAACCTGTCGGATGTGTTGAATTTCACAGGGTCTTTCCCGAAAACCCGCACTTCGCCTTTCATTGGTTTTAACACGCCCGCTATGAGCTTAAGCACGGTCGTCTTGCCGCCGCCGTTGGGCCCGATAATACCGAGGTAATCGCCCTTCATCACATCCAGGGTTACGTCCTCCACGACATATTTGCCGTCATAACCGGCAAATACATTTTTCAGGGAAATTATGGTTTCACTCACTTCATGGCCTCTTTTATGATTTCAAAATTCTTTTTCATAAATCCTATGTAGTCCCCGTCTGCCGCGCCGTTAGGGTCTATGATAAGCACATTAACACCGGCTTCTTTTGCGATAACATCAGCGGCCTTTCTGGGCAGCTGCGGTTCCGCGAATATCGTCCTGATGCCGTATTCTTTTATTTTGGATATTATGATCCCAAGGTCCCTGGGTGTCGGTTCCCTGCCAGGCACAGCCTCTATGACACCGGCTTCCTTTAAACCGTACCGCGCCTCAAAATATACCCACGCCGGATGAAATGAAATAACTTCCTTTAAAGTGAATTTTTTTGTTTCCGCGCTGAAGTATCTGTCCAGTTCATCAAGCTCTGCGCCGAACTTTTTATAATTGGCCTTGTAATAAGCCGCGTTAAGCGGGTCAAGTTTTGACAACGCGTCGCATATGCGCCCGGAAAAACCTTTTGTTATCACGGGGTCAAGCCACACGTGCGGGTTTCCCGCCCTGCGCCCGCTTTTATCAACAGGCTCATCAAAATCCCCGGCTAAAAGCTTAATGCCGTCTGTTATTGTAAGTATCTGCAATTTTTTATTATCCGAAGCCTTCACAATTTTATCCGCCCAGAACTCCATGCCTAACCCGACCTGTATGAATAAATCAGCGTCTGCCATGGCTTTTAACTGGGATGGTTTTGGCGAAAATGTATGCGGGCTTGAACCAGGCGGCACCATGGACATGATATCAGCCTTATCACCCGCGATCGCGGCGGTAATATTATACAAGGGCACTATGCTTGTCACTATTTTAATCCTGTCAGCCGCAAATATTCCCGCGCTTATCAGTAACGCCGGCAGGAACATGAAGTATTTTTTCATTCTTGTTTTTTCCTTTATTTGCTGTATTTAAAAAAATCCATGCCGCTAAAATGGTTCTTTTCAACAAAGCCGCCCTGCACAAGTTTGCCCAGCGCCATTTCTATCTCTATTTTTTTCAGCCCCATGGCATCCTCAAAGTCTTTCGCTGTCATGGGCCTGCGCTTTAAAGCTTCCAGCATGGCGTCTTCTATGCCGTCGATAGTATGAATCGTGCTGCCCGTAAATTTGCCTATGACTTCAGCCCGCGGCCCGAGTATCATGGCAAGTTCCCTTAACCTTAAGTCCTTCACGGGATCGGCATATTCCTCGGCACGCGAACGCACCACGGTGTTTATCTGGATCTTTTCTATGTTGGGTATGGTATCCAGGACTTTTTTTGCCTCAAACATGTCATTGTCGGAATCATTCATGCCGCTGACAACCATAATCTCAAGCCATATCCTGCCCTTATATTCAGAGGCAAAGGCCCTGAGCCCTTCAATGACCTTTTCCATCTTTATGGAGCCATGCGGCCTGTTCACTTTAATATATGTTGCGGGTGTAAAAGCGTCCATTGAAGGCATGACCACATCGGCGTTCATGAGTTCCAGCCTTACCTGCGGGTCTGTTAAAAGCACGCCGTTGGTTATCACAGCCAGGGGTTTATCGGTTATTTTCTTGATCTCGGTTATCAGTTCGCCGAGATTTAATGCCAAAGTCGGTTCACCCGACCCTGATATGGTGACATAATCGGTTATGCCGCCTTTTTCAAAAAACTGCTTAAGTTCGGTTATTATGAAGTCCGTTTCCACAAAAAGTTTCCGTTCACTGGTCAGCTTAAAACTCCTTCCCAGTTCGCAGTAAACACAGTTTAGATTGCAGCTCTTGCTGGCCAAAGGGTCAACCCCGAGGGATAGCCCCAAACGTCTGGAAGGCACAGGCCCGAATATATACATTCTTTTTCCTTTCTTATCATATGAAAGTATTGGTAGCTTATTGATTATATAGGGTAAAAAGTGTGTTGTCAAACATGGAATGAAGAACGTTGCCTTGAGTGTTTAAGACAAGAGGCTGGAGCCTCGAGACTGCGGTAAATTTTTAAGGTAAAAGCGCCGTTTTACCTGTTTGTTTCCCTTTCCTTCACTATTATTACTTTTGACTTTGCGGCGGTTTAACACATTCAATATAAATACGGTATAAACATCCTCGTTTTCTTCATGTAATTCCTGTATTGTCCCTTGAATTTCCTTATCATCTCGCCCTCTTCGGTTATAGCGGTAAGATAAAGCGCAACAACAATAACAGCCATGAGGACAGACGTCAAATAACCAATGTGTTTTATGTACGCGCCGGACCCGAAAAGCAGGAGGGACAGGTACATGGGGTGTCTTATGTATTTATATAGCCCTGTGACGACCAGTTTTGTCGTATTCTCAAACTTTCCTTTTGGTTTACCGACCGATTTAATCAGGTAAAAGGCGTATATTGCCACAAACAGGGACGCGGTTAAAAGCAGCCAGGATATAAGTTGAAGGACAGAAAACGGATTTTTAAACCAGACGCGCGCGTTTAAAAGTATCAGCAGCAGGATTGATTCAAAAGCAAAGAAACGGTAAATACCGTGATAACGCTTTTCCTTAATGGACAGCCACCAGGAAAAAAACATTATAAACAAAGTCCCTGCCAGAAAACCCGGGATCCACAGCCCTGTCATATCAAGCCTCCTGCAGAATTATTGGCCGAGCCGGCCTTTCGGGGTTTCCTCAACACCCGCGGCTGTCTTTACCGGCGCCGTGGGTGTTGCTTTAACCGCGCCGCTTTTATCATCAGCCTGGGCCGTAGATATTCCCTTCATCATATTATCCATGTCGATTATTTTTATATCAGCTGAAGGTTTAAAAAGCGAGTCGTCTAATACAGCGTTCTTTTTAAGGTTTGAAACAAGGGTTGTTATCTTAGAATCGTTCAATTCAGACACGCTTTTAACCACAAAACCGTCTTTTGTCATCCATTCAATCACAGTCATCTTTTCCCCGTCCTGCCCGTCAGGTTCATGCGTGAAAGTATAAATGTCGCAGGCAGTCCCGCTTATGGTTTCGGCGCCGATTCTCTTTGCTGTCTTCCTGTATTTTGCGGCTTCTTCCCTGTACTTTTCGGGGTTTGCGGCGCTATTCATGGAAAGTTTGCTTCCTGTTTTTTCTTCCTCGTTTATTATATACATTACCTTATTTGTCATTATCATGACCTGTTTCACTTTTGTACCGCTGCCGCTGTCGGTAAATACGCCTTCCATGCGCATTTTCTTTCCCTTAAACATCACTGCCTGGTCTATTACCGTGACAACGCCTGCCGACTCGGATGTGGTTTTTGAATCCCAGCTCGCGCTGTTGTAGGGTATATATGAAAATATGTCATTACCGGAAGCCGCTGTCAAAGCGGATAACGGCAGGATGAATGAAAACATGGCGATAAAACATGAAAAAATCTTTTTCATGGATTTGCTCCTTTAATTTTGATAAAGATATAAAATGCCTGATTATTGCGCTTTAAAATGCCCGAGACAATTATTTTTTAGCCATAAATGATAATATCAGCCCTATCGCCGCGCCTATGCCCGCCCCGAACAGGCCGTATTTCACGGCAATCTCATTGCGGTACTGCGAAAAAGGCTCGCTCACCGCGCTTCCGATGGAACCCACAAGACCCGATGTGAAAAGCGTCGGAAAAAATTCCCCTATTACCGCTCCCGCCACAAGACCCAATATTGCCAGCGCAACTACCTGACCCATATTCTTCATAAACCCTCCTTAAATGTTTTGCCGTAATTGGTAATTAAAAATTAGTAATTGTCTTGTCTTACCCCATCGACGCTATGTACTCGTACACAAAGGAACCCCTTATGTCGTCCATTGTGAGCGAACTAATGCTGTTGTCATTTTTTATTGTCTGCGGCGTTATTATGGATTCCATGCCGTTGACGAACTTTAACGCGCATGCTTTTTCCCCAACTTTTCTTATCCTGATCTCATATATAAACTCAGCCGTATCCCCGAACCTCACCGCTGTCTTTATGACCTGTTTGATCTTGTCTATATGAAGTGTCCTGTTTTTGGCCGTTAGATCCTCTTTTAACCCGTCAAGCGCAGGTATGGCCGTTTTTATAAGGAAATTTTCAATATCCCTGTTTAATTTTGCCGCTGCCACGCCGTCTGAAAATTTTTCAGTGTCCTTGCTTTCAAAATAATCATTAAGTTCTTCCTTCCAGTCGTACATTTTTAAACCTCCATTATTCACCGCATGTATTTTCCCGCCGTTTTACGCCGTGTTTTGCGGAATAGATTATTTTATCAGCGCCGGACGATAGTATCAAGCATTAATTGGTCACCGCCTCAAAACCCGCAATGATATCCAGCAATTCGGATGTGATCTGGTCCTGGCGCTCCTGATTGTAAGAACCCGTCAGTAAATCTATGTGGTCGTCTATGTGTTTTTCCGCCGCCTGCATGGATGCAAGCCTTGCGGCGTTTTCACTGGTCAAAGAATCCACAAAAGCCTTGAACAGTTCCATGTACAGCAGGTTCCGGATAAGCGCTGAAAACAGCCCGTTCCTTTCCATTTTATACATGGGTATAGTTTTTGAATCCCATTTTTTGGCCTTAAGGCTTTCCAGGTAGTTCTTGTCTATGGGAAGCAGAACTTTCATGTAAGGCGCGTATTTGATGCCTTCTTTTGACGGAACATTGTAGAAAAGCAGGACGCGCCCGACTTTCATTTCCTCCCGCCATTTTTCTATTTTTACAAGCAGGTCCTGGAGTATGGGTGTTACATTGCCGGATAGCCCGGCTGGATACGGCATGGTTGCCGCTGCTCTTAAGCCTTTATCTTCAAGTTTTGAGGCTATCCTGTCGCCTAAACATATTACTTCGAGCCCGCTGCTTATAAATCCGGCCGTTTCTTTCACGGCATATGCCGAAACTATTTCATTGAACTGGCCGCACATACCCATATCCGAACCGAATATTATTGCTCCTGTCTTAAGCCCGGTCTGTGTTTCTTTCAGGCCCTTTAGATTTTTAAAATCACGCAGCGCCACCTGCAGCCCCATTTCAATGTTATTGCCGTAAAGTTCCAGGGCGTCAAGCATCTTTTCATACTGCCTCATGCTCACAGCCGCGAGGATCTTCATGGTTTTAACTATGGACTTAAGCGACTGCGCGCTTGATATTTTCCTCTTTATCGCCTCAAGAGACTCCATTTTTCACATCCTGCTTTTTTTGCGGTATTAATTTCACTGCCTCTTCCAGGATCTTCTTTTTCTCTTCAGGACTTAATATACGGCCGGACATGATCGAATCCTTGATCCCTGCCAGGCCTGTTTCCGCGAATTGCCCCAGTTTTTCCTTAATTTCGCTTATTTTATTCAGATCCACGCCGTCCAAAAGCCCCTCTGTTACGCATAGTAAAATAACCACCTGGGCAACAACTGAGAGCGGTTTATACTGCGGCTGTTTTAAGACTTCCCGTATCCTGTGCCCGCGGTCCAGAGCTTTGCGCGTAGGCTCATCCAACCTTGTCGAGAAACGCTCAAATACCTCAAGTTCCTCAAACTGCGAGTATGACAGTTTCAGGTTCCCCGCGACTTCCCTGTAAGCGGTTATCTGCGCCTGTCCGCCCACGCGCGAAACAGACTGGCCCACGTCCACAGGCGGCATGATGCCTTCCTGGTAAAGTTTGGGCGACAGGTATATCTGTCCGTCTGTTATTGATACGAGGTTTGTCGGTATGTAAGCCGCGATATTCTGCGCTTCTGTTTCTATAACAGGAAGTGCGGTCAATGAGCCTCCGCCTTTTTCCTGTGTGAGCCGCGTCGCGCGCTCTAAAAGCCTTGAATGTATGTAAAATATGTCGCCGGGATACGCCTCCCTCGCGGGCGGCCGCCTTAATAATAATGAAAGTTCCCTGTAGGCCCGCGCGTGCCTGCTTAAGTCGTCATAAATAATAAGCACGTCCCTTCCCTTTTCCATGAAATATTCCGCCATGGAACATGCCGCGTAAGGCGCAATAAAATTCATGCCCGGCGACTCGTCGCCGCTTGCGGCCACAACTATGGTGTATTCCATGGCATTGTATTTCCTCAGGTCTTCGATGAATTTGGCGGTCCCCGAACTCTGCTGGGAGATCGAGCAGTAAACGCAAATTACATTCTTGTCTTTCTGGTTTATGATGGTATCAAGCACGACAGACGACTTTCCCACCTGCCTGTCCCCGAGTATAAGTTCTCTTTGGCCCTTACCTATGGGTATAAGCGCGTCTATGGCAAGTATGCCTGTCTGCAGCGGAACGGACACAGGCGCCCTGTCCATGATGGCCGGCGACTCGCGCTCTATCGGGTAGCGTATTGTTGTTTCTATTTTTTTCCCGTTATCAAGCGGGGCTCCCAGCGGATTTACGACCCTGCCAAGCAGGGCCTCGCCCACAGGAACATCGACCACGCGTCCGGTGCGCTTTACTTCCATGCCCGCTGATATGTCATCGCTGAAATCAAGCATGACAACCGATATGTCATCAGGCTCCAGGTTAAAGGCAATGCCATATTTGCCTCCGGGAAAAAGCACGAGTTCGTCTGATTTAACCCCGGGCAGGCCCTTAACCCTGGCTATGCCCTTTGCCACGTGCCAGACAATCCCTGTCTCTGAAAGGTATAGGTCCGAGTCCCTTGCAGAGAGCGCCTGTTTTGCCTTGTCAAGAACGTTGTCAAGCAGGCCGTTTAAATTTTTTTCATTACCGCTGTTTTCCATTATTTTCTCCGTTATACTTGATTACAATGCCCCGTTACGCCCATACTTTCTTTAGTTCTTCATCAAGCTGTTTTAAATACTCCTGCACGCTCCACGCGATCAGGTAACCGTCCAGGACAAGTTCCACTCCGCACACGTCCCTGCTTATTTCAAAATCAATTTGGCCCGCGTATGAAAACTTTTCCTTTATCGCGATGTTAATTTCGTTTTTTACGGGTTCTTTCACTTCGAATGAACTCCGGATTTTCAGCGGGATCTTTGAATCCCCGATCTTCGCCTTTATGTCCTGAGCCTTGGCGCTTTCAATATCCAGTATTTTTTTTAAAAACACCCCTGATATCCTCTGTGAAAGTTCCTCGCCGGCCAGGTCTTTCAGGGCTTTTTCAGCGAGTAAGAACATGAACTCCCCGCTTCGCTCCTTTAAGCCATCCAGAAAAACCTGTTTTTGAGCCTCTATATCCTTGTACCATGTCTGCTTTACAGTTTCCGCCTCGGCCCGGTACTGCGCCAGTAAGGTCTCTTTGGCCCTGTCGGCGGCGGCCCTTGCTTCGTCAAGCATCCTTGCCGAATCCCCGCTTAATTTTTCATTTGCGGCCCTGTTTTGTTTTACCAGTTCTTCCGCATCGGCGTTCTTAGCCCCGGCTTCCGAAATATCTTTTGATATTTTAGCCTGCCTTTCATCCATAGCCTTTATTATTCTTTTGAACAGGAATTTATTCAGAAGAAATATGAGTATGGAAAAATTAATTATCTGGGCTATGAACGTGAACAAGTCAATTTGCATTGTCTACTTCCCTCCGTGCATTATTATGTAGTTCCAGAACGGGTTTGTGAAGATCAGTATGATCGATATTACCAGGCAGTAAATCGCGAGCGACTCTATCATGGCAAGCCCCACAAAAAGATTCCGCGAGATAGTATCGGCTTCGTCAGGCTGCTGGGCCACTGCTTCCAGGGCCTTCATTATGGCCAATGCTTCCCCTATGGCGGGTACCATGGTGCCTATGGCGATCGTCGCGCCTGAAGTGATTATTGAAACCATTGCTATTATCGTGATGTTATCCATTATTTTTCCTCCTTTCTTTTATTTGGATTTTTTGTTCCTGTGGAAACGGCTACGGCCGATCCTATGAACACGGTGGCAAGCGTGAAAAATATATAGGCCTGCACGGTCCCTATCAATAAACCGAACAACTGCATGACTACAGGGACAAATAAGGGGACTATCATAAGCAGAACCCCGCCTATCAGGGAGCCGCTCATAATGTTCCCGAAAAGCCTCACTGCCAGCGACACTGTCCTGGATAATTCGCTTATGATGTTAAAAGGCAGCATAATGACCGAGGGTTCCGTGTAATTCTTAAGGAATTCAATCACCCCTTTTTTCATTATCCCAAAGACCGGCACTGCGATAAAAACGCTGACAGCCAGAGCCGCGGTGGTCGAGAGCGAGGCCGTGGGAGCATGATAGCCAGGCACCGATTCAAGCACATTTGAAGTAAAAATAAAAAGGAATAATCCCCCGAGGAACGGAAGATACGGCCCGGGATCGATCTTCATGACATCATATATCTGCGAGCGGCACATGGCAATACCGGTCTCAAGCAGCCCCTGCCACCTTGATATCTTCGGACCCGAAGTGATCGAGCGCGTGGCAAGCCAGGAAATGACACAAAGCACCGCCATGACTATCCACGTGCAGGCAATGGTCTGGTTTATCACAAAGAAACCGGCTTTGAAATATATGACTTTGTCTGAATTAATTTCCATTTATTTTCTCCGCCCCGGTCTTTTTATTCTTTAACATGTTGACCCTGATTGCGCGCACGATGATAAACCCAACCGCGCACGCGATAAGCCTGTCAAAATGCCCGCCGTATCCCGCCGCAATAAAAACAGCAAGGCAAAATCCTATCCTGAGCGCGAACCCGCCCATGATGAACAGGATGTTTTTTTTAGCCGCGCCTATGCTCCTCACGCTTTTCCAGAGCATCATGGTGTAAATATATGCCGCAATTGCACCGCCGAAAAAAGCCGCTATTATCAGGATTATGTTCATTGTTGGTCCTTTGGGATCTGTGTTTTGGGATCTGTAATAGTCTTATCGGCTTCACCCGGGTTCGAGTCCCCGGACTTATCCGCGCTGTTTTTTGAGGTTTTTTCCACCCATCGCCACGCGATTACACAGCCAAGCACAAGCCCGGCAAACATGAACATCAGGGTGAAAGAATACCTTCCCGGAAAAACGCTTTCAAGCCACCTGCCCAGCGCTATGCCTATCAAAAGAGGAAGCGTGATCGACCAGCCTATTATGCCGAGCGTGCCTATCCAGGCCATTGTGCCCATGCCTTTTTGGGCCCTTGCCTTTAACCTGCGCGCTTCTTTTTCACCAATATTTTTTTTAAATTCATCCTTCATTGCCTTCTTTTCTCCTTTATCATTTTGACGCTGCCGGAATACCCTATAAATCGATGAAATTATTTATCGAGTCCGGTGCGGATGAAATTTTTCTATGGCCTGTGCGCCACTAAAACCCTTATAATACAAGCATGCCATGAACCCGAACCCAGCGAGTGGTTCATGGCGCACAATCCATAGAAAAATTTCATCCGTGCCGGACTCGACCTATCATTAAGGCCATGTACCATTCGCAGTAGCTCAGGTACACGGCATGCTTTTCCGGCAGTATCACTTTATTTCAAGGAACCGCCTCGCAAAATCAGCCTCAAACTTTGCGAGTATCTGCCTGGACTTCTTTTCACGCTCGTCTATGGCTTCTATCTGTTCCTCCACGATTTTCTTCAGGGAACCGGGTTCTTTGCCCTTTATAGCGGCCTTAACCGACACTGAAACATTGCCTTCTTTTTTTACAAGCACTCCCTCATCCACGGCCATAAAAACCTCTTCTCCGTTATCCAGCTTGTAGCTCAATATTCCCGGGACAAGCGTGGATACAAAATCCACGTGCCGCGGCAAAAGGCAGAAAAACCCCTTATCGCCCTCGGCGATCACTTCACTGATACCCTGCGCAGAAAATATTTCCGTCGGGGTAATAACCTCAAGATTCACGGTTTTTTCGCCTCGCTTATGCTTCCTATCATATAGAGGGACTTCTCGGGATAATCCATGAACTCGTCGTTTAGTATCCTGTCGCAACCGTCAAGGGTATCGGCCAGCTTGACCGCCTTGCCGCCTTGGCCCGTGAACTGCCCGGTCGTAAAGAACGGCTGGGTTAAAAACCTTTCAAGACGCCTGGCGCGGAATACTGTTTTCTGGTCGGTTTTTGAAAGCTCCTCCATGCCAAGCATGGCTATGATGTCTTTCAACTCGTCGTAATCGGCGAGCGTCTGCCTTACATTGCGGGCCGTGTTAAAGTGCCTCTCACCCGTGATGCCGGGGGACAGCATTTTTGAACGCGATTGCAGGGGTTCTATGGCAGGGTATAATCCCTGTCCCGCCATTTTCCTGGACAGGACTATGGAGGATGATAGATGGCCGAAAGTGTGGACCGCTGCAGGGTCGGTAAAATCATCGGCAGGCACGTAAACCGCCTGTATGGAAGTGATGGCGCCTGATTTGGTGGAACAGATGCGTTCCTCAAGTTCCGACAGTTCCGTGCCCAAGGTCGGCTGGTAGCCCACGCGCGACGGTATCCGCCCTAACAAACCCGACACTTCGGCGCCTGACTGGACAAACCTGAAAATATTATCTATGAGCAGCAGCACGTCCTTGTGTTCGTCGTCCCTGAAATACTCGGCCATGGTCAAAGCCGAGTGCCCGACCCTGAACCTGGCCCCGGGTTGTTCATTCATCTGGCCGAATATAAGGAGCGTCTTGTCCAGCACGCCCACATTTTTTATTTCCCTGTATAATTCCTCGCCCTCGCGGCTGCGCTCGCCTATACCGCAGAAGACCGATATGCCCTTGTGAAGGCCCGCCATGTTATTTATCATTTCCATTATAAGCACTGTCTTGCCCACGCCGGCGCCGCCGAATAACCCGGCTTTGCCGCCTTTTTCAAGCGGTGATAAAAGGTCGATCGATTTTATTCCGGTTTCAAAGATCTCGGTTTTAACCGACCTCTCCGACAAAGGCACGGGCCTGCGGTGTATGTAACGGTTTTCTTTTGCGGTAATTGGGCCCAGTTTATCGATCGGCTGCCCGAAAACATTGAACATCCTGCCGAGTAATTCCGGGCCGACAGGCACTGCTATGGGCCCGCCCGAATCAACAGCGGGCGTACCCCTGCTCAAACCAACGGAGGAATTAATGGCAATACAGCGCACGGTCTTTGAATCAACATGGTCCACGACTTCAAGCGCGGTTGTAAAGCCGGCACCCGTATCAATACGGTTATTGATCGCCGGCAGTCCGTCCTCAAACCTGACATCGATCACGCTTCCTTTAACAGCCGAAATTACGCCGGTCTTCATGACACTTTCACCCATGGCATCTCCAAAAAAGATCATAGAATATAAGAAATATTACCGGTTATTGAATGCGGATTTAGGGTATAGCCCATTTTGTAACAAAATTATACGCCAGCTTTTGGCGCGTGTCAAGGCAAGTGTGTGACCTTGAAAATCGCATTAGGGGTCTTGTTTGCGATTTTCAAGTGTGTAAAATCCATATAATAATAGGCTAAACACGGCTAAAGAATCCGTCTAAAAATCAGCCAAAGGGTGAAACATTGGATTTTATCCAATTTACCAAATATTTGATTAAAATGGGGTCTTACACAATCCTAAAATCGCATATATAGACCTCTAATGCGATTTTAGGATGTGGAGGCTGTGGGAGTTACGCCTATTTTTTATATTTTACCTTTTCCTTCAATGATTTAACCTTTCTTTCCATGGTATTATCCTCTATGTCCCTGCGGTCATCTATCCTGATCGTGGTGACCACCCTTAAGACATCGCCGTCCGCGAATACTTCCTCGTGCATTTCCCTGGCAGCATCAAAGAGCTCATTTAAAGCCGCTTCGGCCACTGTTCCCATGGACCCGACCTGATGCTTTATGCCGCGGCGTTCCAGAACTTTAACAGCTCCGACCACATATTCGCTGGTTGATGTTTTCTTTGTGCCCACAGGCACCACGCTTATTTCCATAATAGCCATATTGGCCTCCTTTTCGAAAATTCTTCAATTCTTTTATTATCTTACCGTAAATAACAGGAATCCGAAAAAATGACACGTGCTGCCCGCCAATACGAACAGATGCCAGACAGGATGATGATACGGCATTTTTCTATACAGGTAAAAAAACGTGCCGCATGTGTAACACAGTCCGCCGGCAGCGATCCACTTTAATAACCCCATTGGCGCGTTTTTAATAAGCGGCTTAAAAACTATTACCAGCCCCCATCCCATTAATATGTAGAATACCACCGACATAAAATCCCATTTTCCCAGCAGGAATATTTTTGACAATATGCCGAGTATGGCAAACCCCCATATGACGCCGAACATAGTCCAGCCGTGCTGCCCGCGCAAATAAATCAGCATTATGGGGGTATATGTTCCGCCTATTAAGATGTATATGGAAGCAAAATCCATGAGTTCAAAAAAACGTTTTACTTTAGGCGCGGAAATGGCGTGGGATAAAGTGGACATGAGATAAAGGATGACAAGTGAAGTCCCAAAAACAGACAAAGAAACAATCTTCCACGCGTCGCCCTGCTTTGCCGCAAAGACAACGAGCAGTACAAGCGCGGCCACGGATAAAGCCGCTCCTATGCCGTGTATTACAGAATTCGCAATTTCCTCGCCAAAGCTCTGATGGTCCACTACAGAGCCAGTATTGTCATCAGCCATGTTTCACCTTCCTATATCCTTTATAATACAACAAGGATAAAAGAAGTCAAGACCGGGCAGCTTACGGTTATACCTTTTTGTCCCCGAGCATCTCGTAAGTATTGTTCTCGCATTTTACATACATAGCATCACCTACAAAGGCCACATAATCATTTTCATCCCCGTAATTCATTAATTTATCGGGCTTGAGTGTTTTGCCGTCTTTGGTTACTATTTCTTTGCACATCGTATTCCTCCCTGCGCGAGTCATGTAGACATACAATTGTACATCTTTTTCTGCGCAGGTCAATTCACCACAAGGAATATATAATTATTACTCATGGGCAATACATTTTTAAACCTTATCATGGTATACTTCATCAACATCAACAGTGCAAAAAGCAGGCGGAGTACAAATGGAGGGCATTATGGATGATTTGAACAAGAGGCTCGGGCTAAAAATTTCTTTTTTGCGCAAGCAATTCAACATGACCCAGGAACAGCTCAGCGAGCAGACATCCTTAAGCCAGAACTTTTTAAGCCAGCTTGAAACCGGCAGGAAGACTCCAAGCATACTTACCCTGTCAAAAATTTCCGGGGCCATTAACGTTCCTTTGTCCATGCTTTTCGACGGGCAGGAGCCATGCAAAAATATCAGCGATAACGCGTATTCACTGGACAAAAAGCTGCTTCGTGCATTCTGCAGGTTAAGCAAAACAGAAAAAAAGTTCATGCTGAACATGATAGAAGCGCTTATTAAAAAAAGAAAACCAATGAAAAAGTAATATAGGGTTTTTGGGAGCCGGCTCCCCCGGGGGGAGCCGGCGGTACGCGTTACGCATCGGATTCACGCTATATCGGTATACCCGCCATATTTATGTCAATCTAGAAATCGCAATAGAGTATGGTTTGCATAAGTCACACATATAACAAAGGCGTGTAACTTATGCGCGCATTATGGATTTCCAGATAAAATACGTTACTTTGTTCGTATATCACACGGTTTTGCAGGACTCATCCGTTGGGAGGCGCGTGGAGAATTATAAACAGCGCATTTCGCGGGCCTATAGTGGGTTTTGTATCAGGTCTATCGCGTTTTTCGGGATCAATAATTTCCTTGAAATATCCTGTGATTAATTTATAATAATCAAGCAAAACATAACCAAAAAAACACTGAAAGGATACGCGCCGTGTTTGACATAAAACTGATCAGGGATAATCCAGACAAGATCAAGGAAAGCCTGAAAAAGAAGCGGACCGATTTGTCGCTTGTGGATGACGCGCTTTTGCTGGATAAAAAAAGACGCGATATCATAGGCGAAGTGGAGAAACTTAAAGCCGAAAATAACAAAGTTTCGGGCGAAATAGCAATGATGAAAAAAGAAGGTAAAGACGCTTCCGCGGTTATAGCGGCCATGAAGATCGTGTCCGACAAAATAAAGGTTTTTGACGGGGAACTCGCAAAAACAGACGCTGAACTTAACACAAAATTATTGTACATCCCGAACATCCCGCATGAATCCGTCCCTGCCGGCGATGATGAAAAAGCCAATGTAATAGTCAGGCACTGGGGCAGCAAGCCTTCTTTTGACTTTAAACCCAAACCGCACTGGGAAATAGCCGAGTATCTGGACATACTTGACGACAAACGCGCCGTGAAAGTAACGGGCGCAAGGTTTGTGATCTACAAAGGCCTTGGCGCGCTCCTGGAAAGGGCCCTTATAAATTTCATGCTTGATGTGCAGACGCGGGAAAATGGATATACGGAAATCATGCCGCCCATACTCATTAACCGGGATTCCATGACAGGCACGGGCCAACTGCCAAAATTTGAAAATGACGCTTTTAAGCTGGTTGAACCGGATTATTTCCTGGCGCCCACGGCTGAAGTTCCGGTCACCAACATCCACAAGGACGAAATCCTGCTCGACAAGGATCTTCCCATATATTACACAGCCTATACCCCTTGTTTCCGCAAGGAAGCCGGTTCGTACGGCAAGGATATGAAAGGCATAGTAAGGATGCACCAGTTTAATAAAGTTGAACTTGTGAAGTTTGTCAGGCCCGGGGATTCCTATGACGAACTTGAAAAACTTACGCTTAACGCGGAGTCCATACTGCAAAAGTTGGACCTCCATTACAGGGTAATGCTTTTATCCACGGGAGACATGACTTTTGCCTCTGCCAAGACATATGACATAGAAGTCTGGCATCCCGGAGCAGACAGGTTCTGGGAAACATCTTCCTGCTCTAATTTTGAGGATTTCCAGGCGCGCAGGGCGAGGATACGCTTTAAGGACAAGGAAAACAAGGTCTGTTTTGTCCATACCCTGAATGGTTCGGGACTTGCGACGTCGAGGCTGTTCCCCGCAATAATTGAAGCTAACCAGACCAAAGACATGGAAGTCATTATCCCCGAAGTTTTAAGGCCATATATGGGCGGTATTGACAGGATAACCAAAAAGTAGTATACTCACTTGCATTTTTGATGTTTTTTTATAATTTAAGGAGGTGTTTTATGGCGGATAATAAGCCTCAGGTAAAGAAAAACATTACAGGTTTATACATTGTTTTCGCGGCGCTCGCTGTGCTTGCTCTGGGATATTTTGTCCTTACCAAAGTCAATGCGGACGCTTCCAACTGGGCCGGAGCAGTCGCGCCTATTATGATCATAGGCGGCTATATTTTGGTGGCTGTCGGCATACTGGTGGGATGGGACGAATAAACACATTGCGGATTGAATCAACCGCCTGCACCACGGAGGGCTAGTATAATTGGTAATGCGTCAGACTTGAAATCTGATGGGAGAAATCCCTTGGGGGTTCGAGTCCCTCGCCCTCCGCCAATTTTCCTCGGGGAAAATTGGCGAGAAAGTTGAGAGTAGAGAGTAGATAGTAGACAAACTACGACAGTTCAAGTTATGGGTTGATATGACGCAAACCCAACTTTCGTTCTACTTTCTACTTTCTACTCTCTACGCGGTTTTAACGCCGGCTTTATAACGGCTCTGAACAGTTGAGCAGGTTGAACAGGTTGAGCTGTTGCTCCCTCTCACGCAACACGGAAAGGCTGTGAACACTTATGCGAGGTAGTTTCGAGCATTAGTGTTCACTGTCTGGAGTGCAACGGAAAGGCTGTGAACACTTATGCGAGGTAGTTTCGAGCATTAGTGTTCACTGTCTGGAGTGCAACGGAAAGGCTGTGAACACTTATGCGAGGTAGTTTCGAGCATTAGTGTTCACTGTCTGGAGTGCAACGGAAAGGCTGTGAACACTTATGCGAGGTAGTTTCGAGCATTAGTGTTCACTGTCTGGAACAAAGTGGAAAGGTGGCCGAGTGGCCGATGGCAGCTGACTGCTAATCAGTTGGTCCGGGAAACTGGGCCCGAGGGTTCGAATCCCTCCCTTTCCGCCAATTTTCCTCGGGGAAAATTGGCGAGAAAGTTGAGAGTAGAGAGTAGATAGTAGACAAACTAAGGCAATTCAAGTCACACGTGTAAAACTCTCAAACCCAACTTTCGTTCTACTTTCTACTCTCTACTTTCTTCGCGGTTTTTTCCACGGAAAAATTTGGCATTGTCCTGCCTTCATCTTTATGTTATCATCATGTAAATAAAAAATAGGAGCAAAAAAATGAACATACTTGTCATCGGTTCACGCGGCATTGGCCGCGAAGTCATAAAACAGGGATTGGATATGGGCCACTCTATCAGGGTCCTGTCACGCCACCCCGAAGACCTGAAAATAACAAACGCTAAACTTTCTTTCTTCCGTGGCGACGCTATGAAGCCTGAGGATGTTAACGAAGCCTCAAAATCCATGGATATCATCGTGTCGGCCATCGGGGTACCGCCTTCCAACAAAGAAATTAATGTTTTCTCCGTTTCGGTGCAAAACATAATCAACGCCGCAAGAAATAACCATGTCAAACTTTTCATTTCTGTAACCGGCATAGGCGCAGGAGATACGAAAGGACACGGCGGATTTTTTTACGACAAAATAATCAATCCCCTTCTCCTGAAAAAGGTCTACGAGGATAAAGACAGGCAGGAATTACTCCTTAAGCAAAGCGACATAAACTGGATAATTGTACGACCGGGGTTTCTTACGAACGGCCCGATTACACAGCATTACAGGGTATTGACGGACTTGTCCGGCGTAAAAAGCGGGAACATATCCAGGGCTGATTGCGCCCACTTCATCCTGAGCCAGGCTGCTTCGCGGACTTATATAAAGCAGGCTCCGCTTATAACCTACTGATTCTTTTCAACATTAATAATTATTTCTTAGCGGCCTTCCACAACCTGATCATAGCTTGTTCCGGCATACCGGGAGCCAGATGTTTTTCCACCTTCTTAAACCGCTTTATAAACTTGTCATTTGCGCTTTGCAGGGAATCTTCCGGGTTTATTTTATTGTAGTAAGCCAGGGTTACCAGCGCAAACATCAGGTCCCCGAGCTCTTCGCTGATATGTTTTCTATTCTTTGACTTTAAGGCAGCCTTTACTTCACCGAGTTCTTCCTCGACCTTTTTCATTATCGACCCCTGCTTTTTCCACTTAAAACCCGTGCTTTGCGCCTTGCTTTGAAGGCGGCGGCTCCTTAGCAGCGCGGGCAGGGCTTTGGGCACGCCGTCTATTACCGAATCCCTTTTCTTGCTTTCCTTTTTTTGCTTTTCCCAAAAATCCCTCACGTGCCAGTCTTTTGTCAGGCCTTTTTTATCGCCAAAAACATGCGGGTGCCTTGTTATCAGCTTCCTGTTTATGGCTTCCACCACGTCATCAACCTTGAACTTGCCGTTATCGGACGCTATCTGGGCGTGAAAGACAACCTGCAGCAGCAAGTCCCCAAGCTCTTCTTTCAGGTTTTCAGGATCATTGTTATTGATGGCCTCTATGACTTCATATGCCTCTTCGAGAAGGTACGGTGTTATGCTCTTATGGGTTTGTTTCTTATCCCACGGGCACCCGTCGCTGGCCCTTAAACGTTTCATAATGCCCACAAGTTTGTCGAAATTCCCGTTGCCATGGAATTTCATTTATTTCCGCCGTAAATCATCTGTCCGTCTTTTTCAAGCATATTATCCAACAAGGCCTTAAATTCCGGGGAAAAATAATACCTGCCCTCGCTGCTGCCCGGCAGCCTGGGATATATAATGATGGAGTTAAACCTGCCTTTGTCTTTGATTGCTTCGGCTATGCCGCGCGTATCATGCGCCGAAACATAATCGATCCTTTTGCCGGTCTGTATGCCGTTCCTGTAGGCTTTTTCAAGCACGACAGCTATGTAAGGGTCTGCTTCAACGCATACCATTTCCTTTACTGTATTGTTCTTCGAAAGGGCGTTTGCCATTCCCGCCAACCCGCCGTTAATCACGAGCACCCTGGGTCCTTTTGCCAGCCTGGCTATCATGGGGTATTGCGGGTCGGGTATTTTATATGCAGTCGTGCCGTTTTCAAATACGCGGTATTCTTCGCCCTTTTTTGCCATACAGAAGTTAACCGTCGGGAATTCCTTCTGCGCGATTATTGTATAGCCTGCGTAAAGCGCCCGGGAACTTGTTTCATCAACTTTTTGTTTGACGCCCGCAATGTTAAAACCAATATATATGATAAGCGCCCCTATGGTTGTCAGCATGATCCAGCGGCCTTCCATTGTCTTGTCCCTGAAGAACAAATATACGATTGCAAGGTTAAATATTCCCAAGGTGTAGACTACGTCAAGGTTTGTATAGTATTTAACCGCCCAAAAAACGTAAATAACATAAGCAGCCGCAATTCCCGCCAGGACAGACGCGGCAGTAACCGGCATAAATTTAGGCGCTTTGCTTTTCTTCAGGGCTTCCATAAGCGTAAATATTGAGGCAAATGCCATGAACGCGATTGGCACAAAAACCGCGATGCACATTACCTGTGCGGCCCAGCCGGGCGCCGGGGTTTCAGGCCCGAGTTTCAGGACCGGTTTAAAGTACCTGACAAGTATTACGGCTCCGGTTATGTAAAAAGCATTTATCACAGGCATGATTGCCGCCGTAAAATTCAGGTTTTTCTCCGGGCTTTTACCTTTTGCCTGTTTTTTTAACGCCTGGAAAGCCATAACAGCGCCCGCTATCCATGATATTGCCGTAAAAAAAATGATATCAGCGGTCAAAAACACCTGGTTCGCGATCTCACGCAATAAAACCATCTGCGCAAGCGCGGCAGTCGCGCCGCTTGCGAATAAAAGGATCATAATCTTGTAAAAAATGTTCATACGTTGCTCCCCGAAAAATTAAATTATTTGTCCAGCTTCCTTCCTTTATTATAAAACAGTTCCGTCATCACAAATCGCTTATAGATCCTGTAAGTCAAAAAATACCCGAACGGTTTCACATTGTTCATAAGCTGGTCGGGTATCATATGGCTTAAATACGCAACTGTGAAGACCATTGAAAATGTATAATTATGCATGAAAAATCCCGCCAGCCAGGCTATTAAAATGTATTCAAACGCGTGAAAAATAACATACAGGTGCCGGAAATCGCCCTCATATGACTTTACAAACAGGTGGCGCATGTCAAACTTTCCTTCTTCCCTGATATAATCTATAACATGGTCGACATCGATTAAGAACCCTAAAAACAGCGACATGGCCACGTAATACCAGTTATGCGTTGTAAACCATACCCCTGCCGCGACAGGCACTGAAACGGCTATGTGTTGTTCCATTTTCATTGGTTATACCGCCTGAAAATAAGATATATCCCCTGTTTACGGAGAATTATTCCTTTATAAACTTCTTTGCCTGCGTTATCTGCTTTTTAACGGAAGCAATCGAAGTTGAACCTGAAGTAAGTTTTGAATTAACCGATTTTACCGGGTCAAAGATCGAATAATAATCTTCACCGAACTTTGCGGAAAATTTCTTAAGCTCGTGCTCCTCAAACTTTGGAAAAGGCCTGTTATTATCTATGGAATAACCGACCATCTGCCCCACTATCTTATGGCTGTCGCGGAAAGCTGTCCCCTTTTTTACAAGATAGTCGGCGATGTCAACCGCGTACATGAAATAATCTTCCAGCTGCGTTTCAAGCTTTTGTGCCTTAAAACTTATGTTATCAAGCAGCTTTTCCGATATGATAAGGATGCTCTTTAGCTCATCAAGCCTGGAAAAGAGCAGCACTTTATCCTCCTGTAAGTCCTTATTATATGCCAGGGGCAGGCCCTTTATCATGGTCAGCCCCGCCATCAGTCCCCCAAAAAAATTTCCCGTCTTGCCGCGCATAAGCTCGGCTATGTCCGGGTTCTTCTTATGCGGCATGATTGATGACCCCGTAGCGAACGAGTCGTCTATTTCCAGGAAGTTAAACTCGTTTGAATTGTATATTATGATCTCTTCCGCGAGCCTTGAAAGGTGTGCGGCCGTCACCGAGGAAGCGTAAAGAAAATCAAGCACAAAATCCCTGTCAGACACCGCGTCCATGGAATTTTCAGCCACTGAGGTAAATCCGGCTTCTTTTGCCAGCAGTTCACGGTCAATATTATAGTTGCTGCCGGCGAGCGCCCCGCTCCCGATAGTGAGGCAGTCCGTGCGTTTTAGCACGAATTCAAAAAGCCCATGGTCCCGTTTTAACATGGCGCAGTAAGCCATCATCCACTGTCCCGCAGATATGATCTGCGCGTGCTGCATGTGTGTGTAACCCGGCATAAAAACATCCGTATTCTTTTCCGCGACCGCCGTTACGCGCGACATGAGTTTTTTTATGAGAATCATCACATTTTTTATTTCGTCCATCATATACATTCTTGTGTCGGTCGCCACCAGATCGTTCCTGCTCCTGCCTGTATGGAGTTTTTTTCCTGTTTCTCCGATGGCCTTTGACAGTTCTGTTTCAACTGCGGAGTGTACGTCTTCATATGGCGAAAAATCCATGGAGGATTCCTTTTTAAGCATATTTTTCAGCCCGGCTGTTATCTTTTTGGCTTCCTTGACAGTGATTATACCGGCTTTGGACAGTGCTTTTGCGTGCGCAATACCGGCTTTCACATCATACTTAAAAAGCCTTTTGTCAAAAGATATTGACGCGTTGAACCTGTCTGCATCAGGGTCAAGGGTCTTTTTAAAACGTCCCTCCCAGGTTTTTTTCATTTTTTTCTCCCTTTGGTTTTCACTTATTTTTCATCTTCTTCTGTATCTGGTTGTATATCTTCAACTGCAGTCCGTAAAGGTTTATAAACCCTTCCGCGTCCTTCTGGTTATAAACTTCTTCGGCTTCAAATGTTGCCATGGCTTCCGAATACATGGAGTAAGGCGATGTCTTGCCTGCCACGCGTATGTTGCCTTTATAAAGTTTCAGTTTCACCGAGCCTGTGACGGTTTCCTGCGTTTTGTCTATGAACACGCTTAAAGCCTCGCGCAGCGGGGCAAACCACATGCCGTTATATATCATCTCGCCAAACTTGATGGCCACTATTTGTTTATAGTGGAAAGTGTCGCGGTCAAGCGTTATTTCCTCAAGTTCCCTGTGGGCGGTATGCAGTATGGTGCCGCCCGGCGTCTCGTATGTGCCGCGTGACTTTATGCCTACCAGCCTGTTCTCGACCATATCCACAAAGCCTATGCCGTGTTTGCCGCCGATAGCGTTAAGCTTATAAACTATATCAAGCGGGGACATTTTCTTTCCATTAACGGCTGTTGGCACGCCTTTTACAAAATCAATTTTTACGTATTCTGATTTATCAGGGGCCTTTTCAAGCGTGTTTATTTTGCTTAGTATGTCGTCAGTCGGTTCTTTTCCCGGGTCCTCAAGTATGCCGCCTTCGTGCGATATGTGCCACAGGTTGTCGTCCTCGGAGTATGGTTTTTTCTTGGTCGCCACTATCGGGATATTATGCGCGTTGGCGTAGTCAATGGCTTCCGAACGCGACTTGATGTTCCACTCCCTCCACGGGGCGATTATTTTTAAGTGCGGGGCAAGCGCCTTGAAAGTCAGCTCAAAACGCACCTGGTCATTTCCTTTTCCTGTTGCGCCGTGGCATACCGCGTCAGCGCCTTCTTTTAATGCTATATCAACCTGCGCCTTTGCAATGATAGGCCGCGCGATTGATGTTCCGAGGAAGTACTTCCCCTCATACAGCGCGCCTGATTTCAACATGGGATATATAAAATCCTTTACAAACTCGGCACGCACATCCATGACATAAACTTTGGAAGCGCCGCTCGCAATGGCTTTTTTACGCACCTTCTCAAAATCCTCTTTCTGCCCGACGTCTACAACGCAGGCGATAACTTCGCACCCGTATGTGTCTTTAAGCCATGGAACTATGATGGATGTATCCAGACCGCCCGAGTAGGCGAGAACGACTTTCTTTGCTGATTTCTTCATCGTGGTTTGTTCTCCTTGTGTTGTATGTTGTTGCAGTTGTTCTCTGTTCTCTGTTCTCTGTTTGACTATCAAAGAACAGAGAACAGAGAACAAAGAACAATCCAACCTTTCTGTACAACCAACGGCTACTTCCCCATCAGCAGCGACAGGATCGCCTTCTGCGCGTGCAGCCTGTTTTCCGCCTGGTCAAATACAACTGACTGCGGGCCGTCCATGACTTCAGCTGATATTTCCTCGCCGCGGTGCGCGGGCAGGCAGTGCATTACTATGCAGTCCTTTTTCGCTTTCTTCAGTAGTTCCGCGTTTACCTGGTAGCGGGCAAATTCTTTTTTACGTTTTTCGCTTTCAGCTTCCTGGCCCATGCTTGCCCAGACATCCGTATATATGACATCCGCGTCCTTTGCAGCCTCTTCCGGCGACTCGGTAATCAAGACCTGTGTTTTTCCCGCAAGCGCGAGCTCTTTTGCTTTATCAACAACATTCTTTGCCGGCATGTAGCCTTTGGGGCTTGCGACTGCCATATGCATATCCGCCTTGGGCGCCGCATACAACCATGAATTGCAGACATTGTTGCCGTCGCCTATATAAGCGACTTTCAGGCCTTTAAGCGTTTTCTTTTTGTCTTTTATCGTCAGCAAATCCGCAATGATCTGGCACGGGTGTTCGTCGTCTGTCAGGCCGTTAATCACCGGCACTGAGGCGTATTGGCCGAATTCCAGCACATCGCTGTGCTTGTACGTACGTATCATAATGCCGTCAACATAACGGGACAATACGCGCGCAGTATCGGCTATGGTCTCCCCGCGGCCTATCTGCGTGTCCGTGGGATTCAGGTAAAGCGCGGCTCCGCCCAGCTGGAACATGCCTATTTCAAAAGACACCCTGGTCCGCGTGGATGACTTGGTAAATATCATTCCGAGCGACTTTCCTAAAAGCGGGAAAAACATTTCCCTGTTTTTATGCTTGTGCCGTATCATATCCGATACGTTCAGTATTGACTCAATCTCTTCCCTGCTTAAGTCAAGGATGGAAATCAGGTCTTTCTTTGACAGATGGATTATAGACATTGCAAAAACCTCCGTTGGGGAAATTAAGCCATAACTTTCTTAAGGATGGCGAGCCCTTTATCTATATCAGCTTTTTTAATGTTCAAAGGCGGTTCTATACGGATCGTTTCCGTCCCTGTGACATTTATTATAAGGCCGGCTTTTAAAGCGGCGGACACCATTTCCGCAGCGCCTTTTTCCAGCTGCAGGCCGATTAAAAGTCCTGCCCCTCGTATTTCCAGGATTTTGGGGTTATGCCATTTTTTTATCTGTGAAATTATATAAGCTCCCTTTTCCCGCACTTCCCTGAGGAAAGCCGGTTTTAGGACTGTTTTTAAAACCACAAGCCCGGCGGCGCAGGCCACGGGATTGCCGCCCATGGTGGTGCCATGGTCGCCGTAAGTGTAGATTTCCTCAAGTTTTTTATCAATTACAACAACGGACAGCGGTATACCACCGCCTATAGACTTTGCCAGGGTCATGATATCGGGCTTAACTCCGTATACATCATACCCGAATTTTTTTCCCAGCCTTCCCAAGCCGCTTTGCACCTCGTCATATATGAGCAGTATATTATTTTTATCGCAAACCGCCCTTAAGCCCTCCAAAAAACCCGGCTCGGGGGTGAATATGCCGCCTTCTGCCTGTACAGGCTCGATTAACACAGCGGCCGTACTGTTGTCTATTTTGGAAACCAGATCATTTAAATCATTGAACTTCGCGTATACAAATCCCGGTGAAACCGGGTTTAAATACTTGTGGAATTTTTCCTGTGCTGTCGCGGTCAAAGCCGCCAATGTGCGGCCGTGGAAAGAATTGTAAAAAGATACTATTTTATTCGCGCCATTTTTGTGCAGCAGCCCCCACTTGCGCGCAAGTTTCATGGCAACTTCATTGGCCTCGGACCCGGTATTGACAAAGAATACTTTTGTCCCGAAGGAATTATCAACGATCATTTTTGCCAGTTCAGCCTGCGTCTCGGAAAGAAAGTGGTTTGACAGGTGTATGAATTTTTTAGCCTGTTTCGCGATCGCGGCATTTATGGCACTGTTATTGTGGCCAAGCGCGTTCACGGCAATGCCCGAAAAAAAATCAAGGTACTTTTTTCCGTCCTTGTCATAAAGGTACGAACCCGCTCCATGCTCAAACACCACGTCATAGCGCTTGTATGTGTTGCCGATGTAATCGTGGTCCATGTTCTTTACCTGCTGGGTATTCATTTTTTTCTCCATTAATTGTTATTCTCCTGTCTCTTGCACTATTCCTGGCTTACTTTACTATCTCCGTCCCTATTCCCTCGTTTGTAAAAATCTCCAGCAGCATCGCGTGTTCTTTTGTGCCGTTTATTATATGCACCTTTTTAACCCCGGCTTCTATGGCCGCCTTTGCGGACATGGTTTTCGGCAGCATGCCGCCGGTTATGTCCTTTGACTTTATGTATTTTGCTATGTCTTTTATTTTTATTGAATGCCTGTATTTTCCGCCTATCTTAACCCCGTCAGTGTCGGTTAAGTAAATAAGTTTGTCGGCCTTCATGGCCTCTGCTACCGCGCCCGCGACCGTGTCGGCGTTTATATTATAGCCATTGCCCAAAGCGTCCACGCCTATCGGCGCGATCACAGGTATGTAGCCGTCGCGGTCCAGGGTTTCAAGCAGTTTTGTGTTGACTGACGTAACTTCGCCCACAAAACCTATGTCATGGCCGTTGCTCTTTTTCTTTTTAGCCATGATCAGGTTGCCGTCCTTGCCTGACATTCCAAGCGCCCGCAGCCCGTGCAGGTTGATATTTTTCACAATTTCCTTGTTCACTTTTCCCACAAGCACCATTTCCACAACTTCCAGGGTTTCCTTGTCGGTCACACGGTGCCCGTCCACGAACTTTGATTCCTTGCCGAGTTTCTTCAGCATGCCGCTTATATCATCCCCGCCGCCGTGAACAAGCACGATCTTCACGCCAACAAGGCTGAGCAGCACAACATCCTGTATAAAAAGACTTTTATATTTTTCATCCGTCATCGCGCTTCCGCCGTACTTTATGACAAACGTGGAACCGTTGAACTTTTTAATAAACGGCAGCGCCTCTACGAGCGTCCGGGCTTTTTCTATGAACTTTTCCACGTCTTAACTCCTTTTAATTGTCATTGTCCGGAACCAGCATACCCGCCACTCCGAACTCCGAACTCCGAACTCCGAACTCCGAATTCCGAACTAAAGTATATACTTGCTCAAATCCCTGTTCTTAACGAGTTCTTTCAGTTTGTCTTCCACGTACTGCTTCGTTATTTCCATCTTCTTCGGTTTCGGATACGGCGCCTCGAAAAGAATATCTTCTAGCACTTTCTCCATTATGGTCTGGAGCCTTCTGGCCCCTATGTTTTCCATTGTCTCGTTTAGCTCATATGCCATCTGCGCAAGCGCGGATATGGCCGTAGCGTCAACTGCAAGTTCCACGCCGTCCGTCTTCAATATCTGCGTGTACTGTTTTATAAGAGAATTCTCCGGTTCCGTCAGGATCCTTTCGAAATCATTCTGTGTCAGGGATTCAAGCTCAACCCTTATCGGGAACCTTCCCTGCAGTTCAGGAATAAGGTCCGACGGCTTTGAAACATGAAAAGCGCCGGCCGCTATAAATAGTATGTGGTCCGTCTTGACCGGCCCGTATTTGGTCACTACTGTCGTGCCTTCCACTATGGGCAATATGTCCCTTTGCACGCCTTCGCGGGACACATCCGGCCCACCCGCGCTTCTTTCCCTGCCCGCTACTTTGTCTATCTCGTCTATGAAAACTATGGCGTTGTTTTCAACCTTTGATACCGCTTCCTTTACCACCCTGTCCATGTCAACGAGCTTGCCTATTTCTTCCTGAAGTATCATGTTGCGCGCCTCGCGCACCGATACCTTGCTTTTCTTTGACCTGCCCTGCGGGTTCATGCCTTCCATCATTTCCTGTATGTTCGCGCCTATCTCGTCCATGGACGCGCCCGAGAATATTTCCATCATGGGCGGCTGTTTTGTTTTCACGCTCACTTCCACGGTCTTGTCCTCCAGCGCGCCCGCAATCATCTGCTGCCGTATCTTTTCGCGCGTTTCCTTGAACCTCTCTGTTTCCTGCTGATGCGCGGCGGCCTCATCCTCGTTCACAAATGATTTCTTGGGTGCCTTTACTGGCGGCACCAAAAGGTCAAGCAACTTTTCCTCGACAAAACTTTCCGCTTTTTTCCTCACCTGTTCCATGTGCTGTTCTTTAACCATGTTCACGCCCATCTGCGTCAAGTCGCGTATGATGGACTCCACATCCCTGCCCACGTAGCCTACTTCTGTATATTTTGAGGCTTCAACTTTTAAAAACGGCGCGTTGGCGAGCTTGGCCAGCCTGCGTGCGATCTCGGTCTTACCCACGCCTGTCGGCCCTATCATAAGTATGTTCTTTGGCGTTATCTCTTCCTGTTCCTCTTCAGTGAGCCGCTGGCGCCGTATCCTGTTGCGCAATGCCACTGCCACGGATTTCTTGGCGGCGTTCTGCCCTATGATATATTTATCGAGTTTCTCGACTATTTCTTTGGGTATCAGATCATCAAGCTGTTGTTTCTTATTATCAGCCATTATGTTCTCCTTTCCCGGAATTTTATCAAAACGCCTTCCTCCTTATCCTTAAACGAAATGCCTCACAACTCAAGCACCGTTATATGGTCATTAGTATAAATGCATATCTCGGCGGCTATCAGCATGGCCTCTTTCACGATTTCCGTCGCTTCCATTTCCGTATGCTGCGCCAGGGCCCTTGCCGCTGCCAGTGCGTAAGGCCCGCCTGACCCTATGGCAGCTATGCCGTTTTCCGGCTCTATCACTTCGCCGTTGCCGGACAGGACATATTGATATTCCTTATCAGCCACAAGCATCAAAGCCTCAAGCCTCCTTAAAACCTTGTCGGTGCGCCAGTCTTTCGCAAGCTCCACTGCCGCGCGCTGTATCTGCCAGTTATGTTCCTTTAACTTCGCTTCAAACCTTTCAAATAAGGTAAAAGCATCGGCCACGGATCCGGCAAAGCCCGCAAGAACTTTTGACTTGCCTTCGATTATCCGCACCTTTACAGCTGTTTTCTTCATAACAGTAGCGCCCATGGTTATCTGCCCGTCCCCGCCCATCACAACTTTGCCGTTCCTTTTTACACACAATATCGTCGTTCCCTCTATCATGACCACCTCCGTCCGCAATATAATAGATGCGGTTTGAAAATAAATTATATCATATTTGGGGCGGGTTTTTCAATGTTTTTGAAAAAATCCTAAAATCGCATTAGAGGTCTATATATGCTATTTTCAAGAAAAAAGCCGCAGGAAGATACGGAATGCAGGGGGCCGGGATCAAACGGGCGCCCCGTGGATTTAAATCCTTGCTTTTAACGTATCATGTCGCCAATATCCGGAATCGGGTCCAGCCAGCTGAAATAATATTTTATCCCGGCTTTAAATATCAGTGGATTGCTGTCGAGCAAAGTCACAACATTGCTGTCGGGCAAAGTCACAACATTGCTGTTTGTCCTGATCTTAAAGAACCATGCTGTGGCTTCGGCATAAAACGTAATTTCCGGCGTTATCCTCACCATAAGCCCGGCTGCCGGGTTTGCGAGCCCTATAAGTACGGATTTTCCCTTGTCAAAAATGGTCCCAAAACCCAGACCCGCATAAATAAAGTCATTAAACATTCTAAACCCGTTGATTGCAAGCAGCGACTCAACGCCGTCATGATCCACCACTGCGTCGCCGAATAATGTCACGAAAAAATATGGTGAAAAGTACCGCGAATATGATATGCCGGGTATGATCCGTCCGGACATGGCAATTTCAATGCCCAGGGCGTTCAGATAAATGTGCGTCGAAGGCGTTCCTGAAGTCGCGGATACCGGCGCAGCGGCCGTGGCTTCAGCCGCATTAATAGTTACATTCCCCGGTGCGGTATTATCTGCAGATTGCATTAACCCGTTGGTTGCCGCCCACAGCGAAGATGATATTATGAGAAAAAATACCGATAAAACAACGGTTTTTGTTTCCATTAAAAGACCTCCCTTTGTCATTTTATATATGATAGTCGCAAATCCCCCTTCTGTCAATAGCGCGTCACCATCCTAAAATCGCATTAGAGGTCTATATATGCGATTTCCAGGCCCCCGCGATATGGAAATTAACGGCTAAATAAATTGACAAAGTATCCTGAAGGAGTATAATTCAAGCATAAAATTTACAAGGAGAAATATATGAAAAAAATTTCAATCCCGCTGTTTATTTTCACGGTGGCCTTAATGATGTCAGGCTGCCAGCAATCAGCTACTTCACCAACTACGGAAGTATATGCGGCACAATGGGGCGGTTCCGGAAGCGGCAACCACCAGTTTAGCAGCCCTTGCGGAATAGCCGTGGACAGCGGCGGAAACGTTTATGTTGCGGATACCAGCAATAACAGGATCCAGAAATTTGACAATAATGGCGGATATATAACGCAATGGGGCGGCCTTAATAATCCTTATGGGGTGGCGGTAGACACCGGCGGAAACGTGTATGTCGCGGACACGAATAATAACAAGATCCAAAAATTCAGCAATACAGGCGCATATATAACGCAATGGGGCGGTTTAGGAAACGGCAACAGCCAGTTTAATTTTCCTATTGGGGTGGCGGTTGACAGCAGCGGCAACGTGTATGTTGTAGACGAAGGTAATTTCAGGATACAGGAATTCACCGGCGCAGGAACATATATAAAACAATTCGGCGGTTCTGGAAACGGCAACGGACAGTTTAGTTCGCCTACGGGGGTAGCCGTGGATGCCGGCGGGAATATATACGTTGCAGACTCGGGCAATAACAGGGTCCAGAAATTTGACAATACCGGTTCATATATAACCAGGTGGGGTAATTACGGCAACAGTAACGGGCAGTTTAACGTCCCTCTTTGCATAGCAGTAGACAGCGGCGGAAACGTGTATGTTTCGGACCTGAATAATGACAGGATCCAGGAATTCAACAATACGGGCAAATATATAACCCAATGGGGAATTCTGGGAAGCGGCAACGGGCAGTTTCTGCATCCCAACGGAGTGGCAGTAGACAGCAACATAAACGTTTTTGTTGTGGACCAGGGTAATTACAGGATCCAGAAATTTTTGCCGTAGGTACCCCTATCTGCCTGCATTTGTAGGGGCAGCATATCATGCTGCCCGCCCCTTGCGGGCTTTTCCGACAGTATCTATATAGGGGTTTTAAGTGCTTGACTATGTTATTGGATATATGTTAATATTCTATAAGCAAAAGAAGTTATATTGACACTTTCTTCAGAGTTGATTTTATACCCTGGGGTGTTTGTGTTGAAGAGGTTTATTTGGTCCAACGCCTATTAATCAGGGAGCCGGAACCAGCCGCTGTGTGCATGCCCGCTAACGCGGGAAGCCTAAGGCGCCTGTCAGGCACCCACCTGTTTAGTCGGTCCAAATGGTTTCTTCTCACGGCACGCTGGGGGATTATATCCGTAATATTTTACGGTGGAGAACAACGAATGTTGATTATTTATATTGAAAGACAAAAGGCAAATAGCGGCGAAAGCCCTGTTATATCAGCAGACACAAACCCCCGGGTTTGTGATGATTTAATTCTTCCTCTGTTCATATTGCCTGATTCCCTTTCAATATAAAATAAATCTACCCGTTTTTCTCCTCCGCTAAATAGGCGGGCGCGGCTTTTTACCATTCTTATGGGCATCTTTCTATAAGCCGCTGATAACCAAAACATTAATTGGAGGAGGTTTTACTATGGTCGGAGCAATAATTGCAGCGGTGGTTGCGCTGTTGACAGGAACGGGGCTGGGTTTTCTGATGAGGAAGTTTATTTCCGAACAGCAGATATCCAGCGCAAAGGTATACTCGCAGCAGATCATTGAAAACGCCAAAAAAGAGGCGGGTTCATGGAAAAAAGAGGCCGAGCTTGAAGTAAAGGACAAACTGTTAAAGTCCCAGTCAGAGTTCGACGTAAAAACCAGGGAAGAACGCCGGGAATTGAGCGACCTGGAAAAAAGGTTAAGGCAGCGCGAAGAGAATTTCGATAAAAAGATAGAAACAGTCGATAAGAAAGAGAAAGAACTTTCCCAGAAAAAAACAGGCCTGGACGACCTGGAAAAGAAGCTTAAGCTGAACGAAGAAAACCTGGGCAAGTTAGTAGGCGAACAGAGGCAGAAACTTGAGGCCATATCCGGTTTATCGGCCGAGAATGCCAAGAATGAACTGATCAATTCCATGCTTAACGAGGCAAGGCACGAATCGCTCCTGCAGATAAAGAGGATCGAGGAAGAAACAAAGGAAAACGCGGATAAAAAAGCGCGTGAGATCATAGTCACCGCCATACAGCGCGTGGCCGCGGACCATACTTCGGAAGTCAGCGTGTCCGTAGTTCCCCTTCCTAACGAAGAGATGAAGGGCCGCATCATAGGCCGCGAAGGCAGGAACATCAAGGCTTTGGAGTCGGCTACCGGCGTTGACTTCATAATAGACGATACTCCGGAAGCAGTCACCATATCAGCCTTTGACCCCGTGAGAAGGGAAACCGCAAGACTATCGCTGGAGAGGCTCATACAGGACGGAAGGATACACCCGGGACGCATCGAGGAAATAGTGAACAAGACAAAATTGGATATGGAACAAAGAATTAAGGAGATCGGCGAACGCACCTGCATGGACGTCGGCATAGGCAGCCTGCACCCTGAGCTTGTTAAATTACTCGGCAAGCTGCATTTCAGGACAAGCTACGGTCAGAACGTCCTGCAGCATTCCATAGAGATGGCTTACATCACGGCCATCATAGCCTCGGAACTCCACATAGACCCTACTCTCGCTAAAAGGGCGGCCCTGCTGCACGACATAGGCAAAGCGATAGATCATGAGCAGGAAGGCTCGCACGTGGCGCTCGGAGTGGATGCGGCAAGAAAATACGGCGAATCGGAAAAGATAATCCATGCCATAGAAGCGCATCATAATGACGTGGAACCCAAATCCATAGAAGCGGTTCTGGTGCAGGCTGCCGACGGAATATCAGCGGCAAGACCCGGAGCAAGGCGCGAAACCCTCGAGAGCTACATAAAGAGGCTTGAGAACCTGGAAAAGATCGCATCGTCATTTGAAGGCGTTCAGCGCGTGTTTGCTATACAGGCGGGCCGCGAAGTCAGGATCATGGTTGAACCCGACCAGATGGATGACCTGAAATCCTACCAGCTCTCAAAAGACATAGCAAAAAAAGTTGAAGCGGAACTTCAGTACCCCGGCCAGATAAGGATCACCGTTATAAGGGAAGTCCGGGCCGTGGAATACGCCAAATAGAACCAGTATATAAATCCAAAAGCACGGGTTATCAAACCCGTGCTTTTGGATAAACCAGGGTGATTTATGATAAATGTGCTTTTCATCGGGGATGTAAACGGCAAGCCGGGCCGGCATGCCCTCACAGCGCTTCTGCCGAAACTAATCAAGGAAAAAAATATCGATTTCGTCATAGCTAACGGCGAGAACTCCGCCGGCGGTTTCGGCATAACCATCAAGACATTTGAAGAACTCCTGCACTGCGGAGTTGACGCTATCACGCTCGGGAACCATATCTGGGACAAAAAAGACGTCATCCCCATACTGGAATCGGACCGCAGGCTAATCAGGCCGGCAAACCTGCCTGAAGGCAACCCCGGTTCGGGCCACGCCATATTCACCGTGGAAAAATCCGGAAAAAAAATAAATATAGGCGTAATCAATCTTGTAGGCAGGGTTTTTATGCTCGCCGTTGACTGCCCTTTCCGCGCGGCCGACAAAGTCATAAATGAAATAAAACAGAACGCGCCCGTCATATTTGTGGATATTCACGCGGAAGCCACATCGGAAAAGCAGGCCATGGGTTTTTATCTCGCGGGCCGGGTGTCAGGCGTTTTCGGCACGCACACGCACGTACAGACCTCGGACGAGAGGATCCTGGACGGCGGCACCGCATTTATAACCGACGCGGGAATGACAGGGCCTTTTGATTCCATCATCGGAGTAAAAAAAGAAATAATAATCAGGCGGTTTTTAACCGCCGCGCCCGAGAAGTTTGAGATCGCCGAAGGCAATGTGCGCATAAACGCGGTCTTAACGGCCGTGGACGAGGCAACCGGAAAAGCCGCTTCCATAGAAAGGATGGATATCAGATATGAATAAACGCCTGATCACCCCGCTGTTATTTGCGGGTATTTTCTTTGCCGCTTTTGCAATGTACCTGCATACGCTGGCCCCGACTTTCACCTTCGGGGATTCCGGCGAGCTCATCAGCATTATAACCAACCTGGGGATAGCACATCCCACAGGCTTCTCGATCTATATACTGCTCGGCAAGGTTTTTTCCCTCCTCCCGCTTGCAAACGAGGGTTTTAAAATAAACCTCATGTCCGCGCTTTTCGGGGCATTAACACCCGCTCTATTATTTTTGGCCCTGTCTGTTTACTTTAAAAAAGAAAAAAACAGGCTTGTAGTGGATTTTATCGCCGCGGCCATGGCCCTGCTTTTTATTTTTTCATATACCCTGTGGTCGCAGGCTGTCATGTCCAGGATCTATACTTTAAACGCGGCTTTCTGCGCGGCTGTTCTGCTGTGTTTTTTCCTGTATAACGAAAGCGAAGAAGACCCGCGGTATCTGTTCTTATGGGCGCTCTTAACAGGCCTGGGCGCCGGCCTTCACCTTACCCTCACCGCCTTTTCAGGCATACTCTGGCTCCACCTGGCAATCACAAAGTTTCCCGCAGTAAAGAAGAACTTTATCTGGCTTTTATTTTTTGTATCGCTCGGTTTAAGCGCGTATGCGTACCTGGTCATACGCAGCCATTCCGAAACCCCCCTTAAGTGGTCCGACATAAACACATTCAAACATTTCTTCGGTTACATAACACAGGAACAGTACAGCATGAAGAAATTTGCCAGGGGCATAAACGGCGTGCTTGCCTTCTTTTCTTATATGAAAGACGTCCTCATGAGGGAGATGTCCCCGCTGGCTATTTTTCTTTTTACAGCCGGGGTCGTTGTCGCGTTCATAAGAAAGTTCAAATATGCCGTGACTTTCCTGCTCATTTTCTTTTCATGCATTGTAATGCTGCTTTTTTACGGAAATTACACGGACTTAAAGCTGGCTTTCCGTTATATGATTCCCTCGTACATTATCATGCTTTTCTTCATCGCGTATCTTTTCCATTCAATGTATGTTTCCGTGAAAAACACATGGGCCGTGGTATTTATAGTGACCGCTTTCACGGCCATGATGCTCGCGTTAAGTTTCAGCGTTAATTATTTTGAGTCAAACAAGAACAACAACTATACCGCGTATAACTACGCGTCGGACCTTTTGGCATGCCTTCCCGACTCCAAAGCCGGGCTTTTCGCGACAGGCGATGACAACATATACCCCCTGGCATATTTTAAATTCGTCCTCAATAAAAAACCGAACCTTGCAGTCTACGACAATATACTGACAATATTCAAGGACTCGCAGCCCCTGCTTGAGAAATCAAAATCAGCGGATACGGCGCAGAATGTTATGACCGCCCTCTCGCTTGGCTACACAAACCTCTATACAGTCAGTGAAATAGGCTCAAAAATATTCAGCGAAAACCCCGTGGGCCTTGTTTTCAGCATATCGGAAAAATTCGCGGAACCGGACAACCGTTACTGGAGGATGTTTTCGCTCAAGGGCATCATCCAGGGAGCGCCCATCTTCCATGATTTTGAGGAGCGTGAGGTTGCGGGGACTTACCTATACAGAATGGCGGTTTATTATAAGAGCCGCGCCATGTTCCCGGTTTACGAATGGCTCCTGGATAAGGCAGTCAAAGAAAGTTATGATTCCATTCCGGTACTCGGCGCCGCCGCGCTTTTATACAGCATGGACCCATATATAGAGAACTATTTCGGTAAAGCCGAGAGGCTTTTCCTTCAATGTTACGGGCTTAATCCGGAAAATTTTAACCTGGTGTTTAACATAGGAAGTTTTTACGGACGGTTCGGCAGGTTTAAGGAAGCGGCGCAATATTTTGAGATTGCCGGAAAGCTTGACCCGTATAATTACAGCGCAAAAGAATATCTTGCAAAATCGCTTGAAGAATACCGCAAACAGATGGATAAAGAGGAGGCCGAGCAGGAGCTTACGGTCCATTTCGACAACGGCAGGAACCTGATAAAGGAAAAAAAGCTCGATGAAGCGATGCTTGAATTTGAAAAGGACATCAAGCTCAACCCTTCCCTGTCCAGGTCGTACTTTCATATTGGCCTTATCTTTTCCATGAAAGGCAACTTTGTCAAAGCCATACCAAACTATGAAAAGTCGATCAAGCTGGACCCACAAAATACCCCGGCGCTCGGGAACCTTGGGCTGGTTTACCTTAAAATGAAGGATTACAAGAAAGCAAAACATTATTTCCAACTATCCATAGCCATAGACCCGAACCAGGACAGGCTAAAAACCGACATAGCGAAGCTGCAGCGTATGGGGTATTAAGGAGTTCGGAGTTCGGGGTTCGGGGTTTGCCCCCTCTACTTGATTAAATTCCTGCCGAAATCCAGGTTTTCGCGGACTCTTTTCATGGTTGGCGCTTCCGAGTAGATCCTTAACAACGGTTCTGTCCCCGAAAACCTGAACAATACCCACTCGTTATCGGCCAATATGTATTTAACCCCGTCCAGGCGGCTTGCTGAACGGATTTTTTTTCCCGCTATAATGCCTATTTTTTCAAGGCCATCGGATTTTTTAACTATCATCTTTCTCTGCGATTCCCTGAATTTTATATCCACCCTGTCATATTCGTACTTCCCATATTTTTTATCCAGGGACGCCAGGACTTTGGAAACCGGCTTTCCTTCTTTGGCCAGAAACTCAAGAAGCAGGAGATTTCCCACAATCCCGTCACGCTCGGGTAAAAAGCAGCCAAAGCCCACTCCTCCGCTTTCTTCCCCGCCTATCGTTGCCTTATCCTTAATAATAAGGTCGCCTATGTGCTTAAATCCCACCGGTGTTTCCAGCAGTTCTATGCCGTATTCTCCGGCTATCTTGTTTAAAAGTGATGTTCCCGCAATTGTTTTAACGAACTTAAACTTCATCTTCCTGTTTTTTACGTAGTGTAACAGCAGTAAGACCAGTGCTTTGTGCGTCGGGATATAACGGCCTTTGTCGTCCACAAAAGCCATCCTGTCGCCGTCGCCGTCTATGGCGATGCCTATGGACGCCTTTAATTCCTTCACACTGTTTTCGAGTTCAAGCAGGTTCTTCCTTATTGGCTCGGGGTTTATGCCTCCAAACAGCGGGTCGCGGCTGCCGTGGATCACGGTTAACCCCCGGTAATTTCCGAGTATCTTTTCCATGTACCCGGCGCCTGAACCATACATGTTATCCAGGACTATCTTCATCCCGCTTTTTTTGACGGCGTTTATATCCACTGCTTTTCTTACTGCTTTTACATATTCATCATCCATGTTTATTTGTATGATATTCCCGTTTTTTTTCGCTTTGGGAACGGCCCCTTTTGTTATAAGGGCTTCCACGGCTCTTGTTTCTTCCTTTGAAGCCCCCGCGCCAAACCTGTTTTTTATCTTAAACCCGTTATAAGAGTACGGATTATGGCTTGAGGTTATCATGATGCCCGAGTCGAGTTTTTTCCGGACGATTGTGAAAGACACCAGGGGAGTGTGTACTGCTTTGTAAAACACATAGACCTTAAAGCCGTAATTCTTAAGCAGCTCAGCCGCAAACGCCGAGTACTTATCCGAAAGAAAACGAAAATCATAACCGATGATTATTTCAGGGTGTTTATTTTTTGACAAAACATACGAGGCAAAGGCATCAACCACCCGCTTTAAATTTTCAAAAGTAAAACCTTCCGCTATTTTAGCCCGCCAGCCGTCTGTCCCGAATTTAATTTCGTGCATTTATACCCCGTATTTCGTGTATTTTGTCAGGATGGAATTGTCTCCTAAAGCCGTATTGATGACGGTGCAGTTCTCATTTATGACGCAGCCCCTGCATATAACGCTGTTCTTGATTATAGCGCCGCTTTTGATCACAGTGTTATCAAGTATGACGCTGTTTTCTATAAGCGCTCCGCTGCCTATTGTGACTGAATTCCCCAGGACCGAACGGTTGTCTATGATTGATTTTCCTATCCTGCATTTTTTCCCGCGTGCTTTTGCCTTAACCCCGCTGAACTTTCCCTCTATCACGTCAAAATTGGCTTCCATGTATTTTTCTATACGGCCTATATCAAGCCAGTAATAGCCGCCCTTATACGCCTGCATTAATTTGCCCGACGATATTATTGACGGAAAGATCTCTCTTTCTATTGAAACATTCCTGCCCGTGGGTATGTAATCCAGCGCCTGCCTGGCAAGAACATACATGCCCGCGTTTATCCAGCCTGATTTTCTCTCAAAACCCGCGGGTTTTTCCGTGAACTTAAGAACCTCGCCTTTGGCCCCGGTTTCCACAAGCCCGTATGAAGACGGATCATCAACCTCATGCAGAGCAAGTGTCACAAGCGCCTTTGATGTCCTGTGCGTCTTGATCATGGAGTCCATATTGATGTCCGTCAATATATCGCCGTTCATAACTATGGTCGTGTCATCAAGAAGGGCTTCGCAGTTCTTTATGGCCCCTCCCGTCCCTAACGGCCTTAACTCACCTGCGTATTTGAACCTGACGCCGTATTTTTTTCCGTTGCCGATGGCTTTTTTCGCCTTCTCAGGCATGCAGCATACGCTTAAGATAATATCCTTTATCCCGTATTTCTTAAGCAGGTTTATCTGGTATTCAATAAAAGGTTTATTGGCAATGGGTACGATGCATTTTAATGTGTTTGTAGTGATCGGCCTGAGCCTGGTGCCTTCCCCGCCTATGAGTATCAGAGCTTTCATAATATTCTCCCCGGGTTATTTTTTTAGCGACTTAAAATATTCGTAAGTTTTCCCGATGCCGGCTTCCAGTCCAGTTTCAGGTTTCCACCCGAGTATTTTACCGGCCTTTTTATTTTCAAGGTAGTTGGCTTTCAGGTCGCCTTCCCTGTAAGGCCCCTCCCCCGCAGGCTTGTCAAACCCGGTTGCTTTCTGAACGGCTCTGTACAGCTGGTTAACATCTGTCCTGACGCCGGTGCCGATGTTAAAAGCATCGTTATCACCTTTGTCAAGCGCCTGCACAGAGGCCCTTGCCACATCGCCGACATACACATAGTCCCGGACGCATGTGCCGCCGCCGAAAATAACAGGCGCAATTCCCGCCATGATCTTTTCAATGAATATCGCCACCACGCCCGCTTCACCGTGCGGTATCTGCCTGGGTCCATATACGTTCGAGTACCTGAGTATGGTATGTTTTATGCCGTACTGCGCCGTATAAAAACGCGCGTAATGCTCGCCTGTTACCTTGCTGATGCCGTAAGGGCTCTCGGCTGTCAAAGGGTTGTCTTCCGTGGCAGGCAGCGGTACTTTCGACCCGTATACCGTGCCGCCGCTTGATATGAAAATGAACTTTTTAACCGCGTTTTTCCTTGCGGCCTCAAACAGATTCAAGGTCCCCATGATGTTTATCTGCGCGTCAGCCAGTGGGTCTTTCACGGAATCAGGCACGGATATCTGCGCAGCATGGTGGTTTATGACGTCGATCTTTTCTTTTTTTAATATGGATGATATTTTAGGATCCCTTACGTCAACTTTATAGAATTTTGCCTTTTTGTTGACGTTTTTCATGTTACCCATGAAAAGGTTGTCAACGATAATGACCTTATGCCCGGCTTCTATGTAAGCATCCGCGACATTTGAAGCAATAAACCCGGCTCCGCCGGTAACCAGTATGTTCATAAAATCCTCCTCGAATTTAAAGTATTACAATATTTTGTTTTAATATTTAATCAGTAATTTGTCATTTGTAATTAGTAATTAATACGCGGTCTTGTGGTGGAATATCTCCAGGGCCGTCTTTATTATGATCTTAATATCAAACCACAGCGTCCAGTTCTCTATGTAGTATAGATCGTATTTTATGCGTTCTTCTATCGACGTGTCCCCGCGCAGGCCGTTAGCCTGCGCCCATCCCGTAATTCCGCCTTTTACTTTATGTCTTTCCATATAACGCGGTATTTCATCCTTGAATTTCTCCACAAAATGCGGGCGCTCCGGCCTCGGGCCCACTATGCTTATATCGCCTTTTAACACATTTAAGAACTGGGGCAGTTCATCTATGCTTGCCTTCCTTAAGAATGCGCCGATAGGCGTCCTGCGCGGATCGTTTTCGCTGGCCCATACCGGCCCGCTTTGGGATTCAGCGTCGGCTTTCATGGTCCTGAATTTAAGCATTATGAATTTTTTATTGTCCCTGCTCACCCTTTCCTGCCCGTAAAACACAGGGCCTTTTGATGTGAGCTTCACGAGAATAACGGTTATGACCAGTATCGGCGACAGGACCAGGACGGCCGTCAGGGACACTATAATGTCAAAAGTTCTTTTAATCATCCTGTTAAATGTAAAGTTGAGCGGCAGCTCCCTTACTTCAAAAACCGGTATGCCGAACAGTTCGTCATAATCGATCGACTTTGTTATTATGCCGAGCACGTCCGAGGCTATCATGAATTTAATACGCTCATTTTCAAGTATCAGGTCCGCGACTTCTTTCCTGTTATAATCGGACAGGCCTATAAAAGCCTCATTTATGCCTAATTTGTCCGCTATTTTATTAAAATCGCTTGTTTTCCCGAGTACTGTCAGCCCGCAAAATCCGCTTCCCTCTTTTATTACGTTATCTATGAGACCCATGATCCTATAACCGCTGCCATGCTCCCTGGTCAGGCGTTCTATTAATATTTTTGAAATATCCGTCGCACCGACAATTAACAGATTTTGGGTTATGGCCCCGCTCTTGCTCATGGAATTGAATATCGACCTGTAAACAAGCCTCCATGCCCCGAGCAGGATGACGGAAATCACCCACATATGCATTATTGCTATGCGTGAATACGAAAATTCCCTTAAAAAAAATGTTATTGAAACCAGTATTATTATGGAAACGCTTGAAGCCGTAAGCACTGATACAAATTCGTCAAAACGCGACCTGCCGTGTTCGAGCCTGTACAGCCCCGCGTAATTAAAGGCAAGCAAAAAAACAACCAAAACAACAGGCACGGCATAAAGGTATCCGGCAATCGCGGGAATTCCATATTTTAAAGGTACAAACCTAAGTTGAAAACGCATGTAATATGATAATACCGCCGATAGCGCCGTAAATACGGCGTCCCCGGTAAACAGCCCTGTTTTTAATAAACGCAAAGATGTTCTTTTGTTCAACACAAACTCCTTTTTATAATGTTAAAATCCGCCGTCTTCCATGAACACCTTAAAATTTCCCCTGAATTTTTCTTCGGAGAAACACATGGCATCCTGCCTCATTTTTTTATCATCATACCGTTTATTTCCTATTTTCTCAAGGTTTTTTATGAAGTCATCGTCCGTACCGTCATAAAACTCGCCTGTCACACCGGCGGTTACAATGTCCCTGGAACCGCCCCTGTGAAAAGCAAGTACCGGAGTGGCGCAGGCAAGCGATTCCGCCATGGTGATCCCGAAATCCTCTTCCCCGGGAAATATAAATGCCTTTGCCTTTTGATAATGCTCCCTGATCTCCCCTGCGCTCTTATAACCCGGCAGAGTGATATTCGGCCCTGCCATAGCCCTGATTTTTTTCAACAAGGGCCCTCCGCCTATTATTACCAGTCTTTTATCAGGCATCCGGTTAAATAAACCTGCTGCGTAATCAACTTTTTTATACTCTGTCAGCGCGGACACCATTAAATAAAAATCTTCTTTCGCGCCGCCGGGTGTGTAAAAATTTGTATCAACGGGCGGGTGTACCACCGCAGAGTCCCTGCCGTAGTAGTTTTTGATCCTGTCTTTGACCGCGTTGGAATTTGCCATGAAACCGGACACCCTTGAAGACGTCAACACATCCCAACGTTTAAGATAAGGCATTATGGCCGATATCAGCGAATATTTCAAAGAACCGTTTCTTTCAGGTGAAAAGTAATTTGAAAATTGGTCCCAGGCATACCTCATGGGAGTATGGCAGTAACATACATGTTTTGCGCCGCGGCCCGGTTTTATGCCTTTAGCCACACAGTGGCTTGAAGATATTATAAGGTCATACCCTTTCATGCTGAATCTTTCTATTGCCGCCGGAAACAAGGGAAGAAAATTCCTGTATGTTTTAAAAATTCCCGGTATTGACTGTAAAAAGGATGTATGTATTTTATGTTTTAATATGCCGGGGGTCATTTTGTCTTTATCGCATATAAGGGTAAATATGTCTGCTTCGGGATAAAGCTGCAATATTTGTTCCAATACCTTTTCCCCGCCTCTGATACCTGTAAGCCAGTCGTGTACTATGGCTACCCGCACGTTAATCTCCTTGATACTTCAGCATTTTCCCGGCAACATCAAACACCTGCTCCACCGTTATCTTTTTCATGCATATATTATCGCCGCATTTTAAAAATCCCCTTTTCAAAACAGTCGCGGGTTCGTAACACGGGGCGCATGGGATCTTTTCCCATATATTCACAGAATTCGTGCCTTTGGCCCCGAAAACTTCAGGGGATGATGGCCCGTACAGGCCTATGGTCTTTACCCCAAGCGCCGCAGCCATGTGCAGCGGGCCCGTATCACAGGCTATGAAAAGGTCCAGCCTGGAAACATAGAACGCCATTTCAACCAGGCCGCTTATTATGACCTCCGCGGAAGTACCCTTTATTGCCTCATTTATTACAGGTGCGTCATAACCCGCGCCAAAAACATAAACAAAGATTCCTTCTTTTTCAAACTTCTTTATGAGCGCGTTAAAACTTCCGGCAGGCCACCGCTTTGCCGCCATCACAGTCCCTGGATTATTTCCTCCCGCCGGGAATATGCCTATCCTGATTTTATTTTCAACAAGCTTATGGCTCAAGCCTGTTCTTTCGGGCGCCTTAAGTTCCGTGTTTGGACCGCTGTCGGCAATGTTTAACCCCCTGGTAACCGACAAATACCTCTGTGTTTCATGAAGTTTCGGGTCAAACTCAAAACTGCTGTCCAGAAACCACTTTCCCATGCCCCAGTCAAACCCGGCCTTATGCTTTCCGCCAAGAAAGGAAACAAAGACATATGATTTTATATCCCTGTGGTAGTTTATAACAAGGTCATATTTTTCCGCCCGGAGTTTAAGGACCGCGGAAGCTATTCCAAACGGGCTGTTCATGCCAACAACATGTATTTTGTCTATAAAAGGGACCATCTGTGCTATTTCCTTGACCCATTTTACGCAAACAAGATGTACCTCATTGCCGGCCGCCTTTAAGGCCCGCAGTGCAGGGGTTAACTGTATTATATCGCCGATGCAACAAAGCTTGACGACAAGCACTTTTTTGTTCCTAAAATCCATGGTTCCTCCGTTTTTCAATTTTGCGTATTTCAACGTCTGGGCCGACCAAACTACAGCCAGCCCTCAACCGCGTTATAAACCTCATCCACCGTTATCAAATCCATGCACCTATGAGTTTTCTGGTTACAAACCGACAGTTCGCACGGTCCGCAATCCGTCGGCTTGCTTAGCGCTATGAAATTATCTTCCTTGACCTTGGGCTGCCAGCTTTTATAATTAACAGAATTGCCGTATATCACGCAGGATTTAATGCCGCTGTACGCCGCAAAATACTGGGGGCCCGAGTTATTTCCTATGAAAGCATGGCTCTGCCTCAGCATTTCCACGGTCAGCCCGAGGCTGAACCTGCCTATACAGTTGATAACTTTATCATTCCAGGAAAAAATATCCGAATCACGTTCGTCGTCTTTTCCGCCAATAATGAATATCCTTACATTTTCTTTTTTTGAGATTTTTACCGCCAGGTCCGCATATTTTCCCATCCCCCACATCCTTGACCCGCCCCTTGTGAAGGGATGTATTATTATCCTTCTTGTCTTAGGCCCGCCGTTTTCATCAATAAATGCACGGACTGTTTTCTCTTCAGATACGGAACGCGGAAACTCAACAGCAACTTCTTTTTCCGCTTTTGCTCCTATTAACTTCAGGTTCTTATCTATCTCATGTTCATCCCTGTCGTATGGGAATTTTTTGTCGATCAAAAAACCGCCCCCCGCGCAGTCATAACCCATTACTTTTTTCGCCCCGCATAAACGCAGGAATATAAGATTTCTTATGTCCCCGCGCAGGTCATACGCCTCGTCAATTCCGGCCCGCCTGAGGACCTTTATAAGCCCAGCATAATCCGCCATATTGGCCTTTCTTTCGGGATAGAACCATGACGACGGCACGGTATGCAGGGCGTCCACGTTCCGGTTATTTTTGAGCAGGAACGCGCAGTCTTTAACGCATACCGCGTGCACCGTGCTTAGGGGATATTTTCTCTTTAATGCCTCAAAAAACGGGATGGCCTGCACCATGTCGCCTATCTGGTCGAGCCTGACCACAAGTATATTGTGCGGGCCTTTTTTTGTGGAAAACTTTCCGCGTATAAATAAAAAAGGCGCGAAGATTATAGATCCCAATAAATCCACCGCGCCCATTATTACTTTCATCCTGCTTTTTTTAAAAACATATTTAAACATTTATTTCTTTTTTCCGCCGAGTGTTATTCCGAGCGCTATCTTTATGACCTCGTCCATTGTTTTTACAAAATAAAACTTCATTGAGTCCCTGACATAATCGGGAAGTTCCGCATGGTCCTTTTTGTTGTAAAAAGGTATTATCACCTCTTTTATCCCGTTGCGCTGGGCCGCCAGGGCTTTTTCCTTTAAACCGCCGATGGGAAGGACCCGCCCGCGCAGCGTAATCTCGCCTGTCATGGAAAGTAGTTTCTTGACCGGTTTCCCCGTAAAAGCGGATATGATGGCCGTGGCCATGGTAATACCCGCTGAAGGCCCGTCCTTTGGTATGGCGCCCTCGGGTACGTGCACGTGGATGTCTGTTTTCGCGAAGGCGTCCTCCCTGATGCCGAGTTTCCTGGCTTTTGCCCTGGCGTAGCTTAAAGCAGCCTGCGCCGATTCCTTCATTACATCGCCAAGTTTACCCGTAAGTAAAAGCCCGCCTTTTCCCTTCATGGTTGTGACTTCTATTACAAGAACGTCGCCTCCGACCTCTGTCCAGGCCATGCCGGTCGCGGTACCCACTCCGTTCACATCTTTTGTGGGAACATCCATGAATCTCGGCACGCCGAGGAATTTCTGTATGTTTTCCGAATCTATCGTGATCTTTTTGAATTTCTTCTCTTCAATAACCATGGCTTTTGCGGTTTTTCTGCATATGGTCTTTACTTCGCGCTCCATATTGCGCACTCCCGCTTCTTTTGTATAACTGTTGATTATGTCATGTACGGCGCTGTCCTTTATTTCCACATCGTTGGTTGTAAGGCCGTGGAGTTTCAGCTGCTTGGGGATCAAGAACTTCTTTATAATGTTCAATTTTTCAATTTCCGTATAACTGCTTATTTCTATTATCTCCATCCTGTCCTGCAGCGGGAGCGGTATGCCGTATAAGGTATTTGCTGTGGTAATGAACATGACATCCGACAGGTCAAACTCCGTATCCAGATAATGGTCCATAAATGTGTTATTCTGCTCCGGGTCCAGGACTTCCAGAAGCGCAGCCGCGGGGTCGCCCCTGAAATCAGACGACATTTTGTCCACTTCATCCATGAGAAAGAGCGGATTTTTTGATTTGGCCTTTCTTATCGACTGTATGATTCTTCCCGGAAGCGCGCCTATGTAAGTCCTCCTGTGACCGCGTATTTCCGCTTCATCCCTTATGCCGCCCAATGACAGCCTTACGAAGTTCCTGCCCATGGCGCGGGCTATGGATTTTGCCAGGGATGTCTTGCCAACGCCGGGAGGCCCGACAAAACAGATTATGGGGTCCTGCGCCTTTTCCGTTTTGTCCCTCATGTTTTTCTTGACCGCGAGGTATTCTATGATCCTTTCCTTGGGTTTTTCCAGCCCGTAGTGATCTTCGTCCAGGATGGTCTGTACGTTTTTCATATCCAGCTTGTCTTTTGTTTTTGTGTTCCATGGCAGCGCGATCAGCCAGTCCAGATAGGTCCTAATGACCGTGGCCTCGGCCGACATGGGCATCATCTTTTCCAGGCGGGATAATTCTTTCAGGGCCTTTTCTTCGCCTTCTTTTGGCATTTTTGCTTTTTTTATCTTTTCCTTTACGTCTTCAAGTTCATCATAGGAAGAATCCCCCTTGCCCAGTTCTTTCTGTATGGCCTTTAACTGTTCGGACAGGTAGTATTCTTTCTGGGATTTTTCAAGCTGGCTTTTTACCTTAACCTGTATCTTCCGTTCGATCTCGAGTATTTCGTTTTCCCGCTGGAGTATCTCGGACATTTTTCTCAGGCGTTTTTTCGGGTCTTCCATCTCCAGTATTTCCTGTTTTTCCTCGTGCTTTAAAAAAATATGCGCGGCAATGACATCCGAGAGTTTTCCCGCGTTGTTTATTTCTGAAACCGACATGGTTGTCTCGGGCGGTATTTTCTTGTTCATCCTTACGTGCTTCTGGAAATCTTCCATGACAAGCCTCATCATGGCTTCTGTTTCCTTGTCCTTCTGGTCATCTTCCACAACTTCCGTTATAGAAACTTCAAAGAACGGTTCATCCTGCAGATATTCTTTTATCTTGACGCGTTTCTGGCCCTCGACCAGCACGCGTATGGCGCCGTCGGGAAGTTTTAATATCTGCAGTATCTCGCAGAAAGTACCCATGGTGTATATCTCGCCTTTTGAAGGGTTGTCCGTACGCGCGTCTTTCTGCGCCACCAAAAATATCATCCTGTCACGGTCCATAGCCGCTTCCAGGGCCTTGATGGATTTTTCCCTGCCCACAAAAAGTGGCAGGACCATGCTGGGAAATATTACAAGGTCCCTCAAAGCGAGAAGCGGGACCCTGCCTGTATTTATATATGATCTTGCTTCTTCGCCTTCTTTTTTAATTACATCTTCATCTGCCACAAATCACCTCTTAGGCGCTTTTTTCCTTAATAATGGCTGAAAGTTTGTCTTTTTTGCCCCTGATGATGTCCCTGTCTATGACAACTTCCTTTACGCCCTTCATTGAAGGAATCTCGTACATTATATCTATCATTACATTTTCGATTATACCACGCAGGCCCCTTGCACCTATTTCCTTTTTCACGGCTTCTTCGGCCACTTCATCTTTCGCGTCATCCTTGAATTCCAGCCGCACACCCTCCATTTTCAGCATTTTCTCATACTGTTTTATGATGGCGTTTTTTGGCGTGTCAAGTATGCGCACCAGGTCTTCCTTGGATAATTCAGACAACGACGTCACTATGGGTATCCTCCCGACAAATTCCGGTATCATACCGTACTTTATCAGGTCAACCGGGAGCGTCTGGGAAAGTATCTCATACTTTGTCATTTTCCCGGTTTCAGCCTCGCTCTTATATCCGAAAACTTTTTTTTCTATCCTTTTCTTCACAATCTTATCCAGCCCGACAAAAGCACCCCCGATTATAAAAAGGATATTTTTGGTGTCAATCTTGATATATTCCTGGTAAGGGTGCTTGCGGCCGCCCTTTGGGGGCACATTTGATATGGTGCCTTCTATTATTTTAAGAAGCGCCTGCTGCACGCCCTCGCCTGACACGTCCCTGGTTATCGAAACATTCTCGGATTTCTTCGCTATCTTGTCTATCTCATCTATGTAAATAATGCCCCGCTGCGCCGCTGCCACGTCAAAATCGGCGTTTTCAAGCAGGCGGAGCAGTATGTTCTCCACGTCCTCGCCCACGTATCCGGCTTCGGTCAAGGTCGTCGCGTCGGATATGGCAAAAGGCACGCGAAGGATACGCGCCAGGGTCTGGGCAAGCAAGGTCTTGCCCGAGCCTGTCGGGCCCACCATCATAATATTGCTTTTCTGGACTTCAATACCGTCTTCTATCCTGTCATTGATCCTTCTATAATGGTTATAAACCGCGACAGCCAGGGCTTTCTTGGCCTTATCCTGTGATATCACGTATTCGTCAAGGGTCTGCTTTATTTCCCTTGGCACGGGAAGTTTCGCCGGGGCCTTTTGCGCGCTGTTTTCCTTTTCCTCCATTTTGGAGAAAACATCAACGCACTCATTGCAGACGGCAGCACCATCCGACACAATAAGCCTTAAAACCTCTTTTTCCTTTTTACCGCAAAACGAGCACTTGTTCATGTTTGTCCTTGTTTAAATATTTATTTGATGTCTTTCCTGGTCTCTATTATCTGGTCCACTATGCCGTACTCTTTTGCCTCTTCCGCGCTCATGTAATAATCGCGGTCAGTATCTTTTTCGATTTTCTTTAAGCTCTGGCCCGTGTGCTTTGCCAGTATTTTATTGAGCCTCTCGCGCAGCTTCAGTATCTCTTTTGCCTGTATGTCTATGTCCGACGCCTGCCCCTGGGCGCCGCCCATTGGCTGGTGGATCAAAACGCGCGCGTTCGGCAGGGAAAATCTTTTGCCCTTGACCCCGGCGCACAAAAGCACCGCGGCCATGCTTGCAGCCTGGCCCACGCATATCGTGGTACACGGCGACTTTATGTACTGCATTGTGTCATATATTGCAAGCCCCGCGCTGACCACGCCCCCGGGGCTGTTTATATAGATCGATATTTCTTTTCCAAGGTCCTCGCCGTCCAAAAATAAAAGCTGTGCAATGATCAGGTTCGCGATGTCGTCATCAATCGGCGTGCCTATGAAAACTATCCGTTCTTTTAACAGCCTTGAATATATGTCATAAGCCCTCTCGCCTCTATCGCTCTGTTCCACAACCATTGGTATCAGGTTCATTTTTATGTCGCTTTTGCTTCTCATGCGTTTGTCCTCCAATATTTTTTCCCGACGCGCGGCTTATTTTACCGCGGCTATCAGGCTTTCTATGGTCTTATCCTCAAGAAGTTTTGCTTTTAAAGCCTCCCAGCTACCGCGCGCTTTTGCCTGTTTTATCATATTGTCCGCATTATCCTTTGTCTCAACCGCTATTCTTTTGATCTCTGTTTCAACATCGGTATCCGTCACGTCGATCTTCTCAGCCTCCGCTATCTTCCTCAATATGTAAATACTTTTGAGGTTGTCCTCCGCCTGCTTCCTGCTTTTCCCACGCAGGTCCTCCATGGTCATTCCAATAGACTGCAGGTTCAGCCCCTGCTGCTGGAGGTTTTTCTGGTAGCGGTTTACGACGTTGTTTATCTCTTCATCCACCAGCCCCTGCGGCAGTTCAAAGCTGTGCATTTCAATAAGTTTTTTCATTATCTGGTCAGCCTTGAAATTTCTAATGTCATCCGAGGCCTGCTTTGCCATGTTGCCGCTGATCAGGCTTTTAAGTTCCGCGACGGTTTCTTTTCCGCTTACTTCCTTCGCGAATGCGTCGGTAAGTTCGGGCATGTCAAGTTCCTTTATCGCGTTTAATTTTGCCTTTATGACCGCGTGTTTACCCGCAAAATTTTTCTCAAAATAATCAGCCGGGAATGTCACGCTTATGTCTTTTTCCTGCCCGAGTTTCATGCCTATGAGGCCGTTTTCCAGGTCCTTTATCATGGAGCCGGCCCCGATCTTCAGGAACTGCGAATCTGACGTCATGGAAGCTTCGGCCTTGCCGTCGACAAATCCGGCCATGGCTATGGTGACATAGTACCCGTCTTTTGCCGTGTCTGATGCCGAATCCTTCAGTTTGCCGCGGTACTGCCTTAAACGGTCCAGTTCCCTGTTTACATCCGCTTCAGTCACTTCTTTGAGTTTCTTATCCTCTATTTTCATCTTCTTATATTCCTTCAGGGCAAACTCGGGGTTTACCTCGACTACGATCTTATAACTTATACCGTCGGCTTCAGGCTTGACTTCCTGCAGCATGGGGTAAGTGACGACATTCAGGTTCAGCTCTTTCATGACCTCATTGTAGGTCTCCGGCACAAGTTCTTTTGTGACTTCGTCGTCTATGTCCTTTTTAAACTTGGATATTATCATTGATTCAGGGGCTTTGCCTTTCCTGAACCCTTCGATCCTGGCATTTTCCCTGAATGAACTGAAAACCTTGGCATAAATTTTGTCCACTCTTTCTTTTTCCACTTTTACTTCTATTACTTTCCTGCAGTTCTTCTCGTCTTTGACTTCCCACTTCATGTAAACGTTCCTCCTTGGAATGTGTTGGGTTTTTAAACCCGGCAATGTTCTGCGTTCTTGCTCTCTCTACTTTCTACTCTCACCTATCTACTATCTCGAAATTCCGCAAAGCGGAATTTCGTGGTGCGAGTAGAGGGACTTGAACCCCCACCCCTTGCGGGACCAGATCCTAAGTCTGGCGTGTCTGCCAATTTCACCATACTCGCCCTAAAAAACAGAAAAAATTAGCCCGACAGCCGTTAAGCTGGTTTTTCAGCTAATTTAGTAACAAGCTATATTATAGTTAATTTTACTACAAATTTCGAATATTTCCATATATTTATGGATTTATTTTGAACTTTTATGTTATTAAGTATTTCAGCCAGGTCATAACCATTGCCTGTGAATTGCATCTCAAAAACAGCCTTTTTGCCGTTAAAATCAGTGTGTTTCACCAGGCTAACACCGGGAGTTTTTTCAAGTAACTGTCTTATTTCATTGGCATTTTCCGTGTTGCCACCTTCGGCCTCCACAAAAACCTTTGTTCCTTCAGCCAAAACTTTTGAACCATAATACTGAAGGGCTTTACCCGCGTCAATTCCTGATTTGGAAAGGCCGCTTAGCATACCGCCCTCGTCAGCCGGCTCATCGTTATTGATTATTGCCACTGTTTCATTGGTCAACGGGTTTTTTATTGTACCGTTAAACAAATAGCGTGCATTTTTCTTTTCTATCCGTAAGTCCAGATTAAGGTCATAATCCTCTTTCGGATTATCAAAAGAAAAATAAGCCCTGCCCGCATGGTAAAAAGCCGTAAAAGCCCCTGCAAAGGCGTTTCTCGCGTTGACATAATTTTTGCTTTCAAGATCAACCGTACATAATACATCCAGCTTATCCATGCCTGTCTGCCTGGCAGCATCTCCTGCCCCTGCATCCGCCATATTGGCCGCTTTCCCGGTTTCAATATCATAACCCATGCTCCTGCCCACACGGGTTGTTTTTTTACCGTTTTTTACGGTTACAAATCCCGAGTAAACATTAACCCGCGCCGACGATGCTGAGAAAACAGCGCCGGATGCTTCTATTGTCACGATGCCGGACGATATGCCCGCCTTTGCGTTCCCGCAGCGCACCCAGGCCGTGCCTTTTATTATTTTCAGGCTGATTGCCGGGCTGCATTGTATTGCGCTTATTTTGGAAAGGGGCAGCAGGTCTATCCTTGTCTGGCCGGCAAGGAGCGCCAGCGATGCATCTTTTCCGGTTTCATATCCGGCGCCGGATATTTTGACCTGCCCTTTTGACGCAATTATTAAAACGCAGTCCGCGGATTTATCAGCGGCCATTGACAAAGAAAATACAATAAAAACAAAAACTGCAAGATACATATTTTTTTTCAAGATCATCTCCGGATTTTTATCATATAAGTTCCAGCACTTCATACACTGTGAGGGATTCTTCCTTGCCTTTTACTTTAATATCCGTAAATTTCTTTACCCTAACATGGTCCTTCACCTGTTCGTAAGTGGAGGAACTTATGATTATCTCTGTTCCAAGATCCTTGTTTAAGGATTCCAGGCGGGAGGCCAGGTTGACCGCGTCGCCTATGACCGTATACTCCATCCTCTTAAGCGAGCCCATGTTCCCGGCTATAACATCCCCCGTGTTTATACCTATGCCAATTTTCAGTGTATGCCTTCCCTGACTCAACCATCTTTGATTGAGTTCGCTTAATTTACCCTTCATCATGAAAGCCGTCTTCACCGCGCGCAGCGCATGGTCGGGGAAAAAAACGGGCGTTCCAAAAAGGCCCATAACAGCGTCGCCTATGAACTTATCAAGCGTGCCTTCATTTTTAAATATGGTATCCGTCATTTCAGTAAGGTATTCATTTAATATCCCCACAACTTCCTCGGGTTGCATCTTTTCCGACATGGATGTAAACCCGCGGATGTCGGAGAAAAGTATGGTTATCTCCTTTTTTTCGCCGCCGAGCTTTACCTCCCTGTTCAATAATTCCTCGACAAGGTTTGACGAGACATACCTTGAAAACACTTCCTTGATCTTTTTCTTCTCGCGTTCCTCTATGGTGACTTTGTAAGTACTCATGGACAGGTAGCACAAAACCACGGTAAATACGGGATCCACAAGGGATATTATATAATTGTTTTTGTCAAAAAGATAGCGCGCAAAAATTATGTAGGCTATGATCTCGGCCACTGCAACAGCCAGGCCCGGCATAGTGCCTATGCCGAAGAGGGAGAAACACGTGAGTATGCCTATGCCTAACACCAGCCAGAACGACTCCAAGTTGTTCATTTTCGACATGAAACTGTTCAGCATTATGGTATTGATAACGTTCGCGTGTATTTCAACCCCGGGCATCATGCTGCCTGACTCGGAGAACGGCGTTATAAAAACGTCGTGAAGTATATCGGCAGTAGACCCTATTAATACTATTTTATTCCTGAACGTTTCCGGCTTTATTCCCTTTTCATTATAAACCTTATAAAAAGATACTGTTTCGAAACTTCCCGGAGGCCCGGCAAAATTAATTATGATCTCATTTCCATTGTACAGCGGAATGTTCAAATCCCCCCATTTGAGCTCCCTTGTATTCATATTTTTTACCTGGTCTGTTATGCCGTAATAAACACCGAGGGTTTCAAGGGCAAGGGAAAAATATTTTTTACCCTCATAATCAAGCCTGATATAGCTTTCCCTGATGTGCATGTCCGGGGCAAATACATGGTGTATGAGCCCTGTGGAGCGCACATAATTCCTAAGTTTATCTATAGGAAGTTCAAGCCTCGTTTTTTCGCCCTTTTCACCGGTGGTGAAAAGCACGCCCATACCAAGCACCACATCATCAACCTCTTTTATAGCTTTCGAAAAAGCTTCATCTTCTTTTGGTTTTGAACTTGTAGGCTCGGAAAATAACATGTCAAAAGTTATTACTTTGGCGCCCCATTTTTTGAGGTTCTTAATTGCAGTCGCGTAATAATTCCTGGGCCACGTCCAGCGCTCCGGCATCTGGCTGAAAGATTCGTCGTCAATTGCGACGATCACTACCGGAGCCACGATCTTGACTTTCCCCCTTGCCTTAAACCGCCAGTCAATACTGCGGTCCCCCAGGTTATTAAAGAACCCGACCCGCGAAATAACCATGGAAAGCACGGTCGCCAAAAGCCCGATTAAAATGATGTTGCGGTGGTGGGTTTTCTTTTTGGGAGCGGATGTTTTATTGCTGGTTTTTGCCATTGTGCTTACCCCGGGTTAAAAACGTAAAGCCGCGTGCGAAAGGATGGTGCTGTAAATAATTGCTGCCCCATAGCCGAAGTTTCATGCCCCATCCTGCATTTGAGGACAGCGCAATCTTTTCGGCAAACACAGGATTGTAGCGCTGTCACTACAGGAGCAGACCTATGCCGTTCCTCGTTTGTCTACTATCTACTCTCACCTATCTACTTTCTCCAATTTTTGCGAAGCGAAAATTGGTGGGCAGTGAGGGAGTCGAACCCTCGGCCAATTGATTAAGAGTCAACTGCTCTGAGATGCAATTGTGAGCCGAAGGTGAACAACTTATAATAGGCCTCATCTACCTCTCAGCTTGCCGGCTGATTTCCGGCACCGCTGAGCTAACTGCTGACGCTCTAACGCTTTCGTAAAAATTGGTGGGCAGTGAGGGAGTCGAACCCTCGGCCAATTGATTAAGAGTCAACTGCTCTACCACTGAGCTAACTGCCCTCTCACCAACTTTATTAAGAACTATGCTTTTAGAACTTTACTATTTTAATCATTTTCCCATAAAATACAAGCAAAATTTCCAGCCCTGCCATGTGCTTCGACATGCTCAGCACTCTTCTTAATTATAATCAGGATTCCTTGAGGAATCCTGAAATACCATAATGATGGTGCGCCCGAAGGGAATCGAACCCCTGACCAACAGATTAGAAATCTGCTGCTCTATCCAACTGAGCTACGGGCGCCCGATTAATCATGTCAAACATCCTGTGTAATGACTAACTCGCTTAACAAAATCTATCACATCAATAGAATCTCGTCAAGGCTCAATGCGAGGTGACCGTTTACTATTATTCTTGCTTTATGCCGGTTTTTCTTTTATATTAATATCTGTTAATTTAATTAAGATTCCGGGGGATAAAATGGACAGGTCGAAACTAATTGACGCGTTGAGGCTAAATAAGGATATTTTAACAAGTTTTATTGAAAGAATCCCGCAAGAGTCGGTCGTGAAACGCCGTAAGGATTTCTGGACCATCTTTGAGCACATAGAGCACCTCACCCAGTCGCAGGTCATGCTTTACCACAGGATAGAGGCCTTTATTAATGAAACCAAGCCGGTTATCAAGTCTTTCATGCCCGACAATAAACCAAAAATGGACACATCAAAGAGCGTAAAACATTTACTGGACATTTTTGCCATCTGGCGGGATAAACAGGCCGTCCTAATAAGCGCCTGCAAAGAGGATATCTGGGAAAAGAAAGCCAAACACCCCGAGTATGACGTATACACTTTCGAAACAATGATCTACCATATCCTCGCCCATGACGGATACCATATGTATAGAATGGAGGAGCTATGGCTGTTAAAGGACGAATTTATCAATCCACTAGTATGAAAAAAATGGTCAGTGGCCATACCTCGTATTGAGCCTTTAGAATTTTTCACTTCTGCTTCGCCACAGTTGAATGTTACATGATATACTGCGCTGGCTGTGAGTATCCGAAGCTGCCTGCCCATCTGTTTTACCCCTATATTGTTATATGACTAACTCACTTAACAAAATCTATAACATCAAAAGAAACTCGTCAAGGCTCAGTGCGAGGTCTTACCGCTTTTAGGCTTTTTGTTTTATTTAATGTTGCATTGACTTGTATTTTAGATGAAAAATTCTTAGGCATAAATTCTAATCGTAGTATTGTTCTTGATCTTGGTAAATAATATACTTTAACTAATTCATCTCTTTGAGGCGCTCTGTCAAACGCAAACACTTGAGAGTAGCTTTCATTTTCACCTTTTAAATATATTCCCCTTTCAATCGGAGGGAAATAACCGCTATTTGCATCTTCAATAATTCCGTATTTTTCATTTACTTTTTCACCACAAAATAAACCCACTGTATCCCTATAAATAGGAAAAATAACAAAATAACCTATAAATACCGTAATTATGCCGGTTGCTGATCTTACAAGAATATTAAGAATTTTTCTTGTTCGTTCATTCGTAACTCTTTCAGTAACAGTTATCGATTTGGGATTAAAAGCATAATTGCCCAAAGCCCAAATGCCAGCAGTATATAAAATCAATGCATAGATTAATCGAATTAGCCATATTTGCATTCCAAAAAATATATTTAAGATGTTCAAACAAACTATTATTAAAACAAATGTAATTAGTAAAACTCCATTAACACTAAACGCGAAACGGGTTAAAAGCACAATAAAACTATTATTATTCTTCAAGTTTTTTCTCCACCATTAATCATTTGGGTTTCTTCTGTTTTTTCAAGTTTTTCACTCCGCCTGACTTGGGTCAGTGGTCATACCGCGTATTGAGCCTTTAGAATTTTTCACTTCTGCTTCGCCACATCTGGATGTCACATTATATACTGCGCCGGCTATGAGTATTCGAAGCTGCCTGCCATCTGTTTTACCCCTATATTGTTATATGACTAACTCACTTAACAAAATCTATCACATCAAAAAAATATCGTAAAGGCTCAATGCGAAGTCTGACCACTTTTAACCATCTTTGCAATACGCAACACAATATGCAATACCCTGATAAATAACTAAGCCGCAACAACAAAACGGCTCTGATTTCAATTTCACTTAATTATTTTATATAAAACTTCACCCGATGCTAGATTTTTTAGATATATCTTGTTTCCGTTCTTAATTATTTTGTATTTACAATCCGTTATTATCTTCGTCGAAAACAAACCAACATCCTCATAGTAACAAAGTTTCATCCCTGGATCTAATTCGATAATATTTTTTTTAAATTCAATTACATGTTTTCGCGGAGAATCATCAGCCAATCTGATGCTTTCATTTTTGTTTATATCTTTATAAACCCCAGGTAAATCTATTAAACTATTTCCTTTTATTTCAATAAAACCGTATGTTTTCACAATTTGCGTTCTTCCTCCTACTAAAATAGGTTCTTCTCCAACAGTATAATAATCGCCTTGTAAGTCCACTTCGTCAATAACTCTTTCATTACAGCTCACAGTTAATAAACTAATTATCGTTAGGTATATAAATATACTTTTCATTTATATTTATTGTGTTCGCTTAAATACGTGTCATAACCATATGTGTCAGCGATCACACCTCGTATTGAGCCTTTAGAATTTTTCACTTCTGCCTCGCCACATCTGGATGTCACATGATATACAGCGCCGGCTATTAGTACTCGAAGCTGCCTGCCCATCTGTTTTACCCCCATATTGTTATTTGACTAACTCACTTAACAAAATCTATCACATCAAAAGAATCTTGTAAAGGCTCAATGCGAAGTCTGACCGCTTACTATTATATTTGTTAAGAACAAATCAATCTTTAAATGTGTTATTAAAACGCAATGCTTCACCACAATATAAACAAATGGTTCTATCCGCACTGTTTTGCTTTGCACAATATGGACAAATAATATTTATGTTTTTAAAAATCATCTTGCTTATCATGCCAATAATGGCCATCAATAATAATCCACCGGCAATAGAAAATGTAAATGCTATTAAATCAACAACAAAAACAAGCGCATGCTTATTAAATAAACGTTTTATTGCAGCATCAATCGGAATTTTTTTTCGATTTTTTCAGCAAATCGCGAAGGAGTTGTGTACAACTTCC
>CALAOR010000049.1 GCA_937889595.1 uncultured bacterium
ATGACCACGCCACAACCACCGGAATCCAAGAGCGCCGCGCCCCGGCTTATCGGCCTCTACCGCTTTTCGGCGGTGGAATTTCTGATCGCGCTTGTGCTGTTGTTCATCGGAATCGCGTTCGTCGAGCAACTCGACAAAGGTATAAATGGGTCAGTCAAGACCCCTTTAAGGTCTTTAATTTTAGTAACTTGTTGGTATTGTCCGGAAGCCTCAGGGGCGGAAAACACACGATGACTGGCCTTATGTTGCCTACAGATTTAATTCTGAAATGTTTTGGATGGTTATGATCGAAATAATCGGTAAAATTTTTCTGGGCCTGGGTTTGATGTTCACGGGCATTCAAATGCTCTCATCCGGTCTTAAGCAAATAGGCAGCCGGCAGTTCCGGATGCTTGCTACGCAGTTTGTCTACTCGCGCGGGCGGGCCGTGGTGTTCGGCCTGGGGTCCGGGATGATAATGCAGAGCACGTCGGCGGCGCTGATGATTTTGGCAAGCCTGATCAGCGCCGGGGCACTCAATGTCACGCAGGCAATCGCTATCTTGAATGGATTCAGTGTCGGGAACTGCGTTTTGCTGTTTATCGTCTCCCTGAATATTTCTGTGGGCATAATGTTCCTTGTCGGGCTGTGCGGAATCGCGATGTATTTGACAAAAGACGAGAGATACCGCACATATTTTCTCGTCGGGTTGGGATTGGGGTTGATTTTTTTCGGAATTGAGATGATGGCTGCCGGTGTCAAACCGTTGCGGCAGGAGGTGTGGTTTACCGGGGCGATGGCGTTTAGCCGTGATTATTCGCTGCTGTCGATCATGGCAGGTATGGCGCTGGGATTCATAGCGCAGTCCTCTACGGCCGTAGCGCTTGTGGCGATCGGGTTGGTGAGGGAAAATATCCTGACGGGCCCGCAGGCGTTTCTGTTCATATATGGTGCGGCGATCGGTTCAACCATGTTCAAGGTGATGCTCGGACAGGCGTTCCGTGGAACGTCGCGGCAACTCTTACGGTTTGTAAACGTATTCAATATATTCGGGGCCGCAGTTTTTATTCTGCTCTATTACATAGAGGTCTATTTGCATATTCCGCTGGTAATGGCATTGCTGAATTCGTTAAAGCTGGACTTGGGACCTCAGGTCGCCTTGGTGTTCCTTCTGTTCAATCTGACGTCAGCGATTTTTTTCATTGCCATTAACGGACCGCTGACCAGATGGCTGGCAAGTTCTTTCCCACCGTCGGAGGAGGAGGGCCTGTCCCATCCCAAATATCTATCGGAATTTCAACCGCAGGATCCCGACACCGGCCTGGAATTGATCCGTCTGGAGCAGACGCGCGAGCTGGAACAGATCGCGGCGTTCGTCTCTACGGCAAGAGAGAAATATGACGGCACTGACCTCGCCTCACGTCACGAGGCCTTCAAATCCCTTGCGCGCGAGGTGGCGGCGTCTACGGCGGCGGTGGCAGCTATGCCGATGGACCCCCAGACAGCCAAAGAACATGCCTACTTTCAGATACGTCAGGCTTTGCTTGATCAACTTGCCGACAGCACCGCTTCAGGTGTGAAAATTATCATGCGGACAAGGGCATTTCCGTTAATAGAGAAGCTTTCGGACGCTTGCATGGAGTCAATAGACTTCCTGCTGAACTTTGCCACCGAGATCGAGAAAACAAATGCTCCGGAACAAGTCCGGATGTTCCTGGACCTGAGTTCCAGCAATGGCCCAGCGATGGAACAGCTCCGCAAGGCATATATGGACAGCGACAAGCTCGGTTCGGCCAATGAGAAAGGGTGCCTGCTGGACCTGACAATAATGATGGAAAAGATTATTTGGTTCCTCAATCGTTTTTATAGTTTGAAAAGTGCCAGTGTTGCGACAAGATAATATCGCACCATTTGACTGTGCGATTTTGAATTCCGGCCAGGCGCAAGGAGCGCGCATATCTTTAGATACAAGTATGCTTATTCGCCCTGAACAACGCACGGCCTTTATTTCAGGCTCATGTTGCATTGGAAAGTGGTAAATTTTCTTGCATTGGATAAGTCTCAAGTGCATAATGAGAGCCCAGTATGTTACATATTATACCAATATGCCCGCAGAACCGACGGCGGCCGGTGGATTAATTTTATTTAAGAGATGAGGTGTATGATGAATATCGCCGCAAAAAAAGAATCAAACGCGCTGGTTGTAACGGTCAGCGGCCGAATGGACGCTGTGACGGCGCCCGAATTCGAGAAAAGCATCGCTGCATTCATCGCGCAGGGCGAAAAGGCCTTTGTGATAAATCTGAGCGGTCTTGAGTATATCAGCAGCGCGGGCCTGCGAAGCATTCTCGCTTCCGCAAAGCGCCTCAAGGAGCAGAACGGAAAAATAATTTTTTCCGGACTTCAGGGCCATGTAAAGGAAGTTTTTGCCATTTCCGGCTTCCAGGGGATATTTAAGATTTATGATTCCGACGCGGAAGGCTTGAAGGGCATCTAATCATGTCCTCCACCGGGCGCGTAAAAATGCCGGCCGTTCTGGAAAATCTCCAGGCGATAACGGAGTGCGTCACTGCGGCGGCTTCCTCCGCAGGATTCTCCGCGCGGCGCATAGGCGACATGGAGCTTGCCCTCGAAGAGGCGGTCACCAATGTCTTTAAATATGCGAACCCCGGGAATCCCGGCGAAATAGAGGTTGCCTGCGCCTCCGGCGGAGGGAAGTTCAGTATTGAAATCCGTGACTCCGGCCAGGAGTTCGATATAACCAAGCTTCCGGACCCCGACTTATCTCAAGACATAAGCGAGCGCCCTATCGGCGGGCTCGGGGCTTATCTTATTAAAAAAATAGCCGATGATGTAAACTACCGCCGCCTTTCCGGATTCAATGTTCTGACTCTGGTTTTTAATCTGGAAATTAAAAAATAATTACGGGGGTACATACGTGAAATACACCTTTCCAATACTCCTGCTTTTTTTTACTTTCTTATTCATGCTGGCTTCCCATGCCGCAGACGCGCAGAAAAAAGAAGTCAAGGCCGGCGCCGGAAAAAGTTCCCCGGCCGCAGTCCCGGCCAGAAATGCGATAAGCATTGATGAAATGACAGAAACGGATAAACGGATACTGGCCCTGGCGAAAGCAGCCGCTGGTGAATGCGCCAGGGCTCTTGAAAACGCGGTTAAATCGGGCCAAAAATCCGAAGAAGACATTTTCAGCACGCTTTATTTTCCCCTGCTGCCCGTTACGTCTCCCCCGACCTTTTCAACATTTTACGACGACTATACAGACAAGGTCATAACCCCGATAGTGGATTCATACCTGGCCAAAGACAGGGTAATACTTGCCGTTGGCCTGGTGGATAGAAATGGATATCTTCCTTCCAATAATTCAAAATATTCGCGCCCTCTGACCGGCAACCCGGAAATTGACATAAAAAAACACAGAACAAAACGCATTTTCAACGACATAACCGGACTCCAGGCCTCCAAAAATACCCGGGAATTCCTCCTCCAGATCTACCGCAGGGACACGGGCGAAACCACCGCCGATCTGTCGGTTCCTGTTTTCGTGCTGAACCGTCACTGGGGAGCTTTGAGAATTCTATACGGGAGAGGAGAGTGAAATGTTTAGAAAACTTTCCGCAAAAATATCCCTAGCCCTGATTGCCGTGATGTCGCTTCTGATGGCGGCATTCACGATTTACCTTGTCAAAAACCGCACGATGGAAACGAACCGGCTTATACTGGAAAAGGGAATTGCGGCGTCCACCGTAGGGGCCAGAATTACCGGAAACATGCTGGACAGTATAATTGACAACGGAATCTTTTCAATAAAAGAGGTTTTTGACCGGGAACTGGTTCCTGTTGAACTTCCATTCACTATAACCCAAAAGTATCGTGACGCCGGCGTTGAGCCGAAAGACCTTTCCTCCGTGCAGAAATACCACTATGCAAGCGGAATGGACTCCTACCTGGAAAACCTGGTTCTGCCGGTGGAAGACGAATTCCTCAAAGACCCGCAGTTCACCTATGCGGTTCTGGTTGATATAAATGACTACCCGCCTGTTCATAACTCAATTTACAACAGGCCGCTGACGGGCGATTTCGGTTACGACCGCCTACACAACAGGACCAAACGTATTTTCAACGACGAAGTGGGAATAAAAGCCGCTTCTCATGCGGAGAACCAGTATCTCCTCCAGACCTACAGGAGGGATACCGGCGAACTTATGTGGGATATTTCCTCCCCGGTTTTAGTGAAAGGCCGGCAGTGGGGAGCCTTCCGGGCCGGCCTTTCCATGGAAAAGGCTGAAAAGGCAATTTCAAGCCTGCGCAACAAGCTCATCCTCATAATGGGCTTTCTGCTCCTGATTATGGTGATAGTAATCGACAGGGTTACAGTCGCCATGCTGAAACCGCTCCTGGCTCTCCACGACGGGGTGGCAAAAGTGGCAAAGGGGGATCTTTCATTCCACCAGGCGGAAGTCTCCAGCGATGAAGTCGGGGACTTGGCGAAGGCTTTCAATAAGATGACGGAAAACCTGAAGGTTTATATCAAAAATCTCCAGGAAACGACCGCCGCAAAAGAGAGGATAGAAAGCGAACTCAACATCGCCCGTGAAATACAGCTCAGCATTCTCCCCAAAATATTCCCCCCATTCCCGGGAATGCCGGGACTTGATCTGTTTGCCGTCCTCAAATCGGCGCGGGAAGTGGGAGGGGACTTGTATGATTTTTTCGCGATGGACGACGATCATTTTTGTTTTGTCATAGGCGACGTGAGCGGGAAGGGTGTGCCGGCTTCTCTTTTTATGGCGGTTACAAAAACCCTTTTCAAGGCGACGGCCGTAAAGGATACGCCGCCTGAAGTTATCCTGGACAAAGTGAACAATGAGCTCAGCAAGGGGAACGAGAAAGCGATGTTCGTGACGGCTTTTTTTGCGATCCTGGATACCAAAACCGGGGTAATTGAATTTTCAAACGGCGGCCACAATCTACCGGTGGTTATAAGAAAGGACGGAAGTGCTCAGTATCTGTGGCAGACAGGCGGCATGGTTGTGGGCGCAATGGAAGGGATGAAGTTTGAACGCGGTACGCTGACGCTTGCTCCCGGCGACAGATTTTTCCTGTATACCGACGGCGTTACCGAAGCCATGGACGAAAACAAAGTTTTATTTTCCGACGAGCGTCTGCTCAGGGAACTGAAGCTTCTCGAAGGCCTGCCGGTGAAGGAAGTTCTGAACCGGCTGCTCGCCATGCTGGTGGAATATTCCAGAGGCGACCAGTCCGACGACATAACCATGATGTTGCTCGAGTACCAGGGGCCAAAACAAAATTGGCCGTCTGGTGAGCATAGCTCTTGACCCCACCACCTGCCTGCGAATTGGAGATTCGCCTTCAGCGAATAAGCGAAAGGGGTCACCCTTTAGCGTGAACGGTACGTCCGCCCAAGCGAGGTAGGCCCACGCGTTCCGTAATGTTGCAGGGCAAGCCGTTCGATTGAGAAAAAGTTACACTGACCCTATTTATTCAAGTCTGTATCGGACAACTCACCTTTGTTCGCTCGTGACGCCTCCGGCAGAACCAGGTGGACCTCGCTCGCCGTGTCTTCCACCACCTTAATCTTGATGCCCGCCGGGAGCTTGACCCCCAGTTCCTTCTCGATGGCGGCGTTGGGATTGGCCAATAACGCCTCCTTGAACCCCGCGTCCGTCAGAGCCTGTTTAATAATTTTGTTTTTTTGCTTCTTGCGGATTTTTGATTTCGCTCATATTACTTCCTTGATGGATTGAATGGCGTTATCTTATTAAATGTCGCTGATTCTACAAATAGCCCGGCCTGTCCAGTTCAACCGTTTCTCAAAGCGCCTTAGATCGCTGCCGGCCGACACGCGGCGC
>CALAOR010000050.1 GCA_937889595.1 uncultured bacterium
ATGCTATAATTAAAACGATTAAGGTGCACGGAGAGGAAGATGATGGCTCAGGTAATTATATAGCCATAAATTTTAATAACCGGGGGTAAATATGCCAGATAAAGCAAATAGCGAAGGCGAAATATTTTTTGGTTCCGAGAAAAGGGAATATCCACGTGTGCCTATGAATGCGCCTGTGCGTTACAGGATGCTTACAAAAGAAGAAAGCGACAAGGCGCTCGGGCGGTTTGCGGACAATTCAAACCTGCTTGGCCAGTATGAAGAGGCCGAAACCGTAAATGTGTCCAAGAACGGAATAGCCATGTACACCAACGAAGAACTCCCTGCAAAATCCACCGTCGCGGTAAACATGCACATATCCATACCGGGCATAGCCTGCAACTGCAAGGCAATAGCGGAAGTCATACGCAGGGATAAAAGCGACAAGGACAAATACCAATACGTAGTAGCCCTGAAATTCATAAAAATCGTGCATCACAATCTTAAAAATTACAGGTTCCTGGACCTGAATAACCTTCTGGATGTGAACGACCCTATGGCTTAAAGGCGGGATGGGGCAGTCACAAATCCGGAATAAAAACACAATGAAAAGGATGATCGAAAACCGTGACCGATAAAATAACAAGGGAAGAAAAAAACGAAGGCGAGCTGCTTTTACCGCGGGAAAAAAGGGATTATCCAAGAATATCGATCAATATCAAAGTAATGTACAGGGTGCTTGACAATGACGAGGCTGACAAGGCACTTGTGAAACATTTTGACCCTGAAAAAGTTTTTAAGTCATGCTCGGCCAGTGAAGTCATAAACCTTTCCACTTCCGGGCTTTTGATGTATACGGGAGAGAATATTCCCGCCAAAAGTTTTGTCGCGGTTCACATGTGCATACCTCTTCCGGGTTTATCCTGCGCGTGCAGGGCAATCGCCGAAGTTATCCGGAGTGAAGAACAAAAAGGCAGGTTCCTCATAGGCTTGAAATTCCTCAAAGTCGTCCATCATAACCTCAACAAGTACAAATTTGTAACCCTGACAGATATGCTGGAGATAAAGGGCGGGGAGAACATTACCCTGGGTTAAAGTTCCTGAATGCACGCATAAGTTACAAGCCTTTGTTATTCGTGTAACTTATGAAAACCATATTCCAATGCGATTTCCAGATTTCAATAAAGACTTTGACAATAAAAAACCCTTATTATATAATCAAATTACAGGTTTAACCTGAAACCACAGGCGATATAGCCTGATCTTACTTGGGCTAAGATTCAACCATACCCCGGAGGGAAAAATGAAAGCAGTCATTCTTGCAGGCGGGTTCGGGACAAGGCTAAGGCCGCTTACTTCCAATATACCAAAGCCCATGGCCCCGGTTATGAACGCGCCCATGCTTGAGCACATCATAAACCTTTTGAAAAAACACGGACTGACCGACATTACCATGATGCTGTATTTCCAGCCCGATGTGATAACCGGATATTTCAGGGACGGCGCTGATTTCGGGGTGAAGATAAATTATCTGACATCCGAAAGCGACCTGGGCACAGCGGGATGCATCACGCTTGCAAAAGAACACCTGAAAGACGGTGAATTCATCATAGTATCCGGCGACGTGTTGACCAATTTTAACCTGACCGAGGCCATAGAATTTCACAAGAAGAATCAGGCGATCGGAACGATTGTTCTGACAAAGACAACGGATCCGCTCCGTTACGGTATAGTTATAACCGAAAAAGACGGCAGGGTAAAACGGTTGCTGGAAAAACCTTCCTGGGGGGAAGTCTTCTCCGATACCATCAATACCGGCATATATGTTTTTTCGCCGAAAGTATTCGATTTTATCCCCATTGGCGTCGATTTTGACTTCTCAAAACAGCTGTTTCCGGCCCTGCTTGAAAATAAGGAAAGGCTGTTCGGGTTCACAGGCGAAGGGTACTGGAAGGATATAGGGACGCTTGCCGAATACAGGCAGGTTCACGAGGATATATTAAACGGCGAGATAGACTGCGACATAAAGGGCGAAAGAAAAGGCAGGATAGGGCACGACGTGTGGCTGGGAAAGAATGTAAAGATAAGCCCCAAGGTCAAGTTCAAGGATTCGGTTGTCATAGGGAACAATGTCACCATAGAGGAAGGCGCGGAGATATCAAACTCCGTCATAGGCGATAACTGCTACATAGATAACGGCGCGAAGATCGTGCGTTCCATTATCTGGGACAATAATGTCATAGAAAAAGAAGTGGACATAAAGGAAGCTGTCATAGGCAGGAATAATAAGATAAGGTACAAAGCTTACATAGGCGTGGGCGCTGTCATATCCGACAACTGTTTTATAGGAAAAGAAACCATAATCAAACCAGAGGTAAAACTCTGGCCCAATAAAAAAGTGGATGATTTCTCAACTGTATCGTCCTCGCTGATATACGGAGAGCGCTGGTCAAACAGGCTTTTTGACATCTACGGCATCACATCCATGGCAAACGTGGAGCTCACCCCGGAGATCGGCGCGAGGATAGGCGCGGCTTACGGCTCAACCCTGAAAAAATGCGGCTATGTCCTCATATCGCGAGACTACCACAGGACATCATTTATGCTGGAGCGCGCGATCATGTCGGGCATACTTTCATCGGGTGTCAATATTTATGATTTCCGCATCATGCCGCTTTGTGTCACCAAGTACGTGGCGAAAACCCTCAAAGTATCGGGCGGGCTGCACATCAGGAAATCTCCCTATGACGAGAAAATGATAGACATCAAGTTCTTTGACGCGGAGGGCCTGGATATATCCCTGGGCCAGGAAAAATCCATAGAGAATTCATTTTTCAGGGAAGAGTACCGCAGGGCGGACAATGACGATGTCGGCGTAATAGCATACCCTCCGCGCGCCATCGAGTATTATAAAGAGGGCTTTATGAAAGCGGTTGATTTTGAAAAGATCAAGGAACGCAGGTTCAGGGTCATTATTGATTATTCTTTTTCCAATGCCCTGAACATATTTCCGACCATTTTAGGGGAGCTTAACTGCGAGGTCATAGCCTTAAACGCGTATAATGACGAAAAGCGGCTGACAAGAACAACCGAAAAATTCGAAGAGTCCCTGGAAAAACTCGGGGAAATGGTAAAGACCTTAAAAGCCGACGCCGGTGTCATGATAGATGCGGGCGCGCAGAAAATATTTATAGTGGACGACGCGGGCAGGGTGCTGATGGACGACGACAGCCTGCTGGTCATGTCAAAGCTGTTCCTCGGTAAAAACAAGGGCGCGACAATTGCCGTGCCTGTCAATGTGGCGACAGTTGTGGACCGCGCAATAGAAGCAGAAGGTGGAAAAGTGATAAGGGTAGGCACAAGTTACCGCGCCATGATGACCGCCGCGAACAGCAAAAAAGCGGATTTTGTCATGGAAGAAAAGGGCGGATACATATTCTCCGATTTCCAGCCGGCTTTTGACGCCATGATGTCCACGGTAAAGTTCCTGGAATACCTGGCGTTTTATGGCAAGCCCCTTTCCACATTGTCGGACTCAATCCCGTCATATATTAAGTTAGTGGATTCAGTCGTGGTGGCGTGGGAAAAGCGGGGCTATGTCATGAAGGAGCTCGTGGCGCTAAAAGACAACAACACGGACGAAGACATAGAAGGCATCCAGTTCAAAGACGGCGATTCCAGGGTGCTGATCATACCCGACAACGACAGGCCCATATTCCAGATATACGTGGAAGCAAA
>CALAOR010000051.1 GCA_937889595.1 uncultured bacterium
GCAACGTCTATGTAAAACTGTTCCGAATTATTCATGTCATAATACTGTGCGGTAAAAGTTCTGTTGAAAATCTCTCCCGGATCGTCGCCGGCCTCCGGGTTGTATGAATCAGAATTCGGATCGCCAAGATTAAAGCAAAAGAAATCTTTTTCCCTTTTTGCGGCAATGACAAACTGTTCAATTCTCTTTCTCATATTGCTTTTGATGTCAAATATCAGCACCCCGGCGCCGTTCATTATGTCCTGGAGTATGTGCGGGTAAAAAATATAGCGTGTTTTTCCGCTTCCGGTTCCTCCAATTACTTGCAGGTGGGTATACCTGGACTGCTCCGGTATAATAATATCCTGATTTATAAATACGGAATATTGACCGGGCTTCTTTATATCCTGTTTTGGCGCTACGCGGTCATTTATAACCCTCTTTGCCCCGCCTTTAAAATAGATCTGATAATAGCCGTACCCCAAAAGCACGGCTGTAACAAGAAGGAAAAACTGTGAAGGGAATATGTTATTTAGATACGTTTGTGAAGCTAAATTCAAACCATGGAAAATAGGAAAAAACAAAAGCAATAGTCCGGCATAACTTAACTCTTTACGGACAGCACGGTAAATAAAAAAGACAACAAGGACTATGTCAATTGCGATCCCAAAAGGTGTGTGGTAGTGTGTGGCCAGATATTCAAGCCCGAAAATTGAAGTGCCTGTTAATAATACACATACGTCAACAAATAGATTGTTCATTTATTTCCCCCTATATTTTGTTTTACGAGCCTTTAAAAAAAGTTTTGTTACGCTTTTTTTACCTCTTCAATTGCGTCTTTTAATTTATCAATTACCCTGTCTTTATTCTTATACGTCCCGACTATGGATATTTTTATCTTGTCCTTTGCCTGGTTGATTAAAACCTCCTGCGTTTTTTTCATACTTTTTTTCGCTTCTTTTGCCTCATGCTTGGTTTTGGTTCCTTCTAAAACGCTGAGTATTTTATCCAGTTCGGGTTCGGACTTTTTGACCCATTCGCACCCGTCAAAAAATGTGGCTTTGTCCTGCTCAATAAGACTTACTATGCGTTTGTTTTCACCGACCTGCAAATACAGCTGTATGGTCCTTACGTTTACTTTGAGTCTTTTTGCAATTTGTTCGGTGTCAAGCCCATACTCGCTTTGGAGCCTTTTGATGTGGACCAAGGTGTCCATGAAAGTCATGTTGCCGCGGAAGTAATTGTCTGCTTCTGTTATTTTCATTGCCAGATTGTCATCAGCGGTTACAACCACAGCCTTTAAATACTTTAGCCCGGCCTCGGCAACGGCTTTCTTCCTGTGAAAGCCGCTTATCAGCTGGAATTTGCCATCCTTAATCTTTACAATTGCCGGGACTTGCTGGCCCAATTCCTTTATGCTTGATAATAGTTCCTTGTATTTTTGTATCTGCTGGGAACGTATCTGGTATGTCTTATCCTCGATTATATCCTTAAGAGGGATATTAATTATCTGTCCGTGCTCCTCTATTTCCCTTGTAAGCGCCTCGCCGGTCTTGTCCTTATGCGGAGCAAACTGTTTTTTCAATGCCTCTGATCTCTGTATTGCCCTTACTTTTTTAATATCCTTTAGTGATGGCATTAAATTCCCCCTCCTATTTATTTTTTATTTAATTTTTTGATAACTTCATCTTTTAAATCATAAAAATCCTTGACGTGCTTTTGTTCCTTCCTGAGTTGTAAATCAACCGGATATCCGTCCCAGGTTGCTTTTGAATAAGCCGACGACCGGCAAATGACCGTCTGGAATATCTGTTCTTCACTGAATATTTTTTCCATTTCTTCGACAAATTCCGCAGGAACCGAACGGTTCGACTCAAACTGGTTTATTACAGCGCCAAGGATGTCAACCTTGTGCCCGTTCTCTTTTGCAATGTCATTAATTGCGGTAAACAAATTTGAAATGCCGATGAGTTCGTTCTTTCCCGGTATAACCGGTATGATAACCCCGCCCGCGATATTTAAAGCATTCATGGTGAATGCATTCAGGGAAGGGGGGCAGTCAATGATTACCAGGTCAAATTCCTTGATGTGTGCCTGTAATGCAGCGTTGTTCTTTAAGAGGGTATAATACTGTTTTTTGTTTGTTATAACCCGGTCCAGCTGCTTCATTTTTTCGCGGTTTGAAGGCAGTAGATATAATTCCTTGCCCACGCCCATGCCGTGCTCATCCGGATACATCTTTATAATGTCAACGTCTTGCCCTGCATACGCATCGGCTATTGTCTTTCCGGCCTCCACTTCCTCAAGTTTATAATCAAGAAGGGAAGTGGCAATGTTATTCTGCTGATCATTGTCGATTATAAGTATCTTATGGTCGTTTGCAAACACGCTGGCTAGATTAATGGTTAGGAGCGTTTTCCCGACCCCGCCTTTGTTATTTACCATGGCTATAACGTTCTTCATTGAATTGACTCCTTAAAAATTATTGTAAAAGGTCCAAACGTGCGCCCCGTTTCGATGAATAGATTATTACTTTTCCCTTCTTTCGTCAAGCATGTAATACAAAATAACTTTTGTCCTCTGTTGTCCGACATATTATCAAAAACATACCATTGTGTCAACTGCTTTCCGGAAAATTCAGTGTGTAGTTTGATACAATCTGAAAGAACCTGTATTATGTGACACTTGTTGGAAAACCGGTAAAAGCGACTTGGTTTTTGATTCGCAATTATAAAGTAGCACTTTATAATTGCGAATTCCTCAATTTTATGTTATATTACCGCCATGGATGATTATATAAAAAGAGACATCGAAAAGGAAATAAAAGAGTATGTGGAGCAATTTTCCGCGGTATCCCTGACCGGTCCCAGGCAGTCCGGTAAAACAACCACGTTAAAACGGCTGTTTAAGGATACTCATGGATATGTTTCTTTGGATAAAATGTCGGACCGCCGACAGGCCCTGGAAGAAACCGAACTTTTTGTGGAAAGGCTCCCCGAAAAGGTAATAATTGACGAAGCACAGTATGCGCCTGATCTGTTTTCATATTTAAAGATCAAAATTGATGACAATCCAAGATTAAAAGGAAGATATATCCTTACCGGCTCCCAGAACTTTCTTTTGATGAAAAGTTTCACTGAAACTCTTGCGGGAAGGATAGGGATACTTCACATGCCCCTGTTGTCGTCTCCGGAATTGAAAGCAACGGTAAAAGGGAATCACACCACAGCTTTTTTTGAAAAAGCATGCCTGACCGGAACATACCCCGAGCCAATGATCGGCGTTAAAGACATTGGCAAGTGGTATGAAGGCTATTTACAAATATACATTGAAAGAGACGTAAGGACCCTGTACAACGTCGGCAGTTTACGGGAATTTGACAAATTTTTAAGGCTGCTGGCCGGCAGACCTGGGCAGCTGCTTAATATGAGTTCCTTTGCGACAGACGTCGGCGTGACAATCCCAACGATTAAGAACTGGCTATCAATACTTGAAGCAAGCGGGATTATATACATACTTTATCCGTATCACGCCAATATCCGAACAAGACTGGTAAAGAGCCCAAAAATATATTTTATGGATACTGGACTCGTTTGCCATTTAAACAGCATCACCAGTTCAGAACGGTTATATAATCACTCCATGTTTGGTCAAATATTTGAAAATTATGCGCTCATGGAAGCTGTAAAGTTGTTTTCAGCCCTTGGAAAAAGAGAAATGTTTTCGTTTTTCAGGGCTGACAAAGGCATTGAAATCGATCTAATTGTGGAAATAGCAGATCATATTATTCCGTTTGAATTCAAAGCCTCAATGAATTTTGAAAAAAAATGGGCTTTTGGCATTGAATCGCTTATTGACGGAAAAATAAAACACAAAGTGGAACCCGGATATATTATATGTCTAAACGACAAGGTCCTTCCTCTTTCAAAAAACACCAAGACCATGGGCATTTTTGAAATGCTTGATGTATTAAAAACCTATTTAAAAAAATAATCTTAAAATTCCGCACCTATAATATTAAAATTATGTCGTTTTATCATAATTACATGGTCCTTGATCTGTTCTGTTTTGGACAGAAAAATATAAGTCGGTATAAACGATTTATTCATTAGAATTTAAAAATCGTTGAGACTATATCATTAATACTTAGTACCCAAGAAAACGTTTTATATATAAAGTGAATAGTAGAATTTCTTTGGGCTGATGTACGCGCGTAATGGGTTCATACACGTGGATAACTATTATCTTTTAGGACTGATACACGCGCACTGTGGAGTAGAACACGCATGGGGTTTTTTCTATGGACTGATACACGCACGGGGCAATAATTATCCACACTGAGGGCTGTAACACGCACGCGCGCTCT
>CALAOR010000052.1 GCA_937889595.1 uncultured bacterium
TGGGAGTGGAGCACGTAAAAGACGTAAACCTGCCGGCCGCGTTCTTTTATTCCAGAGTGGTCGGCGGCAACGAAGCCGCCATAAAGTCGGCCATGAGCTCGCTTAAGATCACGGATGAATACACATGGGACGAACAGTCGACCGTGGAAATACTGCTGAACGAAGATTTCCTGGAAAAGTCAATGCCCATAGCCGCGGCAATGTCAGGGGAGCCAGTAACCGCCACAGCCGGGGTCAAATAAGGGTTATGTCATGTTTGGTTCGCGTAGGGGCGGACTTATGTGTCCGCCCGCCGCGGTTTTTGTCTCAGTTGTTCCATCCGGTGGTCTGTTCAGAGCGAAGTACACATGAGTAGATAGAACAGTTGAGCAGATAGATTAGCAAGCTCGGTAACCATTATAATAAAACAAACTGTCGTATTAAAACTCATTGCTATTGTTAATGTATTTTTAAGTTGACATATGTACTAAATATAGTACAATTGTATTATAAAACGAACAAAGGAGACGGATATGCGCCTGAATGCAAATTTGACGGAAATATTTGATTCGCCGGTAAAGATTAAACTGCTCAAATATATCATTAAACCCGGGTTTATGATGACCGGAAGGGAAGTTTCGCGGATATGCGGGACTTCTGTTTCAAATACAATTAATATATTAAAGGAATTTGAGGATATTAATCTGGTAACAAGCAGGCGCGCGGGAAAATCAGTCGTATGGACCGCCAGGCCGGAAAGTTATGCCTATTTTGTCGCAAACAGGTTATTTGGCGAACGGAATTTATTCAGTGCGGTTGAGCATTTAAAACAAACTTTAAAAGGCTGGGCGCAATTAAATAAAAGATATGTCGACAGGGTGATTTTATTCGGGTCGGTTGCGGAGGGGAATGAAAAGTCGTCAAGCGATATTGATCTGTTTGTGGAAATTAGAAGCAAAGAATTCAAGAAAGATATTGAAAAATTACTTGAACAGCTGTCTCTAAATTGCATAAAATCATATGGCAATGTGTTAAGCCCTTATATTCTTACAAAAAAGGAATTTCAGGACATGAAAGGCGGGGAACTGTTCAAAAATATTGAAAAAGGGGGCAAAATATTATGACAAAAAATATTAAAACAAGAGAAGTTGAAAAAGGGTTGTTTAAAAATTATTTACAGAAAGCGGACGAAAATTCCAGGGGCGCGGTAAAATCGCTGGAAGAAAAGGCTTATAATGCCGCTGCTGTGAGCGCCGTGCATGCCGCGATATCCGGGGCCGATGCTTTCTGCGTGTTTGGGTTGGGGAAAAGATGCGCGTCTGAGAACCATAAGGATACGGCGGCTCTGATAATGGACGCCACAAATATGAAAAGCGAAAATGAAAAGATTATAAAGATTTTTGAATCAATCATAAGGATTAAAAATATGGCTGAGTATGAGGAGCGGCTTGTAAGGGGAAAAGAGGCGGAAAAGGAGGTACGTGAAGTTGTGGAGCTGCTAAATCTGATAAGGATGGTTATGAAGGAAAAGTAAGAAATGAATGTGAGACTTCGAACTTTTAGTTAGATTTTGTAGAGAGGGGGCTTGCCCCCTCTCACTGCGGGATTTTTAGGCAATGAGGAGGGTTGAGGAGTGAGGTCTTAGCAGGGGCGGATTTATGCTTGCACGCTGAAGCATCAGCGAAAGCATGTGTCCGCCAGCCGCAGGCTTTTGTTTCAGTTGTTCTATTTGACGGTAAGAAGCTGGCTTTCACCTTCCCCGGGATGATTGCTTTTTGTAATTAATATTATATTTTTTCCAAATTTTTTTATATTCCATAAATTTATAACCGCACTTTGCGCAAACTGGTTCGGAAATATTCTTCACTTTTAAACATTTCGGGCAAACCACAGACACTTCATCGTAAGAACCGCTTTCTATCTTACATAAACAACGTTTGCAAAATAACGAATCGCCTCTATTTTCGAAGCCGCAATATATGCAATTAACTTTTGTATGCATGCATATAATTTTCCACAAAAAAGCCAATATCGTCAGTGATATTAGACCAAAAATAAGTAAAATCACCATGGTAATAACTCCCGCAAATACTCCATACTTTTTGGCCATTTCAGGTAATATGTATCTCGAATAGAATAAACTACTAAAAATAATATATGCTACAAATAATGCACTTGATGCTTTATTCATAAAGAATAAATTATTTGAATAATATTTTATTTTTTCATTTTTTAAGGTTTTTTTATCTTTGTTCCTGCTTTTCGTGTAGTAATTTAGCATTAATTAGACACCTTCACATCTGAAATTATTTTACATTACCCCTGAAATTCTGTCAGGAGGTAATATATCATGTCCCATTCCAAAAGACAATACTTTCCGCAAGACTGTCCGCAAGACATGGATGGCTAAAGCCCGGCGATTGTGCCGAAAAATCAGGACGAGATGAAAAACAAACAGACTGAATATGGAAAACCGGAAGGCGTGTAAAGCGGTGCGTTAAAATCCCGGACAGCATGGAATTATTATTTACCATTCCCTCTATTTGTTGTAATATATCCCTGTTCGAAAAAAACATAACCGGAGGTTTCTTATGGCAAAAAAGGTCATTTTGATAATCAGGGACGGATGGGGCATAGGCCCTGACACACCGTATAATGCCGTAAAAAAAGCAAAAAAACCAAACACAGACAATTATCTCAAAAAATACCCGAATTCCGTGCTTGAAGCCTCGGGCCTGTCAGTCGGCGTGCCTAAAGGATACCAGGGTTCGTCCGAGGTGGGCCATTTAAACATGGGCGCGGCTCGCATAGTAAAGCAGGAAGTTGTCCGTATTAATGAAGCCATAGAAGCCGGGACGGTTTTCGGCAACCCGAATATGAAACGCGCGTTTGAAGCGGCAAAAAAAAGCGGGACGCTCCACATAATGGGGCTCATACAGGACGAGGGCGTGCACGCCCACCAGGAACACATGTACGCTATTATAAAGGAAGCCGCGGCGCAGAAAATACCGAAAGTTTACGTCCACTTTTTCGCGGACGGCCGCGATACCTATCCTAAAAGCGCGCTTACATACCTTGATAAGCTTGAGGCAAAATTTGTGGAATACGGCATAGGGACCGTGGGCACTGTAATGGGAAGGTACTATGCCATGGACCGCGGAAAAAACTGGGACTTAACCGATAAAGCCTATAACTGCATGACAAAGTGCGAAGGCAAGAAAGCAGTATCGGCAAGGGAAGCCATAGAAGAAAGCTATCAAAATGACAAATTATCAAACGGCGACGAAATGACCGATGAATACATATTGCCCACGGTCATCGGGAATTTTCCCGGGATAAAAGACGGGGACGGCGTGATACACACCAACTACCGCCAGGACAGGGCCATACAGCTAACGAACGCTTTTGTGGATGAATCATACCCGGGTAAGCGCGGGAAAAAACTGGACATAGCATACTGCGGGCTGACCAGGTATTATGACGCGTTCAAATACAACGTACTGCCGCCGCTTGATGAAGGCGGGGATATGGTAAACCTGGTCGGCGAGGAAGTTTCAAAAAAAGGGATGAAACAGTTGAGAATAACAGAGACGCAGAAATTCAAGCACGTGACCTCGTTTTTTAACGGCAAGATGCTGGAACCATACAAGGGGGAAGACAGGCTTGAACTCAAGGGCCGTTTTGATCCGGCTACCTTTGCGGAGCATCCCGAGATGGAAGCGTATCAGGTCAAAGACAGGGCCATAGAGGAAATAAAATCAGGCAAATATGATTTTATCACGCTGAATTTTGCGAACTGTGACATGGTGGGTCATACCGGGAATTTTGAAGCGACCGTAAAAGCCGTTGAAGTTGTTGATGAATGCACGGGAGCGGTTGTAAAGGCCGCCCTCGACGCGGGCTATGTTGCCCTGGTTACAGCCGACCACGGCAATGCCGAAGAAATGGCGGACCCGATAACAGGCACGGCAAGAACTGCGCATACAACATATCCGGTTGAGTTGATTTACATAGGCACGGACGCGGATAAAGTAAAACTTAGGCCCCATGGAGTACTCGCTGACATAGGCGCGACAGTGCTTGATTTGCTTGGCATAACAAAACCAAAAGAAGCGACAGCGCAGAGTTTGATAATAAAATGATCTTATAAATGGTTTTGCGGGGGATTAGCCTGCGTCGCCCGCTGCGGGTATCCGGCGTTTTTTGCCGCTGACAGCCATCCACGCATTAATTTTCATTAATATTATGGCTCCAAAGGCGATGAGAGACAGGGCTTCGGCGGAGTTGCTTAAGTTCCTTCCGATAATCCCGTCGGAGGTTAAAACCAGCAATGCGAATGCGGTCCATAGCAATACCTTCATCAGCGTCCCCATTGTTTTCTTATCAAGCATCTCATGAAACAAAACCAATGCCGGCAGAAATATCATAACAAAATTGGCTTTTCTTGCGACCATGGGCAGCAGCAGGGACAATACAAAAATAACATTTATTTCATGAAGGTTTTTATCCTTTTTCCGCGCCATATAAGCCATAAAAGCCAGGCTGAAAAGCGCGGCAGCATAGTAAATTATCTTGATCTTTTCAAAAGACAGGTTGATGAAATTCACAAAAGGCAGCTGCTGCGCGTGCGTCGGGTTTGCACCCAGAAAACGCATGAGCATGGCATATACGGACTGATTTGCCGTGTAGGAGTTCGGGTCAGTAGAGGCGTTAAACACAGACTCCCGCAGGAAATAGTTTATCAAGGCGGGATATTTTTCCAGGTAAAAGATCCCCGGCAAAAGGTTGAGCACAAGCACTGCCGCGGCACAATATAGGACATATTTGTAATCCCTTTTCATAAGGAAATAGACTATAAAAAGCGCGGGATAAAGTTTTATAGTGGAGGATAGCGCCAGTAAAACCGCCGATAATACAAGATTGTCTTTTTCTTTATAATAAATAGCCAGCACGATCAGCGCCATTACAGGCACATTCACCTGGCCAAGCTTGAAATCATCGGCTATAAACCTCAGTGCCGTCACGAAACCCAGCGCAATGGCAGCCTTTGATATTTTTAAATCTTTAAATAATCCGGGAATAAGAACAAGCATATATAGGAACAGCGCCATCTTTATCACATAAAAAACATATCCGGCCGCGAGCGGAGGTATGAGCGTGAATGGCACCATAATCATCGCAAAAAACGGCGGATAGTGGTTTATCATTCCGGAGATCGCACCGGGCATGTAGATGTTCGGGCTTAGTGCCTTAAACTGCATGGCCACATCATAATAGGACTCAAAATCATTTCCTTTCGCGCATTTGAAACCCCACGCAACAAGGATTATGAACACAACCGTAAGAATTATGTAATTTATATGCTCTTTTTTCATTGATTCCCCTTTTTAATATTTTGGGTATTATAATCCAGCGGGGCTTAACTTGCAAGTTTTAATTTCCTTTTGTTAACATGCGTCATTTGTCCGGACTTGATTTATCGGTATTAATATGTTATAATATCACAAAATTAGTGATAAATGAGGTTTGAATATGGAAAAAACAATTTTCAAAATGATATTAATAATATCGGCATGTTTTTTTGCGGCCAATGCAAAGGCGGGTGGAATTACAATGACCAAGACTGCAATATTCGCGGGCGGGTGTTTCTGGTGCATGGAAGGGCCTTTTGAAGCTGAAAAAGGCGTCATTGAAGTCAAGGCGGGCTATACGGGCGGGAAAACAAAGAACCCTTCTTATGAAGACGTATCGTCAGGCATGACAGGGCACGTGGAAGCCATTCAGGTGGTTTATGACCCCGCAGTTGTTTCTTATGAAAGGCTGCTGGAGATTTTCTGGCGGCAGATAGACCCGACTGATTCCGGCGGGCAGTTTGCGGACAGGGGGACGCAGTATTATACCGGTATATTTTACGCAGACGAAGAGCAGAAAAAAGCCGCTGAAAGATCAAAAAAGGAAATGGGATCTTCGGGGATGTTTGACAAACCCATAGTTACACAGATCAGGAAGGCGGCGGATTTCTATGAGGCTGAGGCGTATCATCAGGATTATTACAAGAAAAATTCCTTTCAATATATGTTGTATAAAAAGGGTTCGGGCCGTGAGGAGTTCCTGAAGGAAACCTGGGGAAAAACAAGGGAAAAAAGCCTGAGGAAAAAACTCACCCCGCTGCAGTATCAGGTAACCCAGGAAGAGGGTACGGAACCCGCCTTTCACAATGAATATTGGGACAACCACAGGGAGGGCATTTATGTCGACATAGTGTCGGGCGAGGCGCTTTTTTTATCCACTGACAAATTTGATTCAGGCACGGGCTGGCCGTCGTTCACCAAACCGATCGCCAAAGACAGCGTGGTTGAACGCAAAGACTCAAGCCTGTTCATGGCGCGGATAGAAGTCAAAAGCAGGAACGCCAAATCACACCTGGGGCACGTGTTTAATGACGGCCCCAAACCCACAGGCCTGCGTTACTGTATGAATTCAGCGTCATTGAGGTTCATACCAAAGGAAGATATGGAAAAAGAAGGATATAAGGAGTATTTGACACTGTTTGAGAGGGATAATTAAAAATTTAAAATTAAAAATGAAAAATTATGGTCTATTGCCGCGCGCTGTGCGCTTGCAATATTATAATAGGTCGCAAAGCGACACATTAATTTTGAATTCTAAATTTTTAATTTTTAATTAAATGTCTGCCCCACCATCGGTATGCAAAATTTGTGTTATAATAAACCCGCATTAAATTATTGATATTAAGGAGGCTTTTTTATGCACAAACTCATACTGCTCCGCCACGGCGAGTCAACCTGGAACAAAGAAAACAGGTTCACAGGGTGGACTGACGTTGATCTGTCGGAAAAAGGCTATAGCGAGGCCCGCAAGGCCGGCGAATACCTGAAAAAAGAAAACATGCAGTTTGATATCGCCTTCACTTCGCGCCTAAGGCGCGCCATCATGACCTTGAATATTGTCCAGGATGTCATGGACCTTATGTGGGTCCCTGTCATACGTGCATGGGAACTTAACGAGCGGCATTACGGAGCCCTGCAGGGGCTCAACAAATCAGAGATGGCCGTCAAATACGGGGAAGCGCAGGTCAAAATATGGCGCAGGAGCTACGACGTAAGGCCGCCGGCGCTTGAATTGACCGATGAAAGGCACCCCAATAAGGAAGAAAAATACGCGGACCTGAAACCGGAACAGCTGCCATCCTGCGAATGCTTAAAGGACACGGTTGCAAGGACCATCCCTTATTACGAACAAAATATTGTTCCATATATGAAAGCGGGTAAGACTGTAATGATAGCCGCCCACGGAAATTCGCTCCGCGCGCTTGTAAAGTACCTGGACAACATCGCCGAAGACGTTATAACAGAACTGAACATCCCGACGGGACTGCCGCTTATATACGAACTGGATGACAACTTAAAGGTGAATAAAAGTTATTACCTGGGCGACCCTGAAGAGGTGAAAAAAGCCATGGAAGCCGTGGCAAACCAGGGGAAAGCCGGGAATAATTAAAAATTTAAAATTAAAAATGAAAAATTATGGTCTATTGCCGCGCGCTTTCATTCGACAAGCTCATGATTTATTTATGATAAGAAACATCCTGAGCCTGTCGAAGGATTGCGCTTGCAATATTATAATAAGTCGCAAAGCGACACATTAATTTTGAATTTTACATTTTGAATTTTTAATTGAAAGGAGTTTTAAATGCACCTGATTTCCTGGAACGTTAACGGCATACGCGCCGTGCACAACAAAGGCATGTTCCTGCCTTTGTTTGATTTAAAACCTGATATTCTCTGCGTTCAGGAGACAAAAGCGCAGGACGACGTGTTCCCCGGGGAACTGAAAGAAATTCCCGGATATAATTTTTACCTAAGCTCGGCCGAAAGGAAAGGCTACAGCGGAACGGCCATGTGGGCGAAAGAAAAACCGGCCGACGTAACATACGGGTTTGGAAAAAAACAATTTGACGATGCAGGCAGGACGATCATTGCCGAATTTGACGGTTTTTACCTGTACAATATCTATTTTCCAAACGGCGGGCGCGGGCCCCAGTGGGTTGACCATAAAATGGAGTTTTACGAAGCGTTCCTGAAACACGCGGAAAGGAACAGGAAGAAAAAGGAAATAGTTATATGCGGCGACGTGAATACCGCGCATAAGGAAATTGACCTGGCGCGGCCGAAAGAAAACGCGAAGTCCACGGGATTTTTGCCCATAGAGCGGGCCTTTCTTGACAAACTTGTTTCAAAAGGTTACGTGGACACGTTCAGGGAAAAGAATAAAGAAGGCGGGAATTATACATGGTGGGATTATAAAACGGGCGCGCGGGCCAGGAACACAGGCTGGCGCATCGATTATTTTTATGTAACCCCCGGTCTTGCAAAAAAAATAAAGTCTGCCGGCATCATGAAAGATACGCACGGCTCCGACCACTGCCCCGTGTGGATAAAAATTTAAGGGCGGGTTTCGCCCTTTTGATCATATTTATAGGGATCAAGATCATGTTCCCCCGTATTGGCGGTAAGTTTTGTATGCCGCAGGGCGGGGCGGCATAATGCTTTCCAACGGGAACTCCGCTGCTTTTGGCTCGACAACCTACCAGACAGATTCTTACAAAGACGGAGCGCCCGCGTTACTGATCGAAGTTAACGCCGTCTTCGGCGGGGTTGAGATAAGAAAGTAAGCGCTAATGCATGGTTTGCAGATGCGGCATATAATGCCGCCACCCGTGGTTTTACGGCTGAAAATTGTGATGTTAAACGCAAAATATAGTTTCATAAAGCGTAATTGACTTTCAAACAATGAAAATCCTTATTTTAAAGGTAAAAAAAGTATATTTGAAAAAATAGGTTCCAGAATTAAACTTGACATTAAACCACTTTATTATGTATAATAAAGTTGATTTATAAAAGTTCTCAGAATACTTACGTGACCAAGGAGGCTCTTTAATGGGAATGACTCAGGCAGAAGCAATTGCGGAAAGACTTAAAGGCGAATGCAAAAGACTTTACGGCGGGGCGCTTATAAGGGTGGCACTAGATACGTATCCCAATGACGACGGAGCGGACCTTTATATTTACGCGCCGAGGAAATTTTCCGACATGCTATTATCAAAACTGAAGATCGCGAGAGTTCAGTTTCTGAAGAATACCAAGGTTGACGGCGACAAGGTAAGGATTTTTATGGAGGACGTCGAGAATATGACCCCGGAGCTGAAAGCAAAATTAACGGCAGCTCAGGTGCCGCAGACACCGCAGAAGTAAGGTTTTTAACAGACTAAAAATACCTTCTAAATTTGGCAATAGGGGCTAATTGTACCTATACGCGTTTGACGTTAAAATCTTTGGGAGAGACATGAAAAAACTGAAAAGAAAAAAGCACATTACGCTCATGGTTGTACCTGATGACACCGGCAGGGTAATCAGCGTGAAGCTTGGGGCCAGGCTTTTACTCGGTCTTCTTCTGCTTTGGACTTCTTCTGTTTTTATTTCGGCTTTTATAATCACCCGGCACGCGGACTACAGGACGAGGATCGCGTATGACAGGTTTCTGCAGCAAAAACACAAAGAATTCGCCAAAGAAATGATCGAGTCAAGGGACACGGTAAAGCGCGTGACAGAGATCGACAAGCAGCTGCGCGACATGCTTTCCTTAAAAAGCAGGAATGCCATCATAAAATACACAGGGTTCGGCGGGCCCTCATACCTTGACACCAAACTCCTGGAAAAAAGCGTGAAAAACGGCGATGAGGTAATAAGCAGAAAATCTTTTGAACTTGCCGTACAGTACGTGCAGGAACAGGCAAAAGACTCGGAGAACTCATTTCAGGAGATCATAAGCTATATAACAGAACAGCGGGCAAGGCTTACGGCAGTGCCGACAGGCTGGCCTGTCAAGGGCTGGATCACGGCTTCTTTTGGACCCAGGATAGATCCTTTCACCGGCTCCCTTTCATACCACGCCGGGGTCGATATTGCAAACGACATGGGCACGCCGGTTAAGGCCACTGCTGACGGCATAGTAGTAACAGCTGATTTTGAACCGGGAGGATATGGGAACCTGGTTGTCATAAACCACGGTAACGGATACATGACCAAGTACGGGCATATGATAAAGTATGTGGTATCTCCGGGCCAGCATATCAAAAAGGGGCAGGTCATGGGATATCTGGGAAACACGGGGCGTTCCACGGCCCCGCACCTGCATTATGAAGTGAAATTAAACGGCGTTGCCGTAAACCCGGTAAAATATTTAAACAAGGAAATCGCGCTGAAATAATCTTTCTTTTTATGAAGACCTTCCGCGTTTTTAAACAATCCGGCATAAGAATTTGAGGTGTTGTCATGGCATTAGCGGGAATAGAAACTATAATAGGCAAAAGCTGCGAAGTAAAAGGCGGCATTACGGTTAAAGGCGGGATACGCGTTGACGGCAAAGTTGAAGGAAGCGTACTGTCCGAGGACACCGTCATCATAGGCGAGAACGCTGTTGTAAAAGGCGATATAACAGGCACCCATGTTGTGATAGGCGGAAAAGTGAACGGCGATGTGACCGCAAAAGTAAAACTTGAAATACTGCATACGGGCAAATTATACGGGGACATAAAGTCGCCAAAACTTGCCATGGCCGAAGGTGTGGTCTTTGAAGGCACCTGCGGGATGGAAAAAGACATGCAGGAAGCGCTGCCTTTAAAAAAATAATTACTAATTACTAATGACCAATTGCTAATTATTGACGGCTAAAAATTTGTGTGCGTGCCGTTCATTTTTGATTAGTAATTTGTAATCGGTAATTAGTAATTTTTTTTAACAGGGTTGTAAATAATAAAATGGAGAAAAAACATGGTAAGAGTACGCTTTGCGCCCAGCCCGACCGGATACCTGCACATAGGCGGGGCAAGGACGGCGCTTTTTAATTATTTATTTGCAAAGCATAATGACGGCAAATTTATTTTAAGGATTGAAGATACGGATAAAGAACGTTCAACAAAAGAATCCGAAACCGAGATACTCGAGTCCTTAAAGTGGCTCGGGCTTGACTGGGACGAGGGGCCCGGCAAAAGCGCGGATGATTCGCTTTACTATCAGACAAGGCGGCTCCCGGTATACCACAGGCATGCGGAAAAACTCCTTAGTGAAAACAAGGCGTATAAGTGTTTCTGCACAAAGGAAGAACTCGACGCTGAAAGAAAAAAAGCAGAAGCTCAAAAGCGCGCGTTTAAGTATGACGGCAGGTGCGGCCTGCTTACAAAGGAACAGGCTGCGCAAAAAGAAGCGGACGGCATGCCGTATGTTGTCAGGGTAAGGGTGGCACAAACGGGTGAAACCATTGTCAACGACATAGTAAGGGGGGAAGTTAAAGTACAAAATTCCACCCTGGACGACATTATAATCCTGCGCACCGACAAGATGCCCATATATAATTTTGTCGTGGTTGTTGATGATGTTGAAATGGGCATAACGCACGTAATACGCGGCGAGGACCACCTGTCAAACACACCAAAGCAGATCCACATTTACAAGGCCCTGGGTTTTCCCATACCGCAGTTCGCGCATATCCCGCTTATACTCGGCGCTGATAAGTCCAAACTTTCAAAGAGGCACGGGGAAACAGCCGTACTCAGGTATAAAGAATCGGGATATTTGCCTGAAGCGCTTGTAAATTACCTTGCGCTGCTTGGCTGGTCACCCGACAACGAGGACACAATATTTTCCATGGAACAGCTAATATCGAAATTTGCGCTCGAACGCGTCCATAAATCAGGCGCCATGTTTGACAATAAAAAGCTGACGTTCATCAACGGCGTCCATATAAGGAACAAAAGCGCGGATGAACTTACAAAACTGTGTATACCATACCTGCTTAAAAGCGGCGTTATAACGGATGATGACGTAAAAAACAGGCATGACTTTATCAAACACACTATTGTATTGCAGCAGGAAAAGCTGCAGGTATTATCCGAAATATCGGATCTGTCGGCTTATTTCTACAAGGACGATTATGACATGAATGAGGACGCAAAAAAAGTATGGGAAAAGAACGCTGGGGAACGCGGCAAAGTTCTTGAGATCTTTGGGAAAATAATCAGCGAAACAGGCGTGGATAAAGCCAAACTTGAAGAACGGTTAAAAGTTGATATGGAAGCGGCCGGCATAAAACCGAAAGTTTTTATGCATGTAATAAGGGTTGTTTTATCAGGCACGACCATGGGTCCGGGGCTGTTTGACATAGCAGAAACGTTCGGCCTTGAAAAGTGCATGGCAAGGATAAAAAAATACGGCTGTTAAATACGCACAAAGTCTGTGACAGCATTACCTGATAAAGGAGTATAACTTAATGTCCATTATAGAAACAATACACAAACGCCAGTCATGGAGGACGTTTTCACCAAAACCTGTGGAAACGGATAAAATCAGCCTGCTCCGTGATTTTATGTCATCAAACACCCAAAGCGTATTCGGCTCCGCCATACGCTGCACGCTTATTAATTTCGAAGAGGCTCCCATGCAGATCCTGAAAACCATGGGAACCTACAGCGTAATAAACGGCGCCAGGCTTTTTATGGCAGGCTGCGTTAAAAAGCAGGGAAAGTGTCTTGAAGATTACGGGTATGTCATGGAGAAAAACATATTAAAAGCAGTGGAACTCGGCCTTGCCACCTGCTGGCTTGGCGCGACTTTTGACAAAAACGGTTTTTCGGATAAACTAAAATGCGCGGACGATGAAATAGTTCCGGCAGTATCCCCCGTGGGCTACGCGGCAGACAAGAGGCGGCTTGCGGACAACCTCATGAGAAAAGTGGCGAATTCCGACACAAGGAAACATCTGTTTGAAATTTCATTTATCGGAGATTTTTACAATTCCCACGTTCCGGATAATAAATATAAAGCAGTCTTGGAATGCGTAAAGCTGGCGCCGTCCGCCACAAACCAGCAGCCGTGGAGGTTTTTGAAGGATCCGAAAATGGATGTTTTTCATCTTTACCTGGAACGCACCAAAGGATATACTTATCCCGCAGGACAGAACATAGACATGGGAATAGCCATGGCGCACTTTGAACTTGCGGCCCATGAACTTAAACTGGAAGGTAAATGGACCGTGGAAAAACCGGACGTAGACGCCGGTGACAGGGAATATGTGGCGACGTGGAGGCCATAAAATTTAGCTCAAGCTAAATTTTATGGCCCTGTACCCGAGCAAAGCGAGTGGTACAGGGTAAATGGATGGAAACGGCCCGAATATTTATGATTATACTTAGATACTGCCGGAAAAGCCCCCAAGGGGCGGGCAGCATGATATGCTGCCCCTACAAATGCAGGCAAATATTTGTAGGGGCCGAATATTATTCGGCCCACAACGATGGTTTTTAAGGGTTTTCGTACAGTATCACTTAAGGCTGTTTTTTTATAACTTAAATCCCTCTTTTTACATAAACTTTCCCGTATTTTATCTGCCCAATTGCCGCCACTTCGTTTTCATAAAGGAGTTTGACTATCCCTGATTTAAAAGGAAGCGTATTATCGACAGGCATGCCATTCTTTATCCTGCCGTAGTTCACGTCGCTGAGCATTATGAAAGGCATATCATAAAGCGCGTCATTCATTGAAATCAGGTTCCCTTCAAGCGTCTCCATTTCGCCTATCTTGTGGCCCTGCGCGAGGGTAAAAGGCCCGATCTTTGTGCGCGTCAAATCCGACAAAAACGCGCAGCTGCCTGCCTTCTCACCGAGATCCCGCGCGATGGAGCGCATATAAGTGCCTGAACCGCATGCGATCGTCAAATATACTTTGTTGCCGGAAATACCTGTATATTTTATGGAATGCACATTGACGGTCCTGGGTTCGGGGTTTACTTCTTTTCCGGCGCGCGCGAGTTCATAGAGTTTTTTTCCGTCTTTTTTTATGGCCGCGAACTTTGGAGGTATCTGGGTTATTTCCCCGGTAAATGACGGGAGCGCGGCAACAACCAGCTCCTCAAGATTTTGGGGTACGGGTTTCTCATTGACTGTCTCACCTTCGGCATCGTCGGTATTTGTAGCCCTGCCAAAAGTTATTTCTAGCTCGTATTCTTTGTCATCAGGCATGTATTCTGCAATCTTGGTGGCTTTACCGATAAGCGTTAACAGCAGCCCCTTGGCAAGCGGGTCCAAAGTCCCGCTGTGTCCTATCTTTGCGATACTAAACTTGCGTTTTACCTGCTCTATGGCGCCGAACGAAGTCGGGCCCTGTTCCTTGTTTATCAATAAAATGCCGTCCATAATATTATAATACCTTTCCCCTCTCCGTTGACTAGAGAGGGATAGGGCGAGGGTGATGCGCCCTGTCCGTATAAAGTGCAATAAATATAAACGATTTCAGGCAATATTGCAACCGTTAATAAAATTATTGTCAAGGCAAAGTGATTATGTCCGCCGTTAATAAAATTATTATGGGAAAATTGTCTGTTGAAAATGGCAGATTGCTGTTGTATGATAAAAAGAAAGAGGGTAAAAATGAATAAAAATAAAATAAATCCGTCATACTCAATAAAAATCCTAGTTTCAATTATTGCCATTTTTATTTTTTCAGGCGCAACCATGAAAAATACACGGGAAAGTAACGGTAAAAATCCGGAGCAACACGCGCTTAATGGCCGGATTTACATATTAAATATCAAGCATTTTAACGGAAGGAAGACCTTTACGCCTGATATTAAAATGGCAATGTCGGCGGAACAAATTGCAATAAAGTACCTGAAAATGAAGGAACCAAAAATATTCAATTCCTATGGCATGTACTGCAAACAGGCTGTTGGATATGTGTCAAACGGCCATAAGACCATACGTGTAAACTATATATTTAATCCCGGTTCAAGATTTACCGAGAAAATGCTGCTTAACGATTATATAGTTATCGAAGACGGCGGGGATTCTGTTTTTCAAATGGAGATCGATATGAAAACAGGGAAGGTAATTTCATTCAGCGTGAACGGGCAGGCGTAAAATATAGGGCCTGAATACAATAAACTTTGCGGCATTTTGAAAAATCCCGCGGCTAAAGTTCGGAACGTTGCGGGTTATTTTAGCCGCTGATTTTTACCCTTTCAAGCCTTGTGCAAACCATGTTTTTATGATATATTTAGCGTATTATCAGAGGTATGAAAAGCGGGAGGGATAACTATCTCATCCCGTTATTTTGTCTATATATGGCAGGATTATGCCCTTAAAGCGGAGGTTTGGATGAAGATTTGCGTAGTTGGCACCGGATATGTCGGGCTTGTGACGGGTGTTTGCATGGCGGACCTCGGGAATGATGTCATATGCGTTGACATAGATGAGAAAAAGATAGCAAACTTAAATAAAAATATTTTACCCATATATGAACCCGGGCTTGAAGAACTTGTAAAAAGGAACAAGGCGAGGCTGACCTTTACCCTGGATTTAAAGGCCGCGGTAAAAAAATCAGAGATAATATTTATCGCGGTCGGGACGCCTCCGCGGGCCAACGGCGAAGCTGACCTGTCTTTTGTGAAGGAAGTCGCTAAACAGATAGGAAAGAGCTTAAACGGTTATAAAGTCATAGTGGATAAGTCGACTGTGCCTGTGGGCATGGGCGACCTTGTGGAGTCCATTATAGAGGACAATTCAAATAACAAGTTCAAGTTTGATGTAGTCTCTTCCCCCGAGTTCTTAAAAGAAGGAAGCGCAATACAGGATTTTATGAACCCTGACAGGATAGTCATAGGCGCAAAGAAAAAAGACGCGGCTGAAAAGGTGGCCCAGATATTCAAGCCGCTCGCTACCAAGGTAATAATAACGGATTTAAGAAGCGCGGAAATGATAAAGTACGCTTCCAATTCGTTCCTCGCCACAAAGATATCATTCATCAACGAGATAGCCAACATATGCGAAAAGGTCGGGGCTGACGTGGAAACCGTGGCAAACGGCATGGGCATTGACCGCAGGATAGGGAAGCTGTTCTTGAACGCGGGCGCGGGATTCGGCGGTTCGTGTTTCCCCAAAGACGTGTCCGCGCTGGTTAATATAGCGCGCAAGGAAGACTATGAACCGCTTATACTTAATGCCGTCATAGAAGTCAATAAGCTGCAGAGAAAACATGTCCTTGGCAAGATAAAAAAAATACTCGGCACCATTGAGGGCAGGCAGATAGGCATACTCGGCATAGCTTTCAAGCCGAATACGGACGATATCAGGGAAGCGGTTGCGCTCGATATAATTGCGGCACTCCTTGAAAAAGGATGCAGGATAAAAGCCTTTGACCCTGTGGCCATGCCTAACGCAAGGAAGGAAGTAAAAGGCGTTACTTTCGTAAAGGATTCATACTCCGCGGCAGAGAACGTGGAATGTCTCGTCATATTGACCGAGTGGAACGAGTTCAGGGAACTTGACATGAAAAAAATAAAGGGCCTTATGAAGAACCCGGCAATAGTTGACGGCAGGAATATATATGATCCGGATAAGATGAAAAAGCTCGGGTTTGCTTATACGGGGATCGGCAGGAACTAAATTCGGCCAACGGCCCAACGGCATTTCGGAATTCGGAATTCGGAATGAGGATTGGAAAACCGGGGATTATAAAGAAAAACCAATTTGTGAGGTGAAAAGCATGGCAAAGAATAAAAACAGGGAACAAAAGCAGCAGGCGCCCGCGCAAAATACGGGCGAAGAGTTTTCTTTCAAGGATTATTTTTACATAAATGTTTTTTTCTGGGCGTTCCTGCTTGTGGTGGCTATAATTGTGTTTTTTACGACCGGAGCCAAGATGGACCCCATAATGGAGAACGTTTTTAGTTTTATTTTCCTTGTTTTCGGGTGCGGGTTCACGGCTGTCTCGGTATTTGACGGCATATATGAAAAATTCAACAAGAGCTCAAAAGATGAAAAATAAGTTTTACCTTTATATGATCTTCGCGGTTCTTCTTGCCGCGCCTGTTCTGGCCGAAACACTGGCGCTTGACGACGAGGAAGACAGGTCGGCTCCTGTCCCGGCCGCTACAGCCGTTGTAAAGCCGGCGGCGACAGCGGGGGTAACGGCAATACAAACACCTTACCAGGTAAAAGCGCTCAAGGCTAAAAGTACGGTCACTGCCATACCCGCGGCAACCACGGTAAAGACCGCGGCAACAGCGGCGGACCAGCAGCCCCAGGTTGAGGAATTAAAATCAAAAGTTGACTATATTAAAAATTCGCTTGAAAGCGCGCTGTCGGCCAATAATGACCTCGCGGCCAGCCTCCGTGAAATTCAGTCTGATATAAGACGGATCGAAGAACGTTCGCTCGAAATAAAAGGCATGGCGCAGGATATGGCGGATTTAAAGGACAGGGTTAAGGTGCTGGAGGATAAATACACAAAGGACAAAGAAATCATGGATAAGGCTGTCGGGGAAATGGATAAAATGCAGGACAACTTAAAGGCAAGCGTCGACAAGGTCCAGGGCTGGAGCGATATTATGGGTGTTTTGCAAAAAGGCATAAGCAATAATGAGCTGGAAATAGCAAAAATGAAAAAGACCATTAACGACCTGAAATTAAAGTACGGCGATGCTGATGAGAACGCATTTACATCCCTGCTAAAATGGCCGTACGCCGGATTTGCGGCGCTGCTGTTGTCCATAGTGGCGATAAGCGTGGCATTGGCGAGGTAAAGGCAGAAGGTAAAGGCAGATAACGTTACATTAATGTAAGAGGATATCTTGGCCGCATGAAGATTGCGGCACTGCGATAGTTTTAAATTATATACTTAAATTGAGGTGACTATCTTGCCTTACAGCATGACAGGTTGGGGGACGCACAGGATCCCGAAGTTTACAGCGAACTTGAAGGGATTAAATTCAAAATACAAGGAAGTGGTGCTTCATCTTCCTCAGGAATTTTTTGAGGCGGAGCCTTTTATTTATAAATTCTTAAATGACAGCGTCACACGCGGGAGGGTTGACCTTTTTGTCAATCTCGACAAAAACAACCTGAAAAAACACGTGGTTGTGGACGAGGATTTATTCAAGGAAGCGCACTCGTCCATGAAGAAACTCATGGCAAAGGTCAGGATCAAAGGCGAAATACCGGTTCAGACCGTCTTAAACAGCGTGGACGGTATAATAACCGTAAAGGATGCCGAGGCCAGGGATACTTATTCCTGGAAAAAAATCAAGCCGGTCATAGAGGCCGCTTTTAAGGATTTTATGAAGATGAAGGAAAAAGAAGCCGAGGGCCATATAAAAGACATCGGGATCCGCCTGGCCTTAATTGAAAAAGAAGCGGCAAATATCGCCGTCATGCACGAAGAGTTCAAGGAAGAGTACATAAAGAAAACGCGCGAGAGGCTGGAAACAATACTTGCCAGGGAAAACAGGCAGGGTTTTTTAAATACAGAGGCTGTTGAAGTGCTGGACAAGTATAACATAACGGAAGAATTGGTCAGGATATCGTCGCACGTAAAGCAGGCGCTGTCGATCATAAAAAATGACGCGGTCGGCAGAAAGCTTGATTTTCTGGCGCAGGAATTTTACAGGGAAGCCAACACGATCGGCTCCAAAATAAACAACGCGAAGATAGCGCACGCGGTCATAGTGATCAAGGAAAATACGGAGAAAATCAGGGAACAGGCGTTAAATCTTGAATGAAATTACTAATTACTAATTACCAATGACTAATGACTAATTAAGGCTTTCGTTCAGTAATCAAAGCCTTTAAGCACTAAGGTTTAATTAGTAATTAGTAATTAGTCATTGGTAATTAGTAATTAAAACCAGGAGGTTTTTGTTGCTGTTGAACGTTGGCTTTGACAATGCTGTGGTTCAGGAACGTATAGTTGCCGTCGTGGACGTAAATTCCACCCCGGTAAAGAGGATGATAGAAGAAGCAAGAAAAGGCGGGTTTTTGATCGATGCCACGCACGGCAAGAAGATCAGGGCCGTGATAGTGACCGACTCAAATCACTGCGTGATATCCGCCATACAGGCTGAAACCTTAATTGTCAGGTTTGGCAGCAATGAAAAACTACAGGATAAAAAACCAAAAGACAAGGAACCTGAAAAGAAATGAAAAACAAAGGCCTTATATTCGTGATATCAGCGCCTTCGGGCACCGGGAAAACCACGGTTATAAACCAGTTCCTTTTAAACCATAAAAAGGATTTTGTGGTTTCAGTTTCAGTGACAACCCGCCAGCCGAGAAAAGGCGAGATTGACGGCAAAGACTATTACTTTTTCACCAAGGATAAGTTTAAGGAATACGTAAAGACCGGCAAATTCCTCGAGTACGCGCCTGTGCTTGATAATTTTTACGGCACCTTAAAAGAAACGGTCAAAAAAAGCGTGAATGCCGGGAAAAATGTAATTATGGACATAGATGTTCAGGGAGCCATGAAGATAAAATTCAAGATCAGGGACTGCGTCACCATTTTTCTTCTTCCGCCTTCTTTTTCCGAACTGGCCCGAAGGCTGAAAAATCGTAGGACCGATACACCCGAGGCGGTTGTCAAAAGACTGGCGCTGGCAAAAAAAGAATTGAAAGAAAGGGTAAAATATGATTATATTATTGTTAACAAGGATTTGAACAAAGCCACGGAAAACCTTGAGGAATTATTCGAAAGCATATATAAGCTGGAGCGTTTTAAGCGCAACCGGCCATAAAAAGCAATACAGCTTACGCGGCAGCAAAAAAAAGCGGCGGAGCTAAATGCCCGATAAACAGGGCAAAAAGGAGAAGATTTCATGAAAAAGTTTGACTTTACACACGAGGAACTCAAGAGCAAGGTTGGCAACAAGTATGCCGCGACTATAATCATAGCCAGCAGGGCAAAAGCCATCAGGGAAAATCCGGCCGATGTGGATGAAGCGGACAGGAAGAAAAAACCCACGGTTACGGCCGTTAAGGAGTTTTTGAACGATAAGATCAAGCATCCGGAATTTGACATAGAAAAAATCAATATCGGCGACTAAGATATGGCCCGTATTGTCCTCGGAATTACAGGCGGGATCGCCGCTTACAAGGCGCCGGAGCTGGCGAGGCTTTTTACAAAGGCGGGTATAGATACTGCCTGTGTAATGACAAAAGAAGCCCGTGAATTTGTCACGCCCTTGACCCTGCGCACGCTGACCGGGAATCCCGTGTATGAAGAAATGTTTTTTGAATCGAAAAATCCGGACGCAAAAGTGGAACATATAGGTCTGGCGCAGAACTGCGACCTTATAGTTATCGCGCCGGCCACGGCTAATATCATAGGCAAGATAGCATGCGGCATAGCCGACGACCTCCTCACCACAACGGTCATGGCAACGGATAAAAAAGTATTGATCGCGCCCGCCATGAACACCAAAATGTGGAATAATCCCATAGTCATGGAAAATGTGAAAAAACTTGAAAAACTCGGTTATATATTCATCGGTCCGAAAGAAGGCGAACTTGCCTGCGGAGACTATGGGGCCGGGCATATTGAGGATATTGACAGGATTTTTGACACGGCCGTATCTATGCTGAAAGTAAAAAAAAAAACAATTCCGCTTTCGCCGGGGCCTCGGCGTACAAGCCATCGGACGGGAAAACCAAAGTCCGGCATAAAACAACTGTCCTGATAACATCGGGGGCCACCAGGGAATACATGGACGATGTAAGGTATATTTCAAACCCTTCTTCCGGCAAAACCGGATATCATCTTGCAAAAGCTGCCATGGCACACGGCGCCCATGTCATATTTATCACTGGGAAAAGCCCCTATTTGCCTTTTGGCGCGGAAATAATCAATGTTACGTCAGCTTCTGATATGATGAGGGAAGTCAAGAATAATTTTAAGCGCGCTGACATCATTGCAGGCGCCGCAGCTGTGGGTGACTTTACCCCTGGAAGAATCAAAGGAAAAATAAAAAGGGAAGGCAAAGAAGGAATAACGCTGGAACTTAAACCTACTGAAGATATTATGGCCTGGGCCGGAAAAAACAAGGGGAAAAAGACGATTGTCGGTTACTCGGCGGAGTCCGGCCGTGATCTGAGCGGTGCAAAAAGAAAAATAAAATCCAAAAACCTTGATATGATCGTATACAATGACATAAGCAAAGAAGGCCTGGGATTTGATTCGGATGAGAATGAAATAACGATTATGGATAAAAAGGGCAGGACCGTCTTCAGCGGCAGGAACAGCAAGGAAAAACTGGCGGGTATAATAATGGATTTGATTTTCAAAAAGGCCGGAAAATGATAAAAAAAATAATTCCTTATTGTGTCATGGCGATGCTTCTGCCTTTATATGTGTTTCCAGCGGCAAGGGACACGTCAAAACTTCCCGCGTATACTGATGAAGTTCTGGTCGTATATAAAACTGAGTTCACGCAGGCTGACACTGACGCCCTGTCCGCCAAGTACCAGATGAAGAAAACTGCCCGCAATGACATAATCAGGTTCCTCGAAACAAAGCATAATATTTCGCAGACGAGGACATACCTCCCGAAGAGTTTTTTCACATGTTATAAGATACAGGGAATAGAAAATATGGAAAGCATTGTTGAATTGCTTAAAGCAGAGCCTGTTATAGAACAGGCCCAGCCTAATTACCTGTTTTACACCCAAACCGCTTCTTACACCCCTCTCACCCCTCTCGCTGCGCCTAATGACCACTGGTATAAAACGGCGCCTTCCCAATGGTATATAAATCAGGTCAGGGCTGATAAAGTATATACTGATCTGTATTCGTCCATAACGCCCCAAAAAAATGTCATAGTTGCCGTGGTGGATACAGGAGTGGGGACCGCGCCATACTGCTCTCATCAGGACCTTGTGGGGGTTACGGTAACAGGCACGGACATCCTGGACAATACCAAACAGCCTTATGACGATGACGGGCACGGTACGCACGTCGCCGGTATTATAGCCGCGAATACAAATAATTCCACGGGCATAGCAAGTGTTTCAGGGTTTTATTACGGTGGGACAGCCGGAGTCAGGATAATGCCTGTAAAAGCACTGGACTCTACCGGGTCCGGCACTGACGCTGATATTTATACCGGTATAGTCTGGGCCGCTGATAACGGCGCGGACATCATCAACTTAAGCCTGGGCGGGGCAACCGCGGACAATATACTTAAAACCGCTGTTAATTACGCGTATGATAAGGGCTGCCTTATAATAGCCGCCGCAGGTAACTCCAACGGCCAGACTTTCTATCCGGCCGCGTATTCAAATGTCATGGCGGTCGCGGCGAGCGATATGATCCTTGATTGCAACGGGGCAACTCGTGACGTAATAGCGGATTTCTCCAACTGGGGTAAAATAGACATAACCGCGCCGGGCGTGAATATTTTAAGCATTTCAAACGGTTATTCATCGTACTCAACAGAGGACGGAACATCTTTTTCCTCCCCAATCGTGGCGGGTGTTGCGGCCCTTATAAAAATGAAATATCCGGATTATGACAATGATAAGATAAAGACAGTCCTTGAACAGACCGCGGATGACGATTATTACGTATGTTCGGGGACTATAACCGGAATCCAGGGTTACGACAAGTATTTCGGGTGGGGAAGGGTAAACGCGTACAGGGCTCTAACTCTTGATGTGAATAACATGGGCACTCCCGAAATAAAAACATATAATTGGCCGAACCCGTTTTCACCCGACAGCGATGGTTATACAAATATAACATTTACCTTAAGCGCTCCGCAAAAAATAACGGTAAGCATATATGACGGCGGCGGCGAACTTGTATGGGAAAAAATATTGCAGGCGCAGGATGTGTCAGCTGTCAGCCAGAATGTAATAAGATGGGACGGCAGGAACAAGGACAACAAAAAGGCCGCAAACGGGGTATATTTCTATGTGGTTAAAACAGACAATGGAAAATACGGGAAGAACAAGATAGCAGTGCTTTATTAACAAAGGTGAATTAATGAAAAAAACAATATTTACAGCCTTCATAGCCCTGATGATCCCGGCCGCGGTCCTTATTGCCGCCGGCGGCGATTCGTTCGCTTTTTTAAAATTAGGAGTTGGGACAAGGGCGACCGGCATGGGCTGCGCTTTCACGTCCATAGCTGACGACGCCTCGGCCGCGTATTATAACCCGGCGGGCACGGTGAAATTAAAAGGGCTGGAACTCATGGCGGAAACCTACATTTTAAGTTTCGGCAGGAGCGTCAATTACATAGCGACAGCCAAGCCTTTCGTATTAAACGGAGCCACATATGCCGCGGGTTTTTCCTGGATAAACAACTCGTCGGGGTCCGATATAGAAACAAGGCTGACAAACTCGTCTGTCCCTGACTCGATTATATCCGATTCGTCGCAGGTCTTTCTTTTTAACGTCGCCACAAAATTAAACGACAGGATTTCCATGGGTGGAAATTTCAGGTTTGTATTCGAAAACCTGGGGACAGCCAGGGGGACCGGCGTCGGATTTGACCTTGGCGTCCTGGTTAATATAATAGAGAATTTAAACGCGGGAGTTTCAATTACAGGGATTTCCACGAACTTGACGTGGAACAGCAGCGCCCATACCGAGTCGCTCCCGCAGGTAATAACAGCGGGTCTTTCATACAAATATATGGACATATTCGGCGCTGCCGGGCTTTCAGCGCTTCCGTCCGTGGATTTTGTTTTTAATTCCTTCAGCGGAAATAAAGTCAGGGCCGGCACGGAGTTTTCATTTAATGATTTTTTCTTCCTGAGGGCCGGGTATAATAACGCGCTGAGTTTCGGCGCCGGGATCAGGCTTAAGCCCTCACAGATATTCTCCGTAAAGCTGGATTATGCCTATACTGCCGACAACATAGAACCGGGCGCGTCCAACCACAGGATAGGAGCCGAGATAGAATATGTGTTCCCTGAAACCGGCGTGGAACATAAAAGCGCGGCGGATCTGAAACAGCCGCAAAGCGCGCAGGACAACCAGGGACAGGTAAAAAAGGAAGATTATGAGTGGTAAAAAAAGGATACTTTTCCTGGAATATTTTCCCCTTATGGCCGGCGGCCAGGCCGTACTCCTGTCAATACTGGAAAATCTGAAAAACCTTTATGCAGTGGAAGTGCTGCTTTTCAACCACGGGCCTATCGAGGAAAAACTTAAATCCATGAATATAAAAACACACTTCATACAGGCGCCTCCGAAAGTCAAGTTCAGGTATTTTATTAAAACAATTGATTTCATGAAAAAGGTATTTTCCTTTTTGAAGGCCGGAGAATATTCACTGATATATTCAAGCGGGTATTTTGCAACAAAGTTGATCGCACTGCCCGCATTTATGCTGAAAATTCCGGTAATCTGGCACAAACACCAGATAATTAACAGGCATTATTTTTCATACCTGTCTTCCCAGGTAAGGTTTTACTCCAAATTTGTATCAAAGATAATATGCGTATCCGACGCTTCAAAAAAGTCGCTTGTTAAGGCAGGTGTTGAAATTAATAAGCTTATTACGGTGCATAACGGCATGAAGATACCCGATATGAACCGGGTACGTTATGGCGCTTTGACAAGGAAAAAATACGGGTTAAAAACCGCGTTTATAGCCGGGACACTGGGTTATTTCAGGCGGAATAAGGGATTGGACCTGTTGATAGCGGCTGCGGAAAAAGTAAAGGGACAAAACTCAAATATAAAATTCCTGATCGCGGGCAAGGCTGAGCCGGCGGACTTAAAATATGAACAGGAACTGCGTTTAAGCGTAAAAGAAAAAGGGATGGAAAAGACGGTTATCTTCGCCGGGTTCCAGAAAAAATTTGATTTTCTTCCGGCGCTTGACATCTTTGTTCTGCCTTCGGATAACGAACCTTTTGCCCTGTCCGTGCTGGAATCCCTGGGTTCAGGGGTGCCTGTCATGGCATTTGATTCCGGCGGGACCCCTGAAGTTGTGAAAGACGGTTTTAACGGCTATATAGTAAAGGAAATGAACCCTGATGAATTAAGCAAAGCAATTCTTTCAGCGTATGAAAACCGCGCCAAACTGAAAAAAATGGGAAGAAATGCAGCGCTTAATATAAAAAAGGAATTTACAGTGGAAAAACAGATGAAAAAGATCAGGTCCGTCATAGATGCGTCTATAAGTTGACAGGATTATTCGGCCCACAACGATGGTTTTTTGACAGTATCGTTTCCGTAAAAATGGCACAGGGGATAACTTTTACTTCAGCAGTTCCTTGTATATTTCTCCGGCAACAGGCGCGGCTACTATCATGCCTTTGCCTTCTCCGTCGCCCAAAACGGCAAGCGCGTATTCCGGCTTTTCAAAAGGCGCGAAAGAAATAAACCATGCGTTTAATGTCCCTTTTTTATCGCTGGAAGTCCCTGTCTTGCCTGCGATTGTGATGCCGCTTACCTGGGCTTTTTTGCCTATTCCTTCATTTACGGTCTTTACCATGAGCCCGCCGATCTTCTTTGCGGTGGCGGGAGTGATGGACCTTTTTGCCACCGATGGCACACCCTGGTATATCACCTTGCCGTTTATGTTCCTGATCTCTTTGATTATGTAGGGATTCATCATTACGCCGTCATTGGCAATCGCGGCGGCCAGCATGGCGGCGTGAAGCGGGGTGATTGAGTATGTGTAAGCGCCGGGGCCGGGTATGCTCAATCCGCATGAATGAAGCGCGGTTTCATACCTGTTCTTGTCATTTTGGGGTGCAAAACTTTCCTTGACCGGTATTGAAAACTGTTTTCCGAGTATCTTGTCATAAAAACCTATATCAAACTGCTGGCCAAACCCGAATTTTTGGTTGTATTCCGTAAGGGTGGGCGAGCCGACGGCAAACCCAAGGTAAGCGCAGCCTATGTTGCATGAAAGTTCCACGGTCTGTTCTATACTTTTTATTTTTCCGTGTTTCTGCGAACACCAGAAAGGCAGCCCGTCAAACTGCGTCGAACCCGCGCATTTGACAGGGAACACATCCTTTTCGTTTATATTGTGCTCATATGCGGCCGCTACCGTGATCACTTTGGCGATGGATCCAGGCTCATAAAGTTTGTCTATGGCGCGGTTTAAAAGCGGCTGGTTTGCGTTATCCACCACCTTCCACCAGTCTTTTTCAATTGTGTTGGGGCGGTACGTGGGCTGGCTGTACATGGCCAGTATTTCGCCGGTTGAGGGTTTTAAAATAACAACCGCTCCTTTGTACCAGCCCATGGATTTTGCGGCCGCATTCTGCACACGGGTGTCTATGGTAAGGTATATTTTATTCCCAGGAATATAATCCGCAAGGTATTTTTCGATGCCTTCGGAGCGTTTGTGGCGTTCGCTGACAAAACCGGTTATGTGGGCTGTTTTCTGGTCCAGGATGTAAGTGCGCTGTGTTTCGGATTTGATCAGGTTATACCTTGCCAGGGGTTCGCCGTTTGTGTCAAAAAGATAGTACATGGCGCCCTTGTTCCTGTCTTCCTCGGCAAGTGAAAGGTTTTTCCTTGCTTTTGCCAGCTTCGGGCTGAGCGCAAGGGCCTTATTGTAATAACTTATCGCGTCGTCAAGGTTGCCTGCCGCGTGCATGCAGCAGCCTGTGCCGTAAAGCGCTTCAGGGTCATTGGCGTTTAATTTCAGCGCCTGGGAGTATTCAACGGCCGCGTTTTTATATAAACCCTCATCCAGGTACATGCCGCCGTAAAAAGTATGGTCTATGGTCCTATTGCGTTTCAACCCGGCGGCCAAAGCATCGGTATAGTATCTTTGCGCTTTTTCAAAATCATTCTGCCTGACAGCTATGAGTCCCAGGCCGTCCAGGGCCATGTAACCGTTTGGTCTGATATTTAAGGCGTGGTTAAAGTCGGACATGGCGTAAGTAAGCCTGCCTTTTTTGAAATTATCGACTCCGCCTGATATCGCTATGTTATAGCTTAAGTTTTCCCCTGAAAAACGGAAGATCACATAACCCAGGGCTAAAACCGCTATAACGGCAAGGACTACCTGCCACCTTTTTCTTTTGTAATAATGTTTTGAGGATAAATGCCCAATCGGTGAAAGTCTCATGTATGTGTTTCCTCCTGGAATTGTCCAATATGAAAAACAGGGTATATATTAGCACAAAACAGGGGGATTTTGAAATAAAAATTTGGTATGGCCGGTTTACCTGAACCTGACAAGCCTGCCTTTGCCGTTAAAATGTTTTACAAGCATTCTGGATTTCGGAGCTGTTGAGAGATCCGCAAAAGGCTTAAACTGCGCGTTATTCAGCACAAAGCTTATCAGTTCTTCCTCGCAGGAAAATTCTTTCAGGACCATGTCGCTTGAGTGTCTGCATATGGCGCGTATTCTGGGGAAATTATCGCTTTGAGGGTCATAAAGATACATGTCATATTTGGACATTTTATCCCTGGCACAGGCAAGGCGCCTGAAGGAATTGATCTCGCTGTCATCTGACGCGGTCGTCTTAAATTCCGGTGTAAAAATCTGGCTGCAAAAACGTCCCGCAAAATCGTATCTTATGATAAACATTAGTGCGTTTTTGATGTAATATTTTTCGCTTTCAATAACTTCACTGTCATAATAGGTTTTAATGTATCCGGCCGGATGGCTGCTGGAGAAGCTTCCCGTTTCCCTGATTGTGCCGTTGGGATAATATCTGCAATAAGAGCCGTCTTTTCTGCCGGAAAGAAATTCGGCGGTGAACATGATTGAGCCGGTTTCATAATAGGTTTTTGAAGGCCCCTGGGCAAGCCCGTTTTTAAGTCTGACTGTCCTTCTTAAGCTGCCGTTTTTGTGGTAATTGTTATACGTGCCGTTTAACGCGCCGTCTTCAAGTATGAAATCCATGTAACGGTTCCCGCTGGTCCTGTACCATATTACCTGGTAATCGGTTATGATGTTGTTGTCAAACTGTATTAGCGAGTACGCGCAATGTTTGTCCCCGCAATAATATTCGCAGCGGATCATGCCCGATACAGGGGCACCGTACTTATTAACTATGTTGCCAAACCTGTCGCGGATCCACACCGAAACCTGTGTGGTGCCGGAAGCTGCGGTCTTATAAAACCGGATATACCTGCCCTGCCATATGGATGTAATTTTTATTTCATCATCTTCAGGCCGGGCAATAAGCAGTTCGGGTTCTTCTTTTTTCATGGCGTTTTGCGGCGGGTAACCGTCATCCTTTGACACAGCTGTTTTATCCCTGTACTTTGCCGCGTATTCATGCCCCCCGATGATAGCTATGTTAAGAAGAGCAAAAAAAATAAGCATAAACCAGGAATCCGACAACACGGGAAAAGCGTTGAATCCTATGAGGCCGAAAATCAGAAAGACCGCAAGATATGAAAATTTTATGTTCGTGACGCGCCTCCTTTGTATTTAAAAAAGAGCAGCCTTCTTATATAGAATATAATCAATTAAACCTCTTTTATCAAGTGCTGTAATGAGATGTGTTCTGTTTTAAGAGCTGCGGTTTCCAAAAAATGTGTTTAAATGTTTTAACATTGCCTGTTAAAGCCGGAAACGTACCCGGCAAAATAGCCGGGAGGCCAAGAAATCCTGTCATTGGGGAATAAAGCGCCGCAATACCTCATAAGACCGGGTCATGCCATGTTTATAGTCCTCATGAAATAAATATACGGGCATTTACAAACGTATTGACCGGCCTTTCATTAATTGACAATAATCCAATTACTGCTATAATAACAAGGTTAATATAATATAGAGAGAGCTTTGGAGGTTTTAAGGTTGATCAGGCTTTATGCCGGTTTAATCAGCTTAATACTTGTTTTTTCACCGGTTGTTTGCGCCAGGGATATGTATTATGTAGGTTTTCTTGGGAACACAAACAACGCTGTATCAAATGCCATGTTCAATTCCATAAAGTTCGCTTCCGATGAATTCAACCTTACTAATACTGCCTACGCTGTCACGCCGGAATTTTTCGATGAAAACGACCCTTCTGTCCAGGACTTCATAAAGAACAAAGGAAATTTGCTTGGCGTCATAGGCGCCTTTGGACCGGCTGATAAAAATGTGGTTGAGGCTGTCACGGACATACCGCTTATATCGGCTGACTCCGGAAATTCGTATTTTAATATTGAAGGAAGACAGAACCTTTTCAGGGTAGCGGCGTCGGATGAACAGCTTGCGGCCGATACCTGTAGGTTCCTGATATCGGTATCGCTTAAGGCAAAGCTCGCCATTGTTTATTCCACGGAAAGCGATGAATACAGGAAAATGGCGCAGGCTTTTAAAAATACGGCCGACAGGAACAATACCTGGTCGCAGTACTTTAAGGAAGTCGAAGCCGACAGGAAGGATTTTACCGCGGTGCTTCAGCGGCTGCGGGACCTTAAGGTGCACAATATTTATTTTGCCGGGAACGCGGCGCAGGCGGCCATGCTGGCGAGGCAGTCTTCCGACCTGAACGTAGGCGCGGATTTCTCCTCCACGCATCTCATATGCTCGCCGGTTTTCATAAAAAGCGCAAAAGCAGGCGCCCAGGGCGCGGTATTCGCGTCCATTGCGCCTTCAAGCCTTTATGGTTTTAAAAAGTTCAGGCCTTATCTTAAAAAGTTCGAGTCCTACGGCGGGGACGACATACACATACCTTATGCCTTTGACGCAGCCGGGCTTTTATTGAACGCGCTTGCCGCGGGAAAGACCGATAAAAGCGCCATCGTGAAATCCTTAAGGGAAACGCAGTTTGACGGCGTGACCGGAGACATATCATTTAAAGACAACGGCGTGAGATTAAATCCGCCGGTTTATTTTTATATAATCAGGAACAGGGAATTCCTTCAGCGGAACCTTATGGGCCCGGAAAAAGGCGCTTTTGAAAAAGCCAGGTAAAATATAAAAAACCTCAGGAGCATTTAAGTGGCAAAAAGGCTTGGAGACCTTCTTTTAGAAGAAGGCCTTGTCACACAGGAACAGATCATGCTGGCCATACAGTCCCAGCAAAAGAGCGGAGAACCGTTAGGCAGGATACTTGTAAAACTCGGTTCCATAACCGAGGATGCGCTTTTTTACTTTCTTGCCATACAGTTCGGCGTGGAATATGTCGACCTGCGTGACAGGGAAATAAAAAAAGAAATGACCGACCTCATAAAAAAAGAAGTGGCCGAAAAGTTCAATGTAATTCCGCTGGAAATGACGGCAAAACATATTGTATTCGCGACATGCGAGCCTGACGAGCACCTGGCCACCAAGTTAAGGGAAAGCGCGGCATTACCCATGGACAGGGAAATCAAGTTTGTCGTGGTGTCCGAAACGGCGTTAAAGAACACCCTGGCTTCGGCTTACGGAGAAGCGAAAACAATGGAGATGGACGCGAATCTCCAGGCGATCTTTAAGGACGGGTCGGGCGAGGGCGGGGCCGAGTCAGCCGCGGCGGAAGCCGGCGGCGGCACAGACGGCGATAATGTGACAGAGGAATCCGCGCCGGTTATCAGGCTGGTCAACGCGATCATCAGCGAGGCTGTAAAGCTCAATGCCTCGGATATACACTTAAACCCTGTGCAAAAAGGGATAGTCATACGTTACAGGCTCGACGGCACACTTCAGCGGCAAAAAGACCCTCCAAAAGCCTATAAGAACGCGATTGTTTCGCGTATAAAAGTCCTGTCCAGGATGGATATCATGGAAAGAAGGGCGGCCCAGGACGGGCGCATAAAAATAAAGGTTCAGAATAAAATAATAGACCTACGCGTATCAGTGATCCCGACAATATACGGCGAGAATGTTGTAATGCGTATTTTGGACCAGGAAAACCTCATGCTTGACCTGACCAAACTCGGGTTTGAGCAAAGGGAACTTGATGTTTATAACCAGGCAATACAGCTTCCCTACGGGCTCATACTTCATACCGGCCCGACAGGTTCCGGAAAAACCACAACCCTGTATTCAGCCCTTGCGACCGTAAATGACGTCTCGAAAAACATAATAACCCTCGAGGACCCGGTTGAGTACAATCTTCCGGGTATTATCCAGATACAGATGAACTCGGACATCGGCATGACATTCGCGGTGGCCCTAAGGGCATGTTTAAGACAGGACCCGAACATAATGATGGTCGGAGAAATACGCGACGGTGAAACCGCGGATATTGCCATAAAGGCTGCTTTGACGGGCCATCTGCTGTTTTCAACCCTTCACACCAATGACTCGCCTTCCACTATCATGAGGCTCATAGACATGGGAGTGGATCATATATACGTTGGTTCGGCCGTAAAGCTCATTATTGCCCAGAGGCTTATGAAGAGGAACTGCAAGGATTGTACAAAACCGTACACGCCGACCGATGACGAACTACAGCGCGTGAGAATTGACAGGAAAAATATAACAGGCTGGAACATATCAAAGGGCAGCGGCTGCCCGAAGTGCAATGGTTCGGGATATAAAGGCAGGATCGCCATATATGAAATAATGACCATGACGCAGGCTTTATCGGACCTGATCTACGCGAAAGCGGACTTAAATGAACTGCGTGCGCAGGCGGAAGCCGACGGCATGAGGTCCCTGCGTAATGTCGCGCTTGAAAAGTGGAAGAACGGCATCACTTCCGTGGAAGAAATAATAAGCGCAACTTCAGAGGGGGATTAATAGTGTACGAAGCCAAAAAATTGGGGCGCATACTGCTCGAGGAAGGTATGATATCCGAAGAGCAGCTTGAAAAAGCCATAGAGGAACAGACAAAAACAAACAATTCGCTGGGCCTCGTGCTGGTAAGCAAGGGTTATATAACCGATGATGTACTTTACCACTTCCTTGCCATGCAGTTTGGCGTGCGTTTTGTCGACGTCTCCATAATAACGATCCCGGAAGATGTGATCACCATAATAAGCGGCGACACGGCCCGCAAGTACAGGATACTGCCGATAGAAAAGAAGCCGGGAAAAATAGTCATGGCGTCCATCAACCCGCCGGATCCCACTGTGGCGACCAATTTAAAGTACGAGATAAAAGGCGGACAGGACAGCGATGTGAGTTATGTTATCACCACGGAAACCGCGCTTAATGAAACCATAGGTAAATATTATCCGCTTGCGAACAAGTTTGACGAGGCCATGAAAAGCATGGAAGGAGCAGAAAGCCTCGAGATAGAAATACTCGAGGAAAAACGGGCCAAGGAAGAGGAGGGCGATGAAGGCAAAACAGAAGGCGCGGACAGCCCGATCGTAAAATACGTCAACTTCATAATAGAAGATGCATACAGTAAAAGGGCATCGGACATACACCTTAACCTATACGAGAAAAAGATAGTTTTAAGGTTCAGGATCGACGGCTCGCTTGTGGAAATGACGCCCCCGCCGCTTCAATATAAGAGGGCGCTTGTCTCAAGACTTAAACTGATAGCGGGGCTTAATATCATAGAAAAAAGGCTGCCGCAGGACGGCAGGATACATTATAAAATTTCCGGAACAAAATCAAAGAACCCCAATGTCCAGGATTCCGCGGACGACCAGGCCGAGGGAAAATTCATAGACCTGCGCGTGTCCACACTGCCGAGTATATGGGGGGAGAACATAGTAATGCGCCTGCTTTATTCCGATCCCGAGATGCTCGACCTGGACAAGCTTGGTTTCTCCGATGTCCAGATGGCGGCTATTGACAAAGGGCTTGAAGCCGCTTACGGCATGGTGCTGATAACCGGGCCCACGGGTTCCGGAAAATCCCTGACATTGTACGCGGCTATTTCCAAGATAAATAATCCGCATGACAATATAATGACCGCAGAGGACCCTGTGGAATACAGGCTCCCGCACCTGATCCAGGTGCAGGTAAATTTGGCAGCGGACCTGACATTCCCGAACATACTCAGGGCTTTTTTAAGGCAGGACCCGGATATTATCCTTGTCGGGGAGATCCGCGACAATGATACCGCGTCAATATCGATCAAAGCCGCCCTGACGGGGCATCTCGTGCTTTCAACCCTGCATACTAATGACGCGCCGTCAACCATAACAAGGCTGGTTGATATGGGCACGGACCCTATATACGTGGGTTCCTCGGTTGTCACGGTTATATCCCAGAAACTTGTGAGAAAGGTATGTTATAATTGCGCGAAGCCTTTGAGGGAGTTTGATTATGTCAGGGCAAAAAAAGGCGGCATTCCGCGGGAAATGCTCGAAGGCGGAAAATTCATGGAAGGCGAAGGCTGCCAGGTATGCCATAGCACCGGATACAAGGGGCGTTGCGCGGCCTTTGAGGTCATGCCCATTAACGCGGAAATAAGGGACCTGATATTCAAGAAGGGCACCTTGAATGACCTGAAAAGGATGGTATGGAGGCAGGGGCTGGTCACTATCAGGGAGTCTGCCATTGAATTGATGAAGAAAGGCATTACAACTCTGGACGAGGTACTGCATGAGACACTGCAGGATAAGCCTTTGGAAGAGTACTATGCTAAAAAACAATAGGAGATAAGTGATGGCACAGGAAAGTGAAAATTTATTCAAGGAAGCAAAAAGTTTTTTCCAGGTTTTTGAGCCGAAAGGCGAGATAATAACGGGTGTGACCGTGCCGGGCAGCGTCCTGATCCTGGGCGAAGTTTTTGAACAAAATATGGGAAAGGTAATATCGGCCAACCTGAACAAGAACGCGTTCATACTGGCCCAGAAAAGAAAGGAAAGCGACAGGTCGCTGAACTTTTATTCGCAGCATTATGACGAGAAGATCAGGCTTTCTTTAAACGCGCCCGAACGCAGGGAAGAACACGGCTGGGCATACGGCATGGCAAGCACCCTTTACATGCTTGAAGGCATGTCAAAAAAAGTAACGGGTATGAACATTTATATAGACAATAAGATACCGGATCTTTTTAACGCAAATTCCGTGGAGGCGCTTGAGGCCGGGATCGCCGACATAGCCTCAAAATTCTCGGACTGGGATATGACGGGCGTGGAAATGGCGCAGGTTTGCGCGGACGGGGAAAAGAAATTCCTGAACATTGACAGCCATTTTGTAAAATACGTACCCATGCTGCTCGGCAAGAAAGGCTGCGTCACGTATTTTGACGTGGCAACAGGCGACAACAACACTATAAAAACGAATTTCGGGTCATTGACGTTCATGGTCATGAGCTCGGGGCTCAAAAAGAAACACATAGAGGAAAAAAGGAAGTCAATATTCGCGGAAGTGAAAGCCGCGATAGAGACCATGAACAAGCTGGGCGCGAACATAAGTTCACTGGATACCCTGACACTCGAGAAATTTGACGTTTACAGGTCAAAACTGACACTGGAGCAGAAGAAGCGCTGCGCGTATTTCATATCGGAAAATGAAAGGGTGGCCATCGCGAAAAACGCCCTGACAAAGGGGAACCTTGCCGGGTTTATAGAAATCATCAATGAATCGCAGAAGAACATCAAGAACAGGCTTGAAATAGTGCAGGAAGAGAACGAGATCCTGGTGGACCTGATACTCGATACCGACGGCGTGCGCGCGGTCAGGATGCTGAATATGGGAACCGACGGGACGGTACTTGTGGTTGTCGACAAGGATAAAAAGGCCCAGGCTGAAAGCAAAATAAAAAAGACGTTTACCACAAGGACCGGTATAGACCTGGTAACGGAAGTATTCAATATTGACACACAACTGGAAGAATTCACCATTGACGTGTCTTCGTTCAAGAAATAAATGAAAATAAGTTTTTCCACGTACGGGTGCAAGGTCAACCGATATGAAACAGAACTTATCAGGCAGATGTTCCTGAAAACAGACGGGTTTACCGAGGCTGCGGGTTACAGGGATGCGGATATCTGCCTGATCAATACGTGCACTGTGACCGCCAAGATCGATTCTGAAATTGCCAGGAAGATCAGGCAGGTTAAGGCAAATTCCGCGTGCAGGGTCATATTGACAGGCTGCCTTGTGCAAAGGAAGGACTCCCGGGAGCTGGTCAAACTTGCCGACTGGATAATCCCGAACGAAAAAAAATTCATGTTGTCATCATATCCCGCGGAAATAATCAGCACGCCTTTGGCAGCCTATGAACCGATCCTGGAAGGCTTTTCAGGGCGCAATAAAGCGTTTGTAAAGGTCGAGGACGGCTGCGACAGATTCTGCGCATACTGCACAGTGCCTTTGGTCAGGGGCAGCCGCGTCAAAAGCAGGGATGAAGCCGAGATACTTGAGGAAATAAAAAAGCTTTCATCAGCGGGTTTTAAGGAAATAATACTTACAGGGGTCAACCTGGGACTTTTTGGAAAAGAAAAGAACAGCCCTGACGCGTTTTATAATATCCTTAAGGAAGCCATAAAACTCCCGGGCAGAACGCGGCTGCGTTTAAGTTCGATCGGGCCCGTGGATCTAAGCGGACCGGTGATAGACCTTGCGGCGGAGAATCCGGACAGGATATGCCCGCACTTTCATCTTTCCATGCAGAGCGGGGATGACAGGGTATTAAAAAGGATGAACAGGAATTATAATACGGATATATACAGGGAAAAGGTAAATTATATTATAAGCAGGATGCCTTATGCCGGGATAAATACCGACGTCATAGCCGGATTCCCGGGCGAGACAACGCAGGAGTTTGAGAATACGGTTGCGTTCATAAAGGAGATTCCTTTTTCCAGGCTCCATGTTTTTCCGTACTCTGACAGGCCCGATACAAAAGCCTCTGCTATGGCGGGAAAAATAGATGATAAAGTTAAAAAAGAACGCGTAAAGATACTGATGAATCTAGCCGGTGAAAAGGAAGCGGGGTTTGCCGGGAAAAACAAAGACAGGATATTGTCCGCGCTTGTGGAGGAAGGCGGCAATGAAAACAGTCTTTTCGGTTATACCGAGAATTACATAAGGGTGGAACTGAAAAAAGACGGCAGGTCGAAAGCTCTTATAAATAATATAGCATTGGTCAGGATCACTGAAATAGGGAACAAGGAGATCCACGCTGAAATAGCGTGATAAAGGAAGGTGTTTTATGCCTGATAATTGCCTTTTTTGCAGGATACTTAAAAAAGAAATACCTTCAAAAGCGGTCTATGAGGATGATTCAGTCTACGCTTTTGAGGACATAAACCCGCAGGCGCCGGTGCATGTGCTGATAATACCGAAGAAGCACATCGCCACATTAAATGATATAAAACAAAACGACCCTGTTCTTGCTGCGATATTCGAAGTTGCAAAAAAAATAGCAAAAGACAGGGGCGTGGCCGATTCAGGCTACAGGGCGGTTTTTAACGTGAACCGCGACGCAGGCATGGCCGTGGCCCACCTGCATCTGCATTTGCTGGGCGGCAGGGCAATGACGTGGCCGCCGGGGTGATGCGAAGCATCCCTTAATTTTTAACCCTAAATTCTAAATCCTTATATGTGGAAAGGTAAAAAAAATGGAGAGAACGCCCCAATGCCCTGTTTTTGGAAACTGCGGCGGATGTTCAATGCAGGACAGGGATTACGCCGTACAGATAGAACTCAAGAAAAAAGAATTAATTGTGGATTTTTCGCTGCAAAAGGTCGGAATAAAAGATGACCTGAAGGTTTTTTTAAAGCATGAGTTCAATTACAGGAACAGGATGGATTTCCCGTTTTCCGCGGAGGGTTTGGGCCAGCGCAAAAAAGGGCACTTTGAAAAGATGGTCCATTTTAAAAAATGCCACATAGCAAATGCCGGGGTGCAGGCGGTTTTTGACGAAGTACAGGCATGGTTTGAGTCCCAAAAGGACAAGCTTGATGTTTTTGACGTTGTGAAAACCACAGGCACCATAAGGTATGCCACGATAAGAAGCTCGTTTTTTTCCGGTGAGTCTTCGGTGACTTTCATATTAAACCTGGACTCGCTTAAGATCGGGGAGCATAAGGAACTGATAGCCGGATTCGCTGCAGGATCAAAGGTTCAAAACGTGCTGATAGGTCTGGTCAAGCACAATACCGACCAGAGCGCCACGCCTGCCGTGGAAGTTGTAAAAGGCAGCGCGTACATATCGGAAAGGCTCGGAGAGAAAGTCTTCAATTACCATACACAGGGATTTTTTCAGAGCAACTCGGCTGTGCTCATGGACATAATTTATTATATCAAGGATAAGGTTGGCGCGGAATATGACACTCTTATAGACCTGTATGGCGGGGTGGGCACGCTCGGCATATCGCTTATGGACGCGGCAAAGGAAATTTTCATAGTGGACAATAACGGCCTGAATACGTCGGCCGGCGCCAGGAACATAGAGGCAAACAATTGTAAAAACGTGAAATTCTTCGAGGCAGACGCTGAAAAAAGTTCCGAGCTTGGCATTGACCTGGCGGGTAAGAGGTCGATTTTTGTGCTTGACCCGCCGAGGAACGGTATACAAAGGAAGGTTTTTAAATACATCAAAAACACGCTGCCGGAAAAGCTGATCTATGTGTCCTGCAATCCGCGGAGGATGGCTGAGGATATAAAGATACTGTCCGAGGATTATGAACTGAAGGATTTTGCCGCGTTCGACATGTTCCCGCAGACAAGGCATATCGAGGCTGTAGGGGAAATGGTGAGGAAGAGTAAAGAATAATAACATAGACAAGAGACTGGAGTAAGGACACGAACGGCACCGTTTTCCTCCAGACGCCAGTCTCTTGTATTGTAAACTCAATCGGGGTGTATGCATGAACTTACTAAAAAAATGGAAGTACGTCTTGGAGATCGGCAACCTGCCCGACGGCGAGAAAATGGATTTTTTCAGCAAGTGGGTCATCATTACCCGCGCACAGGTGATTTCAATGACTATCACATCCGTGTTCATCGGCGCAATTCTTGCTTACACGGCCGGTCGTATAAACTGGTTTTACCTCGGGATAACGGTCATTGCCATGATTTTGGCGCATATGTCAAATAACCTCATCAATGATTATTTTGATTTTAAGCAGGGTGTGGATACGCCGGACTACCACAGGACCCAGTACTCACCACATCCGATAATATCAGGTCTACTTACGGAAAAACAGCTTCTTCTTACTTTTGTGATATTAGGGATAATAGAGCTTGGCGCAGCGGTTTTTTTATGTACGCGCGTTGGCTGGCCAATTATGGCTTTTGCCGTATCGGGATTTTTGTTAAGCGTATTTTATGTGGCGCCGCCTTTAAAACTTAAATACAGGGGTTTGGGAGAGATCGCGATATTTCTGATATGGGGCCCGCTCATAACTGTCGGGACCTATTATGTAATGGCGGGAAATATGCCATGGCAGGTATGGCTCGCTTCGATCCCATACGGGCTTGTTGTGACAAACGTGCTTTTAAGCAAACACCTGGACAAGTTTGAAAAGGACAAAGCCAAAGGCGTAAAAACCCTGCCCGTGGTATTAGGCTGGAAGAACGCGATCCTTTTCACGAGGATCAATACCGCCATGTTCTACGTGGCGCTGGTCCTTCTGGTGTTCTTTAAGGTGGTAACCCCGTTTACACTTATTGCTTTTTTATCCATAGGCAGGTTCAGGTATTTTATGGATATATTGTCGTCAAAAAAGCCGGAAGAACCGCCAAAAGATTTCCCGAAAATATGGCCATTATGGTATGTGGTCTGGGCATTCTGGTTCAATAAAATGGCGGGCGGCCTGTTTATAACGGGTTTGATAATCGGTGCCCTGCCGTGGTTTAAGTTTTAACTGGAGTAGGGGTTGCTGGAAAGTCCATATAAATAAGGGAAAATAGATTGTTTTTAAAGTTGTCTTAATATAATCAGCGTTTTGTATTGACGCAACTATCATATTTTGATATATTTTTTAAGTCTTTTATTATAGAATTGATAAGGAAATAAGCGTTAGAATGATATTTTTATTGTTTCGGGGTGTAGCGCAGCTGGCTAGCGCACCTGCCTTGGGCGCAGGGGGTCGGAGGTTCGAATCCTCTCACCCCGACCATTTTTGCTTCGCAAAAATGGAGAGAGTAGAAAGTTGAGCAGTAGATAGTAGAAGGACAAAACGTGCGCCTGTAGCTCAGTGGATCAGAGCATTGGCCTCCGAAGCCATGTGCGGGGGTTCAATTCCCTCCAGGCGCACCACGAATTTCCGCTGACGCAGAAATTCGAGAGAGTAGAAAGTTGAGCAGTAGATAGTAGACAAACACAGAACATAGAACACAGAACATAGAACACAGAACATAGAACACAGAACATAGAACAATGAAAATACGGTGGTAGGTGTAGTTCAGTTGGTTAGAACGCCAGGATGTGGCCCTGGAGGTCGCGGGTTCGACTCCCGTCACTTACCCCAAAATTTTGCTTGAGCAAAATTTTCGAGCAATCGAACATCCGATATTTGAGCATTCGAAAATACGAGGCTCGATTGCGGTCGAATGCTCGACTGTTCGAATGCTCGACTGTTCGAATGCTCGACTGTTCGAATGCTCGACTGTTCGAATGCTCGACTGTTCGAATGCTCGACTGTTCGAATGCTCGACTGTTCGAATGCTCGGTATTTTATTTAGAATTATATATGGTTAGGGAGGCTTTCTATGAAACGAATATCTATTTTTACAATAATTTTATTAATGGCAAATATTATATATTTACAAAAAGTATATTCCAACGGTGGGCCGCTAGATAATGTATCTATAAAAGTTTTAGGACGGCATAATTTCAAAAATGTTGAAACTGTACAGCTTGTAAAAGAAGATCTGAATATAACAATTTTAGGTGAATTCATAAAATACGATGTCAACTATGAATTCCTAAATACTGGTGAAGAGATTAAGGTTGATTATGGTTTTCCAATTGAATTTACAAATGAATGGAGCCAAGATCAACACAATCCAAATACAAAAGAAATAATCGCTTCATTTGTAATCAATGATAATGGCAATGATTTAAAATATTCAACATCTTTTGAAAAACTAACAACCGGCCGCGGTGAAGATGATTATCCCAGATGGAACGAGTGGTTTCGCACAAAAATTAATTTTCAGAAGAAAGAACAAAAAAAACTCCGAATTGTTTATACTATCAAAGCAACCAATGACGACATGATATTTACAAAAAGTTTTATTCCTGAATATAGTTTAAGGACAACAACATATACTTTTAGTGGAGCCAAATATTGGGGTGACGGGAAAGCTGGAAGCGTAAACATCACAATTGATGGAAGTGCTTTAGAAAAAACAGGTGGAAAAATAGAATCCATTGAGCCAAAAGGATATGCAAATAAAGGGAATATTTTCACAAAAGAATATCAAGATATATCGATTGGGTCTATCCCCAAACTAATAATTACATATAATAATGAAAAGGGTGCGCTTACGGATTATATTAAAGATTTTATGATTCCGATCAAAACAATAAAATCAATAAAGGCCTCTTCAACTTTAGAAGATCCTGCCTCTGGTAATAAGATGTATGATGTAAAAAACCTATTTGATGGATCATCAGACACTGCCTGGGTGACAAAAATTGGAGACTCTGGCAAAGGCGTAACCATAGAAGTTAAACTCGCTGATTCTAATATTATGGGAATTGGAATTCTTAACGGTTATCTAAAAAGTGAAAAAACCTTTGCGGAAAATGGGAAAATTACGAGCGTTTATGTAAGTGTGGGGAATGAAAATGGCGTCAGACAAACTGATTTATCTGAAAGGAATTATAAAGATTTTAATCCAAACGCGCCGGCATCATTCATAGATTGGATCTTTAAACTTGGCGACGGGTATCAAGAAGCAAATAAAATTGTAATATTTATTGAAAGTGCCTCACCAGGGACTAAATACAAAGAAATGGCAATTTCTGAATTGTTTATAGTTGGGCGACCATTGGAAGCTGAAAAAGCAGATAAAGTCGATAAAAAGGATGGACAGAAAGACAACAAAAAAGATGAAATAAAAGACAATAAAAAAGATGATAAGGAAAAAAATGATAAACAAAATACACCGTCTTCAGACCTTATGCGTGTATAGAAATAATTAATACTGTTACAAAATTGGAGAGGTTGGACAGCCCAAGAGAATGAAGATAAATAGAGTTCTTTGCTTATGTATTTTTTTATGTCTTGTTTTTAACTATTCGGTAATATATTCTCAAATAACGGGAATAAAAGTCTTAAAAAATAATATTATTTTGAAATATAATTCTACAATATACGCGCTGGCGAAAGATCAAATTACTTTAAAAGTTGACGCCCCTGATTTTCAAAAAGTATCATGGTACACAATCTCTCCTATACAAAAACAATACGAAATTTATAATTTAAAAAAAGGCAAACACGAACCGATTGACATTGAATATCAAATAAATGAAATTAAAAATTTTCGCGGAAAAGCTGAGCTTGTTTTAAATGCAGATCACAACGGATTACAATTGGGAACTGTTTTTTATACTGCTTTAAATGACAAGGAAATTGAGTGTTACAGAAATAAACCTATTATATCGAAAGGATATCCAGAATTAAAATCAGGAATATCCGTGATTGAATTGGTCGTGCGTAAGGATGATACATATATTGGTTATCTCACCGAACTTTACAATGTCCCTTTTGGTCTTATGCCTTTGAGAGTAAATGATAAACATCAGACTGATATGTGTGTTCTTACAGATTGTGCGGAATTTGCTATCTATGGGAAAAGACGTCAGGGGTTTAAGATTGGCTACTCAGGCCCAGCTAGAATAGAAAAATACCTAAATAAAACGCATAGCGGAGTATTAATCCCTATAATGGTGGACGGACAGGTAGTTTATTGTAATAAAGAAACAAATATGCCTTTTTCGCTTTCAAAAAATGGAATCAAACCAGGTGATATAATTCATTTTGGGGATCAAGTTGCGGTATTTGTAGAAGATAGAGGAGTGAAGGGTATATTGGATCCGGATGATTTAATGTTTTATTCTTTTAATAAGCCACCACGAATTTTAGCAATAAAAGATTCAGAGTTTAAAAACAGGCCACTAAAAATTTATCAATGGAAATACTAATTTATTAAAGATATTTTTTGAAGTGAACTTCCTTTAACTTTTATCTTAATTTTTTATTCTTTCGGCTTCGCAGATTATACCTGTCTGCAATTGGCTCCTGACGGGCGCGAGGATAAAAGGGGATATGGGTGTGCACTCGTTTGGTCCTAACCTAATGTACAAACTCTGACTTGTCCTTTGCCTCTTGGAGTGATAAAATAGGGATAAATCAATGGATGAAAGGGGAACTAATGAAGAGGATTTTTATAATCTTGTTATTATTTTTACCCATTGTATGCTATGCGGACATCAAAACGATTAGAAAATCTATTCATGGAATGGCAATGAACAAAAAGGTAGTGGACAGCCCGGAAATAATACCTGTTTCCCCTCCCGGGATAATCAGTGGCGAAGAACGGGCGCGTGTTGTTAAATTTTTGAATTACATTTTTGAAAAAGTAACGGATAATGATCTGCAGTTAGATGAAACCGTTTGCTATTCCGGCAGAACATATAGAGGATTTTTTATTAAAGCAAACCTCTTAAAAAATTCACCGCCAGTGGAATTGTTTTTATATTATAAGCAGGGTGGATGCCATGTCTGCCAACAATCAGGAATTGCGATCGTCAACAAAGATGATACCATAAACGATTTTGTTAATTTTTATGCAAGTTGGACTTTTTCAGATGTAAGTATAATTAAATATGATGATGAAGGGACCTGTATAATCATAGGCCAAAATGCGAGCAAAGAAGGCGGTAACAGCGGTCCTTATTCCGAATGCGAGATATACAGGCTGAATCCAAGGAAAAAATTTGAAAAAATCTATTCAAAACTTCTAATGGAAGACAGCATATTTGGCAATGATGTTGATATAGGCGTTACCTTTACTGCTTATGATAAATCAGGCTACAGGGATATTGTTATTAACGAATATCTAAAGCCTCATCCTGTTTCGACTGTCTTAAATAACATGACGGGCGTATTGTCCATGGGTTCGCCGGCAAGTATTGACCAAACCATCACAATATCAATGAAAATATATGAATATAAAGATAAATTAAACAGTATTAAATGGTTTTTTGAGAATTTATACAGGAAAAAGAAACAATAGAACTCCGGGTTCGTGGCATCGGCTGAAAAATTCTAAAGGCTCAATACGAGGTCTGATAATATGTTAAGTGTAAATAAATAGCGCACGGTAGTTCCACGCTTTTGGTAAAATGATTTTGTCGAGAAATCAAATATCAAAGGAGGAACTACACATGCACTATGTAGGTGTTGATCTGCACAAAGAACAGTCATGGTTTTACGTTTCAGACAGCGAAGGCAAAAGAGTATTCAGTAAGAGTGTACCAAATTCCGAGGAAACTTTACATACGGTTTTTAAGGAAATACCGAAGCCGTTCCAATTGGCAGTTGAATCAACGTATAACTGGTACTTTTTTGTTGACATTGCAGAACTCTACGCGGATAAGGCATTTTTGGCCAACTCCTACGAGCTGAAAGCGTTTGCAAAACGGAATAAAAAGACAGATAAGATAGATGCCAAACTGATATGCGACGTGCTACGGAAAGGATACTTGCCTTCTGTCAGAATTGCGCCTAAAAACATAAGGCAGGCCCGTGAATTGCTCAGATACAGAGTGTCGTTAGTAAGGGAAAGAACTTACAACATTAACAAATTAAAAGCACTGCTTGATAAGCTGGGTAACATTTCTTCAGGTGATTTTACAACATATAAAAGACTTGATGCAATACGAACGACGGAACTACCGGAGATATACGGTTCGGTTATTAATGGGTACATAAGCAGGATCAAGTTTTTAACAGAAAAGATAAGAAAAATGATTTCATATCTGGAGGAAGTTTTTGGCAATGACGAAGAAGTGCGAAATTTAATCACCGTACCTGGATTGAGTTATTTTAGTGCGGCTCTTGTAAAAAGCGAGATCATATACATATCAGATTTCACGTGTTTTAACAGACTATGTTCTTATGCGGGATTGGCTCCCCGGGTAAGTCAGAGCGCAGGTAAAGACGTACACGGGCCGCTTAGCAAAAACCGCAGAAAAATGTTGCAATGGATCCTGCTGGAAGTAGTTCCACATTTTATAAAGGCAGATACCGAAAGAAAAGAAAAATACGAATGCCTTGCAAAACGGAAGAACCGGAATACGGCAAAAGTAATTATGGCAAGGGATCTATTAAGAATTATCTATTGTGTACTTAAAGAAAAAAGACCCTATTACGCAAATAACTTTCGGCCTGTGGCGGGTGTCGCGCTCAACGTGGTCTGAAGTGCCTTTTAGGCAGCTTCGTTAGGTCTGATTAGCGGACATCCGCCGCTCCAATATTATCATGCGTGAGGATTGATTCTTCGACGCCGATGGGTGACTGAAGCCGGATTTTTCCGGAGCTTCTATTGATAAACCGTGAGCGGCTGAAAACACAAAAGATTATTATAGAGAAAAAAGCGTGGAATTTGTTTGACGTCAGAGGTATATTTACCGTTGACAAACACTTACATGGGTGACCACTGATCCAGTTGGTTAGAACGCCAGGATGTGGCCCTGGAGGTCGCGGGTTCGACTCCCGTCACTTACCCCAAAATTTTGCTTGAGCAAAATTTTCGAGCAATCGAACATCCGATATTTGAGCATTCGAAAATACGAGGCTCGATTGCGGTCAAATGCTCGACTGTTCGAATGCTCGGAACTTTGTTTAGTTTTACGCATGTTTTAATCACAGTTGAATGTTCCAATGCTCGACTGTTCGAAATTTTTTGATTTTATAATATAGAGGAGGGTCTATATTAATGTCTGACTTCATGTTCGAAAATCTCGAAGTCTACCAAAAATCCGTTAATTTCGCCGACGAAGTTTCCGATATTATTGAAAAACTCGAAAGGGGTTACTATCACATCCGTGACCAGTTCGGCAGGGCGTCTTTATCCATATCCCTGAACATAGCCGAAGGCAACGGCAAATGGCACATAGCTGACAGGAAAAAATACTTCCTCACAGCCCGCGGCTCGGCATTCGAATGCGTGCCCCTGCTCGAAATATGTAAACGAAGGAAAATAATTACTGAAGAACAGCATGATAGTTTAAAGCAAAAAATCAAAAGTATTTCGATGATGTTGTCAAAATTAATCAGCGGCACGGATAATAGAGAAAGCGATTGATTCAACACTTTAACTTATATAATAGTGACAAAGGACAGGAAAATGTCATGGAAAAGATATAAAGAAACAGGGGGTATGAAACCGTTTCATACACCCTGTCCTTTTACAAAAATTATGATATAATTACATTTGAAAAGGAGGCGGGAATGAAAAAAACAATACAAATAATTACTATTTTACTTTATGTAATTTGTTTTTCATACAATTTATATGCGGTAATGTCAAAAGAAGAGTCTGAAAAATGGGAAAAAGAATTTCGTGATAAATATTGTTATGATATGACCACTGACGAAAAATCAAAAATGTTGGACCAACAAAAGGGTATTACATATTGTGCAAAAGAACAAGGTTCTGCATATTTTGTATTTTATGAAATTCCAAATAGACACGATCATGGCGCTCCACCCGGTGTTTGCGGGTTTAGAGTGGATATATTTGAAAAAAATAACAGGAATGAATATATAAAAAAGGGCAGATGGGAAGATTTAAACGGCGGCGATATTGATTATGATGTGATAATTTGTGCAAAGTATTGTGCTTTCAAAATTTGGACCGAAACAATAAAAGGCAGAGATTACAATAACTCAAAAGGGGGATGTTTTAGAGTAATAATAGATGATAAAGGGAAATTATTGGCGAAAGTTAAATATGATGGAAGCCGCGAATGGGTAAAATTAAATAATAAATATTTATTGTGGGATCAATCAAGTGAGAGTGTGGCATTAAGAAATCCCGACATGAGCGCTGTATGGATTATCAATGAGAAAGCAAATGATTCTGGAGACATATCGCCGGACTGCAAATATAGTTATCGGCGAATCGGGCCCGAAGGAAAAGAAATTGAAATATATGGTGTTGACGGAAAATACAGGAAAAAATTTATATTGCCTTTTTTTGATGATGTTGCTCATAAAAGTATTCCTGCAATAAATGACAAACAAGAAATTATTATACGATTAGACCATAATATATATACTGCTGATTTAAAAGGAAACACAAAACTTGTTGCAGTTTTGCCGTTTTATAAAGGATACTACATAGGAGAGGATAATTTTTTAAAAAGCAATAGTTTTGATTTTGATTATCAAAAAGATGGTATTTGTGATTTTGATTATAAGGCACATCCAGGAACCAAAAAAATGAAATATGATCCAATAATATTATTTGATGTGAATACTTATGAAATCAAAGAGTCATTGGATAATAAAAAAACATGGAATAGTATTAAAAACTGATTTAATTCTTAGAAGTTAACCGCCCCCTGACATTACTCTTGTCCTGTACTTTTTCCGGCTTCACGGATTGGACTGCACCCCAAGGACTGGACACAGGCAGCATCGGATACTCATAGCCGGCGCAGTATATCATGTGACATCCAGCTGTGGCGAAGCAGAAGTTAAAAATTCTACAGGCTCAATACGGAGTCTGACCACTGACCCACGTCTGTTGTTAACGGATCCAAAATGTTGTCTAAAAACATCTCACTCGGCCGGTATGATAAAAATAAATTCCGCGCCGTGCCCTTCAGCGGTCGGCTGTGCCCATATCCTGCCGCCGTGCATGCCGATTATTTCCCTTGTTATCGGCAATCCGAGGCCTACGCCTTTGGGTTTTGAATACGTGTCTTTTTTTATCTGGAAAAATTTCTCAAAAACTTTTTCATGCATCCCTTCCGGAATGCCTATACCTTCATCCTCCACAGTGACTTTATAATACCTGCATTGTTTCAATCCCTCCAGGGATACGTAAACCGGCGGGATAATCTCTTTAAAATCAATCAGACGGACCTTTATCCATATATTCGCGCCCTTGGGGGAGAATTTTATGGAGTTGTTCAGCAGATTGATAATGACCTGGGATATCCTGTATGCATCCATATTTATCATAACTTTTTCAGCGCCGAATTCCTTTATCAGGTTTATATTCCTCGATTGCGCTATAGGTGAGATATCGTTAACGGCCACGCTGATCGTATCAGTAAGGTCACATATGGTCCTATTGATTGAAAAGGTGCCTGATTCCATCTTTGACATATCAAGCAGCTCATTGATCAGTTTCAGGAGCCTTTCCAGATTGTTGTTCACAAGCCCTATAAGTTCTGTCTGTTTGGGTGTCACAGGGCCGACAGCCCCATTTTCTATGAACTTGACAAAACCTATTATTGCCGTCAGAGGAGTTCTGAGCTCATGGGATACCATTGAAAGAAAATTATTTTTTAATTTATCGATCTTGACGAGTTTTGTGTTGCTTTCTTCCAGGTCGTTCTTGTTGCTTGTAAGAATGGAGTTCAGGGCCATCAATTCATCATAGCCGATCTTCACTTCACCTTCAAACATTTTATAATCGCTCAGGTCTGCCGCGACGATCATATACCCGACGGTCTTTCCGGATTCATCCGTGCACACAGCGCCTGCTAATAGGGCCGGCAAATTGTCATCCGTCTCTGAGACCAGTTCGGTTTCTTTCCTTGGTGTAAATGGTTTAGTGCCGAGCGTGGTGAAGAGCTCCGCCAGAAAGGCCTGGTCCCGGAAAATCACGGCAACATCCTTCCCGTTTATTTTATCGGGCTCATAGCCAAGCAATCTGCTCACGGAAGGATTTATGCCCGTTATCTTTTTATCCGTATCCAGCGCAAAAAACATTTCGTTGGACAACTTTAAAAAAGTTTGCGCTATTATTCCTGCATTTTGAACCATATGCTTGCCCAAATTCCCACCTTTATATACATATTATTTATGTGATTATAGCATTGTTTTTTTCATTTTAACAGCTTCATATTGACAATCAATGATAATAAAGTATACTTTAACGGGTTGGACGATATTTCATTATCTAAAAGGCGGATGTCAATATGTCAAACGACAAAAAAGTGATTGCTATAGCAAGTTTTACTTTTGCCCATGGCGCGCAATTCAGATATTCCCGTTTAATTGAGAGCCATATCACAAACGAATACACCCTACACAGGGTCTCGGTTTACACCGGTGAATACAAAAAAGAAAGAGGCATTCTGGAAAACCTGCTGGAAACCATAAGGCCTTACGCCCTGATATGCATCTGTATAAAACCGGCCGCCGACATTCTCGATCCCTACATAAAAGCCGGCATACCTGTGGTATTGATAGATGAAGAGATCCCGGGTTTCACATCCATTTCGACAGATAATGTCGAAGGCGGATATATTGCCGCTCAGTACCTCATTAAAACCGGCAGGAAGAATATCGGGATAGTTTCAGGAAGGCTGAATGTAGAAGGTTCATTTACCGCGGATAAAAGATTCGAAGGCTTTAAAAAAGCGCTCGGAGAAAACAATATGAGCTTTGATGAAAACAATTTTTTCACAGCCAGAACTTATTCCCATAACGACGGTGTAGAAGCAATGAAAAAAATCCCTTTGTTAACACCCCGCCTGGACGCTATTTTCTGCCCTGCAGGCGACATATGCGCCTCCGGTATATTATCCGGCGCGGCTGAAGCCAATATAATAATACCCCGGGACCTTGCCCTTATTGGTTATGATGATAATGACCTGGCAAGGTGCACAAAACCGCCTCTCACGACTGTCATGCAGCCCATGGACGAAGCTACTGTTAAGGCATTAGAATGCGTTACAAAGAATAGGGAAAAAAGCTTGAACGGCGGAGAAACAATAATACTGAAACCTCAGCTGATAGTACGCGAATCAGCTTAAACGACCCGCACTCACATCCTTTATTGATAGTAAGCGGCCAGAACTCGTATTGAGCCCTTACGAGATTTTTTTGATGTGATAGATTTTGTTAAGCGAATTAGTCATATAACAATATTGGGGTAAAACGGATGGGCAGGCAGTTTCGTATACTCATAGCCGGCGAAGTACATCATATGACATCCAGATGTGGCGAATCAGAAGTGAAAATTCTAAAGGCTCAAAACGAGGTATGACCAATGAAGCATAAAATTATAAGCGGGATCCAAATGAAAAATAAAGAAAATAAAACTGTCGATTTATTGTTAGAAAAAGAATTGGTTTTATGGAGCGGCGCGCCAAAATCTGATTTGGCAACTTTTGGTTTTCGCGACATAAAATTCATTGCGGCTGGACTTTTTGGATTTGCAATAGCGTCAATTGTAATTTTACAAATATATCGCGCAAGAGGTTACACGGAGTTTAGAGTAGATGGTGTGATTTTATTTTGTTTAATGTTTTTTGTTTATTCCCTGTATCAAATATTTTTTATGTTTTGGGTTAACCTAATTGTAAAAAAAAACACGTTGTACTTTCTCTCAAATCAAAGGGTTGTAATCATAAACAATATTACCCATAAATGTAAATATGAGTACTTAAAAAAAATAGAATCTGTTGACATTGTCAAGAGCGCAAAAAAAACTTTTTCATGTCATTTTGGACAATTAAATTATTGGGATAAAAAATTTCGTAATTCAGGGCTTGGTTTTTTGAGTGGCTTTTATGGTGAAAAAACATTATCTTTTTTTGACGTTAATGATGGCGCAACACTAATGAAATTACTTAAAAAACTTACAATTAAACAGTTTACGTATGATGATTCAAATTATTACTAAATTTACTGAATGCGATAAAACAGGTATTAAAAAATGACGAATAATAAAACATCTAATTTTTTGTCCAAGTATTTTTTTTTCCAGGATAGAAGTATCATCTTCGTAGCTTTTATGGCAATGATTTTGTATATGACTTTGTGTTCTAATGTTATTGCCCAATTTTTTTGCGATAGGGTCAGTAAAGAGCACATAGGAGTTGTGTACGAACC
>CALAOR010000053.1 GCA_937889595.1 uncultured bacterium
TGGGTATACACGGCCGGAACTGCCGGAGTTTTGGATTTCTCGGGCGTGGCAAAAGCAACTGAAGGATTGGGTTCGACAGCTGTAACCGAATCACCGAACCTCACCATACAGACCCCGGCCGCGCTTACGGCCTCATTTACCGCCCTGCCTGGAAATATAGACAGGAGCCAGATATTGACCATCGTTATGAACGTCGCAAACTCCGGAACCGCGGCAGCTGACGGGGCCGTTGTTAATCAGGATATAATAGGCACTTATCTAACGAAGATCGGCGCCGCTGGAGCCACGCTGATATCCGGGCCTGTTCCAGCGACACAGTCCATACCCGGCTCATCCTCGCGCGCGTTCACGTTTACATACAGCCCGTCGGGGAGCGGGAGCCTGCAGTTCCAGGGATTTGCTTTCGGCTACGACACAAATACCGGCAATACGACCACAACGCTTGCGGCAACCACGACTTTAACGCAGGTTCAGTCGCCCGCGATATTACTGGCGCAGTTTAACGGGCTTCCCGCGGCCGTGAATTTAGGCGGGACATTCACAGTTTCTATGACCGTGACCAACCCGGGACAGGGCTCCGCATCCAATGTGCAGCCAAACCCCGGGGCTTTAAGCATTTTGAGCGGGTCTGTCACTCGTCTGACAGGGCCTTCACCCGTGCCGCAGCCCCTGGCCGGCGGTTCATCTGTTACTTTTTCATGGACTTATTCGGCCCTGGGAACAGGCACTGTATACTTCTCGACAAGGGCGACAGGCACGGATGATAATACTACGGAAATTATCGCTTCGTCGCCGGTTTTAAGTTCCGGAGTGGGCCTCCAGAGGTCCGCGGCGCTGGCCTCGGCCATATCAGCCTCATCGCTTACGGTTTCAGAAGGTGAATTCATAATCGTCATAATGACGGTAACCAATACCGGCGAAGCCGCCGCGATAAATGTTTCCCCTTCAGCCATGTCAATTCCGGGAACGGGAGCTGTAACTTTATTCTCGGCGCCGTCGCCTCTTACTGCTTCGTCCATCGCGGGCGGCGCGTCTTACGCGTTCACCTGGATATATACGGCGACCACGGCAGGCGCCAGGTCATTCGGCAACAACGCGACAGGCATGGATATTAACGACTCAAGGATAATCACGACCGTGCCTTCATCAACCGCTGCCGTGACCATACTTCAGGCCGCGGTGCTCACATCACAGCTGATAGTTTATCCCATGTCGGCAAGCGTGGGCCAGGGCATCACGCTTTTAATGAGCGTGACAAATACGGGCACAGGCACCGCTAATTTTGTATTTCCCGAGCCGGCGGGCATAGCGGGCACAGCCTCCCTTAATCTGACCTCATCCCCGTCAGCGTCGGTCAGCCTTGGCGCAAACGCGTCACAAATATTTACATGGACCTACGCGGCAACATCCACGGGAACTCTCAATCTTACGGCCCGCGTAAGAGGGATCGATGTAAACAGCAGCAAGACAATATTCTCCACAAGTTCGGCGTCATCGACCGTTTCCATAGAAACACCCTCGGCGCTTAACGCGTCTTTCATATCCCTGCCTGGTTTTGTTTCAACGGGCCAGATAATTACGGTTGTCGCTGTTGTCCAGAACACAGGCGGCGCGGCCGCATTGACAGCGTTACCTGAAGTCCCGGTAATTTCCGGCACAGGCGGCGTAGTGCTTGTAACCTCGCCCGTGGCTGCAACCATACCCGGGAATTCCATAGTTAATTTCACCTGGACCTATACCGGTTCGGCGCAGGGAACTGTTGTCCTCACATCAAAGGTAAATGCCACCGATCAAAACACCTCTCTTGCCCTCGCGTCAGGCGTCATAACCTCGGGAACCGTGAATGTCCAGAATAAAACAGCGCTCTCGGCAACTATAATAGCTCCACCTTCCATATCCAATAACTCGACCTTATATAATGTATACATGAGCGTGACAAACAGCGGCACAGTTGACGCTCTGGCAGCAACGCCGGTTTTAGGCTTCACCTCATCCGGCTCGCCCAGCGTGTTCTTAAGCGCTGCCCAGTCCCCGGTACTTATAGCCGGCGGTACATCGCATTTATTCATCTGGACATTCTCGGCAACAGGAACCGGAACCGTCCACTTCAATGGTTCTGTTTCAGGAACGGACAGGAATTCCGTCCTGCCCGCCACAACTACGGCAGCACCCGCGGATTCCATAGTCCAGCTCCCTGCGCCGGCGCTCGCGATGCCTTCCATTATCGCGTATCCTACGCAGGTTTCCATAGGACAGGTAATAACCGTCACCATGAGGGTGACAAACAACGGCCTTGCCGATTGCATAGCCACCACGCCGAATGTGTATAATTATTCCGGAGGAGTCAATTACGGGACAGGGCCCGTCCCTCCAAACGCAACGATCGCCGCAAACGGCGGATTTACAATGTTTACCTGGACTTATACCCCGAATGCGGCCGGGTCCGTCGCATTTACAGGCACTGCTTCCAACGGGCCCGTATCCAGCGTGGAAGGGCAAAGTAATACGGTCCTTGTCCAGACAAAACCAGTAATAGGAATTACATATCAGCTTGTTCCAGCGCCTAATCCGCTGACGTCCACGGTATCAGTGGGACAGCAGATAATTGTCGTCGGAAATATTCATAATACGGGCGGCGCGTCCATAAATAATGTAATACCGGACATCATACCCGTTGGTGACGCGAGCAGTGTTAATAATGTATCCGGCCCGATCCCGTCGAGCGCGCTTATTGCTTCGGGCTCTACGGCTTCATTTACCTGGGTTTATAATACTACAGGCGCAGGAACGGTCGGCTTCTATATAGAAGGCTCGGGAAACGACGCAAACTCAGGCGAAGTTATATCAGCGGTCCCTGTAACCACGTCCAATGCCATTATAGAATCACAGTCAAATCTTGTGAATTTCCTCTCCGCACCTTCGACAGTCACCGTGGGTCAGGTATTCATAATGACAATGTTTGTGACCAACACCGGATCTTCACCCGCGAACAATGTGGCCCCGACAAATCCGGTCAGGAATGTTTTATTTACAGGCACGGCTATAAAGCAGACCGGGCCAAATCCGGCGAACGCGACTATCGCGGGGAACGGTTCGCAGACATTCACATGGACTTATCTGGCCGCAGGTAACGGCCCCCTCATATACACAGCTTCATCCACAGGCACGGATTCAAATTCAGGGTTTGCGGCGGCCGGCAGCATAGCGTCAGTCAATATTACCGTACAGAAAAATGTCTCGCTTGTCGCGTCGTTTGCTTCGCTGCCGTCTGTGGCAAAGACAGGCGCCCAGCTGACGGTTGTCATGACCGTGAACAATACATCAGGCAGCGCTACAGCCGTAAACGTTTCCATAACACCGCAGGACCTCGGCAAGATAGTCACGGGCGGGGAGTTCGCGAATATTGCCCAGGCGCCGAACCCGGTGTCAAGGATCATAGCGGGCGGGACAAGTTCGGATTTCACGTGGGTTTATAATCTCGGCAACGTCGTGGGCACGATAAGTTTTACCGGCAACGCCATTGCCAGGGACGGGAATACCGGGAACCTCTCGCAAAGCGCTGTGGCGCAGTCGTCCGTGGTAACCATGCAGTTGAGCTCGTTGCTTGCCGCGGACATGTCGATTGGCCCCTTAAGCGTCAGCGTATCACAGTTATTTACCGTTATATTGACCGTCACAAATAACGGCGGAGCCGCGTGCAACACTGTCACGGCCCAGGCGTTCCCTGTCTTAATAAATAACGGCTCAGGTTCGGCGAATAAGATCAGCGGGCCCATACCTCCCGCGCAGGCTATAGTGGATCTCGCGGCCGCAGGAGCGGGGGTGCAGTCATTCACATATGTTTACCAGGCGACACAGGCCGGCCGTATATGGTTCTCCGCGAACGCGACCGGCATTGACCCTTTATTTGGCGCGGTTTTCTCGAATACGGCAAACACGCAGGGAATAGATGTATATAACGGCGCGGCCCTAAGCGCCGCCATATCGGCGCAGCCGTCAATAGTTTCCACGGGGCAGCTGATAAGCGTAATGCTTACAGTTACCAACAGCGGCCAGGCAGAGGCTCTTTTTGCGGCTGGCGTGACACCGTCCGCCTCGGGCACTGGTACTGTCATGCTCGTTTCACCGCCCAACTACGCAGTTATTTTCGGCAACAACAACAGCCACACATTCATATGGACTTATTCAGCGACGGGCTCCGGGTCCGTGGTATTTTCGACCAATGCTTTTGGAACCGACGAGAACAGCCTGCAGCTTATACAGACCGGACAGCTTAATTCCGGCGCCATCACCATACAGTCCGCGGCAGGTTTGTCAGCTTCTATATCGGCTCCGGATGTAATTTCCAACACAGTTGCTTCCTATAATATGTATATGACGGTAACCAACACGGGAAGTGCGAAAGTCACGCTTGCGAACGCGCACATAAGCTATTTCAGGCTGGGCGCGGGTACGGCAACAGCCATGATAGTATCCGGCCCCACGCTTTCTAACATAACCATTGACGGCAATTCAACTACGGTTTTCGCGTGGACATTCTCGGGCAACGGGATAGGCACCATGGAATTCACGGGTTTTGCGTCAGGCACCGATATAAACAGCTCTCTTCCTGTTACGGCCGTGGCCGCGGCAAAGGATATAGTGGTACAGGTCCCTCAGCCGTTGCTCACAAAACCTTCGCTTGTTGCCTTCCCCGCGCAGGTCTCGGTCGGACAGGTTATAACGGTTGTCATGGGAATTACAAATACCGGGCTTGCTGACGCGGTAAATACAACGCCAACCGCCTTTATAAACGCGGGCAACGTACTGTATATATCCGGGCCCAAACCAGTAACAAGTACGATCGCGTCTCAGGGAGGCTTCGGCACTTTCACATGGACATACTCCGCGAACGGCGCGGGCAATGCCATATTCACAGCGGGCGCGCATACGCTCGGGATTGATTCGCAAAACAACACAACAACGGCAGTCGTCATACAACTGCCGCCAACATTAAATATTACTTTCCAGCCGCTTACAACGCCAATGTCCGTGGGCCAGGTCATAACCGTGGTCATGCGCGTGGCAAACAGCGGCCAGGCCGACATACATAATGTAACACCGCTTTTAACGGCCGAGGGAGACTCAGCTTCGCTTGGCGCGGCAGCGGGGCCGCAGCCTGCTGCGGCTGATATTGCCGGAGGCGGGGCGCACGCGGACTTTACATGGAGGTATAATATAACCGGCAATGGAAGCGTGAGCTTTTTCGGAGAGGCTTCCGGGTTTGACGCGAACTCAAACGTGACCATAACCGCCGCGCCGCAGACATCTTCGTTCGTGACGCTGCAAACGCCTGTTGCATTGGTTGCGGGTTTTGTAATACCCTCAACCGTAAGCTTGAACCAGGTATTCACTGTGCGCCTGCTTGTAACCAACTCGGGACAGGCCGACGCCGTCAATGTCGCATCCGCCGTAAATATCGTGGACTTTGGTTCTGTGATCAGGGTCTCGGGACCGTCACCGGCTGTCGATAATATACCGGCGGCGTCCATGAAGGAATTTACATGGGTATACCAGGCAGTGGGAACAAGCAATGTGAATTTTAAGACCACGGTCACGGGCACTGACGCAAACAGCGGCGCCGCGATATCCGCACCGCAGGCGCAAAAAGGCCTTATAGTGCAAAAAGATACTTTCCTTACAACTGTTATAACAGCTTTGCCCAACCCTGTAAAAACAGGGGAAGATATCACGGTGGTTGTTGCCGTAACCAATGATTCAGGAGCGGCAATTGCGCAGGGAGTTTCGATCACGCCTGACACGCTCGAAGTCATAGTAACTGGAGGGGCAAGGACCAAGACCGCGGTATCTATGCCTTCGCCGTCTTTCACGGACATAAACGGTGGAACAACGGCGAACTTCACCTGGATTTATACGATGGATACAACCGCGGGGGTCGTGGCATTCTCTGCGCGCGCAATCGGGATCGATTCAAATTCGTTGGTCCCGGTAATCAGCACAAAGGCTTCAAGCCTCAATATAGAGGTAAAAGCGAGCGCGAAACTCGCAAGCTCAATTGTCATGCCTGTGACCCAGGTCAGCGTGGGGCAGATTATTACCGTTTTGGTCAGCGTAACAAACACAGGCGGCGCGCTATGCAATGCCGTGAACGCAAATACGCTTACACTTTCCACTCCGGCGCTTGCCCAGTTTATTTCAGGGCCTTCGGCAGTTTCGCTCGTATCGGGTGCTGCGGTTGTGTTTACATTTACTTATTCGGCGCAGGGAAGCGGCTCACTGTGGTTCTCGGGTAATGCTTCAGGTATTGACCCGTCTTTCGGCCCTGTCACATCGAATATTTCAGTGGGCCAGGCAGTAAACATACAATCAGGCGCTAGCCTTGCTTCGGAAATTACAGCCGTGCCCGCACAGGTCAGCCAGGGCCAGACCGTAACCGTGGTTTTGTCGGTTACCAATTCGGGCCAGGCAAACGCGCTTGCAGTGAACGGGATATTACCGGTTATAACAGGAACAGGTTCGGCGGTCCTTATTGCCGCGCCGATCCCAACGGTCATTAACGCCGGTTCATCGGCTTATTTTACCTGGACTTATACAGCGGCAAATACCGGCAATATAACATTTGCCTCACGGGCTTCAGGCACAGACTCCAATTCGTTGGTTGTTGTTGCCAGCCCGCTTTCATCGAGCCAGCAGGTGATCATACAGTCGCCCGCGTCGCTTACCGCTTTCATATCAGCCGCTCCGGCCATAGTCGGTGTTGGTTCGGAAGTTACGGTCATAATGACAATCAGCAATATGGGTCAGGCTGCCGCAAATGCCGTGGCTCCTTCGTTACTGCTTAATATCGGCGCGGGGCCCACAGCTCCGGGGGCCACAACCGGCCCGACGCCGGGTTCACAGGTTGTTCCGGGGAATTCAACCGCGTACTTTACCTGGACATTTACACCGACAGGGACAGGCAACGCGCGTTTCCAGGCAACGGCTTCGGGAACCGACGCAAATTCAAATAATCCGGTTTCGCTTGCAGGCAATGCGCAGAGCAACAATGTCCTTGTGCAGCCGAACTACCCGGTGCTAAACAGCTGGATCAGGGTTATGCCGGCTGTGATAAATGAAAATCAGGCTTACACAGTGATATTATCCGTATCAAACGTCGGTATTGTTACGGCTACAGCAACCACCCCGGGAGCCCTTATTGGGACAATAGGTTCCGTTTTATCGCCACTGAACCCCGCAACCGCGGCAATACCTGCCGGCGGTTATCAGGAATTTACATGGATATATCAGGCCGCTGTCGGAGCGGCAGGCCCTTCGCTTGTTACGGATAACGTTACAAGCCTCGGGCATACGTCAACTGTCATTACAACGCCGGGATCAAACTCGATACAGGCATATCTGTATCCGGCGCTTTCCCAGGATATATTTGTGACGCCAACTGTCGCGTCCATAGGCCAGTTCATCACTATCCAGATGCATGTTTCAAATACTGCTGGAACAAGTACGGCAGAAGGCGTAGTGCCGTCGCCTCTTATTAAACTCGGTTCAGGGAATTATAATTACATCAGCGGCCCCAATCCGCCGTCTGTGACGCTCGCGCCGAACACAACCGCGGATTTTTTCTGGACGTATTCAGCGTCCGCCCCGGGCACGCTTGGAGTGAACGGGTCGATCACGGGGTACGCGACATATTCAAAGACGACCAGGACATCAGTTCCGGCGTCAAGCAATATGATCACTGTCCAGTCGCCCGTAAGTTTGAGCGCTGTTTTATCCGCCCCCTCAAGCGTGGATATAGGCCAGCCCATGACCGTGATAATGGTGGTCACGAATTCCGGACAGACTGACGCGAATTTTGTAACGCCTTCAGCGCTTGCTGAAAACGGGCCGGGCGGGGCGCTTTATGTTTCCGGCGCAACACCGGGATGGGCGCTTGTGCCTAAAAACGGCGGACAGGTAAGTTACACATGGATATATAACCCGCAGGGAAGCGGAACAATAACATTGCAGGGCTCAGCCGCAGGAGTGGATGTAAATTCGCTTGCAGCTGTATCAACAGGAAACGTGACAAGCGGTACAATAACGATCCAGACGCCCGCAGTG